>NZ_PVQL01000009.1:0-1024 GCF_002998085.1 Bacillus sp. NMCN1 | reverse complement strand
CATCAGGTTTGGTGGCGATAGCGAAGAGGTCACACCCGTTCCCATACCGAACACGGAAGTTAAGCTCTTCAGCGCCGATGGTAGTTGGGGGTCTCCCCCTGTGAGAGTAGGACGCCGCCAAGCTTTTCTAAGGATCAGTTCCATTCGGAACTGGTCTTTTTTGTGTTTTTGAAAAAATTACTTCTATTAAATCACTTTGTAAAGTGAGAAGTGATGATTTAGTAAATGCCTCATCGATAAGTTAATCTTTCCGTCCGTCTTACTTTCACTACGCAGCTGTTATGTGGGTCAGCTGTTCAATTCGTTTAGGATGCAGATCAAAAGCATAGAAAGCAGATAATAAGAATTTTCTTTGGCAGCCAGATATAGATGGCTGTTTAGAGACACACTAGATGACTGAGTATCGCCAAAGAACATAGAACACCTACAGTTGAATTTTTCGCTCTAAGGAAGAACAGAAAGAATCAACAACTAGCTTGTTACCCTTAGTAACACTTTGATATTGAAGATAGTAAAGAACAGCATCATTTACGGATATTTTTACATGAAAATGATTTCTCAGAAAAATAAAATAATAAATGAATTCCTTCTTTAGATAATTTGTATGAGAAGATATATTGAATAAAATAAGCATATAAAAAGCTTGAAAAGGGTAATTTCACATCAATAAAGCTTTATTAGAGACCTTTTTAACAAAAAAACATAAAAAGATGAAAAAAAGACTTTTAAAATGATGAGACAAGTGGTAGAATTCTTTAGGTGCCTTAACGAAAAGATGAAAAAAACAACGTTAAAATAAATTCAAAAATTATTTTAAAAAAGTCTTTACAAACAATATCTTATCGTTATATAATACTATTTGTCGGATCGAGAGACATTCGAAATGACAACACAATATGGAGGATTAGCTCAGCTGGGAGAGCATCTGCCTTACAAGCAGAGGGTCGGCGGTTCGAGCCCGTCATCCTCCACCATATTTATTCTTACATAATGTTAGGATAGATAAAGCCGGTGTAGCTCAACT
>NZ_PVQL01000008.1:0-3070 GCF_002998085.1 Bacillus sp. NMCN1 | reverse complement strand
TTGTTCTTTGAAAACTAGATAACAATAAGTAATACATTCACATTGAATGCAATGCAAAGTTCATCACACATAGTGATTCTTTCTAAAGTAAGAAATGGTTAAGTTAGAAAGGGCGCACGGTGGATGCCTTGGCACTAGGAGCCGATGAAGGACGGGACGAACACCGATATGCTTCGGGGAGCTGTAAGCAAGCTTTGATCCGGAGATTTCCGAATGGGGAAACCCACTGCTCGTAATGGAGTAGTATCCATACTTGAATACATAGAGTATGAGAAGGCATACCCGGGGAACTGAAACATCTAAGTACCCGGAGGAAGAGAAAGCAAATGCGATTCCCTGAGTAGCGGCGAGCGAAACGGGAACAGCCCAAACCAAGAGGCTTGCCTCTTGGGGTTGTAGGACACTCTATACGGAGTTACAAAGGAATGATATAAGCGAAGAGGTCTGGAAAGGCCCGCCAAAGAAGGTAACAGCCCTGTAACTGAAATGTCGTTCTCTCCAGAGTGGATCCTGAGTACGGCGGAACACGTGAAATTCCGTCGGAATCCGGGAGGACCATCTCCCAAGGCTAAATACTCCCTAGTGACCGATAGTGAACCAGTACCGTGAGGGAAAGGTGAAAAGCACCCCGGAAGGGGAGTGAAATAGATCCTGAAACCGTGTGCCTACAAGTAGTCAGAGCCCGTTAATGGGTGATGGCGTGCCTTTTGTAGAATGAACCGGCGAGTTACGATCCCGTGCAAGGTTAAGCAGAAGATGCGGAGCCGCAGCGAAAGCGAGTCTGAATAGGGCGCATGAGTACGTGGTCGTAGACCCGAAACCAGGTGATCTACCCATGTCCAGGGTGAAGTTCAGGTAACACTGAATGGAGGCCCGAACCCACGCACGTTGAAAAGTGCGGGGATGAGGTGTGGGTAGGGGTGAAATGCCAATCGAACCTGGAGATAGCTGGTTCTCTCCGAAATAGCTTTAGGGCTAGCCTCAAGGTAAGAGTCTCGGAGGTAGAGCACTGATTGGACTAGGGGCCCCTACCGGGTTACCGAATTCAGTCAAACTCCGAATGCCGATGACTTATCCTTGGGAGTCAGACTGCGAGTGATAAGATCCGTAGTCGAAAGGGAAACAGCCCAGACCGCCAGCTAAGGTCCCAAAGTATACGTTAAGTGGAAAAGGATGTGGAGTTGCTTAGACAACCAGGATGTTGGCTTAGAAGCAGCCACCATTTAAAGAGTGCGTAATAGCTCACTGGTCGAGTGACTCTGCGCCGAAAATGTACCGGGGCTAAACGTATCACCGAAGCTGCGGACTGTTCTAACGAACAGTGGTAGGAGAGCGTTCTAAGGGCTGCAGACCGGAAGGACTGGTGGAGCGCTTAGAAGTGAGAATGCCGGTATGAGTAGCGAAAGACGGGTGAGAATCCCGTCCACCGAATGCCTAAGGTTTCCTGAGGAAGGCTCGTCCGCTCAGGGTTAGTCGGGACCTAAGCCGAGGCCGAAAGGCGTAGGCGATGGACAACAGGTTGATATTCCTGTACCACCTCCTCACCATTTGAGCAATGGGGGGACGCAGGAGGATAGGGTAAGCGCGGTATTGGATATCCGCGTCCAAGCAGTTAGGCTGGGAAATAGGCAAATCCGTTTCCCGTAAAGGCTGAGCTGTGATGGCGAGCGAAATTTAGTAGCGAAGTTCCTGATTCCACACTGCCAAGAAAAGCCTCTAGCGAGGTGAGAGGTGCCCGTACCGCAAACCGACACAGGTAGGCGAGGAGAGAATCCTAAGGTGATCGAGAGAACTCTCGTTAAGGAACTCGGCAAAATGACCCCGTAACTTCGGGAGAAGGGGTGCTTCTTAGGGTGTTAAAGCCCCGAGAAGCCGCAGTGAATAGGCCCAGGCGACTGTTTAGCAAAAACACAGGTCTCTGCGAAGCCGTAAGGCGAAGTATAGGGGCTGACGCCTGCCCGGTGCTGGAAGGTTAAGAGGAGCGCTTAGCGTAAGCGAAGGTGCGAATTGAAGCCCCAGTAAACGGCGGCCGTAACTATAACGGTCCTAAGGTAGCGAAATTCCTTGTCGGGTAAGTTCCGACCCGCACGAAAGGCGCAACGATCTGGGCACTGTCTCAACGAGAGACTCGGTGAAATTATAGTACCTGTGAAGATGCAGGTTACCCGCGACAGGACGGAAAGACCCCGTGGAGCTTTACTGCAGCCTGATATTGAATGTTGGTACAGCTTGTACAGGATAGGTAGGAGCCTTGGAAACCGGAGCGCTAGCTTCGGTGGAGGCATCGGTGGGATACTACCCTGGCTGTATTGACCTTCTAACCCGCTGCCCTTATCGGGCAGGGAGACAGTGTCAGGTGGGCAGTTTGACTGGGGCGGTCGCCTCCTAAAATGTAACGGAGGCGCCCAAAGGTTCCCTCAGAATGGTTGGAAATCATTCGCAGAGTGTAAAGGCACAAGGGAGCTTGACTGCGAGACCTACAAGTCGAGCAGGGACGAAAGTCGGGCTTAGTGATCCGGTGGTTCCGCATGGAAGGGCCATCGCTCAACGGATAAAAGCTACCCCGGGGATAACAGGCTTATCTCCCCCAAGAGTCCACATCGACGGGGAGGTTTGGCACCTCGATGTCGGCTCATCGCATCCTGGGGCTGTAGTCGGTCCCAAGGGTTGGGCTGTTCGCCCATTAAAGCGGTACGCGAGCTGGGTTCAGAACGTCGTGAGACAGTTCGGTCCCTATCCGTCGCGGGCGCAGGAAATTTGAGAGGAGCTGTCCTTAGTACGAGAGGACCGGGATGGACGCACCGCTGGTGTACCAGTTGTTCTGCCAAGGGCATCGCTGGGTAGCTATGTGCGGACGGGATAAGTGCTGAAAGCATCTAAGCATGAAGCCCCCCTCAAGATGAGATTTCCCATTCCGCAAGGAAGTAAGATCCCTGAAAGATGATCAGGTTGATAGGTCTGAGGTGGAAGCGTGGTGACACGTGGAGCTGACAGATACTAATAGATCGAGGACTTAACCTATATTCTAATGTGAAGCTTGAACATTGTTATCTAGTTTTGAGAGAACATT
>NZ_PVQL01000007.1:0-18357 GCF_002998085.1 Bacillus sp. NMCN1 | reverse complement strand
TCTGTCCGCTCGACTTGCATGTATTAGGCACGCCGCCAGCGTTCGTCCTGAGCCAGGATCAAACTCTCCGAAAAAGTACAAAACCGAAGTTTTGTTTTTCGTCAGCGTTTGACTGACTACCTATGATGTATCATAGGATTTTTTATAAAAACTCGAATTAACAGGTACGTTTTGTCTTGTTTAGTTTTCAAAGAACTTGTTTACCGCTTCAGAAGCGACTAGAACATCATACCATATTCAAATTGTTAATGTCAACAACTTTTTGTCATAATGTTTTTTCGTTTCTTCGTCATCAGCGACGTATATTAATTTACCACCATACAGGATCAAAGTCAACAATATTTCTCATTAAATAATAAATTTTTCAATTACGACTAAAGCTGCTACGCCTGGGATGCCCAATAAACCACTGATTCCACTCGTTACAGGATTAATAGAGACATGTAATCCTAGACTCTCCCCAAATAGATTAAGGCAAAATAAAAAAAGAGCACCTGCCACAAACTTTACTCCGATCAGCCCTAACCACTTAAAGGGGTTCGCTTGAACACCTGACATAAACAACAATAGTACAGCTAGCAAAATTGACCCGATCACAATAACAGGTTCCATAATCCTCTCATCTCCTCTTCATATGAATAGTACAAGCATATGAGAGGACTATGTAAAATAGACCTGCTATCTCCAGTTGTTTAAACGTAAATTCCTCTTTTTCGCTTCTCTTAGATAGAAAAAGTACTTCGCTTGAGCAAGCTTTAATTCGAATAGAATGTCCGGTGAAGGCTCAACGCTATTTGCGACAAGCTTTTTTTGTCTGTTCCATTCTTCCTTTTGCTTAAAAAGCTGTTGAATTAATTTCTCATCGAATTCTTTTCGAATTGATTTTCTGCGAAGAAAACCCATGTACCGTACTTCTCCTTCCTACATCTCACGTCTGCCCTCTAGAGCTTTAGACAGTGTAACTTCATCCGCATACTCTAAGTCCCCACCTACTGGAAGTCCGTGAGCAATGCGTGAGAGTTTAATTCCTGATGGTTTCAACAATCTAGAGATATACATGGCTGTAGCCTCTCCTTCAATGTTTGGATTGGTTGCAAGGATCACCTCTGTCACTTGATCGTCTTGCAATCTTTTTAACAGGTCAGGAATTTTAATATCCTCTGGGCCAATTCCGTCCATCGGCGAAATGGCACCATGAAGCACATGGTATAAGCCGTTGTATTCTTTCATCTTTTCCATTGCGATCACATCTTTTGGATCTTGCACTACACAGATAACAGATTGATCTCTTCTTGTATCCTCACAAATATAGCAAGGATCTTGATCTGTGATATGGCCGCATACCGAACAATAAGTTAAATTACGCTTTGCATTCACAAGCGCCTTCGCGAAATCTAGTACGACATCTTCCTGCATACTAAGAACAAAAAAAGCCAGACGGACCGCAGTTTTCGGTCCGATTCCTGGCAATTTCATAAAGCTGTCAATCAGCTTTGATATTGGTTCAGGATATTGCATCTTCAGTTATTCCTCCTAGAATAAACCTGGCATGTTCATTCCTTTTGTGAATTGACCCATTGTTTCATTTGTTAACTCATCGACTTTTTTCAATGCGTCGTTTGTTGCTGCAAGTACAAGATCTTGAAGCATATCGATATCTTCTGGATCAACAACTTCTTCATTGATTGCTACATCAACGACTTCTTTTTGTCCATTTACTTTTACAGTGACCATACCGCCACCTGCTGTACCTTCAAGGACTTTTTCTGCAAGCTCTTCTTGAGCCTTAGCCATATCCTTTTGCATTTTTTGCATTTGTTTCATCATTTTTTGCATATTTCCCATTCCACCGCGCATATGAACATCACTCTCTTTCATTTTTATTAATCTTTAATTTCAATTAAATCGGTTCCTACTAACTTCTTTGCTTCCGCAATCAATGGATCCTCTTCAGTAGAAGTTCCTTGACCATCTGCTTGTTCATCCGGCTGATGATCTCTCAAAAATTCTTCTCTTATTTTACCCCATTGAGCGTCAGGAACGCCAACTAATTCCACTCTTTTTCCCAACATAGACTCTAATAGCTGCTCAAGGTTGGTTCGAACACCACTTTTATCTTCAGCTACCATTTTACAGTGAATTTCAAACTTGAATTTTAAAACAAAGGCATGAGAAGCAGCAGCAACTGGTTCACTATCCGTTAATAGCGCAGCATGAGACACCTTATTCTGCTGTTTCAAATGGGCAAGGAGTTCTCCCCACTTGCCTTTAATTTTTTCTAGCTCTGGACGTTTTGCTTCTTTTAGAATCTCATGAATTCGGCCGACAGGTGCACGGTATCCATTTTTGTTACTCGTTTGTGGTCGAGGTGCTTCCTTTTTTTCTTGAGGATTATGAGAATGAGACATTGGCACACCCTCAGCTCTTATCCTAGATAGCTCCTGTTCCAACCTGTCTATTTTCTCCGTTAGCGCCGTTAAATCAGCGTTAGCATGAGCTTGTGTTATTCCAGTTGTAGACTGACATAGCTTGACAACAGCTACCTCAAAGAAAATCCTTGGATGATTCGTCCATTTCATTTCTTGGTGGCTTTTATTCAGCACTTCAATTGTTTCATATAGAAATTGAGGTGTCACACGATCCGAAAGCGTCACGAAATTTTCATCGACCTTTACCTTTTCAAGGACCCCCTCAAGATCTGGTGCTGTTTTATAAAGCAGCATATCTCTAAAGTAAAAGATCATGTCCTCTATTAATTTAGCAGCATCTTTCCCCTGCTGAAGTAATTCATTTAAGGTATCTAACGCCACGGCAATATTTTGATCAAAAATTGCTTCGGCTAGCTGACTAATGAAATGCTGAGAAACAGCTCCTGTAATGAGCAGCGCATCATCAATTGTCAGCTGCTCACCACTAAATGAGATCGCTTGATCTAAGAGGCTTAGTGCATCACGCATACCGCCATCAGCTGCACTAGCGATAATCTCGAGCGAGCCCTCTTGTACATTTAGGCTTTCTGCATCTACAATTTTCTTCATTCTTCCAACAATATCTTTTGTCGTAATTCGTTTAAAATCAAATCTCTGACAACGGGATATGATGGTAAGAGGAATCTTATGAGGCTCTGTGGTAGCCAAAATAAAGATACAATGAGCAGGCGGCTCCTCTAACGTTTTAAGGAGAGCATTAAATGCCCCGATAGAGAGCATATGTACTTCATCTATAATATAAACCTTATATGTAACCGCCGAAGGAGCAAATTTCACTTTATCACGTATATCACGGATTTCATCTACCCCGTTGTTTGAGGCAGCATCTATTTCAATCACATCTGAAATCGAGCCATTTGTGATCCCTTTACAGGCATCACATTCATTACAAGGTTCACTCACAGGTGATTTTTCACAGTTCACTGCCTTCGCAAAGATTTTAGCAGCACTTGTTTTACCTGTTCCTCTAGGACCTGAAAATAAGTAAGCATGAGAAAACTTCTTCTGCAAAAGGGCATTTTGCAACGTTTTTGTGATGTGTTCTTGTCCAACAACATCCTCAAAAACTTGAGGTCTGAACACTCGATACAAAGCTTGATAACTCACAAATACGCCCTCCTCCATTTATCATCATTTTCATTATACATGATGCACCGATCAATTCAAAAGCACACCTTTATTTTCTAATAAGCGAAAATGATGAATTCAACTATAGATTTTCTACTTTCTATGAATTAAAAACGTGTTTTCTAGATTTTCGAATTGACCTGCCACACCATAAAGAACATTAGTTCTCATCATGATTAATGAAAAAACAAAAGACTCTAAAAAGATTTTTTGGCTATTTGTATATACAAAGCAGCTGAGCTATTCTTTAAACAGCAACAAAAAACTCACCTAGATTAACTAGATGAGTTACATTTAATATTGATTTACCGTGCACCTTCTGTCGATTCGCTACCCCAAGCGTTACTTAAACAGTTAGCTCGGCTCAGGCAACCCTGCGGCACATGAGAGGTTTCACTTAATGCTGCTTCCTTCCGGACCTGACATGGTTCATGAATTCCCATTGCGCAGGACCCAAACGTCAACACCACTTATTTAAGGCAGACCTTGAAGTAAACGAACCTTGAGAAGGGATTCGGCCTCGCTAGAGCGGATTGCGAGTACAGGGCACCGCTACCTCCCCGCTTAGCACGGCAAAATGAATATTAAATTGTTAGTGACGCAGACATAAGTATACCTTCTTATAACCTAAATTGCAAACGACATCCATTCATTTACTTTTGGCTTGTTTCTTTCGCTGACGGAGATTTCGGAAGAACTGACTTAACAGCTCACCGCACTCATTTTCAAGTACACCACCAATGACTTCAGACTGATGATTGAACCGTTCATCATCCAGTAAATTCATTAAAGTACCTGCACATCCACCTTTTGGATCGTATGCACCGAAAACGACCTTTTTCACTCTAGAAAGGACAATCGCTCCCGCACACATAGGGCATGGTTCAAGCGTCACATAAAGTACAGCATCTTCTAAACGCCAGCTTCCAGTCGTTTTACATGCTTCATCAATAGCAAGTAATTCTGCATGTGCAATTGAACGCTGCTCTGTTTCCCTTAAATTATGAGCGCGGCTCACAATATGGTCATCAACAACGATGATGGCACCGATTGGTACTTCTCCTATTTGTTCTGCTTTTAAGGCTTCAGAAATAGCTTCTTGCATAAACTGTTCATCTCTCGTCATAGCACGGCTCTCTTTTCATGTTTTTTAAAAGGATATTGAGGTTAACATATTAGCACAATCTTTTAAAGGGGGTCTTACTTTGTCAAAGCACCAAAAGGCACTGCTTATTATCGACATGATTAATAATTTTGATTTTGAAATGGGACATGTGCTCGCTAATAAAACAGAGCAAATGACCAATAAGATTTTAGCTCTTAAAGATCATGCTTTCAAGGAAAATTGGCCAATCATCTACATCAACGACCACTACGGTCTCTGGAAGGCTGATATTCAAGCTGTGATGGAGACATGCAAAAACGAAAGAAGCAACCCTATTTTAGAGAAAATGGCACCATCTAAAGATGATTACTTCTTAATTAAACCGAAGCATTCTGCCTTCTATGGAACTGCACTAGAGACACTCTTAAATGAATTAGGTGTACAAGACATCATTTTAACTGGAATTGCAGGAAACATTTGCGTTCTGTTCACTGCAAATGACGCATACATGCGAGAATACAATCTAATTGTACCTAAAGATTGTATCGCATCAAATGACGACAGAGATAACGAATATGCTTTAACAATGATGGAGAACGTTCTACTAGCAAAAATCACCACTGCTAAAAAGATAACGAATGAAAATCAAACATGATTTATCCATAACCCTCATAAATTGTTAGCAATAACAAAGGGGGCGTTGACTATTCAAATTTATGTTGTCAAAAGAGGAGATACTTTAAACGAAATTGCCATGCGCTTTAAAACAACAGTCAATGAAATTATCCGTACCAACGATATTGAAACACCAAATCAACTCGTCATTGGACAAACAATTGTCATTCCAATTAGAGGACAATTTTATGAGGTCAAACAAAATGACACACTTTATCAAATTGGAAGACGATTTGGAATTTCAGTGGAAGAATTGGCACGTGTGAATAGAATTCGGCCTGAAGCGATACTTCCTATTCGCTTCTTGCTCTATATTCCTCAAAGACCGAAAAGGAACATTAATTCGAATGCTTACATTGAACCAAGGGGAAATCAAGTCAGTGAAAACTTAAAACAAGCAGCTAGAGAGGCCTCTCCATATTTAACCCATTTAGGCGCCTTTAGTTTCCAAGCGCAAAGAGACGGAACACTAAAAGAACCACCGTTAGATCAGCTACCTCAAATAGCCTCTCAGAGCAGAACCGTTTTATCGATGGTGGTGACAAACCTAGAGAATGATAAATTCAGTGATGAACTTGGGCGAATTCTTTTGAATAACCAATCTGTCAAAGCCACATTTTTAAATGAAATTGTTCGGGTTGCTAAAAAGTATCAATTAAAAGAAATCCATTTTGATTTTGAATATTTACGTCCCGCTGATAAAGATGCATACATTCAATTTTTAAGAGAGGCAACAACCCGCTTCCATCAAGAAGGATGGACAATATCTGTTGCACTTGCCCCTAAAACAAGTAGTCAGCAAAAGGGAAAATGGTATGAAGCTCATGACTATGAAGCCATTGGGAAGATCGTCGATCATGTTGTGTTAATGACCTATGAATGGGGATACAGCGGCGGCCCTGCTCAAGCAGTCTCTCCCATTGGACCTGTCCGCCAAGTCATTGAATATGCACTGACCGTCATGCCAGCCAATAAAATTGTTATGGGACAAAATTTATATGGCTATGATTGGACGCTTCCTTACGTCCAAGGCGGCCCAATTGCTAAAGCTGTCAGTCCTCAACAAGCGATTGCAATTGCTAGAAATAATAATGCCTCCATTCTATACGACGAAACAGCACAAGCACCTTATTTTCGTTATACAGATGCCAATAATAAAGAACATGAGGTATGGTTCGAAGACGCTAGATCTATTCAAGCAAAGTTCAACCTCATCAAAGAGCTAAACTTGAATGGAATTGCTTATTGGAAATTAGGTCTATCCTTCCCACAAAATTGGCTCTTATTATCAGATCAATTTAATATTGAAAAAAGAACGACATCGTAACCCATTCACTCTATCTCTCAGAAGGGGTATGGTACAATATACATTGGTTTGACAACTTTATAGATAGAGGAGAACGCCTATGTATCCTGCCCCTTTTATTGCAGTGGAAGGCCCAATTGGAGCCGGGAAAACAACTTTGGCTACAATGCTTGCGAAGGAATTTCAATTTCCTTTAGTAAAAGAGATTGTAGAAGAAAATCCATTCTTAGATAAATTTTATGAAGATATGGAACAATGGAGCTTTCAGCTTGAGATGTTCTTTTTATGCAATCGGTTCAAACAGTTAGAATCTATTCAAGAAAACTATGTGAATCAACAGCGGCCGATTGTCACTGATTATCATGTCTATAAAAATATGATATTTGCAGAAAGAACATTATCAAAAAAGCACATGGACAAATACAGAAAGATCTATCACCTGCTAACAGATGATCTTCCTAAACCAAATGCCATAATCTATATAAAAGCCAGCCTTCCCACCTTACTTGAAAGAATACAGATGAGAGGACGCTCTTTTGAAGAAGACATTGACCCGGCTTATTTAAAAACACTCATTGAAGATTATGAGCTGGCCATTGAACATTTAAAACAGACTGATCCAGGGCTTCCTATTATTACAATTGAAGGAGATCATACAGACTTCGTTTCCTCACAGCAAGATTACCAGCAAATTGTACAGAACATAAAGGAGCAAGTGCTATGAACAATATCGAAATACCAAAGGATGCAGTGATCACAATCGCCGGGACTGTTGGTGTCGGAAAATCAACTATGACTAAAACGATAGCGGACAAGCTAGGCTTTCAAACCTCTCTTGAAAAAGTAGATGATAACCCATACTTAGAGCCCTTTTATTCAGATTTCCAAAGATGGAGCTTCCATTTACAGGTCTATTTCCTAGCTGAGCGTTTTAAGGAGCAAAAGCGGATTTTTGAATCTGGTGGAGGATATGTGCAAGATCGTTCAATTTATGAGGACACAGGCATTTTCGCAAAAATGCATGCGGACAAAGGTACGATGTCTGAAGTAGATTATGAAACGTATACGAGTCTATTCGAGGCGATGGTGATGACACCTTACTTCCCTCACCCTGATGTTCTCATCTATTTACACGGAGATTTAGATCATATTTTGAATCGTATTGAGGAACGCGGCAGAGAGATGGAAACTCAAACTGATCGAGCCTATTGGGAAGAAATGTACACTCGATACACGGAATGGATCGAACAATTCGATTTATGCCCAGTGATTAAAATTAACATTGAAGATTACGACTTACTTCATGATGAAAGCTCACTTGATCCCATTCTTCATGAAATTGCTTCTGTGATTCAAAAAAATCGCTCTAAAACAAAATAAAAAAACCGCTGCATTTCACGAATGCAGCGGTTTGACAATTCCAATTTTTATGCTTGCGTTTCAATTCAACTAAGGTAAAAAATCAATATGGCGGAGGAAGAGGGATTCGAACCCCCGCGGGCTTTGACACCCCTGTCGGTTTTCAAGACCGATCCCTTCAGCCGGACTTGGGTATTCCTCCGTATCGACAAGAATTAATATACCATATCGTTTTATTTCAAGTCAACATCTTTTCGAAAAAAAATTCAATAAGTTATTTTGGTATGAGGATCTGCCCATAAAAAAGCAGCCATTGACGGCTGCTCTTATCTATTTCGTATCCTGTCTAATCTCTTCTATAAACTGATTCATCTCTTCTTTAAACTCATTTAATGATTCAATAATTTTCGTAAAATCTGTCACTTGTTTGGCTTGTTCATTTGTTGAGCTGCTGATTTGTGAGATGTTTTCAGACAAAGTGCCAATACTGTCTTGGATTTCTTTTAAGAAGGTATTAATGGTTTCAGCTGCTTCCTTTGAGCCATCTGATAATTTACGAACTTCATCAGCCACGACAGCAAACCCTTTTCCATTCTCGCCTGCTCTTGCTGCTTCAATTGCAGCATTTAGACCTAGCAAGTTTGTTTGTCTAGCGATCCCGCCAATGGTTTTGACGACTTCTTCAATATTTGCAGATTTCTCTTCCGCTCTTCCTGCCTGTTCGCTTATTTCTAAACTTGTGGCAGCCAGCTCTTGTGAATGCGCAGCAATTTGCTCGATTCCACCTTGGAGTTCTTTCGCTACATCATTGATATGCTCCATATAACCGCTTAATTTCTTTTCACGATGATGTGAAAATGCCACTAAAAAAGAGCCAATTACTTTTCTATCTTCATCAAAAATCGGGTAACCTTTTACAGCAATTTCATAACCATATAAAGACTCTGGTAAATGACCGTCATATTCTTGTCCTCTTAATGTCGTCGCCACGTTTTGGTCTTCTGGGTTCAATGGGTCCCCAACTTTCATGCCAAAATCAATTGTGTTAGACGGGTAGTAACAAAGCACCTTCTCTGTATCAGTGATGCCGAAAAGAATACTTTCATCTAGAACTTTTCTAATTAATTGAGCCATTTCAACATAATAGTCAAGCCTATTCAAGGTTATTCCTTCTTTCCTAGAAGCTTTTAGTCTATCTATCGGCTAAATTTAGGAAAACTGTAGGACTTTTGGTAAAAAGAAATAAGATGCCATAGCGGCATCTTATTTCATCACTTCTTTATTTCCCATATAAGGACGCAGTACTTCAGGAATAATCACTGTGCCGTCCTCTTGTTGATAGTTTTCTAAAATAGCCGCCACGGTTCTTCCTACTGCTAAACCAGATCCATTTAATGTGTGAACATGCTCTGGCTTGGCTTTAGGCTCTGGACGGAATCGAATGTTTGCACGTCTTGCTTGGAATGCTTCGAAGTTACTGCAAGAAGAAATTTCACGATACGTATTTTGGCTCGGAATCCATACTTCGATGTCGTATTTCTTCGCAGCCGTGAAGCCTAAATCTCCCGTACACATGCTCATGACACGGTATGGCAGGTTTAATAGCTGAAGGACTTTTTCTGCTTGATTTGTTAGTTTCTCTAATTCTTCATAAGAATCTTCAGGTCTGACAAATTTCACGAGCTCTACCTTATTAAATTGATGCTGACGGATGAGTCCGCGTGTATCTCTGCCGGCAGATCCAGCCTCTGATCTAAAGCAGGCACTGAATGCAGCATAATTGATTGGCAGCTGTTCACCTTCAAGGATTTCGTCACGGTGCATGTTGGTAATCGGCACTTCAGCTGTTGGAATGAGGAAATAATCTTCTTCACGGATTTTAAAGGCATCCTCTTCGAATTTTGGAAGCTGCCCAGTCCCTGTCATGCTTGCTCTGTTGACCATGTAAGGTGGGAGCACTTCAGTAAAACCAAACTCATCGACATGTAAATCGAGCATAAAGTTATATAGTGCACGCTCTAAGCGTGCGCCAAGCCCTTTATAAAAAACGAAACGGCTTCCTGTGACTTTTCCTGCGCGTTCAAAATCGAGAATGCTTAACTCATCCGCTACGTCCCAATGTGGTTTTGGCTCAAATGAGAATGTCGGCTGTTCGCCCCATTTTCTCACTTCCACGTTGTCATCTTCTGTTTCCCCAACTGGTACAGTGTCATGAGGGATATTCGGAATAGAGAAAAGGATGTGCTGCAAGCTTTCTTCTACTGTTCTTAGCTCATCATCCAGCTTCTTAATCTCATCTCCTACCTCACGCATTTCTTGAATAATGTGGTCGGCGTCTTTCTTTTCTCTTTTTAGAACGGCCACTTGCTGTGATACTTCATTTCTTCGGCTCTTTAATTCTTCTGTTTTTCCGATTAGTTCTCTTCTTTTTTGATCCAGCTCACCAAACTTATCAAAATCCGCTAAATCTTCGCCTCGGTGTGCTAATTTTTCTTTGATTTGATCAAAGTCTGTGCGCAGTTGTTTAATATCCAGCATGTGTAACACTCCTTTTTTTATCGAAAAATAAAAAGAGCCCTCATCCCATGAAAGGGACGAGAGCTCTCGCGTTGCCACCCTGATTGAAAACATGCAGAAGCATGCTTTCCTCTTTCCTCTGTAACGGTATCACCGTAAATGCTTACTTCTCGTGTTTCAGCATTTCGCTCAAGGATGGATTCAGACTGCATCTTTCACCGATTCGCACCAACCATCGGCTCTCTGAGAAAGAGGGGCTTCTTACTATTTCCCGTCAACGCTTTTTCGATCTTTGATTGTGATTTTAATGTACTATAAGTTTTATCTCTTTTCAACCGTTTTATACAGCGAGCTTCGTTTTATAGGACTTCACCATTTCAACAAACAGCTGCGTTAACCGGTGATCGTCTGTCAGCTCTGGATGAAAAGAACAGCCTAAGATATTGTTTTCTTTCGCCATCACAATCCTGCCATCATATTCAGCCATGATTTCTACGCTCTCACCTGCGCTGATGATATGAGGCGCACGGATGAACACTCCTGTAAACGGCGCATCCAGTCCTTTTACTTCTAAATCTGCTTCAAAGCTGTCTACCTGTCTGCCAAATGAATTCCGTGCAACGGATACATTTAACAATCCAAGATGAGCATCGTCTCGATCTTCTATATGCTTTGCCAGCATAATCAAACCTGCACATGTCCCGAAAATCGGTTTCCCTTCTGCAGCGAACGCTTTAATCGGTTCAATGAATTGGTACGTATCCATGAGTCTCCTCATCGTCGTGCTTTCTCCACCAGGGATAATAAGACCGTCAACGGATGCTAGCTCTTCTGCTCGTTTAATGATCTTACCTTCTGCATCGCAAGCTTCAATCGATTGAATATGCTCTCTCACGGCTCCTTGAAGCCCTAGTACACCAATTGTTAGCATGTTCGTTTGCGCTCCCTTAATTACCAGCCACGCTCTTGCATACGCTCTTCTGGCAGTAGATTTGAGATTTCAATTCCTTTCATGGCTGTTCCAAGCTCTTTTGAAAGTTCTGCAATGAGACGGTAATCTGTGAAATGAGTGGTTGCTTCAACAATCGCTTTTGCAAATTTCGCCGGATTGTCTGATTTGAAAATACCAGATCCAACAAATACACCGTCTGCTCCAAGCTGCATCATTAACGCAGCATCAGCTGGTGTCGCAACGCCTCCAGCTGCAAAGTTAACAACTGGGAGCTTGCCGTCTTTTTTGATTTGAAGCAATAACTCATAAGGTGCTCCTAGGTTCTTCGCTTCTGTCATCAGTTCATCTTCACTCATTGCGGCTACTTTACGAATCTGAGCATTGACCTTTCTCATATGACGGACAGCTTCTACAATGTTGCCTGTCCCAGGCTCCCCTTTCGTACGAAGCATAGAAGCTCCTTCTGCTATACGGCGGGTTGCCTCACCTAAGTCACGGCAACCACAGACAAAAGGTACTGTGTATTCATTTTTATTTAAATGGAATTCCTCATCTGCGGGCGTCAACACTTCACTCTCATCGATATAATCAACACCAAGTGCTTCAAGAACACGAGCCTCGACGATGTGGCCGATACGTGCTTTTGCCATGACTGGAATCGTTACTGCATTTTGTACTTCCTCTACGATTCTTGGGTCTGCCATACGGGCAACTCCGCCGGCTGCACGGATATCAGCTGGTACTCGTTCTAGTGCCATAACTGCCACCGCACCTGCTTCTTCTGCGATCTTTGCCTGTTCAGCATTGACGACATCCATAATGACGCCACCCTTTTGCATTTCTGCCATTCCACGTTTCACTCGTTCAGTTCCCTTATTGCTCACAATTGTTTCCTCCCATTTGTCAATTCGATTGATTTACCTCTTTATCATACAAGCGAGACAGTATAACAATAAAGAGAATAGTATAACAATTGAATCAGCCGGCAAAAAAGCCTAAACCCTTGTATGTAAACGATTTCTAGCTAAAAATTAGTCATTTTTTCTTTGGAGTGTGATTTACATGCTATAATGTAACTATAACAATTCAAATCCATGTATAACAATTTTGCACTCAATGGAGGTTTCTCATGCATATTGATATCCATCGACATTCTGATACATCTCTTTCAAATCAGATTTACTTTTCGATCATTGATCACATCCAATCGGGTTTACTTCAGCAGGGAGACAAGCTGCCGACTGTACGTGATTTAGCAAAGCAGCTGAATGTGAGTCTTGTCACGGCAGCAAAGGCATACACTCGGCTGAAGGACGACGGATATTTAACGACTGTGCAAGGAAAAGGGACGTTTGTGGATGAGCTGCAAAAGCAGTCAGATATTCCGGTTCCGTCATCTACCTCTTTCGATTGGCAGTTATCCATTCCCGATTATTTACCACGGTCTCAATTTGCTCAGTATCACTATGTCGAAGAAGCGATCAACCTTTCTTCCTCTATGATTGATCCAGGGCTTTTGCCAAACCGGTATTTAGAAAAAGAAATGCAGCATGTACTAGCCAGACATCCTCAAATCATGTCGAAGTATGGGGAAATTCAAGGGGATCTTCAGCTTCGGCAGGTCATTCAGTCTTTTTTAGAAAAGCTGGATGTGCCTTCTACTCCTGAGAATATCCTTGTAACAAGTGGTTCTCAGCAAGGGCTTGATCTGGTCGCACGTACGTTTATCGGTCCTGATGATGTAGTTGTCATGGAAGCACCGACTTATCCAGGCGCCATTGATGTCTTTATGGGCAGAGGGGCGAGGATTATTACAGTCCCTGTTGATCATGAAGGAATGAACATGAAGCAACTTCAAAGCATTTGTGATAAATATAAACCAAAGCTCATCTACACGATTCCTACATTTCACAGTCCGACTGGCGCCAGTATGTCAATGAAACGCAGAAAACAACTTCTCTTACTGGCTCAAAGCATTGATTGTCTCATTGTAGAGGATGATCCTTATCGTGAGCTTTATTTTGAAAAGAAGCCGCCAGCACCTATCAAAAGTCTGGATCATGATGGACACGTCATTTATTTACGAGGTTTAAGTAAAACACTGGCTCCAGGATGCAGAATTGGAATTATCACCGCATCAGGCTCGATATTTAATCGTTTATTAGCTGCAAAGGCCAATAATGATTTAGGCAGCCCTCTTCTCACACAAAAAGCCATTCTGCCGTTTCTGACTTCGAAGAAAATGATTGATCATACGAAAAAGCTGAGAACCGCCTTGAAGGTGAGACGCGATTTAATGATGGATGTATTAACGAAGCATGCACCAAAAGATGTGACGTGGCAAATTCCTCAGGGCGGGCTCAATTTATGGCTTAGCTTTCCTTCCTGGGTCGATACACGTGCACTGCTGCATGAAGCACGTAAGCAGCAAATTACCTTTCTGCCTGGCTCTGTGTGCTATCCTGGAGAACCGAAGCAAAACTATATCCGCCTCAGCTTTTCTTATGTGAATGAAAAGGCACTAACTGAAGGCGTGGAAAAGTTATGTGGTATTTTTCAGCAAGCCTTGTCCACTCCTCAAAATCATAAACAATCGCTATTCTTTTAACGATAAAAAAACTGCTCTCATGCATAGAGAGCAGTTTTTTATTAGAACCAACCTTTTACTGTGTCAACGATTCCGCCCCAAATGCCAGCGAAGAATCCTCCTACACCACGCATTGCAAGGATGAACCAGTTTGCTTTTTCATCACCTGTTTTCGTTATAAGCTCAACACCTGATTGATCTTTATTTAAATAGCCGTAGTCCTTCTCATCACCAGAATAAGAAGTCGTCAGCATGCCAACCTTCGTTCCTTTTTTAATAGGAGCTTCTAGTTTCTTTTTCTCGATATTTACTTTTGCTTTAAAGCTCTTTTCGTCGCCATTTTTTACTGGCACAGAGAAAGCTTCTTTCGTGACGACAGGTACTTCTTTGTCTTTGCCTTTATCAACTTCGATGTTTTCATGTCCTTTGATCTGTTGACCTTTTTTGTACATTTCTTTCATCGTGAAGTTTTTAAACGCATAGTCGAACAGTTTTTTCGCCACGTCGAAACGTGCTGTATGAAGATTGCCTTTTGCATTTAAGATCACTGCGATGACACGCATATCACCTTGTTTAGCGGTACCTGTGAAGCTAGAACCAGCTGAATCCGTAGAACCTGTTTTCAGACCGTCTACACCTTCATATTCCTTCACAAGTCCTTTAAGCATGAAGTTCCAGTTAGGCATGTCCATTTCATCGTCTGTGCCTTCTCTGAACTTTGTTTTCGCGATACTTGATGTTTCAAGAATTTCTGGATGGTCTTTGATGAGATGCTGTGCAAGCAATGCCATGTCTTTCGCAGATACTTCACTTTCTTCATCCGGACCTGTACCTTTTGGCTGTTTGCCATGTAAGTCTTTATTTTCTAGTCCAGTTGCATTCACGAATTTGTAGTTTGTTAAACCAAGTTCTTTCGCTTTTGCGTTCATTTTTTCAACGAACTTCGATTCTGATCCAGCAATCACTTCTGCTAAGCCAATCGCTGCTGCATTTGCCGAATAAATAGCCGTAGCTTGATAAAGTTCTTTCACTGTATACGAGCCATCTTTTCTCAAAGGAACGTTTGATAAGCTGCGGTCCTGAGAAATTTCGTATACATAATCATCTGGCGTATACGTTTGATCCCATTTCACTTTGCCTTCAGCAATCGCCTCTAGTAATAGATACTCTGTCATCATCTTTGCCATACTTGCAATAGGCAGTCTTTGTTCTGCGTTTTTACTATAAAGAATTTTACCTGTAGAAGCTTCAATTAGGATCGCTGCTTTCGCATTCACATTGAATGGATCTTCAGCTGCTTTTGCTTTGGACATTGGTGTAAATGCTGTCACAATCAATGCCAGTGCAAGGATAGAGACCATAAGCTGTTTCAACATCTTGCTGTTCAATCGTCATACCTCCGTATTCATCTTTTTTCGACGTATTTCATATATATTTAATCCACAAGGGCTTATTTCAACACAACAGTATAAATTTTATCACAATAAAGACAAAAAAAATAGACAGAGTCATAGACCCTGTCAAATGTAATTTGATTGTCACAATTTATCAAGAAATTGTGTAGTTTGGTGATTCTTTTGTAATTTGTACATCATGTGGATGACTCTCACGAAGTCCTGCACCAGTCATGCGAATGAACTGTGCATCTTCTCTAAGTGATCGTAAGTCCTGCGTTCCACAATAGCCCATACCAGAACGGATACCGCCAACTAATTGATACACTGTATCAACGACTGGTCCTTTGTATGGTGTACGACCTTCAATACCTTCTGGAACGAATTTTTTATTATCTTCTTGGAAGTAACGATCTTTACTTCCTTTTTCCATTGCAGCGACTGAACCCATACCGCGATAAACTTTGAAGCGTCTACCTTGGAAAATTTCTGTGTCTCCTGGGCTTTCAGATGTACCAGCTAGAAGGCTTCCAAGCATAACTGCATGTCCACCAGATGCTAGAGCTTTTACGATATCACCTGAATATTTAATTCCACCATCTGCAATAATAGCTTTACCATGTTTTCTTGCTTCTGTTGCACAGTCATAGATCGCTGTGATTTGTGGTACACCAACACCTGCAACAACACGTGTTGTACAAATAGATCCTGGTCCGATACCGACTTTCACAATATCTGCTCCTGCTTCAAACAATGCTTTTGTTGCTTCAGCTGTTGCCACATTACCAGCAATGATATTAAGAGAAGGATACGTTTCACGGATTTTCGATACAGTGTTTAGAACACCTTGTGAATGACCATGTGCAGTATCAATGACAACGACATCCACATTGGCTTCGACTAATTTTCTCACACGAGTCATTGTATCGCCAGTGACACCAACAGCGGCACCAACAATTAAACGGCCATGTGCATCTTTAGAGGAGTTAGGGAATTCGATCACTTTTTCAATATCTTTGATGGTGATGAGACCTTTTAACGTTCCTTCGTCATCTAAAAGAGGTAATTTTTCAATTTTATATTGCTGTAAGATTTTTTCAGCTTCTTCTAACGTCGTACCTACAGAAGCTGTCACAAGTTCCTCTTTTGTCATCACATCGCTAATCTTCATTGAATAATCCGAAATAAAACGAAGGTCACGGTTCGTAATAATACCAACAAGCTTTTGATCTTCTATGTTATTTACAATCGGTACACCTGAAATACGGTATTTACCCATTAGGTGCTCTGCATCAAATACTTGATGCTCAGGTGTTAAGAAGAATGGATTTGTAATAACGCCGCGCTCTGAGCGTTTTACTTTATCCACTTGTTCTGCTTGTTGCTCAATAGACATGTTCTTATGAATGATACCAAGACCACCTTGACGTGCCATTGCAATCGCCATTTGTGATTCCGTCACCGTGTCCATTCCTGCACTGATAATTGGAATGTTTAGTTTTAATGTGCTTGTTAACTCAACTGATAAATCGACATCACGCGGAAGTACTTCAGACTTAGCTGGAACAAGCAAAACATCGTCAAACGTCAAACCTTCTTTTGAAAATTTACTTTCCCACATTAGTAAATCCCCCTCTTTTCGGCAAAATATTATATGTAGATTATCAACTAGGAAACAGCATGTCAAGGAAGCAACAAACAGTTGCAATTTTTAGAAAATATAAAGAGAGTTGAGGAAGAAGATGAAAAGTTCAGGATGGAAGGATTTAAAACGTTTTTACTCACTCGAAACTTCCCAAAAGTTTCTATATCAACAATATGAGAAACGGGGAATTCAAGATGCAAACCAGCAATCCTATAAAAACTGTGAACGGTTTATTTACTTTTTAAAGCATGGCCATACGTTCTACGAACAGGCAGCTATCGCCCCACTAGAACTGAAGCCCATTTTATTATTTTATGGAATGGCTCAGTTGTTAAAGGCATGTTTACTGACAGTTGATCCTCACTATCCTTCTCAAACCTCTGTTTTAGCCCATGGTGTAACATCGAGAAAGAGAAAGAAACAGCACTACCGTTTTAGTGAAGATGAAGTGAAAATTCAGCGAAATGGACTATGCATGCATGTGTTAAAGCATCTATTTCATTTAAATGGTCTTGAAGATGAGCGATTTATGATGATTCATCTCCTTTCAAAGATACCTGAAATGAGTCATATTCTGGAGTTTCAAAAGCAGCCCTCGACTTTAGTTAAAGTGGAAAAGGCTAATGGGATGATGATTCAAGATCATATTCCATTGCTTTATAACATGTCTGCTGAACGCTTTATTGAATACTTTGAGTTCCATACAAGTTGGAAACTCAAACTAAGAGAAGCCAAAAAGCTGACGTTTGATGTATCTCTAGAAGAAAATCCAGCGCTCGCTACTCATCTTCATTATGATTTAGAAATGGATCAATGGTTTATTCCGTCAACTCGTGATTCATTTTTAGGGATTCCTGAGATCATCAGCCATTACTTATTAATGTATAACCTCAGTATGATTGCCCGCTACGAAACTGAATGGTGGTACGAGCTGCTGTCTCAATACATTAGTGATGATTACGTCATGATTGAACGCTACATGGAGATTGCCGAAGAGAAGTTCCCAGCTTATATCATGATGCTATTAGAAGAAAACACAAAAAAGATCAGTTCCGAATGGAACTGATCCTTAGAAAAGCTTGGCGGCGTCCTACTCTCACAGGGGGAGACCCCCAACTACCATCGGCGCTGAAGAGCTTAACTTCCGTGTTCGGTATGGGAACGGGTGTGACCTCTTCGCTATCGCCACCAAACCTGATG
>NZ_PVQL01000006.1:0-55367 GCF_002998085.1 Bacillus sp. NMCN1 | reverse complement strand
CGAAAAAGTACAAAACCGAAGTTTTGTTTTTCGTCAGCGTTTGACTGACTACCTATGATATATCATAGGATTTTTTATAAAAACTCGAATTAACAGGTACGTTTTGTCTTGTTTAGTTTTCAAAGATCATTTTCATTATCGCTCGTAAGCGACTTTAATATCTTAACATTTCGTATCGGTTAAAGTCAAGAATTTTTTCAATTTCTTTTTTTAACCTCATTGCTGTTTTGCGGCAACGAATAATAATATACCATCTTGATTCTTTCCTTGCAATAGTTTTTTTAAAAAAAGTTTCATTTTATGAAAAATAAAAAGCGCCATAGATAAAATGGCGCTTTGGTTAATGTATTAGCGGTTTCTCATTTGTGGGAAAAGCAGTACATCTCTGATTGATGGAGAATTTGTTAATAGCATGATTAACCGGTCAATACCGATTCCTAGACCGCCTGTTGGAGGCATGCCATATTCTAATGCTTCAACAAAATCGTCATCCATTAGATGCGCTTCGTCATTTCCTTCTTCACGTTCTTTTAATTGAGCTTCGAATCGTTCTCTTTGATCGATTGGATCGTTTAGCTCTGTAAATGCATTAGCATGCTCACGGCGTACGATAAATAGCTCAAAGCGATCAGTGAAGCGAGGGTCTTCAGGATTTTTCTTAGCTAATGGAGAAATCTCCACTGGGTGTCCGTAAATAAATGTAGGCTGAACCAATGTTTCTTCTACTTTTTGCTCGAAGAACTCATTGATGATATGACCTACTGTCATGTTTTTTGTAATTTCAATTCCGTGATCAGCGGCATGCTGTGTCGCTTCTTCTACAGACATCTCCTGCCAGAAGTCTACACCAGTTGCTTCTTTGACCGCTTCAACCATATGGAGTCTCTTCCATTCAGGCTTGAGATCAATTTCATCTTCTCCATATTGAATAGTGGTTGTGCCTAGGACCTCTTCGGCAATATGAGCAATCAAGTTTTCAGTTAGGTTCATGATGTCTTTGTAATCTGCGTAAGCTTCGTACAGCTCGATCATAGTGAATTCTGGGTTATGACGAGTTGATACACCTTCGTTACGGAATACACGGCCAATCTCGTATACTTTCTCTAGGCCTCCGACAATTAGGCGTTTTAAGTGCAGCTCGATCGCAATACGCATATAAAGTGGCATATCCAGTGCATTGTGATGAGTAATGAAAGGACGTGCTGATGCACCACCAGGGATGCTGTGCATTGTTGGTGTTTCAACTTCTAGGTATCCTTTTGAATCTAAGTATCTTCTCATGGATTGAATGATCTTGCTTCGCATGATGAACGTCTGCTTACTTTCTGGATTTACAATCAGGTCAAGGTAGCGCTGACGATAGCGTTGTTCAACATCTTTTAATCCATGATATTTATCAGGAAGCGGGCGAAGTGCTTTTGTGAGAACCTCAAAGCTAGTCGCTTTAATAGAAAGTTCTCCTACATTCGTTTTAAACACCGTTCCTGTTACACCGATGATATCGCCTAGGTCTGAACTTTTGAATAACTCGTAAGCTTCTTCTCCTACACTATCTTTACGAACGTATATTTGGATTTGTCCTTCTAAGTCTTGTATATGTGCAAAGCCAGCTTTTCCTTTTCCGCGCTTTGTCATCATACGTCCAGCGATTGTCACTTGAGCCGATTTTCCTTCTAAGTCTTCTTTAGAAAACTCGTCATATTCAGCGATAATTTGCGCAGATTGATGAGAGCGATCATATCGTTCACCGAATGGATCGATACCCTCTTCTCTCATTTTATTCATTTTGTCACGTCTGACCTGGAATTGGTCATTTAATTCTTCGTTATTAAGCCCTTCATTACTCATTTAAATCACTCCAATAATGTATTTTGCAGAGAAAAGCAGAAAAACTGCCAGTACATGCACTAGCAGTGAGCTACAAAAAGAAAGATAGTCTTATCCTACTTTTATACTTTGAAGCTCTTTTGCCTCGGCTTCGATCGTAAAGTCATCAAGAACTTGTACAAGCTCCGCTCTCGTTTCACTTTGATTGATTTGATTTCTTACGTCCGCATTGCCTCGGATACCTTTTAAGTACCATGCTGCGTGTTTTCTCATTTCTCTGACAGCCACATGCTCGCCTTTCAGATCAATGAGTCTGTCTAAGTGAAGTTTGCACACTGACATCTTCTCACGTACGTTTGGCTCTTCTTTCAGTTCACCGGTTTCTAAATAATGAACCGTTCGATAGATCATCCACGGGTTTCCTAGTGCGGCTCTTCCGATCATGACAGCATCTACACCCGTTTCATCAAGCATACGTTTTGCATCTTGAGGGGTTTTGACATCTCCATTGCCGATGACAGGAATGGAAACAGATTGTTTGACCTCTTTTATAATATCCCAATTCGCTGTTCCTTCGTACATCTGCACACGCGTCCGTCCGTGAAGCGCAACCGCTTGTCCGCCCGCTCGTTCAACAGCACGGGCATTGTCGATAGCGAAGATGTGGTCTTCGTCCCAGCCCATTCTCATTTTCACCGTAACAGGTTTATCTACAGCTTCTACGACAGCAGAAACCATTTCATATATCTTGTTTGGATCAAGCAGCCATTTCGCTCCTGCATCACATTTCGTAATCTTTGGTACAGGACAGCCCATGTTGATATCAATAATGTCTGCTGTTGTGTTCTGGTCTACAAACTTTGCCGCTTCGACGAGTGTGTCTTTTTCACCTCCAAATATCTGAAGGCTCAAAGGCTTTTCCCGTTCATCAATGTATAGCATACCCATTGTTCTTGCATTGTTGATCAGGATCGCCTTGTCACTGACCATTTCAGCGCAGACTAAACCCGCTCCAAACTCTTTAACTGTCAGTCTGAAGGCAGAGTTGCACACACCAGCCATAGGTGCGAGAACCACTTTGTTTTTAATGTCGATATCTCCGATTTTAAACATCATTTCCCCTCCTTCCTTCTTCAAGAATTGGCGAAAGTTCTTCCACCGTTATATTTAAAGCATCTGCTATTTCACCAACCAATTGGTTTGTTGGTAATCGATTACCTCGCTCAATTTCTCCTAAGACAGAGACAGAGATACCCAGTCTTTTCGCGAACCCTTCCTGAGTATACCCTTTTAGCTTTCGGTATGCACGAATTCTTCTACCCCACATGTCTTTTTCCATATGCTTACACCTTCTTGGTCTGTTACGGCATTTATTTGTACTTCGCCGATTTCTGGGCAAATCTCACTCATCGGAACGAGAACGAATAAACGTTCGTACATTCTAGGATGTGGCACTACAAGCTGTTCTGTTTCAATATTTTCACGATTATACAGTAAAATGTCAAGGTCAGCCGTTCGTGGTCCCCATCTCACTTCTCTTGTTCTGCCTAACTCTTGCTCGATTTTCTGAGTAAGTGACAGCAGTTCATGCGGACGAAGCGAGGTGGAAATTTTCACAGCCATGTTTAAAAAGTCATCTTGGTTTTCGTAACCTACAGGTGTTGTTTCATATATAGATGAGATCAATTTGACTTGAACCTCTGGATGTTCGTGCAGTTTTTTGACGGCTTCTTTTAAATAGGTTTCCTTTTTTCCTATGTTCGAACCTAAAGCGATGTATGCGGTATTGTTCATGCGCGCGATCTCGTCATTTCAATTGCAACGGACTGATAGTGTCCTGGAATTGGCGGATCTGGTTTGATCACCTTCACTGTACATTCCTGAACTGTCGGAAAGTCCTTTAACACTTGGCTCGCAATTCTTTCTGTCAGCGTTTCAACAAGGTTGACTGATTCACCTTCTACAATGCTTTTGCAGATTTGGTAGAGCTCTGCATAATTGATGGTCTCATTGAGGTCATCCGTTTGTCCGGCTTTACTTAAATCAAGTGAAGCTGTTAAATCCACACGGAATCGCTGTCCTAATTTATTTTCTTCTGCAAATACGCCGTGATAGCCGTAAAATTCCATTCCATTTACATATACTTTATCGATGATAAGCGCCTCCCTTATTCAGCATGGCATCCATCATTTTTGCCATTCTTGCGATTTCTTTTACATCATGTACGCGAACCATCGCACTGCCTTTTTGAATCCCAAGGCAGACCGTAGCACCCGTTCCTTCAGTACGTGCTTCAGGCGGCAGGTCTAAGACAGCTCCGATGAATCGTTTTCGAGATGTAGCTAAGAGCAGTGGGTACCCAAGGTGACAAAAATGTTCGAGCTCATTCATGACCATCAGGTTGTCCTCTTTATTTTTCGCAAAACCTACACCTGGATCTAATATGATCATGTCATCACGGACACCCGCTTGTTTCGCAATTTGAACACTTTCTTTCAAATCTGCGATGATATCTGAAATTAGATGTGTGTAGTTTCGCTCTGGCCGATTGTGCATTAAAATAATCGGCACATTGTGCTTCGCTGCCACATGCGCCATTTGAGGATCTGCCTTCGCTCCCCATACATCATTAATGATGGAAGCTCCAGCTTTCACCGCTTCATCTGCAACATGGGCTTTATACGTATCAATGGAAATCGGTACATCCAATTCTTTTGTGATCTTTTCAATGACAGGAATGACTCTTGAAAGCTCCTCTTGTTCTGAGACAAGTGCCGCTCCTGGGCGAGTCGATTCTCCGCCAATATCAATAATATGCGCCCCGTCTTCTATCAGCTGCGCTGCATGACCTAGCGCTTTATCCACTTGATTAAACTTTCCTCCATCTGAAAAAGAGTCAGGTGTGACATTTAAAATGCCCATGACCAATGTCTTTTCTTCATAACTAAGGTTGTGGTGCTTGGCTTGTATGATTTTAGGCTGTTTTATCACTTGTTGTGTCATTGTGTCCACCTACTCTTTGTGATCTAGACGTTCTTTTGTATATTGCGTTCTCAACTTTGTTGAGATGAGCCAGCTGTTTTGGTGCAAGGAGATTTCCCCTATACTTCTGAAAGGCACAATCCCCTGAACAGAATTGGTCATCCATGCCTCATCAGCTGATAGCAAATGCGAGACTGGGTATCGCCCTACTTTTAGTGAAGCACCCATCGCTTGAAGCGTTTCGATACAATATCGGCGAGTGACTCCATTTAAAATTCCTGTATCAAGTGAAGGTGTATAGATTACATCACCTTTTCGCCAAAATATATTGGAGGTAATTCCTTCTGCCACATCATTTTCTTTTGTTAAAAAGATGCCTTCTAACGACGGATCATTTCCCACTTCTCTTTTAGCCAGCAGGTTGTTCATATAATGATGAGACTTGAGGCGCCTTGGACCTTCCGGCGTATTTCTCCTCGTTTGAAGAATGACTCCCTGCTTCTCATCTAAAACAGATTCGGGCCGGAATGGAGAGATCATGACAAAAACGACAGGCTCTTCATAAGGATCTGCAGAAAATCCATTGCCTCTGCCTGCAGAAACATTGAAGCGAATTCTCGCATGACCACGGGCTATTTCGTTTTTATTCAATAAGGTATGAATGATGTCAAGTACAAATGGTTTCTCTATTGTGGATTCGATGCAAAGGTCACGCAATGATTGATTGAGCCTTTCAAGGTGCCAATCTAACAGAAAGACTTGTCCTGCCAGGCTGGTAAATGTTTCGAATACACCGATGCCATATAGAAAACCATGATCAAAAGGAGAAAGAGTCGCATCTTTCTCCTCTATATACTGACCGTTCAGATAAATGATCATGCGTTTACTTCATGCCCCTTTTTACGATAGGTTTCAATGAAATTTTTCAGCATTTCTTTTCCGAAGGACGTCATAATCGATTCAGGATGAAACTGTACACTTTCAATAGGCAGCTCTTTATGGCGAATGGCCATGAGCTCGCCTTCCTTTGTGCTGGCTGTTGCGTCAAAGCATTCCGGCAGCGTCTCGTTTTTGACAATCAATGAATGATATCTCGTTGCGACAAGCGGATTTTGGAGTCCAGTGAAGACACCTTTGCCGTCATGTTCAATCTCTGACGTTTTACCATGCATTAAGCGCTCTGCACGAACGACATCTCCGCCAAAAACTTGCGCAATGGATTGATGCCCTAGACACACACCGAAGATCGGAATACTTCCCGCAAAGTGCTTGATCGCCTCCATACTAATTCCCGCTTCATCAGGACTGCATGGCCCTGGAGAAATCATGAGAAAATCCGGCTGAAGCTCTTCGATTTCTTGAATGGTTACTTGATCATTCCGTTTCACGATCAATTCTTCTCCAAGCTCACCTAAATACTGGACCAGGTTGTACGTAAATGAATCATAATTATCAATCATTAATATCATACTCTGCTCACCTCTAACTCAAAATAGTCTCTTCTTTGCTCAGCTGTAATGCTTTTTTTACTGCATAGGCTTTTTTAATCGATTCTTTGTATTCGTGCTTTGGTACAGAATCGATGACGATCCCCGCACCTGACTGCAAAAAGGCTTTTCCTTCGGTACAGTACGCTGTACGAATGACGATATTAAAGTGCATATCTTGATTGAATCCAAACCAGCCTATAGATCCAGTATAAAGCCCACGTCTTGTTGGCTCAAGCTCTTCTATGATTTCCATTGTTCTCACCTTTGGAGCACCTGTAATTGTTCCGCCTGGGAATACAGCTCTCATGACATCTACTGCATCACAATCTTCACGCAGTTCCCCTTGTACGTTGGATACAATGTGCATCACGTGTGAATATTTCTCAATCGCCATAAATTCGTTCACTCTTACTGAGCCATAAGTGGACACGCGTCCAAGATCATTCCGCTCAAGATCCACGAGCATCACATGCTCCGCTCGTTCTTTTTCATTTTCAATGAGCTCTTTTGCCAGCGCTTGATCCTCAGCGTCGTCTTTGCCTCTTGATCTTGTACCCGCAATCGGTCTTGTTTCTAATTGAGTCCCCTTTTTCTTAATAAGCAGCTCTGGAGATCCACAAACAATCTGGAAATCAGGCGTGTGCAGATAAGACATATACGGAGATGGATTGACTTGACGTAACGTTTTGTATAAATCATACGGATGTGTGTGGAGCTGTTCATCTTGTCTGATGGATAAATTCACTTGGAACACATCACCATTTGCGATATATTGCTTAATTTTCTCTACTGCTTCTCCAAAGGTTTCTTCGGTAAAAGGTGCTGCTGGTACAAATTCTGCAAAAGATTCATAAACAGGTGATTGCGCTGATTCTTCTGAAGTGCTTGTCCACTTTCTCTTCAATTCTTCGAGTCTTTGATGAGTGTCACTCACAGGTTCCGCTCCCTCTGTGTGAGTGATCAGCCACAGCACGTTTTCTTCATGATCAAAGACCGCAACATCATTAAACACGAGAAAATAAAGATCAGGTGTTTTCAGGTCATCAATGGACAGCATCTTAAAATGCTCAATATATCTAGCATAATCATAACTTAAAAATCCAATCGCCCCGCCTTGAAAATCAGGGTATTCCTCATTCGTTTCGGTTTGAAAGGTTTGGAACCAATCCGTAAACGCTCTGAACGGATCGCCTTCTTTGAACAGCACCTCATCTTGATAATGGATGGTTGTCATCCCGTCTTTCCCCTTCGCTTTAGCGATTGGGTGAATGCCAGCAATGCTGTATGAACCGCCGCGAGCACTTTCAAGAAGAACATGGTGTGTTTCGCCAGCAGTTAATTGTTCGTATCTTTTCAAAAATGCATCTTTCGTAAAAGGAATTTTGATGCCCATCGGCCTGCGTTGTGTCATGTTATCATCCTTTTTCATTTTCATTAATCTTATTGTAATGCAATCCAATTTATTTAGAAAATAGTATTTGCTTTCCATCTACAGATTTCATAAAAAAACCCCAGCAAATGCTGGGGTAATTGGTTTAATCGAATTGATAAAGAGGTGTACTGAGGTAACGCTCCCCATTACTTGGGATGATTGCCAGAACCTTTTTCCCTTTACCAAGCTTCTTCGCTGTTTGAAGTGCTGCGTAAATAGCTGCTCCTGAAGAAATACCGCCAAGGATCCCTTCCTCTTTCGCTGCTTTTCTTGCAAGCTCAAATGCATCTTCGTTTTTCACTTGGATAATGCCGTCATATACTTCCGTGTTCAAGATTGAAGGGATAAAACCTGCTCCAATCCCTTGAATTTTATGCGGGCCTGGCTTTCCGCCTGATAGTACAGGAGAATCTGTCGGCTCTACCGCATAAAGCTGAATCGATGGGATGGCTTCTTTTAGGACTTCACCAGCACCCGTAATCGTGCCGCCCGTACCAACACCTGCAATAAATGCATCAAGCTCGCCGTCAAACTGTTCAAGAATTTCTTTTCCTGTAGTACGACGGTGAATCTCTGCATTGGCTTCGTTGCTAAATTGCTGAGGCATGAAGTAACCGTGCTCTTCTGCCAATTCTTCTGCCTTTTTGATGGCACCTTTCATTCCTTCTGCACCTGGTGTTAATACAAGATCTGCACCATAAGCGCGTAAAAGGTTGCGGCGCTCCTGACTCATTGTGTCTGGCATCACTAGAATTGCGTTAATTCCTTTAGCTGCCGCTACCATCGCAAGACCGATCCCTGTGTTTCCGCTTGTTGGTTCGATAAGCGTGTCGCCGGCTTTTAAAGTACCTTTCGCTTCAGCATCTTCGATCATCGCTAACGCAATACGATCTTTTACACTGCTGCCAGGGTTCATATATTCAAGTTTCAAGTAGACATCCGCACTGTTTTCATCTACTAAACGGTTTAATTTAACGACTGGTGTATTTCCTATTAGTTCAAAAACTGAATTTGCAATACGAGCCATCACTAACACCTCTATCTCCGAGTAATTTTATTGTATTAATATTAAATTATCAATTTCAAAAAATTTTGTCAATGCTTTTAGTCCTGCTCGCCATCGTAAAACCATGTGACTTTTGCTTCTTTCCACAGGGTTTTGACATTCGCCTTTTCACCTAGATCTTCCATGGCAATCTGCCTTTTGATCTGGTCTTTGACTTCTTCATAAGAGAAGGAGCGGCCATTTAATTTTTCTTTTAGTTGAATAATGGCATACCCGTTTTTGGTCTCGATCGGCTCTTTCGTCCACTCCTCTGGCTGAAGCTTTTGAGCTTCCTGTATGTATAGGGCTGGGATACTTTCTTGTTCTTCTGTTACAAACCCAAGATCTCCGCCATATGGAGAGGTGTAGCGGTCAATGGAGCGTTCAGCTGCCACCGCTTCGAAGCTAGATCCGCCTTTTAGATCCTTCAATACATTCTCAGCTTCGCCCTTTGTCTTCACGACGATATGACGAATACGGTATGAATCATCATATTGATATAAGTCCTTGTTTTTTTCATAAAAGGATTTCGCTTCTTTTTCAGAAACGACAGCATCTCTCGTTAAAAGCTGCTCTAATAAAATTTGATAACGAATCTGTTCTTTCCATTCCTTTTCACTTGTATGTCCATCTTCGTAGAAATTATTAGATACCGCTTTAAGCATCAGCAATTCACGATTGATCTCTTTTGAAGACACCTCAAGCTTGTTTTCTTTCGCAAGCTGATCGACCACCTTCTGATTAATCATTTGCTCAAGTGTTGCCTTGCCATAGCGGTCTTCCATCTTCTTTAACCAATCTTGACGCGTCACCTTCTCTTTTCCAATCGACGCAATTTCTTCACCGCTCTTCCCGTTTGAAGAAGCCTGTGACATTTGCGACTTTGTTAATACATATGCAATGACAACGGCATTGATCATGAGCAACACAAGGATAAATGTCCATACTACTCTTGCTTTCAGTCTCATCTTTTGTCTCCTTTCCATTCTAAAAAGAAAACCCGCTGCTTAGAGCTTAGCGGGTTATTTCTTCACGTAGCTCTTCTAGCTCTTCTTTTGTAAATACATACGTTTCGTTACAAAAATGGCATTGAGCTTCTGCTTGTCCGTCTTGTTCAATCATGTCGTCAATTTCGGCTTTTCCTAGGCTGATAATGCCATTAGCAAAACGTTCTTTTGAGCAGTTACAAGAGAATTCGACAGGTACAGTTTCTAAAATTTGAGGTTTTTCTCCGAGTACTTCTTCTAAAATTTCTTCTGGTGTCATCCCTTTTTCAATGAGTTTAGAAATGGGTTCAATGGTTGAGAGCCGCTTTTCTAGTCTTTCGATGACAGCATCTTCTGTTCCAGGTAGCAATTGAATGATGAAACCGCCTGCTGCGAGGATCGAGTTATCTGGATTGACCAGAACCCCTACGCCTACAGAGGAAGGCACTTGCTCAGAAGAGACAAGATAATAAGTGAAGTCATCTCCAATTTCACCTGAGACGATCTCTGTTTGTCCTGTAAAGTGATCTTTCAGTCCGATATCTTTGACAACACTTAACGTTCCAGATGTCCCGACTGCACGTCTGACATCCAGCTTGCCATGTTCATTTAAGTCAAAGTGTACTTGTGGGTTTGAGACATATCCACGCACCTGACCTTTTGCGTTTCCATCAGCAATGATGGCACCGATTGGTCCACCGCCTTCAATTTTGACCGTTAGCTTATTTTCGCCTTTTAGCATAGCACCCATCATGACTGTAGCTGTCATTGTTCTGCCAATCGCTGCTGATGCTGTTGGCCATGTATGGTGTCTTCTTTGTGCTTCATTGATTGTATCTGTTGTATTTGCAGCATATGCTCGGACTTTTCCGTCATATGCTAACGCTTTAACTAAGTAATCCATTCGATTTAAACCTCCTATAGTACACCGACACGATTACGTTCATAAATGAGTTGAAGTCCTTTTAATGTTAAGAACGGATCGACAATATCAATGCAGTCTGATTCATTTCCAATCAATGTGGACAAACCGCCTGTTGCAATGACTTTCGGTGTTTGTTTCGCTTGCTGCTTCATCCGTTTCACTATTCCCTCGACTTGCCCAACATATCCATAAAGGATGCCGGATTGCATCGCACTAATAGTGTTTTTTCCAACAATGTGATCTGGACGGACAATTTCAATTCTCGGCAGCTTCGCCGCTCTTGTATATAAAGCCTCTGTTGAGATGGTAATACCAGGTGCAATTGCCCCACCCATGTATTGTTTTTGTTCATTGATATAGCAGTAGGTTGTCGCTGTGCCAAAGTCTACCACAATGAGAGGTGCCCCATATAGGTGAATCGCCGCTACTGCATTCACAATTCGATCAGCCCCGACTTCCTTTGGATTGTCACACATAATGTTTAATCCAGTCTTCATTCCAGGCCCTACAATTTGGGGTGTTATGTGAAAGTACTTCTCGCACATTCTTTCTAGTGCAAACATCATTGGCGGGACAACAGACGAGATGATAATTCCTTCTATTTGATCAAACATCAGCCCCACATAATCAAATAAAGACCTGATGGCCATACCAAATTCGTCTTCTGTTTTATGACGGCTTGTTTCAATTCGCCAATGGTAGTTTAGATCGCCATTATGATAAACACCTAAAACGGTATTTGTGTTTCCTACATCTATCACGAGTAACAACTTCATCACCACTTTGAATAGTTTCTCAAAAGAGCATTTTTCGACTTTCTATCATACCATACACGAATTGAGTTCCATTTGTAAACAATTCGAAACCGATCCATTCATGAATCGAAATAAAAAAAGCTGCCGGTGATCCCGGCAGCTTTCACAGAAGGAGATTAGATCTCCTCATCTTCTTCTTTTTTCTTGATGTTCACTTTCACATCATCGTTTTTCTCTTCGTCATCCGCGTATATACGCTCTGGAAGCTTTCCAGTTTCGTAAAGAGATTTAATTTGCTCAGCATCTAATGTTTCAACTTCTAGAAGGGCTTGTGCGATAATTTCTAGCTTATCTTTGTTCTCAGTGAGAATTTGTTTCGCACGTTCGTAGCTGTCCTTGATGAAACGCTGAATTTCTTGGTCAATCTCGTAAGCAATGGCTTCACTATAATTCGGCTCGTTGTTAAAATCACGGCCTAGGAACACTTGACCACCTTGTGCTTGACCGAACTGAAGCGGACCAAGCTTATCAGACATACCGAACTCAGTAACCATTTTTCTTGCAATGCCTGTTGCACGCTGGAAGTCGTTGTGAGCGCCTGTGCTTACTTCACCAAACGTAATTTCCTCTGCAACACGACCGCCGAGCAAGCCGACAATTTTATCAAGAAGCTCTGGCTTCGTTTGGAAATAACGGTCTTCTCTTGGAAGCATGACCGCATATCCGCCTGCCTGACCACGAGGAACGATCGTTACTTTATGCACCATATCCGCTTCGTCTAGGATAAGTCCAATCACAGTATGACCTGCTTCATGGTAAGCCACGATATTACGTTCTTTCTTCGAAATGACGCGGCTTTTCTTCGCCGGCCCAGCGATGACACGATCAGTCGCTTCGTCGATATCACGCATATCGATTTTCTTTTTGTTATGACGAGCAGCAACTAGCGCTGCTTCGTTTAGTAAGTTCTCAAGATCTGCTCCAGAGAACCCTGGTGTTCTGCTTGCAATGGCTTTCAAGTTCACTGTATCATCAAGCGGTTTGTTTTTCGCATGAACCTTCAGTACTTCTTCACGGCCAATGACATCTGGGCGGTCAACCGTAATTTGACGGTCAAAACGTCCCGGACGCAGCAATGCAGGATCTAGGATATCTGCACGGTTCGTCGCAGCAATGATAATAATACCTTCGTTCGCACTAAAACCATCCATTTCAACAAGAAGCTGGTTAAGCGTTTGTTCGCGCTCATCATGACCGCCGCCAAGACCTGCTCCACGCTGACGACCAACTGCATCAATCTCATCAATAAAGATTAAGCAAGGTGCATTCTTTTTCGCATTTTCGAATAAATCACGTACACGTGATGCACCGACACCGACGAACATCTCGACGAAGTCAGAACCACTGATGCTGAAGAAAGGAACGCCTGCTTCTCCTGCAGATGCTCTCGCAAGCAACGTTTTACCTGTACCTGGAGGCCCTACTAGTAAAACCCCTTTAGGGATTCTTGCGCCAAGCTCCGCAAATTTACGTGGGTCCTTCAGGAATTCAACCACTTCTACAAGCTCTTGCTTTTCTTCATCTGCACCCGCAACATCTTTAAATTTCACACGTTTCTTCTCTTCTGTGTAAAGCTTCGCCTTACTCTTACCAAAGTTCATGACACGGCTTCCACCGCCCTGAGCTTGGTTCAATAAGAAGAAGAACAGGATAAAGATGATGATAAACGGAATGATGGTTGTCAGAACTTGCAGCCATCCATTTGTTTCAGGTGCTGGTTCTACTTTTACATCTGTATTCTTCAGTGCACTGTAAATTTGGTCAACACCTTGACCATCTGGAACATGGGTAATGAAGTATTGATCTTTTTTCGCGCCATCTAATTGACCACGAATTTCATAAACCCCTCTTACAGGCTGAATAGAGATACTCTCCACTTTTCCCGCACTTAGATTTTGCGAAAATTTGCTGTAAGACATGTTCTCAGGCTTTTGATTAGGGGATCCTAACCAACTGACTACCCCTATCACAAGTAATAAAATAAGTATATAAAAAATCGTATTACGAAAAACCCGATTCATTCCTTACCTCCTCCCACAGTAAGCACAACTATGTTCAATAGTATCATAGAAAATCATTCCAATACAACCAATAACCTCATGTATACGCATGCTGATTAGCCTTCGTAAACAGATGGTTTTAACACTCCAATATACGGGAGGTTTCGGTAACGTTCAGCGAAATCCAATCCATAGCCGACAACAAATGCATCTGGCACTTCAAATCCAACATAATCTGCTTTGATGTCTGCTTTACGACCGCTTGGTTTATCAAGCAATGTCACAATTTTTATGGAGTTTGCTTTACGGTATCGGAAAAGCTCTACCAGATAGCTCAAAGTTAACCCACTGTCGATGATATCTTCCATAATTAAAATATCTCTTCCTTCAACAGAAGTATCAAGATCCTTAATGATCTTTACTTCTCCTGAAGATACGGTAGATTTTCCGTAGCTAGATACATCCATAAAATCAAGTTCTAAATATGTATCAATGTGTTTGATCAGGTCCGCCATGAATGGAAGAGCCCCTTTCAAAACACCAATAGCCAGGGGAAATTTACCATCATAATCGCTGGTTAATGTTGCACCCAGTTCCTTCACTTTTTGCTGGATCTCTTCTTCTGAGATCAAAATCTTTTCAATATCTTGTTTCATGCTTTTGCTTGCCCCCTACAAATTTTCATGCTGTCTATATTGTAATACAATGAGATCGCTGTTTGTCATATCAATTTCTTCAAAAACGGATTTTTTCAGACCTGGTATCCAGATGATTTGATGATCCGAGTCAGTGACGATCGGCCAGCTGTCTCTTTCTGCAAGAGGCACTTTTTTATCAATAAATATATCCTTCACCTTTTTTGATCCATTCATCCCTTTAAGTTTGATTCGATCACCATTTTTTCGTGAGCGAATGATCAAAGGGAGACGAACATGATCTTTTTGAAGCAAGAAAAAATGGTTTCCGTTCCGTGCATCCTTCGGAACATGATTTGATACCACGATAGACTGCCCATTTGGAAGGAAAAGCTCCTCTCCAAGCTCACCCTTTAAATGAAGAGCATAAGACTGGTCTAGTACAAGCGATCGTTCAAAGGTAAACATACAGTAATCATAAGACTTGACAGCTTGTAAACCTTTTGGCAAATCTAATGATCCAGACGGTTGTTCGGTATGAGATAACCAGTCCAAAGTCCCTAGAATATGCTGATTTGAAAACGCTGATTGAGTGTTTTCATAAAGATAGTTTAATATTAGTTGAATGCCTCTTCTTTGTAAAGGCAAAGGCAGGTCAAGCAAAGGCTTCGTTTTGATCTCAATTTGCTTAGGCGATTGATTCGTTATCACTTGGTTCATTTGTTCCTTTGTTAATGCCTGCAAGTATTGCTCATCCTCAGTCAGCATGTCACTTACAAACTGAAAGCTTTCATGTACATGAGGTACCTCTTCTTTTAACACGGGAAGAATGTGTCTTCTTATCCGGTTCCTCAAGTAGTCATCAGTGTGATTGCTTTGATCAATGACATAGGGAATATGGTCTTTTTCACAAGCTGTTAGCACGTCGTCCTTGGAATATCCAATGAGCGGCCGAATCAGCCATCCATCTTGAAAATGGCGTTTTGCTTGAATACCAGCGAGTCCTATTCCAACAGTCCCTCTCGCAAGCCTCATCATCATTGTTTCCACTTGGTCATCTCCATGATGTGCAAGCGCTATAAATTGAGCGTTGTATTGCTCCATCAATTGACGAAAGAAAGCATATCTGCACTCCCTTGCAGCTGCCTGTTTGTTTAAGCGGTTTTCTTTTGCATATTGGGTGACCTGTATGCGGGCCGATTCAAAAGGAATCCCCTGCTCCTTACAGTAAGCCTCAACAAATGCCAAATCAGCAAAGGATTCTTCTCCTCTGAACATGTGATCTACATGGGCTGCAATCAGCTGATAGGAACCTTTTCGGCGCTTGTTTAGTTCGTGCAGTAAGAGCATGGAATCTGGTCCGCCAGAAACCCCGACAATGACTGTCGTATTTTCAAGGTAAACATCATGTTTTTTCAAAAATGATTCAATTCTATTCACAACTTCCTCCTCACAAAGAGCAGGTAATTTAAAGATATACATATCCTATCACTTTCAGTAGCTCCAAGCAAAGATGAAGCCTGCTTTTTTACAGGTCTATAGCAGGAACAAAACCACATATGCACAGTAAAGAGCAAGTACACTGAATACGATAAGAATAGTTTCAAAAAGCCCGCCTGCTTTTTTACGTACAGGAGTTCTTTTTGCTGCTGCAACTCTCGATCGTGAAGTCACCCGTTGATTTTGTTGAACAGCGGGCTTTTGCCCGTTTTTTTGCCGCTGCTTCTTTTGACTCGTTTTTCTTGAAGCGATCAGCTGTCCTTCTTTCAGCATCGCGCTTTTCATATCCGCCGCTGATTGATATTTACCTTGTAGAGCAGCCTTTAACACCCTTTCATATCGCTTTAATAAAGGATGTCCTTCAATGGCTCTGTAAAGCTGCTCTTTCGGTTCTGCTCCTTTTTTGAATTCTTTCTTATACGCACAGTTCACCATCACCATGCTTAAGGCAAACAGATCATAAGAAGGCTCTGCCTTTCTTGTGCCGAATCCCCAATAGCCTCGATCAAAAAACTCTGTATACTCCTTGATTGCCCTTCCTGCTTTTGTCGTTCCTCCTACATCAATGCACCGGATCGCGGCTGGGGGACCAGACACGATGAGATTATCTGGCTTCAAGTCACCGAAAATCCAGCCTTCTTGATGTAAATGAGCCAGGTTAGATAAAAGCTGAACCATTAAAACGACGATCCACTCATCACCTTTTTGTTTTACAAATTCAAGCAGTAACGGGCCTCTGACATACTCCATCACATAAAAGGAACGCTTTTGATGCATGCCGGGATAAATCGCATCATCCATATCATAAAAAGAAGGCCCCATGGTTTTCACAGGAGCCTTTGAAAAGGATTTTAATACATTGACTTCAGATGCAATGAGCATACTGTCATCACTCACTTTAAGGGCTACTTGACCATTTGGCGATTCAGCTAAATAGACAATACCGTTCGCCCCTTTTCCCAGCTCTTTTACAATGCGGTAATGATGGAGATGCCATTTCCCTTGAATCACCGTGCCTAACGGAATGTTAGAAGCCGAATTCATCATCATGCTCTTCCTTTGCTTCAAGCAGCCCTTTACGCGAACGAACTGATTTGAAATGCTGGAGTGCTTCTCGAAGCGCTGGTCCAGTTGGAGTAATTCCTCCAGTGGTCAGTTTCGGGAAAATAGATGATAACGAATCGAATCGAGGCGTCCAATTCAACACAATTTCAGCATCTGAGTTTTTCCCGGGAAATATACACATCCCAAACTGATTTTCACCAATCCTTGAATTTAAACTAATAGAGAGATCGATGAGTGCTTCTTTGACTGTCGGCAGCTTCGGTTTCATACTTGCACTAGTATCAACAAGCACGAGTACTTGAAGGTGGACCGTCTCTCCTAACTCATCGACTACTTCCATCACTTCCCCACGTTTATCAGGCGGAAGCTCTTCAATTTCAGTGTCTTTGCCAAGTATTTGCTGCAATTCTTTATTCACAACACCTTGTAAGGTTTGTGTCATCGCTTTTTTTGTGACCATTTGTACCGTTTGCGATAACTGCTGGACGTAGACAACCTGATGAATGCCTCCGCCTGCGAGAGCAATCCCCTCGACTTCTTTCATTGCTTCATGATCGTGTCTGTTTTCCTCCATAATGCCAATGACATTGACTGTAATCCCTTGTTCCTTTGCCAATGAGGCAATCGCAAGTGGATCTTCCCCGTGATTTGAGCAGCCATCAGTAATCAATAAGATTTGGTTTACGTGACCTTTTCGCATCTTCATTCCTCCTGGGATCGTAACTGAATGCTTTATATCCCCATCATCGCCAGAAGAAATTCATATTATACGATATTTTAAGAAATCTCTTGTTTCTCAAGATAGAATGTTCCAGTCGGAATGGATGCCCATTTTGGAGTGTTGTGATCGAGCCTGATGACAACCACCGTCATATCGTCGTCAATTTGCCCCGCTCTTGTTCGAATGACCTCTTCCATTAATAAATCAGCAATCTCTTGCGGGTCTTCTGTTTTAAAGCTTTTCATTTTGCGCTTCACCCACAGATCATGATTTTCAATATGCTTTGGTCCTTCAAAAATGCCATCACTCATCATAATCAGCAGATCTCCTGCCTTCATCTGTTCACTCACAACCTCCACTTCAAATTCATCAATGATTCCAATCGGTAAGTTGCTCGCTTGTACCTTCATCACCTGATCACCCCGTTTAATAAAGCTAGGTGTTGAACCAATCTTGAGAAATTTACAGCTCGCATCCTGTAAATCAATAATTGATAAATCTAATGTTGAATAGATTTCATCTGTCGTTCGTAAAGATAAAATACTATTAATGGTTTTGATCGCCACTTTTTCATTAATACCTGACGCCAATATTTTTTCCAACAGCTTAATCGTTTCATTGCTTTCAAAATGAGCCCTTGCTCCATTGCCCATTCCATCGCTAATAGCCGCGGCATATTTACCCGCACCCAGTTCCATCATGCTGTAGCTGTCCCCAGACACTAATCCTCCGCCTTTTGCTGCATGCGCTACGCCTGTAGCCACTCGATATGATTTTGCAGAGCCAAATACAACGTGACAATAGCCTGTTGGGTGCTCTGCACACTGCTCTGCTTTGACTAAAATTTGTTCTTCTAAAATATCTGAGAGCATAGGGGCGATGATTTTTTCACATTCACCATGTCCTTGGCAATATGGGATTCTCATTTCAATATCGACATTCCCCTGCTCCAAGCTATAAATTTCTACTTGCTGAATTTCAATTCCAAAGTGCTGAAGTGCTTCTATCATCTGCTCTTCTTGAATAAAATGCTGTTCTCTTTCTCGTTTTATTTCCCGGGAAAAATCCTCCATCACTTGTGAGACCCCCATCAGCTGTTCGGCTACAAGTCGTCTGCTGTCTTGGACTTTTTTCTTCAGGGTCTGGTTGGCTTTATAGTAAGCGATCTCCTCTTCAATCAATTCCTCGACATGTTTTGATTTTGAGCAGTGCTGACTAAATTTCTTCTTCAATTTCCGGTTATGCTCGTAGGTTTTTTCATCAGATTCATGCATAACTTGTTTCATCAGTTCATAGGTTGTATCAAAGTTCTGCACCCAGCATTTATTTTTCTTATAGCACGTTTGACAGGATCGTTCTGTGATCGTACTTAAAAAAAGATCTACATCCTCTTCCTTTTTCTTTTCTTCAGGAATGGATTCGTAAAATGTCGCAAAACTCTCAGACAGCGCATGAAATACATTAGAAAATTGGTCTACCTTTTTTGCTGTCACATCTCGTACTTTCCGGGCGTATTGCTGCTGTTCCTGTACATGCTCTACTGTACCAGGAATATATTTCGCTACCTTAGAGGTCACTGATTGTGGCGTGAGCAAGAAGAGCGCAACCGCAATAAGTGATTCATACAGCGTGGTCATGAGTCCTGCTGACCCTTCTCCGTACAGGGAAATAAGTAAGGAACCCACAATTAAGCCAATGGCTGCGCCTGCTTTCTTCCCCTCTTTCAGCAATCCCCCTAATAAGCCTGAAAAAGCAAGAAGACTCATCTGATAAAGATTTCCGATGTTAGCGAGACCGAGAATTAATCCTGTCACGACACCCACCGTACAACCAATACTGGCTCCTCCAATAAAGGCAAAGCTCAGCACTACATAACGTGACAAAATATGCTCTGCCTGCATCCCTTGAAATGTGATTCCAGCCAGACCTGTTAAAACTGAGGCAATTAAAATCATAAAGCAAATAATTTCTTCAACCTTTAAGGAGTGTTTGATTTTCCTGACTGTAAATATCGGCAGGCTTTGAAGAAAAATCAGTGTCAAAATGAAGGCAAGTCCTGCTTCGACACCCGCCATGACGTAATCGTAGCTTTGCACAGCACCTTGCTCTAGGTAAACAAATGCTCCTCGGGTGATCAGCATCGACAGCACAATGACAACCGGCAATGTTTTCACTGGATCTTTGATGATGAAAGAAACCACCTTGGACATAAGGAGAAACACGCTCAACGACGCAAACACAAACAATGCGTTTTGAGGTGATATCGTCATGGCTCCAGCGAGTAAAGCGAGACAAGCAAGCATGGCCTTATCTCTTTTGATAAGCAGCATGGAGCCAAAGAAAGGCAGAGCAAACGGCATAATTTCAGATAATATAAAGGCTCGTCCTAATAAAAAACCAAGAACAACATAAATAAATCCTTTATAGAAAAAAAGAGAATGCGTGTGATGAAGAAACAGGTTTTTCATCTTTTTTAACCCTGCACTGATTCTTTCAAACCCCGCTCCTGTTAAATCAGTTCTTCTTTCTAGTTTTTCCATCTTTTCATCCCCCACCTGATATTCGTTGCTTGTCATTATAGCGAAGGTGAAAAAGAAATTTTGTCAAAAGAAGTTGTCGTTTCCATAAAACGTTCGACGCTTTATTCGTCAAAGAGGCATACTTTCATGAAAGTCGATGTCTTTCATCAGAATTTTACGAAGACACAAAAAAACAGCCTTCCTAAAGAAAGCTGTTTCGAAGATGACCCGTACGGGATTCGAACCCGTGTTACCGCCGTGAAAGGGCGGTGTCTTAACCGCTTGACCAACGGGCCTTGCTTTTATGTTCTACTAAAAAGGATAGCGGCGGAGGGGATCGAACCCCCGACCTCACGGGTATGAACCGTACGCTCTAGCCAGCTGAGCTACACCGCCATAATAAAAATGCGCTAAGAAGCACAAGATCTATAATACAAAGGAATCGCTTGTCCGTCAATAGAAAGTTTTAAATTAAATGACGAAGTCTCAAAAAATGTCGTATTGATCAAGAAAAAAAGCACCTGCGGACAGCAGGTGCTTTGTTGTGAAAGATATATAGAAAGCAGCAACAAGTTAACCTCTTCTTGCTCCGCGTCCCCCACGTTTTGATTCCGTGTTACGTTTTAAAGATGTTAAGCGGTCTTCACTATCTTTTAAGAATTTGTTCATTTTTTGCTCAAACGATTCCTTCGGACGGAAATCATTTCTGCTCGGTCTTGATTGTTGTTGAGGACGATCTTTTGCTTTTTTAATGGACAAGCCGATTTTACCGTCTTTTTCAACGTTAATCACTTTCACTTCAACTTGTTCACCGACTTTTAAATGCTCATTAATATCTTTTACATAGTTATCGGCTACCTCGCTGATATGAACGAGACCAGTTGAACCGCCTGGCAACTCCACAAAAGCTCCAAAATTTGTAATGCCCGTAACTTTCCCTTGTAACTTGCTGCCAACTTCAATCGACATAAAAAAAGTGCTCCTCCTTAGACTTATAAAAAAATCTCATTTGTTCAATTATACATAAACTGAATTTTAAGTGTCAACAAGGCTAATCGCTCTTATTGCCGACATCAAAGATTTTTTCGCCTTTTTTGGACATATAATAGTCCCTTCGTGCCAGTTCGAGTACGTATTCCTTGCTTTTCAGCTTCTTAATTTCATCAGAAATATCTTCCTGCTTTGTTTGTAATTGCTTCAATTCTTTTTCGAGCGCAATCTTCTTCTCTTCTTTTTCCTTTAGTGAGGACGATTGCGACCAGAGGGCACTTGTCACCAAGACAGCAAACATAAGCACGATCACACCAAACACGGTAAGCCTTCTAAGGAGTCCACGGCGTTTGCGTTTTAAGCGCTGTGCTTGCTGTTCCATTTGTTTTTGGTAATCATTTTGAATTTGTGCGATATTTCTTTTTCTCTTATTCAAGGTTGAAGGCCTCCTCTCTTACTTTGTCCAGAATTGTTTCCATTTCGTTTTGATGGTATCAGATAATTTCTTGGCCCCTTGTAAAATTCCTGCTCCTTTTGAGAAAAACAGTCTCATTGATGTTCGCCATTTTTCGGGAATCCGATGAATAATGGTCACATTGAGTAACCAGATGAGCGGATAACAAACAATCGAGAGCACCTTCCACACGAGCCGAAACGTAAAATGAACAAGACGTAAGAGCGAGTGGAGCAAGAACATAAGAGCACTTATGATCAATGTCACCAGCCAGCGGATTGGCTGGAAGACGATGGACATGACCAGCCGTTTAAGGACGAGAGCGGTCTGATACACACACATCATCATAAACTTGAGAATGTTCATATACAGCTGTTTCATCAATGCCTGATACATCGAAAAACCTAGTGCAACGGCTAGAAAGATATAAAGCCTGAATTCTCCCTCATTTGTCAGCAGCAAGACATAAAAGAATAAGAGACCCTGTACCAGCCAAAAAAGAAGATCGTGTATGACCAAAAGCCATTTTGCTGTTTTTTCCCGGTTCACAAACAGCTTGTACGTATCAAGCGATGCGCCCAGCCAGATGCCCATCGCTACCATCGAAAGCATCGTATAAAACTGGACTGTCAGCGTCATTTAAACAGCTTGCTAAAAAATCCTTTAGCTTTCTCCCCGTGCTGCTCATCTACATAAATTAAGTCAAAGACACGTCCTTTGATCGACACAACGCCTTTTTCGACGTCTAGGTTTTTCATTTGCAGATTTTCCCCACGGATAGCGAGAATCCCCATGACCGTCTCAAGCAGAAATTCTTCATTATCAAAGCTTTCCACCTGTTTGACACCGGTAATATCTAAATGCTTTCTGTTTCGCATTGTGACATTGTGCTCCGCTTCTGATGACAGGTTCGTGCCTTGAGGTTGATTATAATATTGATTCATTTATACATCCCCCATATCTCATACTTGCATTGTTACTGCATTGTATGTGACAGGAGGATCATTTAGAACAAGCCCTATTCTGCTGTTTTTTCTTCTTTTAGCACAGTATACATGCCAGCGGCTTCTTCTTTTTTCGTCGTGTCCTTTAACTCGTTGACTTGAACCGTCACAAGTTTTTGACCAAAACGGATTTGAAGCTCGTCTCCTTCTTTCACGTCAGAGCTGGCTTTCGCCTGTGTGCCGTTAATGGAAATTCTGCCTTGATCAGCTACTTCTTTTGCCAGTGTCCTTCTTTTAATTAAACGGGACACTTTTAAAAATTTATCTAGTCTCATGTATGCTCACCTCTTTCTATACGTTTGGCATCGTTCCATAGATCGTCCATTTCCTCTAGCGTTAAATCCTCTAATGAACGTCTCATGTCCTTTGCTTTTTGTTCGATATGATGAAAGCGACGCATGAATTTTGTGTTGGCGGAAGCGAGCGCCGTTTCAGGCTCTAGCTGATAGAACCTTCCAATGTTGACGAGAACAAACAAAAGATCCCCAAATTCATCTTTCATCTGCTTCGTTGCACTTTCGTCCGGCTTCTCTGCCACTTCAACGAGAAATTCCTGCTTTTCTTCTTCGTATTTGTTCCAAATATCTTTCACATCTGTCCAATCAAAGCCTACCTTGGCGGCTTTCTTTTGGAGCTTATATGCCTTTGTTAGTGCTGGAAGCGTCGCCGGAATGGATTGCAAAATGGAGGCTGCCCGCTCCGGCTTCTCCTGCTGCTTGATTTTTTCCCAGTTGGCGACCACATCTGCTGCTTCAGAAACAATTGTGTCACCAAACACATGGGGATGTCTACGAATCATTTTTTCTGTGACATGCTGGATGACGTCATCAATTGAGAAAAAGCCGTCATCTTCACCAATTTGAGCGTGAAGTAACACCTGCAGCAGCACATCTCCGAGCTCTTCCACCATATGGTCTGGATCATCTTCATCTATCGCTTCAAGCAGTTCATAGCATTCTTCAATTAAATAGGGTTTAAGTGACTCATTGGTTTGTTTTTGATCCCATGGACAGCCGCCCGGACCTCTTAATGTACGTATAACGTCACGGAAAGTATCAAATTGTTGATAAAGCAGCTGTTCATCTTGAATCGGAGGTACATAAACACTCGTTAAGTTATTTATCGACACATCTCGATCAAGTTCAAATAAAGGAACGGCTGTAATCTGTTCCTGACTGCTTCCAGCCGCAGTCACAATATAGACTTCATAATCGTCAGGAAGCTTTTCCATTAGCGTGAGCTTCACATTAGAAGCTGTCATCTGATCATATACCTGACAAATCAGCACATGCTGGGTTAATTTTAGATCATCCGCTCTCATATCCCCTGCGTCAACAAATTGTAAGCCCTCGATTGGGTCAATCTGCAAGGAGTTAAACGTCGCATCTAGAAAGCTTTGTCCACCAGCAACAGACACCTCAATCCCGCGCTCTTGCTGCTGAGAAACTAATAGCTGGACGGTCTTTTCTGCGACAAATGGGTGGCCTGGTACTGCGTACACAATATCCTTTTCCGCAGCCTCTGCAAATAAAATTTCAGTGATTTCCTGATATACCGAATCAAACTGATCATGCTTTTCATAAATCTCATCAAAAAAGGTCAGCGATGGGACCTCCTGCATCAACTCTGCGGTAAGCGGATGATCCTGCGTTCTCATAAATACTTCCTTCGCCTGCTTCAGCTGCTTGTATACACCGAGCGTTAGCTGATCCATGTCGCCTGCCCCGAGACCGACGACGGTAATCTTACCTGCCATTTTGATTCCCTCTCATCTGTTTAAAATATAAAATCTTTTCTCCTAATGGAATGAGTCTCCATTCCTCGTCCGTAAATACTTCTAGTTTAAGAATACTATATAAAAAGACGAAACCACCAATAAAAACTGACGTCAGGCTCTCTAAAACGGAAAAAGGCCGTTTTTCAAATGGAATGACCCAAGAAAACAGTGCCTGATACCCTATTAAGACAATGGCCATGAAAGCGGCCGATAAAAGAATTTTCACTGGAAACAGCTCTCTCAGCGAAATCCATCCTTTATGCCTCAAATAAACGGCATTGAGCAGAGCTGCAGCGAGAAAACCACATACGGTTGACCATGCGGCACCGTAGATGCCAAATAGCGGGACAAGTGCAAGCGTTAGTATCCATTTCACCAGCACACTGAGAATCACCACAACAGCTGGATACACAGTATGCCCGAGCCCTTGAAGTAAAGCTGCTTGCGTAATCGCAATCGATGTAAATGCGATGGAAATACAGAATATTTGCAGCGCATCGGTACCTAAATCATTACGAAAAAGCATGGTATTGACTGACGCTAGAATACAAATCAGCCCAACTGCTGAACCAATCCCTAAAACCGACGTGGTCTTAAACGATGTACGCACTTTTTGCCTTATCGCGTCATGCTCTCCATTCCTCATGGCCGCCGACAAAAATGGCACAAGGGAGGTTCCGATGCTAATGGCAAACACCGTCCCTAGCTGTAAGAACGGCTGACCTCGGTCATACACACCTTTTGCCGCCTTTGCCTCGGCTTCACTCAGACCCTCACTGCGCAGCAATGCATACAGATGAAAGGCATCAATCATTTGCATCCATAAAATGAGCAATCCGCTGACACAAATCGTGAATGTATACAGCACCAAACTCTTCAGTACAGCCTTTTTCCGAAGTGTCGCCTGTTTGCCTGTCATATTTGCAGCAGACTGTTTTCGGTAAGTCAGCCAAAGCAAAAGAAGCAGTATGAGTGAGGCGGCACTTCCCGCTATGGAGGAGAAGACCGCACCCGCCCCTGTTTCATAAAGCGAATAGCCGTTACTCACGAAATAAAAGGATAAAAAAAGCAGGACGCCTACCCTGATGAGCTGCTCCACCAATTGAGAAACAGCTGTTGGAAGCATCATACCGTCACTCTGAAACACTCCCCTCAGCATTACGGTGAGCGGAAGAAATAAAAACACGAAAGCACTCATTTGGATGAGCAGGATTAGTTGACTGTCCGCCATAAGGCTCGCAATTCTGCCTGCTCCTATGTAAAGACAAAGAAATAAGACCAGGCTCAGTAAAGTGATATAGACCAAGGATACCCTTGTAATGATCCTTCGATTCTCTTCCCCATGCTCACTCAGAAGCTTAGACACCATGACAGGAAACCCTGTGGTGCCGAGCATGATGGCAATGCCAAGGAAGGGATACACTTGCTGATAAATATAAAACCCTGTGTCCCCTACGATGTTTTGAAACGGAACACGATAAACGGCACTTAGTACCTTTGATAACAAGCCTGCGATGGTCAAAATCACCGCACCCTGGAAAAACCAATGCGGAAGATTCACAGCATTTTTCATGGATGACTCCTTTAAAAATAGATCTACAGTTAAACGCACTCATTATATCATACGTGAATGAAAAGCCGTTTCTCTCTAAGGAGTAGACGGCACATTCCTCGTTTTGTTTCATCCCATATAAAAAACGCCGACAAAATCAAATGATTTCATCGGCATTCTTTCGTTTTATCAAAATGATATAGAGTTATTAGACCTAATGTTCCATTTGACGGGCTAAGAAGCCAGCTGCCGTTTCTGCCGCTTTATGCTCCACTTCTCCCATTGAACGCTCTTTAGAAAATAAGACGACGGCGCCAATCGGATCTCCGTTTGCAACAATAGGTGCAATGGTATAAGCAGATACGTCATCATCAATACCATCGACAAGTTGAATTTCTTTTTTGCTTTCTTCTAATACAGAATTACGCTGATCCATTGTTCGTTCAAGTAAATCACTGATGGATTTGTTTAAGTACTCTTTTTTCGAACTACCGGATACAGCAATGTACGTATCTCGATCACAGATCAGGATGGAATGACCCAAACTGTCGAATAATGCATCAGCATATTCCTTCGCAAAGTCTCCTAGCTCACTAATCGGCGAATATTTCTTCAATATCACTTCTCCATCGCGGTCGACGAAAATCTCAAGCGGATCTCCTTCCCGGATGCGCAATGTTCTGCGAATCTCCTTCGGAATAACCACTCTACCTAGATCATCGATGCGGCGTACAATTCCAGTTGCTTTCATTCACTGCTGCCTCTCTTTCGTTAGATGATGTGTTGGGTGAATGGAACAAAAGCGTCCACTTTATGCAACATTCACCACTTGACCCTGAGATTAGTATCTGTCACATCAAACGTAATATACACGAGAGACAAACAAAATTTTATGAAGATGGAATGGTTTCTTTTTTCACATCTTGAAGACCTCGAAGCATATTCAGAACGATCTCAAGCCATTCCTTAGTCTTCTTGCCTTTCGTTTGGACAGAAATAATCAGCTTGCTGCCTTCCATTCCCAAGCCAATATCACGTCCATATTTACTGCCGAGTGCGAATAATTTTTGACCGTCGATTGCACTGCTTGCTTGCTCTTCAAGGGTGAGTCTGACAATGCCTTTCTCCATCTTGATCAGTTCGACACGTTCCTGCACTGCGTATACTTTCATCGTCGCAATCGTGAACAAGTCCGCCACTTCTTGCGGATATTCACCAAATCGGTCGATCATTTCATCTTGAAGCTCTTTTCGCTCTTCGATTGATCCAATCGCTCTGAACTGTTTATACATCTCGATCTTTTGCTTCCCATCTGAAATGTAAGTGTCCGGGATGTAGGCATCGATTTGCAGATCGATTTCCGGCTCGAATTTATCTAGAGCCGTTGTATCGCCTCTTCTTTCTTCAATGGCTTCTTTCAGCATTTGAGAATAGAGGTCGAATCCAACAGAATCAATGAATCCATGCTGCTGTGCACCAAGTAAGTTCCCCGCTCCTCGAATCGTTAAGTCCCGCATCGCAATCTTAAAGCCTGAACCGAGCTCTGTGAATTCTTTTATAGCTTGAAGTCTCTTCTCTGCTACTTCAGACAGAACTTTATCTTTTCGATACGTGAAATAAGCATATGCGACACGATTTGAGCGTCCTACTCGTCCTCTTAGCTGGTACAGCTGAGAAAGCCCCATTTTATCCGCATCGTGGACGATGAGCGTGTTCACATTTGGAATGTCGACTCCCGTTTCAATGATGGTGGTACTGACCAATACATCTGATTCACCTTCAAGGAAATTGATCATCACTGATTCCAGCTCGTTCTCACTCATTTTCCCATGTGCATAGCTGACTTTCGCGTCTGGGACTAGCATGGAGATTTCATCTGCTTTGCGTTCAATATCTTCAACACGGTTGTAAAGAAAATAAACTTGACCGCCGCGTGATAGTTCTCGCTCAATCGCTTCTCTGACTAAAGCGCCATTGTACTCGACCACATAGGTTTGAACAGGGAAACGATTTTCAGGCGGTGTCTCAATAACCGATAAATCCCGTACGCCAAGCATAGACATATGCAGCGTACGCGGAATTGGCGTAGCCGTTAATGTCAGTACATCGATATTGGCTTTCATCTGTTTAATTTTCTCTTTATGTGTCACACCAAAACGCTGCTCTTCGTCAATGATCAACAGACCTAAGTCCTTATAGACAATATCTTTAGAAAGCAAACGGTGTGTGCCGATGACCATATCAATCGTTCCGTTTTTCAGCCCTTTTAACGTTTCGGTTGTTTCTTTTCTCGTACGGAAACGGCTCAGCTGAGCGATTTTGACAGGATAGTCTTGGAATCGGTCCATAATCGTGTCAAAATGCTGCTGCGCTAAGATGGTTGTCGGCACAAGCAGGGCAACCTGTTTTCCGTCAGCAATCGCTTTGAAGGCCGCTCGAATAGCCACTTCTGTTTTTCCATATCCCACATCTCCACAAAGCAGGCGGTCCATTGGACGCTCCCGCTCCATGTCTTGTTTTATTTCGTGAATCGAACGGATTTGATCTTCTGTTTCCTGGTAAGGGAACGCTGATTCAAACTGGCGCTGCATCTCATGATCAGGTGAGAAGGCATACCCCTTGCTTGCCTCACGTTCTGCGTACAGCTTAATGAGATCATCTGCGATGTCCTGTACAGATGATTCCACTTTTTTCTTCACACGTTTCCAATCGCTGCCGCCTAGTTTGTACAGCTTTGGTTCTTTACCTTCTGATCCGACATACTTCTGCACCTGATCAATTTGTTCAACCGGTACATAAAGCTTGTCGCTTCCTTGATAATGAATATTTAAATAATCTTTATGAATGCCGCCGATTTCAAGCGTTTCAATCCCTAAATACTTACCGATCCCGTGGTTAATGTGCACCACATAATCGCCGACTTGAAGCTCTGAATAGCTCTTAATTCGCTCTGCATTGGTCAGCTTTTGCTTACGTGCCTGCTTCTTCACACGTTTCTTGAAGAGCTCGCCTTCTGTGATCACGGCAATTTTCGATAACGGCAGTTCAAAGCCTGTTTGCAGCTCACCTTGTAAAATATATACCTGTCCGCTTACAAGCTCGGCGTCCGGCTTGGCAAGAGCGGCTTCAATGTCATAATCATGCAAGACAGAAGACAGTTTGTCTGTCCGCTCTTCATCCGCACCTAAGAAGACAACCGTGTATTGTTGTTTTTTGTAGCGTTCAATTTCACTCGCAAGCACATTCATCTGCCCGTGGAAATTCTGCATTTGCTTACTAGATACATTGACGATATTTTGCGGATTTGTCTGCTGAACATGTCTCAGGAACAAGGAGTAGTACAGAATAGACCGCGATTGCTGATTGATCAGTTGTTGGAACGGGAAAGAAAGAGATAAATCATGAAGGATATTGCCTTCTTCAAGCAGGCTAATTGTCCAATCAGCTTCTTCCTGTTCAAGCTGTTCTTCCATCTCCTGAATTCTGCTAATTTCATCTAAAATAATAATCGTATCCTGTGATGTGTAATCTAGCAAACTAGCAGGCTTTTCATAGAAATAGGACAGGTACTTCGTCATTTCCTGTGTCACGATACCTTCTAGCAGCCTCTCTCGATCAGCAGAAATATGTTGATGTAGCAGTTCTTTTTGCTGGTCTGAGTTGAATTTCTTTAAGCTCTTCGCAAGTCCTTGATCAAGCTGTTCAATTGCTCTCACTCGTTCAGGACCTCTCACAATCAGCTCTTTTGCGGGACCGATTTTAATCTCTTGAAGTGTTTCTAATGAACGCTGTGTATCTGAATGGAACGTTCGAATCGAGTCTACTTCTGTATCAAACAGCTCAATACGGATCGGATGATCTTCCGTTAACGAATAAATATCAATGATTCCTCCGCGCACACTAAAATCTCCGGGCGCAGCAACCATCGACGTCCGGTCATAACCGATTTGTACAAGTTGTTTTGAAAACGCCTCCAAATCAATTTCTTCACCAAGCTTTAAATGGATCTGACTCTCCTTCCAGAGCTCAACTGGCGGAAGCATTCTACGCACCGCAGCAGCCGGAGTGACGATAATGGGGTTTTCTCCATTCGCCAGCCGGTTTAGAACATCTAGACGCTGCGCTCTGAGCTCAGGGCTTGCAACGGCAATTTCTGAAGCAATGAGTTCATTAACAGGATAAAGAAGGACCGAGCGATCTGACATCACACTGGCAAGATCATCTGTTACCTTCTGTGCTTGATACAAGTTGTGAGTCACAATAAACATCGGCCGCTTAAGTTCGTCTGATATAGCGGCTGTAAATAAAGATCTGACGGAGCCTGATAGTCCGGCGAGCAGCTGTTCTTTTAACCCTTCCTTTAGCCCATTAAAAATGGACTGAAAATCATCACTTTGTTTGATAAATGATTGTATATTTTTCATTTGGCTCCTCCTCCCTGCTTGTTTAAAACAGAAAAACGCTTTGGTCTAATATCTACACCAAAGCTTTTTATTGAATAAAGGTATGATACTGATGGTAATCAGGATTTCTTTCGAGCGCCTCTTGGCAATCCTCACAAATGGTTTGTACATGTAAATCACCATTTTCCCTATAAGAAATCATATCGTTTCTTTCCTCATTTGTTAAGTGATGAAATCCAAGTGCTTCACTTTGAACAGTGGATTCATCTAGACTGCCAACCTTTACACCACAGTGCCGGCAGTAATAATGCAAAGCCATACGTGATCCTCCCATGCTGAGATTTTATGATCAGTATGTGCTTTGCTTATCATTCTTATACCTTCTTGTTAAAATCATTCATCACTTCTAAAAATGGCTTTGTTAAAGCCGCCTCACATGCCTCGACAGACGCCTGGATGGCTGATGCAATGTCAGGCTGTTCCTCTTCAGAAAAGCGTCCTAGCACGTAATCGACGACCTTCATGCCATTTTGAGGACGTCCAATGCCGATACGGAATCGGTCAAACTCAGGTGACCCTAAATGCTGAATCAACGATTTGATTCCATTATGCCCGCCTGCACTTCCTTTTGTACGCAAACGAATCCGGCCAGTTGGCAAATCAAGATCATCATAGATGACTTTCAAATGTTCAAGAGGAATATCATAGTAATCCATTAGCGGACGCACGCATTCTCCTGATAAGTTCATATATGTAAGCGGCTTTACAAGTAGAACCTTTTGCCCTGAAACAAACCCCGTTCCAAATTGTCCATGGAATTTTGATTGATTTAAAGGGATGTCCCATTTTTTCGATAATTCATCTATTGTCATAAACCCGACATTATGTCTTGTTTTTTCATATTCTTTTCCTGGATTACCCAATCCAACGAATGCAATCATGAAACCAATAACCTCCTTTGTCACAAAGCACACGCCTAAAAAATGAGCCAATTGGATTGCCTCATGTAAAAACGTATGAATTCTTTTCATTCTAGCACAAAAGACGCAACCGCGGGAGGGTTACGTCTCTAAATGACCAGTTATTCTCCATCGTTATCCTTTTCTTTAATGGCCTCAGGTTCTTTTGGTTCCTCTTCGCTATCTGGCTCAGGAACCTCTGATTGCTGAGGCGGCAAAATGGATGCAACGACTTCTTCTGGATCGTTATTCACTTGATATGATGACTGAACAGACAAATCAGCGACTGTTAGGACATCATTCACTTCTAAGTTTGTAATATCTGCTTCAATATGCTGCGGGATATCTTTTGGTTTCGCTGTAATCGATAGTTCAAATAGTGGCTGCTGAAGCACACCGCCATCTTTTACCCCTTTAGATTCACCAATCAGCTGGACAGGTACATCTGCTTCAATTTCACGCTGTAAGTCGACCACTTGGAAATCTGCATGGACAAGCTCATTTTTCAGCGGATCTGTTTGTAATTCTGTGACCATCACGGATTTTGTTTCACCGTTCACGTCTAGTGTGATGATTGTATTCTTTCCTTCATCACGTAAGGTCTTTAATAAATCGATGCTGTCTAGTGAAACAGCCAGGTTGTCTGTATTTTTTCCGTATATGACACCAGGAACGTGTCCTGAATGACGGATTTTTTGCAGTGTGGAACGTTTGAAATCAGTTCTTTTATTTGCTTTTAAAGTTGCCATATTCAGCACCATCCTATTTCATTTTTGTCACTACTCTCATAATTACCCATAAGCGAATCATTTTAAACCTATTTGCTGTGAATGATGATAGCAAAAAGACCCTAAGCGGGTGCTAGGGCCTTTTTTGATCAGAAAATTAGCTAAAAAGGTAGCTCACAGATTCTTCTTCATGTACACGGATGATGGCTTCTGCAAGCAAAGGCCCAACTGAAAGCGGAATGATTTTTTCAACTTTCTTGTCATCTGTTAAGTGAATACTGTTTGTCACAACTAATTCTTTTATTTTAGAGTTTGTGATACGTTCTACTGCTGGACCAGACAACACTGGGTGAGTACAGCAAGCATATACTTCAGCCGCTCCATTTTCCACAAGTGCATTTGCAGCAAGTGTAATGGTACCAGCCGTATCAATGATATCATCGATGAGAATCGCCGTTTTGCCTTCAATGTTACCAATGATGTTCATCACTTCAGCAACGTTTGGCTTTGGACGACGTTTGTCGATAATGGCGATTGGCGCTTTCAGACGGTCTGCCATTTTACGCGCACGTGTCACACCACCGTGGTCAGGAGACACAACGACGATATCATTCAAGTTTTTCTGTTCGAAATAGTTTGTTAAGATTGGCACAGCCATTAAGTTATCGATTGGAATATCAAAGAAACCTTGGATTTGCGGCGCATGAAGATCAAGCGCAATGACACGTGTAGCACCTGCTGTCTCAAGCAAGTTCGCAAAAAGCTTCGCAGTGATTGGCTCACGAGGTTTTGCCTTACGATCTTGACGTGCATATCCGTAATAAGGGATCACAATATTGACCGTTTTCGCAGAAGCGCGTTTTAGTGCATCTACCATAATGAGGAGTTCCATAATGTGCTCATTGACTGGCGCACTAGTGGATTGAATGACGTAACAATCACAGCCGCGAATACTTTCTTCAATATTGATTTGGACTTCACCGTCACTAAAGCGTTTAACAGAGCTCTTTCCTACATCAACTCCGATACGATCGGCAATTTCTTTAGCAAGTTCAGGGTTTGAATTCAAAGAGAATATCTTTAAATTCGCATCAGCATAACGATTAGACATGGTAAACCTCCGGGTATTTGGATTATTTTTTATGAATATTTTTCACATAATCTTCTTTATTGACTTGTCTTGCTCTAGCAATAGACAATGCATCCTGCGGTACATCTTTTGTAACCGTTGAACCAGCTGCAACATATGCCCCTTTTCCGACAGTGATTGGTGCCACGAGATTTGAATTACAGCCAATAAAAGCGCCATCTTCAATCTTCGTTAAGAATTTGTTCTTCCCATCATAATTGACTGTAATAGAGCCACAGCCAAGGTTTACATCAGTTCCGACCTCTGCATCTCCAATATAGCTTAGATGAGATGCTTTGCTGCGGTCACCGAAAACCGTTTTCTTGATTTCGACAAAATTCCCGATCTTCACTTCATCGCCAATTTTCGACAACGGGCGAATATGAGCAAACGGCCCAATTGTCACATCGACTCCAACCTCACTATCGCAGACGACAGATTGCTTAATCACTGTGCGATCTCCGATGATGCTGTCAACAATTTCAGTGTTTGGCCCAATAGTAGCGTCTGCACCGATTTTTACATTCCCTTTGATGACCGTCCCAGGATAAATGATTGTATCTTCACCGATGACAGCATCTGGTGAAATATATGTGTTCTCAGGATCAATCAAGGTCACACCATTCTTCATATGCTGATGATTAATACGTCGCTTCATGAATTGCTCTGCTTGTGATAGAGCGATACGATCATTGACTCCAAGTGTTTCTTCAAAATGCGGTGTTTGATATGCTGCAACCGTTTGCCCTTCATTCTTTAAGATTTCAATGACGTCTGGCAAATAGTATTCACCCTGTGCATTTTCATTCGATACTTGCTCAATCACACGGAAGAGATCTTCATTTGAAAAGCAATAAGTCCCTGTATTAATTTCATTCACTTGACGTTCCGCATCATTCGCATCTTTATGCTCCACAATTTTCACGACAGCACCGGTTTCGTCACGAATAATACGACCATAACCTGTCGGGTCATCCGCATGTGCTGTTAAAATAGTGACTTTCGCTTGATGTTTTTGATGCTCGCTCAACATAGCTTCCATTGTTTCCGCTGTCAATAATGGCGTATCACCACAAATGACAATGGTTGTTCCCTTTTCCTGCGCAAGGAACGACTTTGCTTGTTTGACGGCATGTGCTGTTCCCAGCTGTTCTTCTTGAAGTGCGTACTCACTTCTGTCTCCAAGCTGCTCTTTGACGTTCTCTGCTCCATGACCGACAATCGTCACTAGCTTGGCTAAAGAAAGCTTTAACGCTTCATCTGCTACATGCTCGACCATTGGCTTTCCGCAAACTGGATGAAGTACTTTGTATAGCTTTGACTTCATTCTCGTTCCTTTTCCCGCTGCTAAAATCACTGCGAACCGCTTATCCATTGATTGGCCTCCAATATCCCTATTATCCATAGAAAAATATATCCTAAATAAGGACTGATTTCAAGGATACATGAGGAAGTGCAATATTTTTCTAACGGATGAAACATATAAGACACATGAGGAAAAACGCAAAAAAGACAGCATTTAAAAGAAAACATTCCATTTTCTCTTAAAACTGTCTTTTTGGATTCACATATGATTAAGAAGCTCCAGCTTCTTCATATTCAATTGTTTCTTCCTCTTCGCCTAAGCGATGATATTCATTTAATACAGCATCTTGGATTTTTCCACGAGTACCTGAATTAATTGGATGTGCAATATCGCGAAACTCTCCATCAGGCGTGCGTTTGCTAGGCATTGCAACAAACAACCCATTGTTTCCATCAATCACACGAATATCATGAACAACAAATTCGTGGTCCAGCGTGATGGATGCAATCGCCCTCATGCGACCATCGGTATTCACGCGGCGTAATCTTACGTCAGTAACTTCCACAGTAGTTCACCACCTTTTCCCAATATAAAAGCATTACTTAGGTATTCAACGATTGTGGTGATTCTCCTGCTCTTTTTTTAAACTTTTTTGAAATATCGGGATATTTATACATTATTTGTCATTTTAGTGACGGCGCTTACATTCTCTCCGTGAAAAAAAGACATCATGATGATGTCTTTTCCTGCATATGATGAAACCAAACGGCTTTCGTTGAGACTGCCTGTTTACTTTACTAATGCAATCACTTCAATTTCTACGAGTGCATCCTTAGGAAGTCTTGCTACTTCGACACATGAACGAGCTGGCTTATGTGTATGGAAATACTCACCGTACACTTCATTTACTTCTGCGAATTGTTCCATATCTTTGATAAAAACTGTTGCTTTCACGACTGTCTCAAAGGAAGCACCTGCTGCTTCAAGCACGGCCTCAAGATTACGGAAGACTTGATGTGTTTGTTCTTTAATATCTCCATTTACAAAGTCTCCAGCTGGCGTTAATGGAATCTGCCCTGAGCTGTAAAACATGTTATTGACAATAATCCCTTGAGAGTAAGGTCCAATGGCTGCTGGTGCATGTTTGGTTTGAACAACTTTTGTCATAACAATCTCTCCCATTCAACTACATGTTTGATCAAAGCTTAAGCTTTCGAATGAAAAAACTCGTGAAAATTGCCTTCATTGATCTCAATGATCTTCTTCTTCATATCAATGGTTGAAAGCTTTAAAAGCGATACATATTCATCAACAAGACGTTCATTTACGCCTTCATCTTCTAAAAGAACACCGATCCCTGCAACATTTGCATTAAATTCCTCAAGCAAATTCATCATGCCGTTAATGGTTCCGCCCGCTTTCATAAAGTCATCAATGATCAGGACATTGGATCCTTTATCTAAGCTCCGCTTTGCAAGTGACATGGTTTGAATTCGGTTAGACGAACCTGACGCGTAGTTAATACTAACAGTTGACCCTTCGGTTACCTTATTATCTTTTCTAACGATCACAACAGGCACATTTAAATAACCCGCAACAGAATAGGCAATTGGAATACCCTTTGTCGCAACGGTCATGACGACATCAATCGCACGGTCTGCAAAGATGGTCGCAAACAGCTTACCGATTTTCGCAAGGATCGATGGATTACCTAAAACATCAGTTAAATATAAATAACCACCAGGAAGTACACGTTCAGGAGTCGATAGAGCCTCTCCGATATCGTTTACTACGTCGTCTGCTTCTTTTAGGTGAATCTTTGGAATATATTTCACTCCGCCAGCAGCACCAGGTACAGTAAGCAATGTGCCTATTCCCTGCTGTTCGAAGGTTTGTTTGATAATCGTTAAGTCTTCACTAATGGAGGACTTCGCAGATTGATATCTTTCTGCAAAAAAAGTTAACGGTACTAGTACGTGCGGGTGGGCTAACAAATAATTTGTTAAGTCCACCAATCTGCCGCTTCGACGAAACTTCATGAACTTACCCCCAGAACCCGAATAATTTATGATAAATATAACTTAATATACGGATTTAATCAAGGGCATTTTGTTCGCCGATCATGCGGACAGCGTATACTTGATCACAAAATCCTCTCAGTCCGTTATATATTCTTTGTACCTTCGATTCATATTGAATCAAGCCAAATACTGTAGGGCCGCTTCCACTCATTAAAACAGCGTCAGCACCAAAACGCTTCATCTGTCTTTTGATCATATCTACTTCTGGATACATCTTGAATGTCACAGACTCTAGAACGTTTCCGAGTGAGCCGCACATCTCTTTATAATCTTTCGCTTCAATCGCTTCAATCATACGCTTTACATTCGGGTGTTCTACTTTGCTTGCGTCATATTGTCTATAGACTTCAGCTGTAGATACCCCAATCACCGGCTTCGCTAAAATCACCCAGCAATGCGGCGGTGTCGCAATATGCTTTAGCTTTTCTCCACGTCCTGTCGCTAGTGCTGTGCCTCCGTGTACACAAAAAGACACATCTGAGCCGATCTCCGCTCCAAGCTCAGCTAGTTCATCTAACGTGAGGTTTAACTTCCACAAACGATTTAAGCCGCGAAGAGCTGCTGCCGCATCACTGCTTCCCCCAGCTAAACCTGCTGCGACTGGAATTGCTTTTGTGATGACAATTGATACACCTTTTTGAATACCGAACCTTGTTTTGAGTAATTTAGCCGCCTGATAAGCCAAATTACGCTGATCATCTGGCACGAATCGATTATGAGATGATACACGGATTTCATCCTTGTCCAGCTCCGTCAACTCTAGTCGATCTGCAAGGTCTATTGTTGTCATCACCATCTCCACTTCGTGATATCCATCCGGTCTTTTTCCATGAACATCAAGTGAGAGATTAATTTTTGCCGGTGCTTTTTCTAAAATACGCAAACATTTCACCTACTTCTCCATCTAAACATAAGTATCAATATTGTATCACATTTGATGGATCTGATGAATATAGGCTTTTACACCGAGCACACTGACTTTTTCATCAAAAAAAGCCAGAGACACCCGAGGTATCTCTGACCGTTTTTCTATCGTTGATTCTCATCCTGAGCCATGTGCTGTTGAGCTAATTCAATGGCACGTTTGACCATATTACCTGCGTCACGCGCACGAATCTCTCCCCAGCCTCCATTTTTGACGGTATCATAAAATCCAAGATCCTTCGCCAGCTCGTATTTGAACTCATCTGACATAATGCCTCGGCGTCTACCCAAACGAAACAGCCCCTTTAGTCGAGAATTCGAATCAGCGCCACTGCTTTTGTGGCTTTCTTATTTTGTATCGAATCTTTCCTTTTACCCCTTTCAAAAAATGGACAGACTCCCATTCAGAAAAAAAAGGCAAAACAAAAAGCAGTAAACAAGAAGTTCACTGCCCATTAATAGGCGACTGAGCTAGCGGTATCATCGAATGTTAATTCAACCGTCTCAGTCAGTATATCTGCATAACTATAAGAAACTCTTTCAAACGAATTCTCATCTTGATCTAATTGAATCACAAATACAGAAGGGTACGTTTCAGCTAAAATGCCCGAACGCTCAATTGTTTTACGGCGGCCCCCGTTAGCCTTTAACGTCAAACGTTTACCTAAGTTACCATCAAGCGATCTTTTGATGTCGGACAAAGTCTTCGCCATTGCATCCACCTCACTGAGATAATTATACAACAACGGCCCGTTTTTGTCAAATAAAAATTAAATTATATCAACGAACACGAGCCATTGTCAACAAAATAATTTTGACAAACTTCTACCTTTTCTTCTCCCTATTTTTCTCAAATTCCGGTGAATTATGTATCCTTTTGAAATTTCTTTTTGAACATAAAAAAACCAGACTGAAATCAGTCGGGTTATGTCGATTCATGGTCTCTTTTATATGGCATACCTACCCTTAGAACACCCTTCGTCTCGATGCCTCCGAGGCCTTTTTCTCTTGTTAGTGTATTTCGGAGCACATCCCACACGTTGATTCGATCTACAAATGGAGTGAAGCTGATCTTCGCAACGATATAGACGGGGTCGAGGGCATGGATATTCACACGGGAAGGCGAGCTCGCAAAATTGGCACCTGCTTGGATCAATGATTCGAAATGAGATTGACAGGCACCTGCAAAGATCACAAGCTGATCTAAATGAGGGATTTTCCGTCTTGCTTTTTGAACCGTTTCAACGAAATGACGAGAATGGCGATAGGCACCGATATCATGTACGCCGCCCTTTTGCTTGGAATACGCATCATGTCCTGTGATAACCAATATATCTGGTCGATATTGATCAATTAACGAGTCAATCATGCTTGGCATTTTCTTCTCATGGCAATGCACACCATACACAGGTACACCAATTCGTTCATATACATCTAAGCATTTCTTTAAGTATGAAGCATCTCCATCTAAATGAAGGACCTTTCCAGGCATGTGAAAATACTGCTCCTGATGCTGATATTGTTCAGAAGTATAATACTCTTGTTTTTCCCGCAGCAGCTGATAATCCTGTCTTAGTAAATCGAGCGATTCATTGATTTTTCGTTCGTCATCCTTCTCTCTAGTCAGCTGTTCCTCTTTTTGAATCTTGACGAGATCTGACACCTTAGCATCAGCAATCAGCCTCACTTCATTCCCATGCAATATGGCGGTGGCTTCGTGCTGATCGGTCTCATCAATTCGAATGATTCGAAACATAATATCCATTTGATAGGATGCCCTTGTCACCATATCTCCTATTTGAAATTGCATGCTTTTCACTCCACAATCAGGCTCATATCCTGTTGGTATCGTCTTGCGCTAAATATGTTCGTCTTTCATGTGTGCTGTTCTTTCTAGCCTATGCCCGAACAAACGAAGTGGTGAAAAACAAAAGAAAAAAGCCCTTAAAACAGGGCTTTTTGTAAAACATTCGACAAACGGGCAAATTCCTCAATGGATAATGACTCGCCGCGGCGCTTTCCATCAATGTCTGCTGTTTGAAGTGCTTCTTCAATCATCGCTTTATGTTTCTTTCCATCAGGTAAATTGTTCATGAGATTATTCATCAAGGTTTTTCGGCGCTGACCAAAGCTCGCACGGATCAATTGAAAGAATAACGCATCATTTTCTACTGAGACAGCAGGCGTTTCACGAACGGTCAGCTTAATCACAGCCGAATCGACATTAGGCTGTGGAACGAAAACCGTTTTAGGCACAACCATCACCGTTTTCGCTTCCGTATAGTATTGAACTGCGATAGACAGCGAATTGTATTCCTTTGATGAAGGGACTGCTGCCATACGATCTGCTACTTCTTTTTGCAGCATGACTACAATCCCTTTCAATGGAAGGTTTTCTTCAAGCAACTTCATAATAATCGGTGTCGTCACGTAATACGGTAGGTTGGCGACAACCATCACTTCTTTACAGTCAGCAAAATTTTCCTCGATGACCTTCCTCACATCTGCCTTTAATACGTCTTGATGAATGATCGTGACATTATCATATGGAGAGAGCGTATCGTTTAAAATGGGCAATAAACGCTGATCGATTTCAAAAGCAGTGACTTTCTTTGCACGCTTAGCGAGCTGCTCGGTCAATGCACCGATACCAGGCCCAATCTCAATCACGCCGGTCTCATCCGTCACCTCTGCATGATCGACAATACGATCGAGTATATTTGTATCAATTAAAAAGTTCTGCCCCAAGCTCTTTTTAAAAGAGAAACCGTATTTCTTCAGTATTTCCTTCGTTCTGATGGGTGTCGCTATATCTTTATTCATCGGCTTCCTCCTGCATGACGGTCTTTAAGGCCGCAATAAAATCATGTTTGGTTATTTGGAACATGTGAAGGCGCTTATGCAGCTGCTTCGCATTGGTATATCCTATATTTAAAAGCACACCTAGTCGTTCGCGGCGGCGTTTCGATGATTCGCCACCGATAAGGCCTGCGTCAAATAAGTCATCTAATGTAATGTCACTTTCCGATTCTTCCATTTCCTCATGGACATGGGCAAGGCATTCCCGAATACTGTCCAAGGAAGCATGCTCGACGCCAATTCCTTTGTCCCGCTTCGCCTTCGCAAGATGTTTTGGCAAAAATGCGTGCTTACAGCCAGGAACCGCTTCTGCGATGGTTTTCCGGATCTTCTCACCAGGGAAATCAGGATCAGTTAAAATAATGACCCCTCTCGTCTCCTGAGCAAGACGCACTTGTTGAATAACTGTATCACCAATGGCTGATCCGTTTGTTTCGATCGTATCTGCATCAACTGCCATCTTCACTCTGGCAGTGTCATCACGACCTTCCACCACAATGATTTCTTTGATTTTCATGTATTCCTCCGCTTGCAAAAACAATAAACAATTTTTGGTTAAAAAATGAAACCTTTCATGCTGTTTTTGCGTCTAATTAATTAGAAAACAGTGCTTCTATTATAACCAAAAAAACAGAGGGTGCGCAAAGCCCTCTGTTCATATAAATGATTTGATGTGTTTATTTGAGTACTCTAATTTTCACTCGTTTATTTCCCCATTGATAAGCTGCCGACTTATTTGGGACGAACACATCGATTTTATTCCCTTTTATAGCAGATCCAGTGTCTGATGCAACGGCATATCCATAGCCTTCCACATACACTTTAGAGCCTAGCGGAATGACACTCGGATCTACTGCTATGACCTTTGCACTCGGATTTGCTTTTAAATCAAAGCCTGTTGACGTTCTGCCCGTACATCCAGCACAGCTCGCTGTATAGGCTGTCGACGCCACATAAAATTCTTTTCCAGACGATTCATTGCTTCTTGAAACGGCAGGTGTCGCTTTAGGCTCTTTTTTGGATACTTGTGTACCAATAGCCACTAAACGATCCTTGCTATCTTTTTCAGTCACTTCTTTAATCAATTCTTTAGACACCACTTTGCCGTTTTCTTTCACAATGGCATAGTGCTTCTTCAATTTACCTTCTTCACCTTTTTTAAGCACCTTCTCTTTTCCTTTTTCAAGAGAACGATCCTTTTTATGTTTGGTATCAAAAGCAATTTTCTCTTCCACTACATCGGTGACTTTTTCCACCCGAGTGATCTTTATATCTGCGCTCTTTTTAGAAAGGTTACTATGTAACGCAGGCTTGATCTTATCGTGCTTCTTGAGCCTCAGCTCTTGTTGCTTTAAAAAGTCAGCGACCGTAGTCGAAGTGGTCCACACCTTTTTATCTTTTCCTCCATCATTTAGGCTGACCTGGAAGGCCTGCTGAACCACAAGATTCATATCTTTTTTTATCTTGTCATTCTTTCCTGGAGTTACTTGATCGTGCTTCCCAATATCTATCTTCTCATTCTTCAATAATGTTCCAACCGTCTGATCTGTTGTCCATATCGTTTTCTCTTTCCCATCTAGGGTCAGATGAACCGGTATAGCCGCATCATACACAATGTTCATGTTGTCTTCAATTTTTGTATTTAGACTTGGAGAGATATGATCCTCCGCCCTGGTCTTTATTCCAAGGTCTGAAAGCAGCTGTGCTACTGTCTCTTCATGTGTACGAATTGTCTTCTCTTTACCATTGATTGAAATGGTAATAGACTGCTTAGTGAGCTCATGCGCACCGTAAGCCGTCCCAGTTCCAGCTAAAAGCAAGCAAACAACTAGTAATAAAACCTTGCCTTTTCCTAGCTTAACAGAAAACAGATTTTTCATTTTTTGTACGATGAAAAACGCCTCCTTCTCCTCGGAGAGATTATATAGAGTATCTCAAAACCTGTCAACCCTTCCACCCACTGTACAAAAATGCTCGATTGTAACCCTATTATGGGAGATTGATGGAAGGAAGGGAAGAAAGACTTATCGACAACTTATCCTATGAGGAGGCGCAAACGTGTAGAACATTTTCGTTATGTTTCACAATTGGACAAGCTTAAACAAGGATTGACATCATATACTGTCAGTTTATACCGAAAACTTTTTTCGCATTTTTTGTGGTCAATTCAGCAAGCTCTTCAATGCTTATTTCTCGTAACTCCGCAATCTGTTCTGCGATATATTTCACATAACTTGGCTCATTACGTTTCCCTCTAAATGGCGCTGGCGTTAAGTATGGGCAGTCTGTTTCAATTAAAAGCCGGTCACTTGGTATGTCCTTAACAACTTCCTTCGGTTTTTTGGCATTTTTAAATGTCACGGGTCCACCGAATGAAATATAAAAGTTCATCTCCATACACGCTTTTGCGATTTCAAGGCTGCCAGTAAAGCAGTGCATAATTCCTCCAACATCAGCCGCTCCCTCTTCCTTTAAGATCGTCACGACATCTTCCGTTGCGTCACGATTATGAATAATAATTGGAAGATTCACTTCCTTCGCAAGAGCAATTTGACGTCTAAAGACTTCTTTTTGCACATCTTTTGGCGATTTGTCCCAATAGTAATCCAGACCCATTTCTCCAATGGCAACGACTTTTTCATGTTGAGATAATTCTTTAATCCACAGCAAATCCTCATCTGTCATATCAATGGCATCGACTGGGTGCCAGCCAATGGCTGCATATATGAGATCATACTCTTCAATTAATTCCATTGCTCTCGTAATTGTCGGGCGGTCAAACCCTACCACCACGATTTTCTCGACTTTTTCACTTTTCGCTCTTTCGATCACTTGCTCTAAGTCTTCATTATATTGTTCAGCATTTAAGTGGGCATGTGTATCAAATAACATCGTTGATTGCTCCTTTCGACAATTCTTCTAAAAAACAAAAGGTGTTCGACGAAATGTTACACGTGGAACACCTTTTGTTGATTTATAAAATTTTTGTTCCATTTGCTAGAGATTGATCCACTTCAAGAACCTGCAATTTCCCACCAGTTTCTCCTGTTAAAATCATTCCCTGGGAAATTTCCCCTCTGAGTTTGACTGGTGTGAGATTCGCTACACAAACGAGCTTTTTCCCTACTAATTCCTCAGGTTGATAATGCTTGGCAATCCCTGAAACAATTTGTCTTTTTTCAAATCCAAAATCAAGCTGAAGCTTTAAGAGACGATCGGCTTTTTTCACTGGGGCTGCTTCCAGTACCTGCGCTACTCGAAGATCAACTTTTGAGAAATCATCAAATGCAATTTCTGCTCCCAGCTCAGGTAATTCCGTTTCTTCTATTTCTACTTCCTCTTCTTCTACCGTTGGTGCACTTCCCTGCATTTTCTCTTTAATATACGCTACTTCTTCTTCTGCCTCTAAACGAGGGAACAAAGGCTCTCCTTTTTGTACCGTCGCTTGTTGAATGGCACCAAAAGATAGAGTGCTATCCCAGCTTTTAAGCTTCTCTTCTTTAATGCCAAGCTGGAAGAAGATTTTCTCAGGTGTTTTCGTTAGGAATGGCGTTAAGAGCACCGCTGTGATGCGCAGTGATTCTGCTAAATGATACATGACAGAATGCAGCTCTTTTCGTTTTGTTTCATCCTTTGCCAGCACCCATGGAGCTGTCTGGTCAATATATTTATTGGTTCTGCTGATTAATGTCCAAACATTTGAAAGAGCCACCGAGAATTCAAGGTTTTCCATCGCTTCTTCATAGGCTTTGACTGTTTGCTCAGCTACCGCTTTAAGTTCCTCATCAAACTCATTAACTGGACCCTTATAGCTGCTTAATGTCCCGTCAAAATATTTTTGTACCATCGCAACTGTACGGTTAAGCAAGTTACCTAAATCATTGGCAAGGTCATAGTTTACACGTTCCACGAATCCTTCTGGTGTAAACACACCATCCGCACCAAATGGTACTTCGCGAAGCAGATAATAACGAAGCGCATCAAGGCCATAGCGATCAATTAATGTGACGGGATCTACTACGTTCCCTTTTGATTTAGACATCTTACCATCTTTCATCAGCAGCCAACCGTGTGCGAAAATTTGTTTCGGCAGCGGCAGATCTAGTGCCATCAGCATAATTGGCCAATAAATCGTATGGAAGCGTACAATTTCTTTCCCTACAAGATGCACGTTGGCAGGCCAATATTTTTTATATTTTTCATCCTGATCAGTTCCATAGCCAATCGCAGTTAAATAGTTGAATAACGCATCAATCCATACATAGATGACGTGTTTTGGATTGTTAGGAACTTTAATTCCCCAATCAAAGGTTGTCCTTGATACAGCTAAATCCTCTAAACCGGGTTTAATGAAGTTATTGATCATTTCATTCTTTCTTGATTCAGGCTGAATGAACGATGGATTCTTTTCGTAATAGTCTAGTAAACGATCCGCATACTTACTCATACGGAAGAAATATGATTCCTCTTTAATTAATTCGACAGGATGGCCGCTGTCAGGGCTTTTCCCGCCAATGACTTCTCCTTTTTCATTCCGCTCAACATCAACAAGCTGTGTTTCCGTATAGAATGTCTCATCAGGAATACTGTACCAGCCTTCATATTGATCTAAATAAATATCACCTTGATCAAGCAGTTTTTGAAACACTTGCTCAATGATTTTCGTATGTCTTTTTTCTGTTGTACGGATGAAATCATCATTTGAAATGTCGAGTTTCTTCCATAATGATTGAATGTCTGCCACGACCGGATCTAAATACTCGATCGGTGTAATATTTTGTTCTTCAGCTTTTTGCTGAATTTTTTGTCCGTGCTCATCTGTACCCGTTAAATACATCACATCATAGCCTTGAAGACGTTTATAACGAGCCATAGCATCCCCTGCTACTGTCGTATAAGCATGTCCAATATGTAATTTTCCGCTCGGATAGTAAATAGGTGTTGTCAGATAAAACGTTTTTTTCTTTTCCGGCATGTCGGAACCTCCTGCGTGTGTGTAAATGTCAAAAACTCCCGCCCAATGGACGAGAGCGGTTATCATCATTACATGAAAATGTGTCAGATCAATTCATTCAATTTTGCACTTGTGCTTTCTCTATGATACCATCTTAGCCTTTAAGATCAAGCATATATACATAGAACAAGGTGAAATGATCGAAAAAGATGAGTTTTTCGAAAAAAACGACAAACCTGTCGACACTTTGTCGAATATTGTCGTATGAAATCTATTTCCAGATTTACAATTGTCTAATTTAGGGCAAAAGTCTTGTTAATCTGGACTCGTCATTTCTCATATTTTCATAGAAAAAACCCACAAAATCCTTATAAATCAACAGTTTCAAGGTCTTTTGACTTTAAGAGTCATATTTTACAAACAATAGTAAACAAAATGATTGACGATTTATGGAAACCTTGTTATGCTATGAATGTAAGGAATTTGTCGAATAATGACGAAGATAATATTATATTAAGAATAAGAACTCTTTGGGAGGAGAATGAAGATGAAATCTACAGGTATTGTACGTAAAGTTGACGAATTAGGACGCGTGGTGATTCCAATCGAACTTCGCCGTACTCTAGGAATCGCTGAAAAAGACGCTTTGGAAATTTATGTTGATGATGAAAAAATTATCCTAAAAAAATATAAACCAAACATGACTTGCCAAGTTACAGGTGAAGTATCAGACGATAACCTTAAACTTGCTAATGGTAAATTAGTTCTTAGCCGTGAAGGTGCAGAGCAAATCATTAACGAAATCCAAAACCAACTTCAATCACAAAAATAAGTTTGATATAAAAAAGGTTCTTGCACCGTTTGCAAGAACCTTTCTTTATTGTTCAATATGATAGGCATCGTATATCATGCGCTTTGGTACACCACGTTCGACGGCTGTACGTTTAATGGCTTCCTTCGACGTTAATCCTTCTTCTATATAATGGATTACGTGTTCCTTTTCAGATAAGGACTTCCACCAGGCTTCTTCATTTAGCTCTTCTTCATCTTGATCATTACCTTGTACGACAAGACAGAATTCACCCCGAATTTGATGCTCTGCGGCCCATGTCAGCACAGACTCTAAATCTCCACGAATAAACTCTTCAAATTTTTTCGTCAGCTCTCTCGTAATGGCGATATTCCGGTTGCCCCACACTTCCTTCATCAAAGTCAGCGTTTCCTTTAACCGATGGGGCGCTTCATAAAAAATGATTGTTTCTTGGCGCTTCTTCAAAGCTTCGAGCTGTTTTTTCTTTTCTTTTTTTTGTCGGTCAAGAAAACCATAAAAGAAAAATGGCTGCGGCGTAATTCCTGATGCAATGAGTGCTGTAAGTGCAGCGTTTGCTCCAGGTAACGGAACGACATAGCCGCCGATATTAGTAAAGTCTCGAACCACTTCAGCACCTGGATCAGAGATCGTCGGTAAACCAGCATCGCTCACGAGTGCGATGTTTTTTCCTTCTTTTAACCATGCAATTAACTTGTGGCCGCTGCTGTCTTTGTTATGCTCATGATAACTCGTTAACGGCGTATCAATTTCATAGACATGACAAAGCTTTTTCGTTTGTCTTGTATCCTCTGCGGCAATATAGTCTACATCTTTTAATGTTTGTATGGCTCGAAACGTCATATCTTCTAAATTGCCAATTGGGGTTGGGACGAGATATAGAATGCCCATATCTGATTGACCATCAAAGCTTTTCTGTGTTTTCATGTGCCGCCTCCTTTTCTAAACGCATTTCTTCTATATAAAGGTTTTTCTTTTTCCGTGTCCACGTTTTGAAACGATATTCTTGCTGCATGGCTTCTCTTTTGGTTGCAAAGCATTCATGATAATACAGCTCAACCGGCCGCCTTGCTCTTGTATACTTTGCTCCCTTTCCACTATTGTGGGTCGTCAGTCTTTTTTGTAAATCATTTGTATAACCTGCATATAGGCTGCCGTCTGCACATTTCAATACATAGAAATAATGATTATGCTTCTCCATACAGTATCGTCCTGATTTCCTCTGTATACTCTTGATCATCTCCATAAACAAAAAGAGGCGGGAGAATTTTCAGATCTGGTTTTCCATCTTTTATCCCCTCTACTAAGATGGTATTGGCTTCTTTCCCCTGTTTGGGATAAACAAATTGAATTCGTTTTGGCTCAATTCTGTATTTCTTCATCAATTCCACAATCTCAAGCAGCCGTCCCGGTCGATGAACCATCGCCAATTTGCCCCCTTGCTTCAGCAGCGTGGAAGAAACACGAATGACGTCCTCTAAAGTACAATGGATTTCATGCCGGGCAATTGCCAAGTATTCATTTTCATTGATCTCTTCCTTAGAAGGTGTCTTAAAATATGGCGGATTACATGTGATGACATCTACTTTGTGGTTGCCGTAGCGTGCTGGCATATCATTCAAATCACCGTGAATCAATTCAATCTGCTTTTCAAGTTGATTATACGCCACACTTCTTTTTGCCATATCAAACAGCCGTTCTTGAATTTCGACCCCTGTAATGGAGGCCTTAGATCGAGTCGAAAGCAGCAATGGCACGATGCCATTTCCCGTACAAAGGTCAATGATCTCTCCTTTTTGGATTGGCACATACGCAAATTTTGCTAATAACACTGCGTCCAATGAAAAGGCGAAAACCGTTTTACTTTGAATAATTTTCATATCTTCGGCGAGCAAGTAATCTAATCGTTCATCTTCTCTTAACGAAACCATGATGTATCCTTTCTTTTCCTGTGAAAAAGGCTTCCGATTCAGCGGAAGCCTTTTCTCATTTTTTATTTAAAAATGACAGACAGAACAAACAGTCTCCCTCTTTACGTATGCTCCCATAATGTACATTGCAAATATGGAAGCCCTCCTGATATAACCGAGCCAGGTTATCATGACCTTCTCCTATATCAGAATGACCTGGCTTCTGAGCAGAATCATTCTCTGTCACAGACGATTTGTCTCGATCGGACTGATCTAGACGTTCACGCAAGTGCTGATTCTCCATCTGCAGCTGATGATTTTCTTCAATCACTTCACCGATATGATTTTTCAAATCACCTAACTGGCGATAAAGAGAACCGATTTGTTCTTCTAAATTGATCACCGTATCAAATAGTTCCTTTTTATCCAAGGTGGCACACCTCGTTACTCAGTTGTTTGTGCAGATACAACGCCTTCTTGTAATAATTCTTCCCAAGTATATTCTATCACTTTTTCTTGTCCGGTTAATTCAACTTGCAAAATTCGTTCTAAAATGTTGAGCCCTACTACCTTTGCAGAGCCACTAGATGTCTGAATCGTTTCACCTATATCCGGCAATTGTTCTTTCGCTGTTTCATACTCATCATTCTCATATTTCAAGCAGCACATCAAACGGCCGCAAAGCCCTGAAATTTTTGTAGGATTTAGCGACAGGTTTTGATCTTTTGCCATCTTAATGGATACTGGTTCAAAGTCTCCTAAGAATGTCGAACAGCAAAGCATTCGCCCGCAAGGACCTATGCCGCCCAGCATTTTTGCCTCGTCTCTTACACCAATCTGGCGAAGTTCAATTCTCGTCTTGAAGATCGATGCAAGATCCTTCACTAGCTCGCGGAAATCTACTCTGCCATCCGCTGTGAAGTAGAAGATGACCTTGTTTCGATCAAATGTAAATTCAACATCGACCAGCTTCATTTCTAGCCCGTGTTCACTTACCTTCTGAAGACATGTATCAAAGGCTGTCATCGCTGCTTCTTTGTTTTCCTCAACGATGAGCCGGTCTCGTTCGTCTGCTACGCGAATTACCTTGCGCAGAGGAAGAACGACATCGTGTTCATCTACTTTTTTATTAGCGATGACCACTTGTCCGTACTCAACTCCTCTGACCGTCTCTACAATGACACAACTATCATTTTCTATATCAAATCCATTAGGATCGAAATAATAGATTTTGCCCGCTTTTTTAAAGCGAACACCAATTACGTTGTACAAGCTTATCCCTCCTGCAACATCAACACCAATTGCTCCATCAGCCCTTGGGCATTCACGTTGGATTGAAGTCTCTTTTTCGCTTCTAATACAGCAAGGATCTGGTTCGTCACCATCTGCTGTGTGGAATGCAGCGCGTGCTGCTTCATTGTCTGGAATAAGTCTTGATAAATGACTTTATCTTCATTTCCTATTTGAATCGACAATACATCACGATATATAAATAAAAGCATATCCAGACCTGTTTCTTGAAGGTCTTTCTCTTTGAAAAAAGGCATCCATTGATCCTGTATATAAAAAAATGCATGTTCTTTTCGCTGGTGTAAGACTTCATACAATTTTATCACTTTCGCTCTAGACTCTGCAAACTGATCATTTCGACTTAATTCGAGTGCTTCTGCTAAATTGTTGGTTAAATTCGACAAAAGCCTTGCAAGATGCTGAGATACGCCTTCTTGTAATAGCTGCTGCTCCAAGGATTGCGGCTGCAGCGGCTGAAAGCTAAGCATCTGACATCTTGAAATAATCGTATCCAGCATTTTATGCGATTGCTCAGTGATTAAAATTGCCATCGTTTCCCGGTTAGGCTCCTCTAGGAACTTCAATAAACTGTTCGCGGCATTGACCGTCATTTTGTCCGCATGAAGAATGATATACATTTTTCGGTGAGATTCCACACCTGCTTTTGTAAATTCTTCTTGCAATGCCTGCACTTGCGCTTTCTTAATCGATTGACCATCAGGCTGCACGAGATGTAAATCGGGATGGTTTCCTGATTCAATCCTTTTGCAGTTTTGACAGGATTCACATGGTTTCACTCCTGCTTCCAAGCAAAAAAAGCTCTTAGCCAAAAGCATCGCAGCATCACGCTTTCCCGTCCCTTTTTTTCCTTCAAATAAGTAGGCATGCGCAAGTCGGTCTTTATCAATACTATTAAAAATCAGCCGCATAACGCGCGGCTGCAAATCATTCATGTCATCCCAGCTAATTGCCATGTTATCACTCTCTATGTGTAAAGGTTAATCAATAAACCTTTTATTTCTCCAATACGTTCAAGCAAATCAATAGATGGTTTCTCTTGGTCCATCATATCCTCTGTTAATTCTATCAGCTTTTCATCTAATGCTTTGACTAAAGCGAGTGTACGCGTGTTGCCATAAATGTCGAAGCTTCTTGATGTTTCTATATTTAATCCATTATCGACTGTCTCTTTTACAAAGCGCTTCACAAGCCCTTTAAATCTAGCCAAGTCCTTTAAGTTTCGTGACTTTGTCAGCTTTTTACCGAACACTTCGATATCACTTAGCATGACCGTCAGTTGCTCTAAGCGCATTTTGCCGCTTTGCGTCTCCATCGATGCTTTAAAGGAGGCCGATGTTTGGCTTCCTTTCATGCCTTGGCGTTCACGCTTTTCTAAAAGCAGCCGCATATCTTGATTAATTTTCACAGCAACCCATCCTTAGAATTGATGAAATTGTTCAACTGGCAGAATAAAGACAGTAGCTCCACCAACTTCTACCTCAACAGGGTATGGTACATATGAATCTGCATTACCACCCATTGGAGATACAGGTGCAATCATTTGATCACGTTTACGGCAATTTTCTTTTATAAGCTGTAACGCTTTATCCACTCGGACATCATCACAACCAATGATAAAAGTCGTATTCCCAGACTTTAAAAACCCACCAGTTGAAGCTAATTTTGTCACGCCGAATTGATGTTCAGTCAATATTTTCAACAACTTGCTGCTATCTTGGTCCTGTACAACGGCAACAATTAATTTCATTTGATTGGCCTCCTTTGTTTTAGGCACAGGTGACATGCCGATGTCTTCCTCTATATTATAACAACTATTGGGAATGAGGTCATATTTGATTTTTCTTTAATGTGTCCTGAATTACTCGAAGTACTTCTTTATATACATCTTGCATCGGCTGAGAAGCATCCACTACATGGAATCGTTCTGGTGATTGCGCAATAAGCAGTTCATAGCCTTCTCTGACCAACTGGTGGAAATTCAGCGTCTCCATGTCTAATCGGTTTTTTTCTCTTCCTTGATTGGCGTGAATTCGCTTTAGCCCTTCCTCAGGTGTAATGGAAAAGTAAATAGTCATTTGCGGCATCGTGCCATTAATAGCAAAGTCGTTAATTGATCTGACTTGGTCAATTCCAAGCCCTCTCGCATAGCCTTGATAAGCAAGAGAGCTATCAACAAAACGATCACATAAGACTGTCTCTCCGCGTTGCAATGCGGGTTCTACCTTTTCAGCCAAATGCTGCCTTCTCGCTGCTGCATACAGCAATGCCTCTGTTTTCGCATCCATTTTCGTGTTTTTTTCATTTAAAATGACTTCACGGATCTGCTCAGCAATGTCAATGCCGCCCGGCTCTCGTGTCGCCATGACTGCATATCCTTGACGTTCCATTTCTTCGTACACTTTTCGAATCACTGTCGTTTTTCCGGCGCCCTCTGGTCCTTCAAACGTAATAAACATACCGCTCATAGTGTCTCCTCTTCTATATAAACATATAATTTTCTCTGATGAATGACCTGACTTGCTTGAACATGAACCTGATGTCCAAGCAAACGGCTTAACGCCTCAATTTGATCTTTCTTAATACGCTCTCCTTTAATCATCAAAGGAATACCAGGCGGATAGGGAATAATTGATTCTGCACTCATCCGGCCTGCTGCTTGTTCAAATGGGACAGCCTCTATGTCTTGATTTTGCTCATCAGTCTCAATAGATACCGTCTCATTTTGGATATGGTTTTTTCCTTTGAGCAATGAATTACTTTTCTTAAGAGCCTGCTCGATCCGCTTGAAAGGAACGTCCTTCCTCTGTTCTAAGCTAAGAACAAGTAAAACCTGATGTTCGTCCGCAAGCTCTGGATGAACATCCACTGACTCAAGCACCCGTTTTAATTCATAACCTGTCAGTCTTTTTGTTGATCGAATGACACATTTTAACGGATCGGAAGGCAGCGAGTCAGGCTCAATCACTTCAAGATGAGTCAGACAGTTGAACTGATCTTTCAGCTCTGTCAGCTCTTTCATGATTACATCCAATGTCCCTTTTCCTTTGATCTCTTCGACATAAGCTCTCGCCACATCTAATGAGGCCATAATTGGATAAGAGGGCGAACTGCTTTGAAGCATCGTGAGCAATGTTTTCAAACGCTTCGCATCGATTCGGTCCCCTTGAAGATGAAGATAGGAACCCATCGTCATTGCCGGAAGGGTTTTATGTGCTGATTGTACCACCACGTCCGCTCCATAGGAAAGAGCAGATGGAGGAAAGGCGCCACCTAGTACAAAATGCGCACCATGTGCCTCATCAACCAAAACAATCATACCTGCTTCATGACACATGTGAATCAGCTTTGATAAATCAGCTGCATGTCCGTAGTAATTCGGATAAGTCAAAACGATTGCCCGGCAATTAGGATGTCTTGCTATGGCTTTTCTGACTGTATCATCCGTCACATGTGTTGGAACATGCAAGTGTCGGTCTATCTCAGCGTCTACCAAAATAGGCGTTGCCCCTGCAAGCTCGATCGCATGGAAGACAGACTTATGGCAATTACGCTGGACAAAAATCTCGTCTCCCGTGCGGCATGCAGCCATCACCATCGCCAAATTTCCGACTGTTGTGCCATTCACAAGGAAAAAGCTTTGATCTGAACCATATAGCTTAGTCAATAAATCTTCTGCCTCTTGAATGACACCAGTCGGGTGATGGAGATCATCTAGACCTTCAAGTTCCGTCACATCCAGCTGAAGGATTGAAGCATAGTGAGACCGTGCCTCATCAAAAAAGACATCTCCATTGTGATGTCCTGGAACGTGAAAAGAATAAGGCTTCTTTTCCGCATGCTGTGCTAATGCTGTATATAAAGGTGTTCTCAAACATATCGACCCTTTTCACTTTAACGATATCTTAAGTCTATTATAACGTTCAAACAAGTGAACCGAAAGATGGTTTCTCATTCCTTTATTGGATTCACCAGCTGCTGTTCTGCCTCATACATACTGCTTTTCAATTGAGCTCGCTCTTGGCTTCCATGCTCTTTCACCTGTAACGTTTCCTGTAATGTTTCAGCTAATTGACGTTGAACCTTTTTCAACGTATCTATAGGAGCAAAAGATGCCTCTTCAAGAAGCTGTCCCTGCTGCTTCGATACCTTTTCATATGTTTTTTGGATTCGGTTCTCAAGAGCTGAATTGGCCCGCTGCTGAATATGCGTTAACGCAATCGACATTTGATTGATCCATAGAGGAATAGACGCAGAAACAGTTGATTGAATGTGATTGGCCAATGTATGATTCGTATGCTGGATCATCCGAATTTGAGCATTACATTGCAATGCTATTTGCCGGCTTAACAGCAAATCATACTTTCGTTCCTTTAGTCTCTCCACATACTCTTCCTCATTGAATCCCTGACTCATCAATTGCTCCTCTATTGTCTGGTCAACAGAAAGTTGTGTTTCTGAAATAGGCTGCTGCTCTAATGTTGTCATTTTCGCTTCAACTGCCGCGACCTGCAGTGTCATCTCTTGAAAATAAGTTTGATTTTCTTCAAATAAACGCTCTAATAACATATGATCCGAGATTAATATGCCTCTTGCATAACGAAGCCTTGCTGACAATCTCTCGATCTGTGATTTTGCATGTTGAAAACGCGATATGATCTCCTGAGTAGATCGTTTATCCCGTTGAAACCATTTTAAAAAAAAGCCTTGTTTCTTTGGCAGTAAATCCTCAGGCTCCACTACATGCAGCTGCTGCAAAAAGGTCTCAAGCACGTCTCCTATTTGATCGATATCTTTTTTCTCAACATATTTCATCATCTGTTGTGATTGTTCCAATAATCGTTCTTGCACACGTGTACCATAGAAAAGCAGCTTTTGCGGATTGTCAGGGATCTGCTTAGCACGCTGTATGGCTTCTTTTTTCTCTTCATCAGATAAGGTATCAAACACCCGAAACTGAAGATCTGTAGTGGAGACAGGTGATGGTGTGACGTGATCTTCCGGTTTCATCGAGTTTGACTCCTTTCGTCTATTTCTTTATCATTTTATCTGCTACTTCAAGCTCAATATGAAGAGCTTCTATGTCTCTTCCTAAAACTTGCTGCAAATCATTCGTCAATTGCTTTTGCAGCTCTGTCAATGTCACTCGGGTTTGGCTCAATGTCATTTCCAGCTCATGACTACGATTAGGCTGATTATACAATAGTGCATATTTCTCAGTTAGTTCAACGACAGAATCCAAGCTTTCGAAATAAAAACGCTGTGCATCATAAAATCGATTTGGCTCTTTTTTTGTTATTGTATAGATTCGTCGTGCAAGCCGAAGAACTTCATAATTATGTTTGATCGTTTGTACGTTTTTCACAGCAAATAAAGCTTTTTTTAAACGCACAAGCTTTTGCCCTGCTTCTTTTAAATGCTGTTTGATATATACATAATCACTACGAGACAGTCCGTGTTTCTTTAAAAACAATTGGAAAGCAGTCCATCTGCTCCCTACAAACATCACACCCCACCCAATCATCGCATACAGTATCGATAATCCAGCATGATGATGGAAAACCCCAATACTAACGGTTAAAATCACAAGCGAAAAAAAAGTAGAGAGGATGGCCCATATAAATGTATAAAAGATTGATTTCATGTTCATCGACTCCTATGAATAATCAGGCTCTCTGTTTATCTTATTATGAATTACGGATGATGTCCAAACTAAGTTCCAAAAAGCAAGCCCAATCCTTCATAGCTCATAAAAAAAGACCATCTAATGGTCTATGAATACAAAGGGGGCGTATGAAGATTTTTAAGCTTTCTCACATAATCGGAATAGCTAGGATCCGAGGTCGATGTAGAAATCAACTTTCGCTCACAGTCTCGGCACAAAAACTGATGATATAAATAAATTCCCTTTGTCTTTTTCTCTTCACAAATCAAACAAATCGCTTCTCGCTCTTTTTTGCTCATTGTGACACCTCCACTTATAGCTTCAGTATGCCCTAGCGCTTTCAATTGTATACAAAATTAAGAATGTTTCAGATGGTAGTTTAGTATATGTATCCATGTCAGATCGGGTGTTTGTTCCTTTTCTTAAAAAACAAAAAAGACCAGTTCCGAATGGAACTGATCCTTAGAAAAGCTTGGCGGCGTCCTACTCTCACAGGGGGAGACCCCCAACTACCATCGGCGCTGAAGAGCTTAACTTCCGTGTTCGGTATGGGAACGGGTGTGACCTCTTCGCTATCGCCACCAAACCTGATG
>NZ_PVQL01000005.1:0-62466 GCF_002998085.1 Bacillus sp. NMCN1 | reverse complement strand
CATCAGGTTTGGTGGCGATAGCGAAGAGGTCACACCCGTTCCCATACCGAACACGGAAGTTAAGCTCTTCAGCGCCGATGGTAGTTGGGGGTCTCCCCCTGTGAGAGTAGGACGCCGCCAAGCTTTTCTAAGGATCAGTTCCATTCGGAACTGGTCTTTTTTGTGTTTTTGAGAGGTTTGACACCATATAAATGTGGAAATAATATTCTTAGTTGAGCGATTATCTTGAAAAATCGACCGAAAAAATTTATAGTAAGATTAAAGTCAAATATAGTCAAAGTCAATGGAGGAGGAGGCGGAGTGGCACAAAATATTTCTGATATCATCGAGCAGTATTTGAAAGAAGTCTTGGATCAGAATGGTCGAGAAATATTAGAAATTAAGCGCAATGAAATTGCAGATAAGTTTCAATGCGTACCTTCACAAATTAACTATGTTATCAATACACGCTTTACGAGCGAGAGAGGCTATATCGTTGAAAGTAAGCGTGGCGGCGGTGGCTATATCCGCATCATTAAAGTCAAAATGAATGATGAAGTCGACTTATTGAACAACATTATTTCCCAAATATATCATCGTTTATCACAGGCTGCCTCTGATCATATCATCATGCGTCTTGTAGAAAATAACATTTTATCTGAAAGAGAAGCTAAGATGATGATCAGTGTTATGGACCGTTCTGTTTTGCACATTGATTTACCTGAACGAGATGAATTGCGGGCTCGGATGATGATAGCGATGTTAAATGCTTTGAAATTAAAGTAAAGCGGGTGAAAAGATTGATTTGTCAAGAATGCAATGAGAGACCAGCCACTTTTCACTTTACGAAAGTTATAAATGGAGAAAAACAAGAAATGCACATATGTGAACAATGTGCAAAAGAAAACAGTGATTCATATGCTATGAGTGGAAACCAAGGTTTCTCGATTCACAACTTATTATCAGGTTTATTGAATATTGATCCTAGCTTTACTACAAGTGCTAATAAGGGATCATCTATTTTTCAAGAAGCAAGAGAAGTGGATCAATGTCCTAAGTGTGGCTTAACCTTTCAACAATTCAGAAAAACAGGCCGTTTTGGCTGTGCAGAATGTTATCGTTCATTTGATCAGTATCTGAACCCTGTTTTACGGAAAGTCCATAGTGGAAATACAGTCCATAATGGAAAAGTACCTAAACGGATTGCCGGCAGTCTTCATGTCCGCCGGAAACTTGAGTTGATGCAACAAGAGCTGAAGCAGTTGATTGAACAAGAAGAGTTCGAAAAAGCAGCGGAAGTTCGAGATCAAATTCGTGCATTAGAGCATGAGCAATCTCAGCAGAGGGAGGGAGATTAACAACATGTCGCTCCAGCATTTTATTCAAGACGCTTTAAGTCAATGGATGAAACAAAAAGGACCAGAAAGTGACATTGTTCTAAGCAGTCGGATCCGGCTAGCACGCAATCTAGAGCATGTTCGTTTCCCAACTCAGTTTTCTCAGGAAGAGGCTGAAGCTGTTCTCCAGCAATTCGAGCAAAAGTTTGCTAGCCAGGAAGTGAAGGACATCGGAAACTTTGTTCTAATTCGAATGAATGAAACGCAGCCTTTAGCAAAGAGAGTACTTGTTGAAAAGCATTTGATCAGCCCAAACTTAGCAGAATCAAAATTTGGCGGTTGTTTGCTTTCTGAAAATGAAGAAATCAGTGTGATGCTGAATGAAGAAGACCATATTCGGATTCAATGCTTATTCCCAGGATTCCAACTAGCCAATGCATTAAAAGCGGCTAACCAGATAGATGACTGGATTGAAGAGCAAGTGGATTATGCGTTTTCTGAAAAGCGAGGATACTTAACAAGCTGCCCAACTAATGTAGGAACAGGTATTAGGGCATCGGTCATGATGCATTTACCAGCTTTAGCCCTCACAAGACAAATGAATCGGATTATTCCGGCCATTAACCAATTAGGTCTTGTAGTCAGAGGAATTTATGGTGAAGGCAGCGAAGCAATAGGGAACATCTTTCAAATTTCAAATCAAATGACACTTGGTCAATCAGAAGAAGATATTGTAGATGACTTAAATAGTGTGACCGCTCAGCTCATTGAACAAGAGCGATCTGCACGAAAAGCGTTATATCAAACATCTAAAATTGAACTTGAGGACAGAGTGTACCGTTCCTTAGGGATTTTGTCCCATTGTCGTATGATTGAATCAAAGGAAACAGCAAAGTGTTTGTCAGATGTGCGCCTTGGAATTGATTTAGGTATCATTAAGGGGCTTTCAAGTAATATACTGAATGAACTCATGATTTTGACACAGCCTGGCTTTCTTCAACAATATTCAGGAGAAGCTTTGGAGCCAAATGAACGAGATATAAAACGAGCAGCGATTATTAGAGAAAGGCTGCGTTTAGAAATGCATAGGAATGGACAGGAGGATGAAACGATATGATGTTTGGAAGATTCACTGAAAGAGCTCAAAAGGTATTAGCACTTGCACAAGAAGAAGCCATTCGCCTAGGCCATAAGAACATTGGTACTGAGCACATTTTACTTGGTCTAGTACGTGAGGGTGAGGGCATCGCCGCAAAAGCGTTAGAAGCACTGGGCCTTGTTTCAGATAAAATCCAAAAAGAAGTCGAAAGCTTGATTGGAAGAGGGCAAGAGGTGTCTCAAGCTATTCCTCATTATACGCCTAGAGCGAAGAAGGTCACTGAGCTATCAATGGATGAAGCAAGAAAGCTAGGTCATTCCTATGTAGGGACAGAACATATTCTATTAGGTCTTATTCGCGAGGGAGAGGGTGTAGCTGCCCGCGTTTTAAATAACCTCGGAGTGAGCTTAAATAAAGCACGTCAGCAAGTTCTGCAGCTGCTTGGCAGCAATGAAACAGGTGCATCTGCCGCTGGCTCTAACAGCAATGCAAATACACCAACATTAGATAGCTTGGCAAGAGATTTAACAGCTATTGCGAAAGAAGACAGCCTGGACCCTGTTATTGGACGAAGCAAAGAAATTCAGCGTGTCATTGAGGTCCTTAGCAGAAGAACAAAAAATAACCCTGTGCTGATTGGTGAGCCTGGTGTTGGTAAAACAGCCATCGCTGAAGGTCTTGCGCAGCAAATTATTCATAATGAAGTGCCTGAAATCCTGCGCGATAAACGGGTGATGACACTTGATATGGGAACCGTTGTAGCGGGAACGAAATATCGTGGTGAATTTGAGGATCGTTTGAAAAAAGTCATGGACGAAATTCGTCAGGCAGGAAATATCATTCTCTTCATTGATGAGCTTCATACACTTATTGGTGCTGGTGGAGCAGAGGGTGCGATTGACGCGTCTAATATTCTAAAACCATCCTTAGCACGTGGGGAGCTTCAATGTATCGGAGCGACAACGTTAGATGAGTACCGTAAATATATTGAAAAGGATGCTGCGCTTGAACGACGTTTCCAGCCAATTCAAGTGGATCAGCCATCTGTTGATGAAAGTATTCAAATCTTAAGAGGACTTAGAGATCGTTATGAGGCACATCACCGTGTGTCCATTACAGATGAAGCGATTGAGGCGGCGGTGAAGCTGTCTGACCGTTATATTTCTGATCGTTTCCTTCCAGATAAGGCGATTGATCTAATTGATGAGGCAGGTTCGAAAGTCCGTTTACGTTCTTTCACAACACCGCCTAACCTAAAAGAACTAGAGCAAAAGCTCGATGAAGTACGCAAGGAAAAGGATGCGGCTGTTCAAAGTCAGGAATTTGAAAAAGCAGCTTCTCTTCGCGATACGGAGCAGCGTTTGCGTGAAAAAGTAGAAGTCACAAAGAAATCTTGGAAAGAAAAGCAGGGACAGGAGAATTCAGAGGTATCAGTGGATGATATCGCAATGGTTGTCTCTAGCTGGACGGGAGTGCCTGTTTCAAAAATTGCCCAGACGGAAACAGATAAGCTTCTGAATATGGAACAATTGCTCCATTCTCGTGTGATCGGGCAGGATGAAGCGGTTGTCGCTGTAGCAAAAGCTGTGAGACGTGCGCGTGCTGGTCTGAAAGATCCAAAACGTCCAATCGGCTCCTTTATCTTCTTAGGCCCAACAGGGGTTGGTAAAACGGAGCTTGCAAGAGCACTCGCAGAGTCTATTTTCGGTGATGAAGAAGCAATGATCCGTATTGATATGTCTGAATACATGGAGAAACACTCTACATCTAGACTTGTTGGATCACCTCCGGGCTATGTTGGCTATGAAGAAGGCGGACAACTGACTGAAAAAGTGAGAAGAAAACCTTATTCTGTTGTGCTTTTAGACGAGATTGAAAAGGCGCATCCAGATGTATTCAACATCTTACTGCAAGTGTTAGAAGATGGCCGTCTGACTGATTCTAAAGGGCGTACCGTTGACTTTAGAAACACGATTTTGATCATGACATCCAACGTTGGAGCTAGTGAACTGAAGCGAAATAAATATGTTGGCTTTAACGTGCAGGATGAAAGTCAAAATTACAAGGATATGAAAGGCAAAGTGATGGGCGAGTTGAAACGTGCGTTTAGACCAGAATTCATCAACCGTATTGATGAAATCATTGTCTTCCATTCACTTGAAAAGAAACATCTAAAAGAGATCGTGTCTCTCATGTCTGATCAATTGACGAAACGATTAAAAGAACAAGACCTTTCAATCGAATTGACGGAAGCAGCAAAAGCGAAGATTGCCGACGAAGGTGTAGATCTTGAGTACGGTGCGCGTCCGTTAAGAAGAGCGATTCAAAAGCATGTGGAGGATCGACTTTCTGAGGAGCTTCTGAAGGGTAATATTGAAAAAGGTCAACAAATCGTATTAGATGTGGAAGATGGAGAAATTGTCGTAAAAACGACGGCTGCTACGAACTAATATAGTAAGAAAAAAGTGTGAGGCATACCAGTCAGGTGTATGCCTCCCTTTACTTATTTCTGACCAGTATAAGGAGTTGTATTCTTCAATCTATGGCTAAGACAAAATCAAAATTTATATGCCAATCGTGCGGTTATGAGTCAGCCAAATGGATGGGGAAATGTCCAGGCTGCGGCACGTGGAACAGTATGACAGAAGAGGTCGTTCGTAAAGAGCCGGCAAACCGTCGAAGTGCTTTTAATCATTCTGTTCAAACCATTCAAAAACCTTCACCTATATCTGCAATTGAAACATCTGATGAACCCCGAATCAAAACGAATTTAGAAGAATTTAACCGAGTATTAGGAAGTGGAATTGTCAAAGGCTCTCTTGTTCTCATTGGCGGAGATCCTGGGATTGGGAAGTCCACATTATTATTACAAGTATCAGCACAGCTCTCAGACAAAAATCAGAATGTATTATACATATCTGGTGAGGAGTCCATTAAACAAACGAAGCTAAGAGCGGACCGCCTTGGCATAAAAAGCACCTCTTTACATGTTTTGGCTGAAACCGATATGGAGTATATAACGTCTGCTATACAAGAGATGAAACCCGCTTTTGTCGTGGTGGATTCGATTCAAACCGTTTATCAAAGCGATATTACGTCAGCTCCTGGGTCTGTATCTCAAGTGAGAGAATGTACAGCACAGCTGATGAAGATTGCCAAGACAAATGGTATTCCAATATTTATCGTTGGTCACGTGACCAAAGAAGGATCGATCGCAGGTCCACGCCTTTTAGAGCATATGGTGGACACGGTTCTTTATTTTGAAGGCGAGCGTCATCATACGTTTCGTATCTTGCGTGCGGTGAAAAACCGATTTGGTTCGACGAATGAACTAGGGATTTTTGAAATGAGAGAGGAAGGGCTAACGGAAGTATTAAACCCATCAGAAATTTTCTTAGAAGAACGTTCGGCAGGTGTATCTGGTTCGTGTGTTGTTGCCTCAATGGAAGGAACAAGACCTGTTCTTGTCGAGATACAAGCATTAATTTCACCGACAAGCTTTGGGAATCCGCGCAGAATGGCCACTGGTCTTGATCATAATCGAGTGTCGCTGCTCATGGCGGTTTTAGAAAAACGTGTCGGACTGCTGCTGCAAAACCAAGATGCGTATTTAAAGGTCGCAGGCGGTGTGAAGCTTGACGAACCGGCGATTGACTTGGCCATTGCCGTCAGTATTGCATCAAGCTTTAAAGACGCAGCGCCGCATCAAGCGGATTGTTTTATAGGAGAGGTCGGTCTGACGGGAGAAGTCAGAAGAGTATCAAGAATTGAACAGCGTGTGCAGGAAGCTGCGAAACTTGGATTTAAGCGAATGTTTATTCCTCAGGCGAATATAGATGGATGGAAAAAGCCGAGAGGGATTGAGTTAGTCGGTGTAGAAAATGTAGCGGAGGCACTTCGAATTTCACTAGGGGGATCATAGAAATGGAAAAAGAGAAAAAAGGAGCGAGAGAACTCGATCTCTTAGATATCGTACAGTTTGTGGCACCAGGGACACCTCTTCGGGCTGGGATTGAAAATGTATTGAGGGCAAATACTGGCGGGCTCATTGTTGTTGGTTATAACGACAAAGTAAAGAGTGTTGTCGATGGAGGGTTTCACATTAATTCTGCCTTCTCCCCAGCACATTTATATGAATTGGCTAAGATGGATGGGGCCATTATTTTAAGCGATTCTGGTCAAAAGATCTTGTATGCGAATACACAGCTGATGCCAGATGCAACGATCCATTCATCAGAAACAGGCATGAGGCACCGTACAGCTGAACGTGTAGCGAAGCAGACAGGCTGCTTAATCATTGCGATTTCTGAACGGAGGAACGTCATTACCTTATACCAAGGGAATCGTCGTTACACGCTGAAAGATATTGGCTTTATTTTAACGAAAGCCAACCAAGCTATACAAACACTTGAGAAATATAAAACCATTTTAGATCACGCCATTTCTGCGCTAAGCGCCCTAGAATTTGAAGAGCTTGTGACCTTTGGTGATGTATTATCCGTGCTCCATCGTTACGAGATGGTGCTTAGAATCAAAAATGAAATCAATATGTATATCAAAGAGCTCGGTACAGAAGGACATTTGATCCGTCTTCAAGTCAATGAATTGATTACAGATATGGAGCAGGAAGCGGCTTTATTTATTAAAGATTACGTGAAAGAAAAGATTAAAGATCCATATGTTCTGCTTAAACAGCTACAAGATATGTCGAGCTTTGAGCTTTTAGATGACTCCATTCTGTACAAGTTACTTGGCTATCCAGCTTCTACAAATATTGACGAATATGTGTACACAAGAGGCTACAGATTGCTTCACAAAATCCCTAGACTGCCTATGCCAATCGTCGAAAACGTGGTTGAAGCGTTCGGTGTGTTAGATCGAATTATGGAAGCAGATGTACAAGATTTGGATGAAGTAGAAGGAATTGGAGAAGTAAGAGCGAAAAAGATAAAAAAAGGATTAAAAAGGCTGCAAGAAAAACATTATATCGACCGACAGCTGTAAGAAGAGAAATTTTTCTTAAACACGGTTAAAAATGGATGAATATGGGTATATTAATGATGCTTTTGTTTTCTATTAATCATGATAGGAAACTTAAACATATATCAATGTCAGGTGAGGGTGGATTGACAGATGAAAAATAAAGGAGGTGAAGGTATGTTAAAAAGAATCGTTCAGGCGTTTTTTATCATTTTTGGTGCAGTTGTGGGGATTTTTATCATTCCAGAGTTATTTCTGCTGTTAAATGTAAAGGACATACCTTTCATAACAAATGCTTACTCTTCAGCACTAATAGGAGCCGCTGTGTTCTTTATCATCGGCAAATGGTGCACAGGCTATGTGGTTAATTGGGTGAAATGGATCGAGGATTCTCTATTAAAGGCGCCTCTTCCTGATCTTATATCTGGAAGTTTCGGATTAGTATTTGGACTTATTCTAGCATTTCTTATTGTAAACGTGATCCCGCTAAACAATATCCCATATCATATTTTTGGTACCATTATTCCGATTTTCCTGGCTTTCTTTTTAGGATATCTTGGATTTCAGGTAGGGTTTAAAAAGAAGGATGAAATGATGGGGCTGTTCTCCCGATCTGCAAAGGTCACCAAGAAAAAAGGAGCAGCTGATGATGAACCTGAAATAGAAGATAAAAAGCTGAAAATTTTAGACACAAGTGTTATCATTGATGGAAGAATCGCAGATATTTGTCAAACTGGATTCTTAGAAGGTGTCATGGTCATTCCTCAATTTGTGCTCGAGGAATTACAGCATATTGCAGACTCTTCTGATGTATTAAAGAGAAATAGAGGCCGAAGAGGTCTTGATATTTTAAATCGTATTCAAAAAGAATTAGATATCAAAGTTGAAATTTACGAAGGTGACTTTGAAGACATTCAAGAGGTTGATAGCAAGCTTGTGAAGCTCGCTAAATTAACTTCAGGTGTTGTTGTGACAAATGATTTTAATTTAAATAAAGTATGCGAACTTCAAAAAGTAGCAGTGTTAAACATCAATGATCTAGCCAATGCGGTGAAACCGGTTGTGTTGCCTGGGGAAGAAATGAAGGTACAGGTCATCAAAGATGGGAAAGAGCATAACCAAGGTGTTGCTTACTTAGATGACGGTACGATGATTGTGGTCGAAGAAGGACGCAATTACATTGGAAAAGACATCGATGTGCTCGTCACAAGTGTGCTGCAGACTGCTGCTGGAAGAATGATTTTTGCGAAGCCAAAACTTCTGGAGAAGGCGCTCTAAAGGGAGAACGAACATGTATTATGAAGTAGTTATTCCGGCTGCGGGGCAGGGGAAACGAATGAAGGCCGGCCGCAATAAGCTTTTTATTGAGCTGAAAAGAATGCCGGTCATTATTCATACACTTAAGGTATTTGACGCTCATTCGCAATGCAAACGCATGATCCTAGCGATCAATGAAGAGGAGCGTCAAGACTTTGAAAGGCTACTCAAGGTACACGCTTTTCAAACGCCTGTTTCACTTGTCACCGGTGGTGAAGAACGTCAGCAAAGTGTATACGAAGGATTAAAGGCTGTGAAAGATGCAGACATCGTGCTTGTTCATGATGGGGCAAGGCCTTTTATTAAGCATACACAGATTGACTTGCTCGTTAAAGCAGCGATTGAAAAAGGCTCCGCAGTTGTAGCGGTACCAGTGAAAGACACAATCAAACGCGTTCAAGAAGGCAAAGTGGAACAAACCATTGAACGTCAGAGCTTGTGGGCAGTCCAGACCCCACAAGCTTTTCGTCATTCTATTTTAAAAGAGGCGCATGAATATGCGGAGAAGGCAGGCTTTCTTGGAACAGACGACGCCAGTCTTGTGGAACAATTACATGGTGAAAACGTGTATATTGTCCAAGGAGATTACACCAATATTAAGCTGACGACACCGGATGATTTATTGGTTGCCAAGGCAATTATGGATGCGGAAAGAGGGTACTAGATCATGTTGAGAATAGGACAAGGCTTTGATGTACATCAATTAACAGAGGGAAGACCTTTGATTATCGGCGGGGTCACCATCCCTTATGAAAAGGGGCTGCTTGGGCATTCAGACGCTGATGTACTGCTTCACACAGTGGCAGATGCCTGCCTAGGTGCGATTGCTGAAGGAGATATCGGCAGACATTTCCCAGACACAGATCCTGAGTTTAAGGATGCGGATTCTTTTAAATTACTACAGCATGTGTGGGCACTAGTGAAGGAAAAAGGCTACACACTTGTGAATATTGATTGCACCATCATGGCGCAAAAGCCCAAAATGGCACCTTACATTCAACCGATGTGTGAGAAGATTGCTGAAGCGCTTGAGGCAGATGTCACACAGGTGAATGTCAAAGCAACAACGACAGAGAAACTCGGATTTACAGGAAGAGGCGAAGGGATTGCTTCTCAGGCAACAGTGCTTCTTCAGAAAAAGTGAAATCCATTTTGATGAGAATGGGATTTGATGATAAAATACGTTTATAAAAAATTGGTGTCAGACAACATGATGCAGATGAAAGGAAGTTAAACTCATGGGAAATGAAGTGCGTGTTCGTTATGCACCGAGTCCAACTGGTCATTTACATATTGGGAATGCTAGAACGGCTCTTTTCAACTATTTGTTCGCACGCAGTCAAGGCGGCAAATTTATTATTCGAATCGAAGATACGGATCAAAAGCGTAATGTAGAAGGCGGAGAAGAAAGCCAGCTTCGCCACTTGCAATGGCTCGGTATTGATTGGGATGAGAGCATTGATAAAGATGGCGGCTATGGTCCTTACAGACAATCAGAGCGTAATGATATTTACAAAAAATATTATGATGAGCTCCTAGAGAAAGACTTGGCGTATAAGTGCTATTGTACGGCTGAAGAGCTGGAAGAAGAGCGTGAAGCACAAATCGCCCGCAGTGAAATGCCTCGATATTCTGGTAAATGCAGCCATTTATCAAAAGGAGAAGAGGACAAGCTGATCGCTGAAGGAAGAGAGCCAAGTATCCGCTTCCGAGTGCCAAAAGGAGAAATCATCAAATTTGACGACATGGTCAAAGGCGATATTTCATTTGAGACAGACGGCATCGGTGATTTTGTCATTGTGAAGAAAGATGGTACGCCAACTTATAACTTCGCTGTAGCAGTGGATGATCATTTGATGAAAATGACTCACATTCTCCGCGGAGAGGATCACATTTCGAATACGCCTAAACAAATCATGATCTTCAATGCATTTGGCTGGGATGTTCCGCTATTCGGACATATGACGCTGATTGTGAACGAGAACCGCAAAAAATTAAGTAAGCGTGATGAATCCATTATTCAATTCATCGAGCAATATAAAAACTTGGGCTATTTACCAGAAGCCCTGTTCAACTTCATTGCACTACTTGGATGGTCTCCGGTGGGTGAAGAAGAACTGTTTACAAAAGAGCAATTCATCGACATTTTCGATGTAAACCGACTTTCTAAGTCACCAGCTCTATTTGATATGCATAAACTAAAATGGGTAAATAACCAATACGTGAAGGCACTTGATCTTGATCAGGTTGTTGCGTTAACACTTCCGCATCTTCAAAAGGCAGGCAAGGTAAGCGAGCAGCTTTCAGACGAAGAAAACACGTGGGTACGCAAGCTTATTTCTCTGTATCACGAACAATTAAGCTATGGAGCAGAAATTGTTGAGTTAACAGAGTTGTTCTTTAAGGAGCAAATTGAGTATAATCAAGAGGCAAAGGAAGTTCTAGCAGAGGAGCAAGTACCAGAAGTTATGGCATCTTTTGCTGGTCAGCTTGAACGACTTGAGTCTTTCACACCTGATGAAATCAAGGCTGCTATTAAAGCGGTACAAAAAGAAACAGGGCATAAAGGCAAGAAACTATTCATGCCGATTCGTGTGGCTGTCACAGGACAAACGCATGGCCCAGAACTTCCGCAAAGTATTGAACTACTAGGTAAAGAAGCGGTATTAAACCGCATTAAACAAATATAAGGAAATCGTTGCGAGGGAGAAGTACAATGTTTTCGTCCATCACAGAAAGAGTCTTCACCGGCTGAAAGAGACTTATGGGCAGACGTTGGAAATGCACCCTCAAGACCCTTGAGGAACACGAGTACGTTAGTATGCAAGGGCGGTACCCTCCGTTATGGGATTAAGTTGAGAAGGCTGCAAAATGAGGAGCTTTCTAAACAGAGTGGAACCGCGTTTTCAAAACGTCTCTGTCATATGGCAGAGGCGTTTTTTTATTTGTCCAAAAAAGAGAGCAAGTCCTAAGAGAGATTGATGGGGAAGAACGGGGGGAGCATGTGTTTTTCAAAATGCTGAAAGAAGATATTGATACTGTGTTTGATCAAGATCCTGCTGCTAGAAGCTATATTGAAGTAGTGCTAACCTATTCAGGGCTTCATGCGATTTGGGCTCATCGTATCGCGCACGCATTTTATAAGCGGAAGCTGTACTTTCTAGCGCGGATCATTTCTCAAGTCAGCCGGTTTTTCACTGGGGTGGAAATTCACCCTGCGGCAACCATTGGCAGGCGCTGCTTCATTGACCACGGCATGGGAGTGGTGATTGGGGAAACATGTGAAATTGGAGACAACGTCACTGTTTTCCAAGGCGTGACATTAGGGGGAACAGGGAAAGAAAAGGGAAAGCGGCACCCAACCATTTTAGACGATGCTCTCATTGCGACAGGTGCAAAGGTGCTTGGTTCCATTACAGTGGGAAAAGGGGCCAAGATAGGTGCGGGGTCAGTCGTGTTAAAGGACGTACCAGACCATTCCACCGTTGTCGGTATACCTGGGCGAGTCGTTGTTCAAAATGGAAAGAAAATCAATCGTGATCTCAATCATCAAGATTTGCCAGATCCGATTTCCGATCGTTTCAAAGAATTGGAACGAGAAATGGAAAAGCTAAAAGGTGAACTGGCTTCATTGAGCAGAAAGGAAGAACAATCATGACAATCAATATTTATAATACATTGACACGTAAGAAGGAAGAATTCGTCCCGCTTGAACCAGGAAAGGTCAAGATGTATGTGTGCGGACCAACCGTTTATAACTACATTCATATCGGGAATGCAAGGCCTGCTATTGTTTATGACACTGTACGTAAGTATTTAGAATACAGCGGCTATGATGTGAACTTTGTCTCAAACTTTACAGATGTGGATGATAAACTCATCAAAGCAGCCAATGAACTCGGAGAAGATGTTCCGACGATTGCTGACCGCTTTATCCAAGCCTACTTTGAAGACGTCAGTGCACTAGGCTGCAAAAAAGCAGACCTTCACCCGCGAGTGACGGAAAATATGGATGATATCATTGCATTTATTGCGACATTGATTGAAAAAGGCTACGCCTATGAAGCGGATGGCGACGTGTATTACAGCACACGCTCATTTGAAGGCTACGGAAAGCTTTCTCACCAGTCGATTGATGAACTGAAGACAGGTGCCCGTATTCGTGTAGGTGAGAAGAAACGAGATGCACTGGACTTTGCTTTATGGAAGGCTGCAAAGGATCAAGAAATCTCATGGGATAGCCCTTGGGGAGAAGGACGCCCAGGCTGGCACATCGAATGCTCGGCCATGGTCAAAAAATATTTAGGTGATACGATCGACATCCATGCTGGCGGACAGGATTTAACCTTCCCTCACCATGAAAATGAAATCGCTCAATCCGAGGCTTTGACAGGGAAACCTTTTGCGAAGTATTGGATGCATAACGGATATATTAATATTGAGAATGAAAAAATGTCAAAATCACTTGGCAACTTTGTGCTCGTGCATGACATTGTGAAAGAACAAGATCCTGATGTGCTTCGCTTCTTTATGTTGTCGGTTCACTACCGTCATCCAATTAACTACTCAATGGATTTACTAGAGAGTACAAAGAGTGCGTTTAACCGGCTCAAAACGTCGTATGCTAATTTACATCATCGCCTTGAGAGCAGCACGAATATCACAGAAGACAATGCTGAATGGCTGGCGAAGGTTGAAGAGCAGCGTGCGACATTTATTTCTGAAATGAATGATGACTTTAATACGGCAAATGCAATTTCTGTTTTATTCGAACTTGCGAAACAGGCGAATTATTATATGGAAAATGATCATACTTCGGAGGAAGTGATCAAGGCATTTATCGGCTTATTCCAAGAAATCACGTCTGTTCTTGGCTTCTCATTAGAAGAAAAGCATACGCTTGACGAAGAAGTAGAAGCGTTAATTGAAAAACGCAATGAGGCTAGAAGAAATCGTGATTTTGCGCTATCTGATCAAATTCGTGACCAGCTAAAGAGCATGAATATTGTATTGGAGGACACTCCTCAAGGTACTCGCTGGAAAAGAGGAGAATAGGTCATGTTGAATTTTGAAAAGCTGAAAGACGGTAAACAGTTGAACGGGCTTGCGCTTGCTTATATGGGTGATGCTATTTTTGAAGTCTATGTGAGGCATCACCTCCTCCAAACGGGGGCGACAAAACCAAATGAGCTGCACAAACGAGCAAGCAAGATTGTTTCAGCTAAATCTCAGGCAGCTATTTTATTTACGCTTCAGCAGCAAGGCTTTTTCACTGAAGCAGAAGAAGCGGTGCTGAAAAGAGGAAGAAATGCAAAATCAGGCACAGTGCCTAAAAACACAGACGTTCAAACGTATCGTTATAGTACGGCGCTTGAAGCGCTCATGGGTTATTTATTTATTGAAAAGCAGGACGAACGCTTAGAAGAGCTGATTAGTCAGGCGATTGAAATCGGAACGTCAGGGAGGAAGACAAATGAGTCAGCAACATGATTATGTGATTGGGAAAAATGCAGTGATTGAAACACTGAAGTCAGATCGGGAGTTATACAAGCTCTGGATGGCAGAAAACACTGTAAAAGGACAAGCCCAGCAGGTCATTGAACTCGCTAAAAAACAAAATATCACCATTCAGTATGTTCCGAGGAAAAAGCTTGATCAAATGGTAACAGGTCAGCACCAGGGAATCGTTGCACAGGTAGCAGCATATGAATATGCAGAATTGGACGATCTGTATCAAATCGCCGAAAAGCGGAATGAACAGCCATTTTTTCTTATCTTAGATGAAATTGAAGACCCGCATAATTTAGGATCCATTATGCGTACGGCAGATGCTGTAGGTGCACACGGTATTGTCATTCCGAAAAGGAGAGCGGTCGGCTTAACGACAACCGTTGCCAAAGCATCCACTGGGGCAATTGAACATATTCCTGTTGCTAAGGTCACCAATCTTTCAAGATCTCTTGATGAGATGAAAGAAAGAGGAATCTGGGTCGCGGGAACAGATGCGTCTGCTAAACAGGATTACAGACAATTTGATGGCACGATGCCGCTTGCTCTTGTGATTGGCAGTGAAGGCAAAGGGATTGGCCGATTGATCAAGGAAAAGTGTGATTTTCTGATTAAACTGCCTATGGCCGGGAAGGTCACTTCGTTAAACGCATCAGTTGCCGCTAGTCTATTGATGTATGAAGTGTATCGAAAACGTTATCCGTTAGGAGAATAGAGATGGACATCCTCTTAGTCGATGGATACAACATGATAGGTGCGTGGCCACGCTTGCAGCACTTAAAGGAAAACAGCTTTGAAGAAGCCAGAGACATGCTGATTCAAAATTTAGCAGAATATCAAGCATACACAGGGTATCGAGTCATTGTCGTATTCGATGCCCATATGGTCAAAGGAATCGAAAAAAAACGGATCAACCACCGAGTAGAGGTCATTTTTACGAGAGAGAATGAAACAGCTGATGAGCGGATTGAAAAGCTTGCCCAGGATTTGAATAATATTCGGACGCAGATTCATGTGGCGACCTCAGACTTTACAGAACAATGGGCAATTTTTGGACAAGGAGCCCTTCGTAAGTCGGCTCGAGAGCTTTTAAGAGAGATTGAAGTGATCGAACGAAAGATTGAGACGAGAGTCAAAAAGATTACTTCCGATAAACCAGCATCCAAGATTGAATTGTCAGAAGATGTATTGAAAACGTTTGAAAAATGGCGGCGTGGGAATCTGGAATAGCTTGACGATATTTCAACCATTAATGTATAATATTTCTATCTAGGTGCGGTCGGGGGGATCGAAGTGAATCTAAACAACAGCAAGGATAAATCCATCAGAGAGCAATTTTGCCAGTTGGAAGATGAACAAGTCATTGAAAGGGTTCATGTCGGAGATAGTGATGCGCTAGATTACTTAATAACGAAATACCGCAATTTTGTACGTGCAAAAGCAAGATCTTATTTCTTGATTGGAGCGGATCGAGAGGACATTGTCCAAGAGGGAATGATCGGACTTTATAAGTCTATCCGCGATTTTAGAGAGGACAAGCTTACTTCATTTAAGGCTTTTGCAGAATTATGTATTACCCGCCAAATTATCACCGCAATTAAAACAGCTACTCGCCAAAAACATATCCCGTTAAATTCCTATATATCATTAGACAAGCCAATATATGATGAAGAATCAGACAGAACATTGTTGGACGTCATTTCCGGTGCTAAAGCGCTTAACCCAGAAGATTTAATCATTAGCAAAGAAGAATTTGATGATATCGAAATGAAAATGGGTGAACTACTAAGCGAGCTGGAAAGAAAGGTACTTGTGCTTTACCTTGATGGCAGATCCTATCAAGAGATTTCTGAAGATTTAAATCGTCATGTGAAATCAATTGATAACGCACTCCAAAGAGTAAAGAGAAAATTAGAGAAATATTTAGAGCTTCGCGAGATTAGTCTCTAATCAAACCTATATTGACAGCTTTTTCGACACTGTGATAAGGTACTAAGGAAATGATGTCGAGAAAATAGGTGTAAATATGAGGAAAAAGATTACTCTAGCCTGTAAAGACTGCGGAAGCCGCAATTATACGACAATGAAGAGTGATGCTTCAGCAGCTGAAAGATTAGAAGTTAAGAAATATTGCAAGACTTGTAATTCACATAAAACACATTTAGAAACGAAATAAGATTTGCGTTCTTTAATCTGTGGAGGTCTTTTACATGCGTATTATCAGTTTCTTAAAAAGTGTCGGAAAAGAAATGAAAAAGGTCAGCTGGCCAAAGAAAAACGAAATGATTCGTTACACAATCACTGTTATTTTAACAGTCGTATTCTTTGCAATCTTTTTCTCTTTTCTTGATATAGGAATCTCACAATTAATCGAATTAATTCATTAATACTTGAATAATGGTCTGCTGAACGTGCTATAATAGATCATAATATGACTTGCCAAAAAACCCGTTTTACGGGTTTTTTCAATTGCTTGAAAATATTTACCGGTACTCGAGATTCGTCAAATAGACATTACGAAATGTGGGGAGGGAAGGACTGAATAGTCCTGAACGAAAATGGAAAAGAATTGGTATGTTGTGCATACGTACTCTGGCTATGAAAACAAAGTAAAAGCGAACTTAGAAAAGCGTGTTGAATCAATGGGCATGCAGGATAAAATCTTCCGCGTAGTCGTACCAGAAGAAGAAGAAACAGATATTAAAAATGGTAAGAAAAAAGTTGTCAAAAAGAAAGTATTCCCTGGCTATGTCCTAGTGGAAATTGTGATGACAGACGATTCTTGGTATGTCGTTCGTAATACACCAGGTGTCACAGGATTCGTTGGATCAGCTGGATCAGGCTCAAAGCCGACAGCGCTGCTGCCAGGCGAAGCTGAAACTATTCTGAAGAGAATGGGTCTTGAAGAACGCAAAACAGAAATCGACTTTGAATTGAAAGAAACAGTCAAGGTAATCGACGGACCATTTGCTAACTTCACAGGCTCTATCGAAGAGATTGATTACGATAAAAGCAAAGTCAAAGTATTCGTTAATATGTTTGGTAGAGAAACACCCGTGGAACTTGAGTTCACGCAGATCGACAAATTGTAATTCAAAAGAGCTTGAAATGAGTGTATAGAAGTGGTAATATAGCAAAGGTACGTCTTGAGTTCGCTCAAGATCGCTAGCTAGTTATTTCGTCATTCATATAAAGAATGAAGTTGTTGAGTGGGAGGGGGATCCCCCTATTACCACATCACGGACTTTAAGGAGGTGTGTCTCGTGGCTAAAAAAGTAGTTAAAGTTGTTAAATTGCAAATTCCTGCTGGAAAAGCTAACCCAGCTCCACCAGTTGGACCTGCACTAGGTCAAGCCGGTGTTAATATCATGGGATTCTGTAAGGAGTTTAATGCTCGTACAGCTGACCAAGCTGGTCTTATCATTCCTGTTGAAATTTCGGTTTTTGAAGACCGTTCATTTACATTTATTACTAAAACTCCACCTGCTGCAGTTTTACTTAAAAAAGCAGCTGGTATTGAGTCTGGTTCTGGTGAACCTAACCGTAATAAAGTGGCAACTGTTAAGCGTGATAAAGTACGCGAAATCGCGGAAACAAAAATGCCTGACTTAAACGCTGCTAGCGTTGAATCAGCTATGCGCATGGTTGAAGGTACTGCACGCAGTATGGGTATTGTCATCGAAGATTAATTTATTGTCTTGTTGGGTTGCGAGTTTGGTTTTGACAAGTTCGCAACCCTTATTCGTGGGAGGTTATTCCGCTAAAACCACATAAGGAGGATTTTTATAATGGCTAAAAAAGGTAAAAAGTATGTAGAAGCTGCTAAGCTGATCGAACGTACTAAAGCGTATGATGTAGCTGAAGCTGTTTCTCTTACAAAAAAAGCAAATACAGCGAAATTTGATGCGACTGTAGAAGTTGCTTTTCGTTTGGGCGTAGACCCTCGTAAAAACGATCAACAAATCCGCGGTGCAGTTGTACTTCCTAACGGAACTGGTAAAACTCAACGCGTTCTTGTGTTCGCTAAAGGCGAAAAAGCAAAAGAAGCAGAAGCTGCTGGAGCAGACTACGTTGGAGATTCTGATTACATCACTAAAATCCAACAAGGTTGGTTTGAATTCGATGTAATCGTTGCGACACCTGACATGATGGGTGAAGTTGGTAAGATCGGTCGTGTACTTGGACCAAAAGGTCTTATGCCAAACCCTAAAACAGGAACTGTTACATTCGAAGTAGAAAAAGCAATCAATGAAATCAAAGCTGGTAAAGTAGAATACCGCGTTGATAAAGCTGGTAATATCCACGCGCCAATCGGAAAGGTTTCTTTCGAGGACGAAAAGCTTGTTGAGAACTTTGCAACAATCTATGACACGATCCTTAAAGCAAAACCTGCAGCGGCTAAAGGTGTATACGTGAAAAACGTTTCTGTTACATCTACTATGGGCCCTGGCGTGAAAGTGGATCCATCTTCTTTCTCTGCAAAATAAATCTTGACTTATCACAATCATTTTGATAATATCAAAATGTTGTAAAATAGAATATGTCCATTTATACCGTAGACAGCAGGGGCCTTATGGCTTAATTAACCCGCCGAGGTGTATATGTCACAGTCTTACGTTAACGTATGCTTGTATATACAGCCTCCATGTCTTAATGGAGGCTTTTTATATGGAGAACCGTTCGTTTAGGAACGTGATGGCCTGATCGGTATAAGTGTTACACAAAGAATGTACAGGAGGTGTAACCATGAGCAATGCAATCGATACTAAAAAAGTTGTCGTTGATGAAATTACTTCTAAATTTAAAGACAGTATGTCTACTGTAATTGTAGATTACCGTGGTCTTTCAGTTTCTGAAGTGACTGAACTTCGTAAACAGCTTCGTGACGCTGGCGTAGAATTCAAAGTTTACAAAAATACTTTGACTCGCCGTGCAGTTGAACAAGTTGAACTAACGGGTTTAAACGATTTCTTAACAGGTCCAAACGCTATCGCATTCAGTAACGAAGATGTTATCGCACCTGCGAAAATCATCAACGAATTTGCGAAAAGCCACGAAGCTTTAGAAATCAAAGCTGGTGTCATCGAAGGAAACGTAGCGACTGTAGAAGAAGTAAAGGCTCTTGCGGAACTTCCGTCTCGCGAAGGCTTACTTTCTATGTTGCTTAGCGTTCTTCAAGCTCCAGTTCGTAACCTTGCTCTTGCTACTAAAGCAGTTGCAGAACAAAAAGAAGAACAAGGCGCTTAATGCGTACTTAACGTAAAAAACTTAAAATGGAGGAATTACAAATGGCTTTAAATATCGAAGAAATCATTGCTTCAGTTAAAGAAGCAACTGTACTTGAGTTAAACGACTTAGTAAAAGCAATCGAAGAAGAATTTGGCGTAACTGCTGCTGCTCCTGTAGCTGTAGCTGCAGCTGGTGGTGCTGCTGCTGAAGAGAAAACTGATTTTGATCTAGTACTTGCTGGTGCTGGAGACCAAAAAATCAAAGTTATCAAAGTGGTTCGTGAAATCACTGGTCTTGGCTTGAAAGAAGCTAAAGAACTTGTTGACAACACTCCAAAACCACTTAAAGAAGGTATTGCTAAAGAAGAAGCTGAAGAACTTAAAGCTAAGCTTGAAGAAGTTGGCGCTTCTGTAGAAGTTAAGTAATCTTCGCCTAATCTTTTGGGAAAGCTCGCTTTTACTGGCGGGCTTTTTCTTTTCTATTCTCCTGAAACGATTGAATCCAGAGGAGGTCCATTCACCATGAGTGACCACTATTATACGGAAAAGCCATCAGTGAAAAGCAATAAACAGACATGGGACTTCACCTTGAGAAACCGTACCTTTACTTTTACAAGTGACAGTGGAGTGTTTTCTAAGAAAGAAGTCGACTTTGGTTCAAGGCTTTTAATTGAAGCTTTTGAAGAACCTGACGTGGATGGCGATATCTTAGATGTCGGCTGCGGTTATGGACCGATTGGCTTATCGTTAGCAAATGAAATGACGAGCCGCACCATTCATATGATTGATGTGAACGAAAGAGCAGTCGAACTTTCAAAGGAAAACGCTAAACATAATCGCATTGATAATGTCCGCATCTATCAAAGTGATTTGTTCTCGAATGTTCATTCATCAGCTGCTTTTGCCTCTATACTGACCAATCCCCCAATACGGGCAGGGAAGAAAGTTGTACATGCGATCTTTGAAAAAAGTGCTGATCATTTATTGCCGGAAGGTGAGTTGTGGGTGGTCATTCAGAAAAAGCAGGGCGGACCATCTGCGATTGAAAAATTAGAACAGCTCTTTGGAGAAGTCGAGGTTGTATTGAAAAAAAAGGGCTACTATATTATCAAAGCTAAAAAAGTTTGACGCAGTTTCCTAGCTGTGTTAACATTATAAAATGCCAATGTGTATATTTTACTTGATAGGCTTAAAAAATAACTATTTTGTATAAATTATGCATACTTGGGAAAACTAATAAAATCGGTATTTGTTTTTGGATGTGGTTTTCTTATTTTAGAAACCCTTTTTTCTTTTGTCTTGTAAAAGTATTTCTTTACTGACATTTGAAAGGCTGAAATACTTTTTACACATATAATACGCATGATTTGAGGGGTGAATCAGTTGACAGGTCAACTAGTTCAGTATGGACGACACCGCCAGCGCAGAAGCTACGCACGCATAAGCGAAGTGTTAGAATTACCAAATCTCATTGAAATTCAAACCTCTTCTTATCAGTGGTTTCTTGATGAGGGTCTTAGAGAGATGTTTCAAGATATATCCCCAATTGAGGATTTTACTGGTAACCTTTCTCTTGAATTCATTGATTACAGCCTAGGGGATCCTAAGTATCCTGTAGCAGAATCAAAAGAACGTGATGTAACTTACTCTGCTCCACTAAGAGTAAAAGTTCGTTTAATTAACAAAGAAACTGGAGAAGTAAAAGACCAAGATGTGTTCATGGGTGATTTCCCAATCATGACAGACACAGGTACTTTTATCATTAACGGTGCGGAACGTGTAATCGTTTCTCAGTTAGTACGTTCTCCAAGTGTATATTTCAGTGGTAAAGTAGACAAAAACGGTAAAAAAGGTTTTACTGCGACTGTCATTCCAAACCGTGGCGCATGGTTAGAATACGAAACTGATGCGAAGGATGTAGTCTATGTACGCATCGATCGCACACGTAAGTTGCCGGTTACGGTTCTTTTGCGTGCTCTCGGCTTCAGCTCTGATCAAGAGATTCTTGACCTCATTGGGGAGAATGAATACTTACGCAACACGCTGGAAAAAGACAATACAGAGAATGCGGATAAAGCACTTCTCGAAATCTACGAGCGCCTCCGTCCTGGAGAGCCGCCAACGGTTGAAAATGCGAAAAGCCTGCTAGACTCTCGCTTCTTCGATCCGAAGAGATATGACCTAGCAAATGTTGGACGCTACAAGATTAATAAAAAGCTTCATATAAAAAATAGACTGTTCAATCAAAAATTGGCTGAAACGTTAGTTGACCCTGAAACAGGTGAAATTCTAGCAGAAAAAGGTCAAATTTTAGACAGAAGAGTTCTTGATAAAGTTCTTCCATACTTAGAAAACGGCATCGGATTTAGAAAGCTTTATCCAAATGGTGGCGTAGTAGAAGATGAAGTAGAACTTCAATCTATTAAGATTTATGCACCGTCTGATCAAGAGGGCGAGCAAATGATCAACGTGATCGGGAATGCATACGTAGAGGAAGCTGTGAAAAACATCACGCCTTCTGACATCATTGCATCGATCAGTTACTTCTTCAACCTTCTTCATGGTGTAGGTGACACAGATGATATCGATCACCTTGGTAACCGTCGCCTGCGTTCTGTAGGTGAGCTTCTGCAAAACCAATTCCGTATTGGTTTAAGCAGAATGGAGCGTGTTGTTCGTGAAAGAATGTCAATCCAAGACACAAACACGATCACACCTCAGCAGCTGATCAACATCCGTCCTGTGATCGCTTCTATCAAAGAGTTCTTTGGTAGCTCTCAGCTTTCTCAGTTCATGGATCAAACAAACCCGCTTGCTGAATTGACGCACAAACGTCGTCTGTCAGCGCTTGGGCCTGGTGGTTTGACACGTGAGCGTGCAGGAATGGAAGTTCGTGACGTTCACTACTCTCACTATGGCCGTATGTGTCCGATTGAAACTCCAGAGGGTCCAAACATTGGTTTGATCAACTCTCTATCTTCATTTGCAAAAGTGAATCGTTTCGGCTTTATTGAAACACCTTACCGCCGGGTTGATCCTGAAACAGGTAAAGTGACACCGAGAATCGACTACTTAACTGCTGATGAAGAGGATAACTACGTAGTAGCACAAGCGAACGCTCTGTTAGCTGATGATGGTTCGTTTATCGATGATAATATCATTGCTCGTTTCAGAGGGGAAAACACCGTTGTTCCTCGAAACCGCGTTGACTACATGGACGTTTCGCCAAAGCAGGTTGTTTCTGCTGCGACAGCATGTATCCCATTCTTAGAAAACGATGACTCTAACCGTGCTCTAATGGGAGCGAACATGCAACGTCAGGCTGTGCCTTTGATGCAGCCAGAATCACCGATTGTTGGTACAGGTATGGAGTATGTATCAGGTAAAGACTCTGGTGCTGCTGTCATCTGCCGTTACCCAGGTGTTGTAGAACGTGTTGAAGCAAAAAATATTTGGGTTCGCCGATATGAAGATGTCGACGGACAACAAGTCAAAGGAAACCTAGACAAATACAGCTTGCTGAAATTTGTCCGCTCTAACCAAGGGACTTGCTACAACCAGCGTCCAATCGTAAGTGTTGGAGATGAAGTCGTAAAAGGAGAAATCCTTGCAGACGGTCCTTCAATGGAAAAAGGTGAATTGGCTCTAGGACGTAATGTCATGGTCGGCTTCATGACTTGGGACGGTTATAACTACGAGGATGCGATCATCATGAGTGAGCGCCTTGTAAAAGATGACGTCTACACGTCGATTCATATTGAAGAATATGAATCAGAAGCTCGTGATACAAAGCTTGGACCGGAAGAAATCACTCGTGATATTCCAAACGTTGGGGAAGATGCTTTACGCAACCTTGACGAGCGCGGAATCATCCGTATTGGTGCAGAAGTAAAAGACGGAGACCTTCTTGTAGGGAAAGTAACGCCTAAAGGTGTAACAGAACTAACAGCTGAAGAACGTCTATTACATGCAATCTTCGGTGAAAAGGCTCGTGAAGTGCGTGATACGTCTCTACGTGTTCCACACGGCGGCGGCGGAATTATCCACGACGTCAAAGTCTTTAACCGTGAAGATGGAGATGAATTACCTCCAGGTGTAAACCAGTTAGTCCGCGTATACATCGTTCAGAAGCGTAAAATTTCTGAAGGTGACAAAATGGCCGGACGACATGGTAACAAAGGGGTTATCTCTAAAATCCTTCCAGAAGAAGATATGCCGTATCTTCCAGATGGAACACCGATTGATATCATGTTAAACCCTCTAGGGGTACCATCTCGTATGAACATCGGTCAGGTACTTGAGCTTCATATGGGTATGGCTGCTCGTTACCTTGGCATCCACATTGCGTCACCGGTATTTGATGGTGCGCGTGAGGAAGATGTTTGGGAAACGCTTGAAGAAGCAGGTATGTCCCGTGATGCGAAAACAGTCCTTTATGACGGTCGAACTGGTGAACCATTCGATAACCGTGTATCAGTCGGAATCATGTACATGATCAAACTGGCTCACATGGTTGACGATAAACTTCACGCTCGTTCAACTGGACCATACTCACTTGTTACGCAGCAGCCACTTGGCGGTAAAGCACAGTTTGGTGGTCAGCGTTTCGGAGAGATGGAAGTATGGGCACTTGAAGCTTACGGTGCAGCATACACACTTCAAGAGATCTTAACAGTTAAATCGGATGACGTTGTGGGTCGTGTGAAAACATACGAAGCCATCGTCAAAGGGGATAACGTCCCTGAACCAGGTGTCCCTGAATCATTCAAAGTGTTAATCAAAGAGCTTCAAAGTTTAGGTATGGATGTCAAAATCCTATCTGGCGATGAAGAAGAGATAGAAATGAGAGATTTAGAAGACGATGAGGAAACGAAGAAAGCAGACGGACTAGCGTTATCTAATGACGAAGATGCTGCAGACCTCGCACCTGTCGATCTTGAACGTGACGCAGTCACAAAAGAATAGCAGAAACGATTAGAGCAAGTGACTAGGGTATAACCCGAAGATTAAAAGGGAGGTAGGCCCCTTGCTAGATGTGAACAATTTTGAGTATATGAACATCGGTCTCGCATCACCTGATAAAATCCGTTCTTGGTCTTTTGGTGAAGTGAAAAAGCCTGAAACGATTAACTATCGTACACTGAAACCTGAAAAAGATGGTCTCTTTTGTGAACGTATCTTCGGACCGCAAAAAGACTGGGAATGTCATTGTGGAAAGTATAAACGCGTTCGTTATAAGGGTGTTGTATGTGACCGTTGTGGTGTAGAAGTAACACGGGCAAAAGTCCGTCGTGAGAGAATGGGGCATATCGAACTGGCTGCCCCAGTTTCCCACATTTGGTATTTCAAAGGTATCCCAAGCCGTATGGGTCTTGTTCTTGATATGTCACCACGTGCGTTAGAAGAAGTGATTTACTTCGCTTCTTACGTTGTGACAGATCCGGGCAACACACCGCTTGAGAAGAAACAACTTCTTTCTGAGAAAGAATTCCGTGCGTATTTAGATAAATACGGTAATACATTCCAAGCAGCTATGGGTGCAGAAGCAATCAATAAACTTCTTCAAGATATCGATCTTGTAAAAGAAGTAGATACACTGAAAGAAGAGCTGAAAACTGCTCAAGGACAGCGTCGTACACGTGCGATTAAACGCCTTGAAGTGCTAGAAGCCTTCCGTAACTCAGGAAACAAACCATCATGGATGATTCTTGATGTACTTCCGGTTATTCCGCCAGAATTACGTCCAATGGTTCAGCTTGATGGTGGACGTTTTGCTACTTCTGACTTAAACGACCTTTATCGTCGTGTCATCAACCGTAACAATCGTTTGAAACGTTTATTAGATCTTGGTGCGCCAAGCATCATCGTTCAGAACGAGAAGCGTATGCTTCAAGAAGCTGTCGATGCCTTGATTGATAATGGACGTAGAGGCCGACCAGTAACAGGACCAGGAAATAGACCATTGAAATCTCTTTCTCATATGTTAAAAGGGAAACAAGGACGTTTCCGTCAAAACTTGCTTGGTAAACGTGTTGACTATTCTGGACGTTCCGTTATCGTCGTAGGACCACATTTGAAAATGTATCAGTGTGGACTTCCGAAAGAAATGGCTCTTGAATTATTCAAACCATTCGTGATGAAGGAGCTTGTTGAAAAAGGTTTAGCTCACAACATCAAGAGTGCGAAGCGTAAAATTGAGCGCGTGCAGCCGGAAGTATGGGATGTTTTAGAATCAGTTATTCGTGAACACCCAGTCTTACTAAACCGTGCACCGACTCTTCACAGACTTGGTATTCAAGCGTTTGAACCTACACTTGTGGAAGGACGCGCAATTCGTCTGCATCCACTTGTATGTACAGCCTACAACGCTGACTTTGACGGTGACCAAATGGCGGTTCACGTACCATTATCTGCTGAGGCTCAAGCCGAAGCTCGTATCTTAATGCTTGCTGCTCAAAACATTTTGAATCCGAAAGATGGAAAACCTGTTGTTACACCATCTCAGGATATGGTGCTTGGTAACTACTACCTTACACTTGAGCGTAAAGGTGCTATCGGAGAAGGTATGGTCTTCAAAGATACTGACGAAGCCCTTCTAGCTTATCAAAATGGATATGTGCATCTTCATACACGTGTAGCTGTTGCAGCTAGCTCGTTGAAGAATGTGACATTCACTGATGAACAGCGTTCTAAATTGTTGATTACAACAGTTGGAAAACTGATCTTTAACGAAATTTTACCGGAATCATTCCCTTACATGAATGAGCCGACAAAGAGCAATATTGAAGAAAAAACGCCTGACCGCTTCTTCCTTGAAAAAGGTGAGGATGTCAAAGCTGCGATCGAGAAACAAGAAATCAATGCGCCGTTCAAAAAAGGTATTTTAGGTAAAATCATTGCGGAAATCTTTAAGAGATTCCATATCACTGAGACATCTAAAATGCTTGACCGCATGAAAAATCTTGGTTTCAAATACTCTACTAAAGCGGGTATTACGGTTGGTGTGTCTGACATCGTCGTATTAGATGATAAGCAGAAGATCCTCGAAGAAGCACAAGCAAAAGTAGATAACGTCATGAAGCAATTCAGACGTGGTTTGATTACTGAAGAAGAGCGTTACGAGAGAGTCATTTCGATCTGGAGTTCTTCTAAAGATGTCATCCAAGGTAAACTGATGAAGTCCCTTGATGAAGTCAACCCAATCTACATGATGAGTGACTCTGGAGCGCGTGGTAACGCATCTAACTTCACTCAGCTGGCTGGTATGCGTGGTCTGATGGCCAACCCGGCTGGACGTATCATTGAACTTCCAATCAAATCTAGTTTCCGTGAAGGTTTAACCGTATTGGAATACTTTATTTCCACTCACGGAGCGCGTAAAGGTCTGGCCGATACAGCCCTTAAAACAGCTGACTCAGGTTACCTCACGCGTCGTCTCGTCGACGTTGCACAGGATGTTATCATCCGTGAAACAGATTGCGGTACAGACCGTGGTATCTTGGCGAAGTCCATTAGAGAAGGAAATGAAATTATTGAGAAGCTTGAAGAACGTCTGATCGGACGTTTTGCAAGAAAACCAATTGTTCATCCTGAAACAGGCGAAGTCATTGTTGGCGAAAACGAACTAATTGATGAAGATAAAGCACTTGAAGTAGTTGAAGCAGGAATTGAGGAAGTATGGATCCGTTCTGCATTTACATGTAACACGCCTCATGGTGTATGTAAACGATGCTACGGCCGTAACCTTGCAACTGGTACTGACGTTGAAGTCGGTGAAGCAGTTGGAATCATTGCTGCTCAATCAATCGGTGAGCCAGGAACACAGCTTACAATGCGTACGTTCCACACCGGTGGGGTAGCAGGAGACGATATCACACAAGGTTTACCTCGTATCCAAGAGCTATTTGAAGCGCGTAATCCAAAAGGGCAAGCGACCATTTCTGAAATTGATGGTGTCGTTGCTGAAATTAACGATGTTCGTGACAAGCAGCAGGAAATTGTGGTTCAAGGCGACGTTGAAAGTCGTTCTTACACAGCTCCTTACAATGCACGTCTGAAAGTTGTTGAAGGTGACAAAGTCACTCGTGGTCAAGTACTGACAGAAGGTTCGATCGATCCGAAAGAACTTCTTAAAGTGACTGACATGACAGCTGTTCAAGAATATCTGCTTCATGAAGTACAAAAAGTATACCGTATGCAAGGGGTAGAAATCGGAGATAAGCACGTTGAGGTAATGGTTCGCCAAATGCTTCGTAAAGTGCGTGTCGCTGATGCAGGGGATACAGATGTATTACCAGGCACACTTCTTGATGTACATCAATTCACTGAAGCGAACAAAAAAGTACTATTCGAAGGCAAGCGTCCTGCAACAGGTCGTCCAGTTCTTCTTGGTATTACAAAAGCATCGCTTGAAACAGACTCATTCTTGTCTGCGGCATCCTTCCAAGAAACGACTCGTGTCCTAACAGATGCGGCGATCAAAGGAAAACGTGATGAACTGCTTGGCTTGAAAGAGAATGTTATCATCGGTAAACTTGTTCCAGCTGGAACAGGAATGCCAAACTACCGTAAAGTTAAGCCGGTTTCACAAGTGCAGCCGTCTGACGATATGGTTCCTGTAGAGTAATCTTTCTCGTGAGATTCCTATAAAATCATCAAAAAATGGTGAAGGATGTCAAGATAATCTGTCATATGATATTGACATCCTTCTGCCATGATGATAATATAACCAAGGTGCTCAAAATAAAACCTGTTACTTTGGAGGATATTCGATGTCTTATGATAAAGTATCACAGGCCCAATCCATTATTATTGGTACGAAGCAAACAGTAAAAGCTCTGAAACGAGATTCAGTAAAGGAAATCGTCGTAGCGAAAGATGCTGATCCTGCTTTAACAGCTAGTGTAACAAAACTAGCGCAAGAGAAGGGTGTAGACATTTTAGTGGTAGATTCCATGAAAAAGCTCGGCAAAGCCTGCGGAATTGAAGTTGGGGCAGCAGCTGTTGCCATTATGTTATAGCGTACTTGTTTTGTTTTTGCATGTGTAAATGCAAAAGCATTGTTTTTTGCCTTTTAATGAACCACCTGGGTATGTGGGTTATAAAAAAAGCAACGAAGGGAGGAATAACAACATGCCTACAATTAATCAGCTAATACGCAAAGGACGCGTGAGTAAAGTTGAAAACTCAAAGTCTCCTGCACTTAACAAAGGATACAACAGTTTCAAAAAAGAGCACACTAACGTAACATCTCCACAGAAGCGCGGGGTTTGTACTCGTGTCGGTACAATGACACCGAAAAAACCAAACTCAGCACTACGTAAATATGCTCGTGTACGTTTGTCTAACCTGATTGAGGTAACAGCTTACATTCCTGGTATCGGACATAATCTACAAGAGCACAGTGTAGTACTTATCCGTGGCGGACGTGTAAAAGACTTACCGGGTGTACGTTACCACATCGTTCGTGGTGCGCTTGATACTGCCGGAGTTGACGGTCGTATGCAAGGTCGTTCTAAATACGGAACAAAACGCCCTAAACAAAGCAAATAATACAAACAAACATAAGGGTTTTTAGAAGTTGATATCAGCTCAGTGGAGTCAGGCAGCTGACAATGATATTGAGATGAGAGACAGATAGAAATCCTTTTAAATGAGAAGGGAGGCTATCAGATGCCACGTAAAGGTCCTGTAGCAAAAAGAGACGTATTGCCAGATCCAATTTACAATTCTAAACTTGTATCTCGTTTGATCAATAAAATGATGATCGACGGTAAAAGAGGAAAGTCACAAACAATTCTCTACAAGTCATTTGATATCATCAAAGAACGTACTGGTAATGAAGCGATGGAGGTTTTCGAACAAGCCTTGAAAAACATCATGCCAGTTCTTGAAGTTAAAGCACGTCGTGTAGGTGGAGCTAACTACCAAGTTCCTGTAGAAGTTCGCCCAGACCGTCGTACTACTTTAGGTCTTCGCTGGTTAGTAAACTACGCTCGTCTTCGTGGAGAAAAAACGATGGAAGAGCGTCTTGCTAACGAAATCCTTGACGCAGCTAACAACACTGGTGCTGCTGTTAAGAAACGTGAAGATACACACAAAATGGCAGAAGCGAACAAAGCATTCGCTCACTACCGCTGGTAGGATTTATACCAAACTAAAAAAACTATTCCCTAATAAGGAAGGAGAAATTACCCAATGGCAAGAGAGTTCTCCTTAGACAAAACTCGTAATATTGGTATCATGGCTCACATCGATGCCGGTAAAACGACAACGACTGAGCGTATCTTATACTACACTGGTCGTATCCATAAAATTGGTGAAACTCACGAAGGAGCTTCCCAAATGGACTGGATGGAGCAGGAGCAAGAACGTGGTATTACAATCACTTCTGCTGCTACTACAGCACAATGGAAAGGTTACCGTGTAAACATCATCGATACACCAGGACACGTAGACTTCACTGTTGAAGTTGAACGTTCTTTACGTGTACTTGATGGTGCGGTAGCTGTTCTTGATGCACAATCAGGTGTAGAGCCACAAACTGAAACAGTTTGGCGCCAAGCAACAACTTACGGAGTACCTCGTATCGTATTCGTTAACAAAATGGATAAAACCGGTGCGGACTTCCTTTACTCTGTAGGCACATTAAGAGATCGTCTTCAAGCAAACGCTCATGCAATTCAATTGCCGATCGGTGCTGAAGACCAATTCGAAGGAATCATCGACCTTGTAGAAAACGTAGCATACTTCTACGAAGATGACCTTGGAACTCGCTCTGATGCACAAGAAATCCCTGCTGAGTATAAAGACAAAGCTGAAGAGCTTCGCAGCAGCTTAATTGAAGCTGTCGCTGAGCTTGATGAAGAGCTTATGGAAAAATACCTTGAGGGTGAAGAAATTACAATTCCTGAATTGAAAGCTGCAATCCGTAAAGGAACATTGAATGTTGAATTCTATCCAGTTCTTGTTGGATCTGCTTTCAAAAACAAAGGTGTTCAGCTTGTACTTGACGCTGTGCTTGATTACCTTCCTGCACCAACTGATGTTGCTGCAATCAAAGGTACGTTGCCAGATTCAAATGAAGAGGTTGTACGTGAGTCTACTGATGACGCACCATTCGCAGCCCTTGCATTTAAAGTAATGACTGACCCTTATGTTGGGAAACTAACTTTCTTCCGCGTATACTCAGGAACACTTGATTCTGGTTCTTACGTGAAGAACTCTTCTAAGAACAAGCGTGAACGTGTTGGACGTATCCTTCAAATGCACGCAAACAGCCGTGAAGAAATCTCTACTGTTTACGCAGGGGATATCGCAGCAGCTGTAGGTCTTAAAGATACATCAACTGGTGACACTCTTTGTGACGAGAAAAGTCTTGTTATCCTTGAGTCTATGGATTTCCCAGAGCCAGTTATCGATGTAGCAATCGAGCCTAAGTCTAAGGCTGACCAAGATAAAATGGGTATCGCTTTAGCTAAACTAGCTGAAGAGGATCCAACATTCCGTACACAAACAAACACTGAAACTGGTCAAACGATCATCTCTGGTATGGGTGAGCTTCACCTTGATATCATTGTTGACCGTATGAAGCGTGAGTTCAAGGTTGAAGCTAACGTAGGAGCTCCTCAAGTTGCGTACCGTGAAACATTCCGTTCTAGTGCAAAAGTTGAAGGTAAATTCGTACGTCAGTCTGGTGGACGTGGTCAGTTCGGACACGTTTGGATCGAATTCGAACCAAACGAAGAAGGCGCAGGCTTCGAATTCCAAAATGCAATCGTCGGTGGGGTTGTTCCTCGTGAATACATTCCAGCTATTCAAGCAGGTCTTGAAGATTCACTTGAAAATGGTGTATTAGCTGGATTCCCATTAATCGACATCAAAGCTAAATTATTTGATGGATCATACCACGATGTTGACTCTAACGAAATGGCGTTTAAAATTGCTGCATCTATGGCATTGAAAAATGCTGTCAGCAAATGTAACCCAGTTCTACTTGAGCCAATGATGAAAGTAGAAGTCGTTATCCCAGAAGAATACATGGGAGACATCATGGGTGATATCACATCTCGTCGTGGACGTGTAGAAGGTATGGAAGCTCGCGGTAACGCTCAAGTTGTTCGCGCTATGGTTCCACTTTCTGAAATGTTCGGATATGCAACTTCACTCCGTTCTAACACACAAGGACGCGGTACTTTCACTATGCACATGGATCACTATGAAGAAGTGCCTAAGAGCATTAGTGAAGAAATCATCAAAAAAAATAAAGGTGAATAATTGATTTTGCCTTTAAACTAAAGTATAACTACTATTGAAGATCAGAAAGTGAGAGGTAACTCTTCACTTTCTATCACTCTATACCAAATACAATGAACCTTTAAGGAGGATTTTTAGAATGGCTAAAGAAAAATTCGACCGTTCCAAATCGCATGCTAACATTGGTACAATTGGACACGTTGACCATGGTAAAACAACTTTAACTGCTGCTATCTCAACAGTTCTTCATAAGAAATCTGGTAAAGGTACGGCTATGGCTTATGACCAAATCGATGGTGCTCCAGAAGAGCGCGAGCGTGGAATCACAATCTCAACTGCACACGTTGAGTATGAAACTGAAACTCGTCACTATGCACACGTAGACTGCCCAGGACACGCTGACTATGTTAAAAACATGATCACTGGTGCTGCTCAAATGGACGGCGCGATCTTAGTAGTATCTGCTGCTGATGGTCCAATGCCACAAACACGTGAGCACATCCTACTTTCTCGTAACGTAGGTGTACCATACATCGTAGTATTCCTTAACAAATGTGACATGGTTGACGATGAAGAGTTACTTGAACTTGTTGAAATGGAAGTTCGTGACCTTCTTTCTGACTATGACTTCCCTGGTGACGATGTTCCAGTTATCAAAGGTTCTGCTCTTAAAGCTCTTGAAGGAGATGCTGATTACGAAGCAAAAATCTTTGAACTTATGGACGCGGTTGATGAGTACATCCCAACTCCAGAGCGTGACACTGAGAAGCCATTCATGATGCCAGTTGAGGACGTATTCTCAATCACTGGTCGTGGAACAGTTGCTACTGGTCGTGTTGAGCGTGGACAAGTTAAAGTCGGTGACGAAGTTGAAATCATCGGTCTTCAAGATGAAAACGGTAAAACAACTGTTACAGGTGTTGAAATGTTCCGTAAGCTTCTTGACTATGCTGAAGCTGGTGACAACATCGGTGCACTACTTCGTGGTGTATCTCGTGAAGATATCCAACGTGGTCAAGTACTTGCTAAACCAGGTACAATCACTCCACATAGCCGTTTCAAAGCTGAAGTTTATGTACTTTCTAAAGAAGAGGGTGGACGTCATACTCCATTCTTCGCTAACTACCGTCCGCAGTTCTACTTCCGTACAACTGACGTAACTGGTATCGTACATCTTCCAGAAGGTACTGAAATGGTAATGCCTGGCGATAACACTGAGATGGAAGTTGAACTTATCTCTACTATCGCTATCGAAGAAGGAACTCGTTTCTCTATCCGTGAGGGTGGACGTACTGTAGGTTCTGGCGTCGTTTCAAATATCATTAAGTAATAAAATATATATAAAGAGACTCCTTGCAAAAGGGTCTCTTTTTTTGCTTTTCCAGATCAGAACGGCTACTATAAGCTATAGAATCTAAATGGAACCGAGAGGATCATTGGAATGGCGAAGACATATTTGAAGAAATGGTTAATCGGCGGGGTTGACCAATGGATTATGATCAAAGAAAATCATACAAGTGAAGCGAAGCCTGTTCTTTTATTTTTACACGGTGGGCCAGGCTCCGCTCAAATCAGCTATATCGACTCGTTTCATGAGGAACTTAATCAAGATTTTACAGTTGTTCATTGGGATCAGCGTGGCGCGGGACTTTCCTATCAAAAGAATCCCTCCGATACTTCCATGACCATTCGGCAATTTATTGAAGATACGATTGAACTGACAGAGAAGGTTCTTTCATATCTAGGTCATTCAAAATTGTACATCGCTGGATACTCATGGGGGTCATTAATCGCCATACAAGCAGTACATAAGCGCCCAGATCTATATCATGCTTATTATGGGATTAGTCAGGTAGTAGATGTATTAAAAGAAGATATTGTGTCGTACGAGCTCCTTATGGAGAAATACCATCGGAATCGGTTGTTTACTTGGTGCCTGCGATTACTGACGCCTCCTCCGTGGAAACGAATATCAGCTCATGCTCTGTTCTCTCTATATAAAGAGCTCGGCAGCGTAGGTCTCACACATAAGTGGAAGCCGCTCATTCAAATGCTGCGCGGGTTTCTTTTTAGTAAGCAATATCAGCTGAAAGATAAGTGGAAGTTCCTTAAAGGACAGAAGCTTAGTCAGGACATGCTATGGGATGAATTGATGAATGAGAGCATTGAATACCGAGTTTCTACTATATTAATACCTTGCTACTTTATCAGTGGCGCATATGACATGATCACACCAGCTGCTGTATCAAAACCATATGTTGATCAATTAACAGCACCAATAAAAGAATGGTTCATCTTTAAAGAATCTGCACATTCCCCGCATATTGAAGAGCCAGATGAATTTATTCGTGTCGTAAGAAAGACTGCTATACATCATCTTCAGGGAAAGCTTGATTTATAGGCTGAACCCCTGTATAATATGAAAAGTGTGCAAATCATAAATTTATCCGATTTATTATTGCAACACGCAGGCCAATTTGGTACAATAGTGCATGTTGGTCTTTGACTGCGATGAAGTGAGAGGTTGCTGACACACCCGGCCGCTTTGCCATGGCAAGGTGATCAGGTTTTTCTCACGGAGAACTGTCTAACGTAAGTAGGCGAAAAGGAGGGAAAATAATGGCAAAACAAAAAATTCGTATTCGTTTAAAAGCATATGATCATAGAATTCTTGATCAATCTGCTGAGAAGATTGTTGAAACGGCTAAGCGTTCTGGTGCTAGTGTATCTGGTCCAATCCCGCTTCCAACTGAAAAATCAGTTTACACAATCCTTCGTGCGGTGCATAAGTACAAAGATTCTCGTGAGCAATTTGAGATGCGTACTCACAAACGTCTAATCGACATCGTGAATCCAACTCCGCAAACAGTTGATGCACTTATGCGTTTAGATTTACCATCTGGTGTAGATATCGAAATCAAACTTTAATTCAAATAGAAAACACATATTATAGGAGGTGTGACTAATGACCAAAGGAATCTTAGGTAGAAAAATTGGTATGACGCAAGTATTCGCAGAAAACGGTGATCTTATCCCTGTAACTGTTGTTGAGGCTGCTGCTAACGTTGTTCTTCAAAAGAAGACTGCTGACACGGATGGCTATGAAGCAATCCAAATCGGTTTTGACGACAAACGTGAAAAGCTTTCTAACAAACCAGAGAAGGGCCACGTTGCTAAAGCGGAAACTGCTCCTAAGCGCTTCGTAAAAGAATTACGCGGTGCGGAGTTAGATGCGTATGAAGTTGGTCAGGAAGTCAAAGTTGATATTTTCGCAAATGGAGATATCGTAGATGTAACAGGAACATCAAAAGGTAAAGGATTCCAAGGGGCTATCAAGCGCCACGGACAATCACGCGGACCAATGACTCACGGTTCACGTTACCATCGTCGTCCTGGTTCAATGGGACCTGTTGATCCAAACCGAGTATTCAAAGGTAAACTTCTTCCAGGTCGTATGGGCGGAGAGCAAATCACTGTCCAAAACCTTGAGATCGTTAAAGTTGATGCAGAACGCAATCTTCTATTGATCAAAGGAAACGTACCAGGAGCTAAAAAATCTCTAGTAACTGTAAAGAGTGCAGTTAAATCTAAATAACTCTCTTAGGAAAGGAGGAAACAAGTCATGCCAAAAGTAGCATTATTTAACCAAAACGGTTCTACTAACGGTGAAATCGAATTAAACGCTTCTGTGTTTGGAATCGAGCCAAACGAAAGCGTAGTATTCGATGCTATTCTTATGCAAAGAGCTTCCTTACGTCAAGGAACTCACAAAGTAAAAACTCGTTCTGAAGTACGTGGCGGAGGTCGTAAGCCTTGGAGACAGAAGGGTACTGGTCGTGCTCGTCAAGGTTCTATCCGTTCACCACAATGGCGCGGAGGCGGTATCGTATTCGGTCCAACACCACGCAGCTATTCATATAAATTACCTAAAAAAGTTCGCCGCTTGGCTATCAAGTCAGTATTGTCTTCTAAAGTAATCGACAACAACATCATCGTTCTTGAAGATCTGACTCTTGATGCAGTGAAAACGAAAGAATTCGCAGGCATCCTTAAAGGATTATCTGTCGAGAAGAAAGCGTTGATCGTCACTGCGGATGCAAACGAAACAGTTGCTTTATCTGCTCGTAACATCCCTGGAGTAACAGTTGTTGAAGCTAACGGTATCAACGTTCTTGACGTTGTCAACCACGACAAACTTCTGATCACTAAAGCAGCGGTTGAAAAAGTAGAGGAGGGACTTGCATAATGAAAGATCCTCGTGATGTTCTAAAGCGCCCTATCATTACTGAACGTTCTGCTGATCTAATGACAGAGAAGAAGTACACGTTCGAAGTTGATGTCAGAGCTAACAAAACAGAAGTGAAAGACGCTGTTGAAGAAATCTTTGGAGTGAAAGTTGAGAAAGTCAACGTTCAAAACTACAAAGGAAAATCTAAACGCGTTGGACGCTACACTGGTATGACTAGCCGTCGCAGAAAAGCGATCGTGAAATTAACTGCTGACAGCAAAGAAATCGAAATTTTTGAAGCGTAAATCTTAAAAAGAAGGAGGGAAATTCAAAATGGCGATTAAAAAGTATAAACCAACCAGTAATGGTCGTCGTGGCATGACTACTTCAGATTTTGCTGAAATCACGACTGACAAACCAGAAAAATCGTTGCTTGCACCGCTTCACAGAAAAGGCGGACGTAACAACCAAGGTAGATTGACTGTTCGTCATCAAGGTGGCGGTCACAAACGTCAATACCGTATCATCGACTTTAAGCGTGATAAAGACGGTATACCTGGACGCGTTGCTACAATCGAGTATGATCCAAACCGTTCAGCGAACATCGCTCTTGTAAACTATGCAGATGGTGAGAAACGTTACATTCTTGCTCCGAAAGGAATCCAAGTTGGTACTGAAGTTACTTCTGGACCAGAAGCTGACATCAAACCAGGTAATGCTCTTCCACTTATCAACATCCCAGTTGGTACAGTTGTGCATAACATTGAATTAAAACCAGGTAAAGGTGGACAATTAGTTCGTTCTGCTGGTACTTCTGCTCAAGTTCTTGGTAAAGAAGGTAAATACGTTCTTGTACGTTTGAACTCAGGAGAAGTTCGCATGATTCTTTCTGCTTGCCGTGCGACTATCGGTCAAGTTGGAAACGAGCAACACGAATTAATTAACATCGGTAAAGCTGGACGTTCTCGCTGGAAAGGCGTACGCCCAACAGTTCGTGGTTCTGTAATGAACCCTAACGATCACCCACACGGTGGTGGTGAAGGACGCGCTCCAATCGGACGTAAATCACCAATGTCTCCATGGGGTAAACCGACTCTTGGATTCAAGACTCGTAAGAAAACCAACAAGTCTGATAAATTCATTGTACGTCGTCGTAAAAACAAGTAACGGGGTTGTCTACGGTTCATTTAGGACCGTAGTTCAATCACGAAGGGAGGTTCCACAATGGCTCGCAGCTTAAAAAAAGGACCATTTGTTGATGATCATTTGATGGCTAAAGTCGAGAAATTGAATGAAACTGACAAAAAGCAAGTCGTAAAAACTTGGTCTCGTCGTTCTACAATTTTCCCACAATTCATCGGTCACACAATCGCTGTCTATGACGGACGCAAACATGTACCTGTTTTCATTTCTGAAGATATGGTAGGTCACAAATTGGGCGAATTCGCACCAAGCCGTACTTACAAAGGTCATGCTAGTGACGATAAAAAAACAAGACGCTAATGAGAGGAGGCTTTTAAATGCAAGCTAAAGCTGTCGCAAGAACAGTCCGTATTGCTCCTCGTAAAGCACGTCTAGTAATGGACCTGATCCGAGGTAAGCAAGTAGGAGAAGCAGTTTCTATCTTAAACCTTACACCTAAGGCTGCTTCACCAATTATTGAAAAAGTATTAAAATCTGCTATCGCAAACGCTGAGCACAACTACGAGTTGGACGCTAACAGCCTAGTGATTACTCAAGCATTCGTTGACGAAGGTCCAACACTTAAGAGATTCCGTCCACGTGCTATGGGTCGTGCGAGCGCAATTAACAAACGTACTAGCCACATTACAATCGTTGTATCAGAAAAGAAGGAGGGATAATCCGTGGGTCAAAAGGTAAATCCAGTAGGTCTTCGTATTGGCGTCATTCGTGATTGGGAATCTAAATGGTTCGCAGGAAAAGATTACGCTGACTTCTTACATGAAGACTTGAAAATCCGTGAATTCATCAGCAAGCGTTTGTCTGACGCGTCTGTTTCTAAAGTAGAAATCGAACGTGCTGCAAACCGCGTAAATATCACAATCCACACGGCTAAACCAGGTATGGTAATTGGTAAAGGCGGATCTGAAGTTGAAGCACTTCGTAAAGCTCTTAACAGCCTAACTGGCAAACGTGTACACATCAACATTCTTGAAATCAAGAGAGCAGATCTTGATGCTCAGCTAGTTGCTGAAAACATCGCTCGTCAACTTGAAAATCGTATTTCATTCCGTCGTGCACAAAAACAAACAATCCAACGCACAATGCGTGCTGGAGCACAAGGAATCAAAACAATGGTTTCTGGTCGTCTTGGCGGTGCAGATATTGCTCGTTCTGAATATTACAGTGAAGGTACTGTTCCGTTGCACACACTTCGTGCTGACATCGACTATGCTACTGCTGAAGCTGACACTACTTATGGTAAGCTTGGCGTAAAAGTATGGATCTATCGTGGAGAAGTCCTTCCAACTAAGAAGAATACTGCGGAAGGAGGAAAATAATATGTTATTGCCAAAACGCGTGAAGTATCGCAGAGAACATCGTGGAAAAATGCGTGGTCGTGCAAAAGGTGGTACTGAAGTACATTTCGGTGAATACGGTATCCAAGCTCTAGAAGCTTCTTGGATCACGAACCGTCAAATCGAAGCTGCTCGTATTGCTATGACTCGTTACATGAAACGTGGCGGTAAAGTTTGGATTAAAATTTTCCCTTCTAAGCCATACACAGCTAAACCTCTAGAGGTCCGCATGGGTTCCGGTAAAGGTGCTCCAGAAGGCTGGGTAGCTGTAGTAAAACCGGGCAAAGTTTTATTTGAAATTTCTGGTGTGTCTGAAGAAGTTGCTCGTGAAGCTCTTCGTCTTGCATCTCACAAATTGCCAATTAAAACGAAGTTCGTAAAACGTGAAGAAATTGGTGGTGAATCAAATGAAAGCTAATGAAATTCGTGACCTTACCACTGCTGAAATTGAACAAAAAGTAAAGTCTCTTAAAGAAGAACTTTTCAATCTTCGTTTCCAATTAGCGACTGGGCAGCTTGAAAACACTGCTCGCATTCGTGAAGTGCGTAAATCAATCGCACGCATGAAAACTGTGATTCGTCAAAGAGAAATCGCTGCTAATAAATAATAATTAGAGGGGAGGCCCCGCAAACATGAGCGAACGTAACCAACGTAAAGTGTATCAAGGTCGTGTTGTTTCTGACAAAATGGATAAAACCATCACTGTTGTAGTTGAAACATACAAAAAGCATTCACTTTATGGCAAACGTGTAAGATACTCTAAGAAGTTCAAAGCACATGATGAAAACAACCAAGCAAAAATCGGAGACATCGTAAAGGTCATGGAAACTCGTCCTTTATCTGCGACTAAACGCTTTCGTCTAGTTGAAGTTGTCGAAGAAGCCGTTATTATCTAATAAAGTTCGGATTTCTTTTTCCGAAAGGAGGTAACATTAATGATTCAACAGGAGACTCGTTTAAAAGTAGCTGACAACTCTGGCGCACGCGAAGTACTAACGATTAAAGTTCTTGGTGGCTCTGGACGTAAGACGGCTAACATCGGTGATGTCATTGTTTGTACGGTTAAACAAGCAACACCAGGAGGCGTTGTCAAAAAAGGTGAAGTTGTGAAAGCAGTTATCGTTCGTACAAAGAGCGGAGCTCGCAGAAACGATGGATCTTACATCAGTTTCGATGAAAATGCATGTGTCATTATCCGTGACGACAAGAGCCCGCGTGGAACTCGTATCTTCGGACCAGTAGCACGTGAACTTCGTGAAAACAACTATATGAAAATTGTTTCTCTAGCACCAGAAGTACTTTAATGAATACAATCCGCGACTCAAGGAGGTGCGATTAAATGCATGTTAAAAAGGGCGATAAAGTAGTGGTTATCTCTGGTAAAGATAAAGGTAAACAAGGAGTCATCCTTGCTGCTTTCCCTAAGAATGACCGTGTTTTAGTAGAAGGTATTAACCTTGTGAAAAAACACTCTAAACCAACCCAAGCTAACCCTCAAGGCGGAATTTCTGAACAAGAAGCGCCGATCCACGTATCAAACGTAATGCCGCTTGATCCTAAAACGGGTGAAGTGACACGTGTTGGGTATAAAGTTGAGGACGGAAAGAAAGTCCGTGTAGCGAAAAAATCTGGGCAAGTTCTAGATAAATAGTAAATAAGGAAGGGAGGTCTTTCTCATGAACCGCCTTAAAGAAAAGTATGTAAAAGAAATTACACCTGCATTAGTTTCTAAGTTTGAATACAAATCAGTAATGCAAGTGCCAAAAATCGAAAAAATCGTGATCAACATGGGTGTTGGTGACGCCGTTCAAAACGCTAAAGCAATCGATACTGCTGTTGAAGAATTAACGTTTATCGCTGGTCAAAAACCTGTCGTTACTCGTGCGAAGAAGTCTATTGCTGGATTCCGTCTACGTGAAGGAATGCCAATCGGTGCGAAAGTAACACTTCGCGGAGAGCGCATGTACGATTTCCTTGATAAACTTATTTCTGTATCTTTACCACGTGTACGTGACTTCCGCGGGATTTCTAAGAAATCTTTCGACGGTCGTGGAAACTACACGCTTGGTATTAAAGAACAGTTAATCTTCCCAGAAATTGATTACGATAAAGTAACAAAAGTCCGCGGTATGGATATCGTTATCGTTACGACTGCCAATACGGACGAAGAAGCACGTGAGTTATTAACTCAAGTAGGTATGCCGTTCCAGAAATAATCAATGAAAGGGAGGCGAAATCGTGGCTAAAAAGTCTATGATTGCGAAACAACAACGCAAACAAAAGTTTAAAGTTCAAGAGTATACGCGCTGCGAACGTTGTGGACGTCCACATTCAGTAATTCGCAAGTTTAAACTTTGCCGTATTTGTTTCCGCGAACTTGCATATAAAGGACAAATTCCTGGCGTTAAAAAAGCCAGCTGGTAATCCCCATAAATGGGAAGGAGGTTATTAAATAATGGTTATGACAGATCCGATTGCAGATTTGCTGACTCGTATTCGCAATGCGAACATGGTACGTCATGAGAAGCTAGAAGTACCGGCTTCAAAAATCAAAAGAGAAATTGCTGAAATCTTAAAGCGTGAAGGTTTTATCCGTGACGTTGAATATGTTGAAGACAGCAAACAAGGAATTATCCGTATGTTCCTTAAATATGGCCAAAACAACGAGCGTGTTATCACTGGCCTAAAAAGAATCAGTAAACCTGGTTTACGTGTATATGCGAAATCAAATGAAGTACCACGTGTACTTAACGGACTTGGAATCGCAATTATTTCTACATCACAAGGTGTTTTATCGGACAAAGAAGCCCGTGCTAAACAAGCTGGTGGAGAAGTACTTGCTTACGTATGGTAAAAAAAGTTTAAGATGAATGGAGGTGCTTGGTATGTCTCGTATAGGTAAAAAACTAATCGAGATCCCTTCAGGAGTTACTGTGACAAACAACGATAACACAGTGACAGTAAAGGGACCAAAAGGTGAACTAACTCGTACATTTCACCCTGATATGGAAATTAAAATTGAGGACAGCGTCTTAACTGTAAGCCGCCCGTCTGAACATAAAGAACACCGTGCATTACATGGTACAACACGCAGCTTGATTGCAAACATGGTTGAAGGTGTATCTAAAGGTTTCGAAAGAGGTTTAGAACTTATCGGTGTCGGTTACCGTGCAGCTAAATCTGGAAACAAACTTGTTCTTAACGTTGGATACTCTCATCCAGTTGAAATCGTTCCTGAGGCTGGAGTTGAAATCGAAGTTCCATCTCAAACGAAAGTAATCATTAAAGGTATCGATAAAGAGCGTGTGGGAGCTCTTGCTTCTAACATCCGCGCTGTCCGTTCTCCAGAGCCTTACAAAGGTAAAGGAATTCGTTACGAAGGTGAATTCGTTCGCCGTAAAGAAGGAAAAACTGGTAAGTAAGATCGCTTAATGTGAAGAAAGGAGTGACTCGGATGATTACGAAAACTAGCAAAAACGCTACTCGTCTTAAAAGACACGCTCGTGTTCGTGCGAAACTTTCAGGTACTGCTGAAAGACCTCGCCTTAACGTTTTCCGTTCTAACAAGAATATCTACGCTCAAGTAATTGATGATGTTAACGGTGTAACACTTGTAAGTGCTTCTACTCTTGATAAAGAGTTAAAGATCGAGAATAGTTCTGACGCTGCAGCTGCTACTAAAGTTGGCGAACTTGTTGCAAAACGTGCTGTTGAAAAAGGAATCTCTAACGTGGTATTTGACCGCGGAGGATACTTATATCATGGACGTATAAAAGCTCTAGCTGAAGCTGCTCGTGAGGCTGGACTTAAATTTTAATAAAAGAAGGAGGGACACATCCGAATGAGTCGTATTGACCAAAGCAAATTAGAGTTAGAAGAACGCTTAGTTACGGTTAACCGCGTAGCGAAAGTTGTTAAAGGTGGACGTCGTTTCCGTTTTGCAGCTTTAGTTGTTGTCGGTGACAAAAACGGTCATGTAGGATTCGGTACTGGTAAAGCACAAGAAGTACCAGAAGCGATCCGCAAAGCTGTTGAAGATGCGAAAAAGAATTTAATTGAAGTACCAATGGTTGGAACTACAATTCCACATGAAATCATCGGTCGATTCGGTGCAGGAAACGTTCTATTGAAGCCTGCTTCAGAAGGTACAGGAGTTATCGCTGGAGGCCCAGTGCGTGCGGTTCTTGAGCTTGCTGGTCTAGCTGATATCCTTTCTAAATCTCTAGGTTCTAATACACCGATCAACATGATCCGCGCAACACTTCAGGGTTTAAGTGAACTTAAACGTGCTGAAGACGTTGCGAAGCTTCGTGGAAAATCTGTAGAAGACCTGTTAGGATAAGGAGGGAACAATAATGGCAAATAAATTAGAAATTACCCTCAAACGCAGTGTAATCGGTCGCCCTGAAGATCAGCGTGTCACTGTTCGTACTCTTGGTCTAAAGAAAACAAACCAAACAGTCGTACATGAAGACAATGCAGCGATCCGCGGCATGATTAACAAGGTGTCTCATTTAGTTTCTGTTAAAGAACAATAAAACAATTTTTAATCGATAAGGAGGTGCCCAAATGAAACTTCATGAATTGAAGCCTTCAGAAGGTTCACGTAAAGTACGCAACCGTGTTGGTCGTGGTATTGGATCAGGTAACGGTAAAACTTCTGGTAAAGGTCATAAAGGTCAAAACGCTCGTTCTGGCGGCGGTGTACGCCCTGGTTTCGAAGGTGGTCAGATGCCTTTATTCCAACGTCTTCCAAAACGTGGTTTTACAAACATCAACCGTAAAGATTATGCGGTAATCAACTTAGACAGATTAAACAGTTTTGACGAAGGAACGGAAGTCACTCCTGAACTTCTTCTAGAGACTGGTGCAATAAGCAAGTTAAAAGCAGGAGTAAAAATTCTTGGCAACGGTAAATTAGAAAAAAAATTAACTGTAAAAGCCAATAAATTCTCTGCTTCTGCGAAAGAAGCGATTGAAGCTGCTGGCGGTACAGCCGAGGTGATCTAACTTGTTTAAGACAATCTCCAATTTTATGCGCGTGAAAGATATACGGAATAAGATTATATTTACACTTTTAATGTTAGTCGTCTTTCGTATAGGTGCTTTCATCCCTGTGCCTAATGTGAACGCTGAAGTTCTCCAGGCACAGGATCAAATGAGTGTTTTCGGGATCCTCAACACGTTTGGGGGCGGGGCACTTTTCCAATTCTCCATTCTTGCAATGGGGATTATGCCGTATATCACTGCTTCGATCATCATTCAGCTCTTGCAGATGGATGTTGTTCCGAAGTTCACTGAGTGGTCAAAGCAAGGAGAGGTTGGCCGACGAAAATTAGCACAATTCACAAGGTATTTTACAATTGTTCTAGGCTTTATCCAGGCGTTAGGAATGTCATATGGATTCAACAATATGGCAGGAGGCATGCTGATTGAAAACCCAGGTGTTTCAACGTATCTCTTAATTGCGGTCGTACTCACTGCGGGAACAGCATTTTTAATGTGGCTGGGAGAGCAGATTACTGCTCACGGTGTTGGTAACGGTATTTCGATTATTATCTTTGCCGGGATTATCGCGGGTATCCCTCAAACATTAAAACAAGTGTACGCTCAGCAGTTTGTAGGTGGAGATGGACAGCTGTTCATGCAAATCCTGAAAATTGCCCTTATTGTAATTGCTATTCTTGTCATTGTTATAGGTGTTATTTACATTCAAATGGCAGTGAGAAAGATTGCGATTCAATATTCAAAAGGAACTGGCCGTGCACAAATGTCTGCTAGTCAAGCAACGCACCTTCCATTGAAAGTGAATCCAGCAGGGGTGATTCCAGTCATCTTTGCCGTTTCTTTTATTATTACTCCGCAGACGGTCGCATCGTTCTTCGGAACCAATAATGTGACAACTTGGATAACCAACAACTTTGACTATACTAAGCCAATCGGTATGACGATTTATGTAGCACTGATTGTTGCTTTCACATATTTTTATGCCTTTGTCCAAGTGAATCCTGAACAAATGGCTGAAAATCTGCAAAAGCAGGGTGGCTATATCCCGGGAGTTCGTCCAGGGAAAATGACTCAAGATAGAATTACGAGCATTTTGTATCGACTCACGTTTGTGGGCGCCATTTTCTTAGCCGTGATTTCAATACTTCCTATCTTTTTCATTCAATTCGCTGGATTACCTTCCGCTGCACAAATTGGCGGCACAAGTCTTCTCATTGTTGTAGGTGTTGCACTTGAAACAATGAAACAGCTTGAAAGCCAATTAGTGAAACGAAACTACCGTGGATTTATGAAATAAAACAGAGGGCTGGGCTCCTGCCCAACCTCTCTAAGTAAGGAAGGGGAAATCCGAAATGAACTTAGTCTTAATGGGGCTTCCGGGTGCTGGTAAAGGCACTCAGGCAGAACGAATTGTTGATGATTATGGGATCCCTCATATCTCAACAGGAGATATGTTCCGCGCTGCTATGAAAGAGGAGACACAACTTGGGCTCGAAGCAAAATCCTTTATCGATAAAGGAGAGCTTGTTCCTGATGAGGTCACAATCGGTATTGTTAGAGAAAGACTTGGCAAAAATGATTGTGAACAAGGTTTCCTTCTGGACGGATTTCCGCGAACAGTCGCTCAGGCTGAAGCTTTAGAAGACATTCTAAAGGACCTTGGCAGAACGATTGATTATGTCATTAATATTAAAGTCGATAAAGATGCTTTGATGGAGCGTCTGACTGGCCGAAGAATTTGCAAAAATTGCGGAGCGACATATCATTTAGTATTCAATCCACCTGCGAAAGAAAATGTTTGTGATAAGTGTGGAGGCGAGCTTTATCAACGTGCAGATGATAATGCAGAAACCGTTTCGACTAGACTTGAAGTAAACTTAAAGCAGACTGAACCTTTGCTGAACTTCTATTCAGAAAAAGGATATCTTGCAAACATTGATGGTGCGAAGCACATTAATGATGTATATGCAGATATCAAGGACCTGCTTGGGGGATTAAATAAATGATTATCTGTAAAACTCCTCGCGAGCTTGAGATTATGAGAGAAGCTGGACGCATTGTCGCACTGACTCATGAAGAGCTGAAGAAACACATAAAACCAGGTATTTCGACAAAAGAATTGGATCAAATTGCCGAACGTTTTATTACAAAGCAGGGTGCAATCCCATCTTTTAAAGGGTATAATGGTTTTCGCGGGAGCATTTGCGTTTCGGTGAATGAAGAACTCGTTCACGGTATTCCTGGTAAACGGGTTTTACGTGATGGTGACATCATTAGTATCGATATTGGCGCAAAGTTAAATGGCTATCATGGTGACTCTGCTTGGACTTATCCAGTTGGGGTAATCAGTGATGAAGACCGCAAACTACTGGAAGTCACAGAGGAATCTCTATATAAAGGCTTACAGGAAGCAAAGCCAGGCGAACGTCTGTCGAACATTTCCCATGCCATACAAACGTATGTAGAAAATGAGAATTTTTCAGTTGTTAGAGAATATGTTGGACATGGGGTCGGACAGGATCTTCATGAGGACCCTCAAATTCCTCATTATGGTCCGCCCAACAAAGGCCCGCGGCTAAAACCTGGAATGGTGTTGGCCATCGAACCGATGGTGAACGCAGGCAGCCGATATGTGAAAACATTGGCTGATAACTGGACGGTTGTAACGGTTGATGGGAAAAAGTGTGCTCACTTTGAGCATACGATTGCGATTACAGATACAGGTTTTGATATACTGACTAAGATTTAGGTCTTCACTGAAGCCTTTCAGACCCAAATCGGGCAGGTTGTCTGTATAGTCCAAAGGAAAGAACAAGATCAGTATACAGGTGTCATCGGCATGTTCGGTGCCATGTACTAATCGCAGACGGAGAAAAGCGTAAATTTCATTCTCCTAAGAAAAAATATCAATCATATAACCTTTTATGGTTGCGTATCTCCGGAAGTTCAGAACAGTATATTCAAAACAGGTCGGGTGATAGATGGACAATTGAGATGATCTCATTTGGACATTTGTCAGAGAGCAAGTTACTGATTTGAAGAAGGGAGAACACTTGAATGGCGAAAGACGATGTAATTGAAGTGGAAGGTACTGTAGCAGAAACTTTGCCAAATGCAATGTTCAAAGTTGAACTAGAGAATGGTCATACAGTTTTGGCTCATGTATCAGGAAAAATCCGTATGCACTTCATTCGCATTTTACCTGGAGACAAAGTTACGGTAGAATTATCTCCATATGACTTAACTCGTGGTAGAATTACGTACCGTTACAAATAAAGCAACTCCGGAAGAAGGAGGTTGGAAACACATGAAAGTGAGACCATCTGTTAAACCTATCTGTGAAAAATGTAAAGTGATTCGCAGAAAAGGAAAAGTAATGGTGATCTGTGAAAACCCAAAACATAAACAAAAACAAGGCTAATAACAAGGAGGTGCCCAAATCATGGCTCGTATTGCTGGTGTAGATATTCCACGTGATAAACGTGTTGTCATTTCTTTAACATATGTTTTTGGAATTGGTCGTACGACTGCGCAACAAGTCCTTAAAGAAGCAGGTGTTTCTGAAGACACTCGCGTTCGCGATCTAACTGAAGACGAACTTGGTAAAATCCGTGATATCATTGACAAACTTAAAGTAGAAGGTGACCTTCGTCGTGAAGTTTCACTTAACATTAAGCGTCTAATTGAAATCGGAAGCTACCGCGGAATCCGTCATCGTAGAGGACTTCCTGTTCGTGGACAAAACACAAAAAACAACGCGCGTACTCGTAAAGGACCGCGTCGTACTGTAGCTAACAAGAAAAAATAAGTAAAGGAGGTAGTTAAAGAATGGCTGCTGCTCGTAAATCAAATACGCGTAAACGTCGCGTGAAAAAGAATATTGAAGCTGGAATCGCTCATATCCGTTCCACTTTCAACAACACGATTGTAACGATTACTGATGTTCATGGAAACGCAATTTCTTGGTCAAGTGCTGGTGCATTAGGATTCAGAGGTTCTCGTAAATCTACTCCTTTCGCTGCACAAATGGCTGCTGAAACTGCTGCTAAAGGTTCTATCGAACATGGTCTTAAAACACTTGAAGTAACTGTTAAAGGTCCTGGTTCTGGTCGTGAAGCTGCAATTCGTGCGCTTCAAGCTGCAGGTCTTGAGGTTACTGCAATCAGAGACGTAACTCCAGTTCCTCATAACGGATGCCGTCCACCAAAACGTCGCCGCGTGTAATTTGTTTGTATAGATTTTGTGTCCCTGTCAATAATGGGTTATGATACAGTTATTTATGAGACGAATACACGACTCGTTGCCTGAGCACATACGGGACTAAACAATGAGGAATTTCGGATGGAATCTCATATGATTCTATTCGAGGTTTCGACGTTTTGAAGGAGGGTTTTATTAGATGATCGAAATTGAAAAACCAAAAATCGAAACGGTTGAAATCAGCGACGATGCCAAGTATGGCAAGTTTGTCGTAGAGCCACTTGAGCGTGGATATGGTACCACTTTAGGGAACTCCCTTCGTCGTATCCTTTTATCCTCACTTCCTGGTGCAGCTGTAACATCGATCCAGATAGATGGTGTCTTACACGAATTCTCAACGATCGAAGGCGTGGTTGAAGATGTTACAACGATTATCTTAAACATTAAAAAGCTTGCACTCAAAATCTACTCTGAAGAAGAGAAGACGCTTGAAATTGATGTACAAGATGAAGGTACTGTAACAGCTGCTGATATTACACACGACAGCGATATTGAAATCTTAAATCCAGATCTCCACATCGCAACTCTTGGCAAGAATGCGAGCTTCCGTGTTCGCTTAACTGCACAAAGAGGTCGCGGGTATAATCCTGCTGATGCAAACAAAAGAGACGATCAGCCAATCGGTGTGATTCCGATCGACTCAATCTATACACCTGTATCTCGTGTGACTTATCAAGTGGAGAACACCCGTGTTGGGCAAATCACAAACTATGATAAATTAACACTAGATGTATGGACTGATGGAAGCACAGGACCGAAAGAAGCGATCGCTCTAGGTTCTAAGATTTTAACTGAACACCTGAATATTTTCGTTGGGTTAACTGACGAAGCTCAGCATGCTGAAATCATGGTTGAGAAAGAAGAAGACCAAAAAGAAAAAGTGCTTGAAATGACAATTGAAGAGCTTGATCTTTCTGTTCGTTCTTACAACTGTTTGAAGCGTGCGGGTATTAACACTGTTCAAGAGCTTGCTAACAAGACAGAAGAGGATATGATGAAAGTTCGTAACCTTGGACGTAAATCTCTTGAAGAAGTGAAAGCGAAACTAGAAGAACTTGGACTGGGTCTTCGTAAAGACGATTGACTAGTTTCATTGTGAACTAGGATTTTCGTGTGTTTTTTATTCATACAGCATCTCTAACTAAGGAGGGGACATCACATGGCATACAGAAAGCTAGGACGCACTAGTGCACAACGTAAAGCAATGCTTCGTGACCTAACGACTGATTTGATCATCAACGAACGCATCGAAACAACTGAAACACGTGCGAAAGAACTTCGCTCTGTAGTTGAAAAAATGATCACTCTTGGCAAACGCGGAGATCTTCATGCTCGCCGTCAAGCTGCAGCTTACATTCGTAATGAAGTAGCTAACGCTGAAACAAACCAAGATGCACTTCAAAAATTATTCGCTGACGTTGCAACTCGCTACGAAGATCGCCAAGGTGGATACACTCGTATCATGAAGCTTGGACCTCGTCGCGGCGATGGCGCACCAATGGCTGTCATTGAATTAGTTTAATCATATAGCGTGTATCTAAGAAAGGGCGGGACAGTTCATAACTGGATCTATGCCCTTTTTTAGATACTACGGCTTTTTAGCAATAAGCAAAGAAGAGGTTGAGCTGAGAGGAGGTCCGGTAGAGATGGGGAAGACATTAATTGACGTAAAGGACATTGTATTTCGTTATCACAAGGATGCGGACAAGCCCGCTTTAGATCAAGTGTCATTGCATGTGAATCAAAATGAATGGCTCGCCATTGTTGGCCATAACGGTTCAGGTAAATCCACACTTGCCCGTGTACTGAATGGGCTCATTTTACCGGATGCTGGAACGGTCAAGGTTGGAGAGATTGAGCTCAAAGAAGAGAGTGTTTGGGATGTTCGCAAAAAGGTCGGAATGGTCTTTCAAAACCCAGATAACCAATTCGTTGGCTCAACGGTTCGTGATGATGTGGCTTTTGGTTTAGAAAATAACGGGGTTGAGCGGGAATTGATGATAGAGCGTGTAGATTGGGCTGTCAAACAGGTCAATATGCAGGAGTTTCTTGATCAAGAGCCGCACCATCTATCAGGCGGGCAGAAGCAGAGAGTCGCCATTGCAGGTGTGCTTGCCGCAAGCCCTGACATCATGATCTTGGATGAAGCAACATCGATGCTTGATCCGATTGGCCGTGAAGAAGTGTTAGAGACTGTTAGACTACTGAAGGAACAAGGCACGGTCACAGTCATTTCTATCACACATGATTTAGACGAGGCCGCCAAGGCAGACCGGGTCATTGTAATGAATGGCGGGAAAAAATTTGCCGAGGGAACCCCAGAGGAAGTATTTGAACTAGATGAACAGCTGGTTCAGATTGGACTTGATCTGCCATTCTCCTATCGGTTGAGCAAACAATTGAAGCAGCAAGGTGTACCGCTTGCAAATGCCCATTTGACACAAGAAGGATTGGTGAAAGAGCTATGGACATTACGATCAAAGAACTAGAGCATCGTTATCAAAAGAAAACGCCGTTTGAGCGTCTCGCTTTGTATGATGTCAATGCTTCCATCCAAGAGGGCAGCTATGTCGCTGTCATTGGTCATACAGGCTCTGGCAAGTCCACGTTGCTGCAGCACTTAAATGGATTGCTCAAACCAACGAAGGGGAGCATTGCGCTTGGAGATACCGTCTTACAAGCCAATAAAAAGCAGAAAGATTTAAAGTCCCTCCGGAAAAAAGTAGGCATCGTGTTTCAGTTTCCTGAGCATCAGCTCTTTGAAGAAACGATCCTTAAGGATATCTGTTTTGGTCCGATGAATTTCGGTGTTCCTCAGGAAAAGGCGGAAGCGAAGGCAAAGGAAATGCTGAAGCTGGTCGGTCTTCCTGAATCCCTATTATCTCGATCTCCCTTTGAACTAAGCGGCGGTCAAATGAGACGTGTGGCGATTGCGGGTGTTCTAGCGATGGAGCCAGAAGTGCTTGTGCTTGATGAGCCGACTGCAGGATTAGATCCACGCGGACGGAAGGAAATCATGGACATGTTCTATGAGCTTCATCAAAAGGCAAACCTCACCACGATTCTGGTCACACACAGTATGGAGGACGCCGCTCATTATGCGGATCAAATGATTGTGATGCATAAAGGAACGGTGAAGGCGACAGGTACGCCGAGAGAATTGTTTGCCAATCGTACAGACATGTCTTCGTTTGGTCTCGACCTCCCAGAAACGATTAAATTCCAGCAGACTGTAGAAGAAAAGCTGGGCATTACGTTTCCAAGGCCGCTTCTGACCATGGATGAAATGGCAGAAGCCTTAACAGCTCTTTATCAGGAGGACACGACATCATGATGGATAGTATGATTATCGGCAAATATGTGCCAGGTTCATCCTTTGTCCATCGTCTTGATCCAAGGACAAAGCTGTTATCAATTTTCTTTTTTGTCTTTATTGTCTTTTTTGCTAATAATTACATCACATACGGGCTTTTAGGTGTCTTTACCATCCTTGTGGTGATGGTTTCTCAGGTGCCGCTATACTTTATTCTCAAGGGAATGAAGCCGATCCTATGGATTGTCCTGTTTACCTTCATTCTGCATATCTTCATGACAAAGGATGGCGCCTTGCTATTTCACTTTGGTTTTTTGAATATTTATGAAGAAGGTCTAAAGCAAGGGATTTTCATTTCACTCCGTTTTGTCTATCTCATCATGATGACGACACTTCTGACGTTAACCACAACGCCTATAGAAGTGACAGACGGTATGGAAAAGCTGCTTCACCCATTCCGTAAAATCAAGCTGCCTGTTCATGAGCTTGCTCTCATGATGTCCATCTCTCTTCGGTTTATTCCGACTTTACTAGAAGAGACGGACAAAATCATGAAGGCACAAATGGCAAGAGGCGTTGATTTTACTAGCGGACCTCTTAAAGATCGTATGAAAGCAATCGTTCCTTTACTTGTCCCGCTTTTTGTCAGTGCGTTTAAGCGTGCAGAGGAACTGGCGACTGCTATGGAAGCAAGAGGCTACCGCGGAGGGGAAGGGCGGACGAAATACCGCCAGCTTGTCTGGGGCATGAAAGACACGTTCTCGCTGCTTCTATTCATCCTGTTAACAGCACTCCTTGTGCTTCTGAGAAATTAGGTGATTCCTAGATGAAGGTCAAATGTACCGTATCCTACGATGGGACACATTTTAAAGGCTATCAGGTGCAGCCTGGGCAGCGGACTGTTCAGACGGAGATCGAGTCTGCCCTTGCAAGAATGCACAAACAGGGTGAACTGATTCCGATTGTGGCTTCTGGCCGCACGGACAGCGGTGTCCATGCGAAGGGGCAGGTCATCCATTTCGACACCCCGCTCTCGATCCCGATGGAGAGATGGCCATTTGCCCTCAACAGTCTCCTGCCGGATGACATCAGGGTTCTAAAGGCTGAGGAAGTGGATGAGTCGTTTCATGCACGTTTTAGTGTCGTTTCGAAGGAGTACCGTTATAAGGTCTCAACGGAAACGCACCAAAATGTGTTCACGAGACAGTATGCCTGCCACTTTCCTTACCGGCTGGATGCAGACAAAATGAGAGAAGCAGCTGGGCACCTCATTGGCACACACGACTTCACAAGCTTTTGTGCGGCCAATACAGAGGTTCAGGACAAGATGAGGGAGATTTACACCCTCGAGTGGAAAAACGTCTCAGACGGGCTTGAAATGCGTGTGAGAGGAAATGGCTTTTTATACAACATGGTGCGAATTATCGCTGGAACGTTACTTGAAATCGGATCTGGTAAATTTCACCCTGAAGAGATAAAAGCCATGCTTGCCGCCCGAAATCGCGAAGCGGCAGGCAAGACTGCGCCTAGTCACGGACTGTATTTATGGGAAGTTTTCTATGACAACTAAACCAGGTGTAACATGTTCTTGACACAGGAAGCAGAAAGTTATAAGATATCATATGGTATGTATTTCAACCCCACAAATAAGCCCCGGAAGACTTATCTTGTGTTTTGAAATAGAACGTAGCATTTGATTCAAGGAAAAATCATTGATTTATTTAGGAGGGAAACTCATGCGTACAACACCAATGGCGAACGCAAGCACAATTGAGCGCAAATGGCTAGTTGTTGATGCGGCAGGCAAGACTCTAGGTCGTCTTTCTACTGAAGTAGCATCACTTTTGCGCGGTAAGCACAAACCAACTTATACACCACACGTTGATACAGGTGATCACGTCATCATCATCAATGCTGAGAAAATCGAATTAACAGGTAAGAAATTGACGGACAAAATTTACTACCGTCACACGATGCACCCAGGTGGTTTGAAACAAAGAACTGCTCTTGAGATGCGTACAAACTACCCTGAAAAAATGTTGGAGCTTGCTATCAAAGGTATGCTTCCAAAGGGTCCATTAGGCCGTCAAATGTTCAAAAAATTAAATGTGTACCGTGGTTCTGAGCATCCACATCAAGCACAACAACCTGAAGTTTACGAACTTCGCGGTTAATTATAAGGGAGGTTAACAATTTGGCACAGGTTCAATATTACGGTACAGGTCGTCGTAAAAGTTCTGTAGCGCGCGTTCGCTTAGTTCCAGGTGAAGGCCGTATCGTCGTTAATAATCGTGAAATTACTGAATACATTCCATTCGCTGCTTTAATCGAAGACGTGAAACAGCCTTTGAACATCACAGAAACAGCTAACAGCTACGATGTTCTTGTAACGGTTCACGGTGGTGGATTCTCTGGTCAAGCTGGAGCAATTCGTCACGGTATCTCTCGTGCTCTTCTAGAAGTAGATCCTGAGTACCGTACATCACTTAAACGTGCTGGACTTCTTACTCGTGACCCTCGTATGAAAGAGCGTAAGAAATACGGTCTTAAAGGCGCACGTAGAGCACCTCAGTTCTCAAAACGTTAATCAATTTTATATTGTATGGACGTTTTACAAAGGTTTGTTACAGACAAACCTGATAACAAAAGCATCAGCATCCTGCTGGTGCTTTTTTTTATGTGATAGATAATGACTGGTCAGTTCCTTTTGAATACGTATAAAATATGAGTATAGAAAGTTTTCTGTTTAAAAGACGATTTTTTATGGAGGTTGTCCTATGAATCTAACAACAGAAAGGTGTCTCATTCGTCCATTTGCTGATGATGATTGGCAGGATGTCTATGCATATACATCTGATCCGGCAGTGATGATGTATATTCCGGAAGGTGTATTTTCTAAAGAAGATGCGAAGGAATTTGTCAAAATTAATCGTCATGAAAATGCTAAGTATGTCGCTGTTCTAATAAAAGAAGATCATACATGCATTGGCCATATCGCGTTTCATCCGTACTTTGGTGAGCACACATATGAAATTGGGTGGGTCTTCAATCCTGCATATCACAACAAAGGCTATGCATCAGAAGCGGCGTTTGCTGTACTAAATCATGGCTTTCACACAATGAATTTACATCGGATCATTGCCACTTGTCAGCCTGAAAATGTGCCATCTTGGAGAGTGATGGAGAAAATGGGGATGAGAAGAGAAGGATATTTTAAAAAGTGTATACCACAAGGAAATGAGTGGTGGGATGAGTTTTACTATGCCATCTTACGAGAGGAATGGTTCATGAAGAGGGCTTGATAAGTTTTCATGATATGAAGTAATTCGTCATTCCAAATATCCCTTGGCTTTCACTGTTGATATAATCAGGTCAAATAAGCGGAAGAGGGGCGCCGAGCATGAGGATCTTTGATGCACATTTTCATATCATTGATTTTGATTTTCCCATTCAAGAAAACCAAGGGTACACACCGCCTAGTTATGTGGTGAATGATTATAAGAGAGAGACGGCTGATCTTGGGATTGTAGGTGGAGCGATTGTGTCGGGGTCATTTCAAGGCTTTGACCAAGGCTATTTGTTGAAGGCGCTAGATGAACTGGGCCCAGCTTTTTGCGGCGTGACTCAATTACCTTTTACTGCAACTGATGATGAAATTGTTCATTTGGATCAACATGGGGTAAAAGCTTTACGTTTTAACGTGGAGAGAGGCGGTTCGGAGGATATTTCGAAGCTCGATTATTTTGCGAGAAGGGTGTATGAACTGGCGGGATGGCATAGTGAGCTCTACATAGACGCTAAGCATCTCCCTGACATCTCATCTACGCTTGAAAAGCTGCCGGCCGTTTCAATTGATCATTTAGGCTTATCGGAAGAAGGCTTGCCGCATTTGCTCAAGCTGGTTGAAAAAGGGGTTCGTGTGAAAGCAACAGGTTTTGGACGTGTTGATTTAAACGTCGAACATGCGCTGACGTCTATTTATCAAACGAATCCTGATGCCCTTATGTTTGGAACAGACCTTCCATCCACAAGGGCAAAGCGTCCATTTGAATACGGTGATGTTGAGTTGATTCAACAGCTTTTTGATGAAAAAGCAGCTGATCACATCTTATATAAGAACGCACATCATTGGTATTTTGGTCAATAAGTTCCACTTCATTTCATAGGAGGTGCGTTCTTTGGATTTAAGTCAAATGACTTGTAGAGAAGCCACGCGGGAAGATCTCGACAGGATCGTCTTCATGCTTTCAGATGATATGTTAGGTCAAAAAAGAGAGCGCTACACTCAACCATTATTAGAAAGCTATATCAAAGCCTTTCACTCAATAGATGCTGATCCAAATATTGAACTCATTGTTGCGTGTGATCAGGAAGAAGCTGTCGGTGTTCTCCAATTAACCATGACGCCATTTCTTACACATCAAGGAGGATGGAGAGCATCAATAGAAGGAGTTCGTACGGCTTCTACTCATAGAGGAAAAGGAGTCGGCGCGCTGCTCATAAAATGGGCGATTCAATGCGCCAGCGACCGCGGATGTCATATGGTTCAGCTAACAACAGACAAACAGAGGCCAGATGCACACCGTTTTTATGAAAAATTAGGGTTTGAAGCCACGCATGAAGGAATGAAGCTACATCTCCTCCATGAATAAGAACACCAAGAAGCGAAGGGTTCACTTGCCTTTGCTTTTTTGTGCCTTTATTTGAAATATTTGTTATATTAAATATATAAATCCTCAATTATTTGGAAAGGAGAAACATGTTACTCAAAATCGGTCTAGTTGTCTTAGGTGTGGTCATACTTTACGTGGTGGTTGATGTCTTGCTGTATAAAAAAGATATGAAGAAAACGAAGGAAGATCTTTTGACATTTGTCACAAAAAACAAAAAGGACGTATCAGTGACAATCATTGAAAATGAAGATGTGGTATTAGATTGGAATGGTCATCAAAAAACACCACTTGCAAGTACGGTGAAATTAGTGGTTTTGTTTCATTTTGTTAAAGCTGTATCCAGCGGTGACATCAAGCTAGATGAAAAAGTGGCATTGTCTGATATAGAGCGGTTTTATATTGATAGAACAGACGGAGGTGCTCACACGTACTGGCTGGAGGTCAACGATTTTTCTGAGCATGCAACTTTATTAGATGTTGCCAAAGGGATGATGCAAGTCAGTTCGAATGCTTGTACTGATTATTTGATTGACCGGCTCGGCTTAGATAAGATCAATGATCGGATGAAACAAGCGGGTCTTACAGAACATGATGAACTCATGCCGCTGACACCCAAGCTGTTGTGGCCAGCCTATGTATCTAATCATCGGCGGGATGCATTAAAGAAAATGAGCGGTGTAACTGATGAGCAATACAAATCTCTGATGATTGAGATTTTTAATATCATGAAAAATAACCCAGAGCAAAAAAAGGCGTTAGAAGAAAAAATGATGAAAAAGAACTTATTAAGCTTGCGTATTCAATCATTACTGACGCAAAAGATGACAAAGTCTACAACGAATCAATATGCACATTTTATGAAACGTCTGCAGGATGAGCTGTTAACAACAGAAGAAAAGCGTCTTTTTAGCCAAATTGTGCTGGGGGAAACATTGAAGACGGAAACAGATCAATACCTTTGGTATAAAGGCGGAGCAACATTGTTTGTTTTCACAGGTGCTTTATATCGAAGAACAGATACATCCTCTATATCCATCTCTCTTTTTATCAATGATCCGAAAGCGAACAATTCTCACTGGATTGAGGAAGTATTCAATGAATTTATGCTTACTGCAGCAGTGGATCAAAACTTTAGACAACGTTTAATTAAGGCTTTTACTACATAATCATCAAAAAAACAGAGGGAGATACCCCTCTGTTTTATTATTTCTGCATTGGAAACACTTTGTATACATCTTGGCGTTTCTCTTTTGACTTCACAACTCCATCAACCAGTTCCTTTTGCCAAAGCGCTGTATCGTCTTTGTAAACTTTAAAAGAGTGAGGGAGCTTTTTTTCTAGCTGTTTTCTTTTAAACGTGACGGACGGCTCGTCTTTAGAGCTCATATTAAGTGTTACTTGCTTTACGTTATCGATAAGAATAAAAAGTGCCAATGCATTATATAAGTAGTTTTTTTCAATGGTATCCTTCTTATCAAACCAAAATGTATCAAATTGTTCTTCTGTATAATTGGCATTTTCTTTCACGCCGTATGTCACTTTTAGCTCTTTTTCATCTACGATTTCAAACTCACGAATCACGTTACCTGGAAGATCTGATAAAATAGCGCCAATTGCTCCGTTGTCTCCAATATAAGAATTTTTGTGCTTAGAAAGCTGTTTTAAGGATATGTCTTCTATTCCTTTTATGTCGCTCTTCTGCTCGGTCGCGTGACTGCTGCATCCAGATAGGACGACTGTTAATAGCAGCAGGATATACATCCATTTCTTCATTGATTTTGCCCCTTTTCCATTCTTTCTATATAAGAGTTCATTTTATCACAATTTTCCATTCCGATTTCCATTTACTGAACTGCATGTTTTGTTCAAACCAACGAACAATACAAAGAAAAAAGGAGTTCAGTCCATGGCAGAAGTTCTTTCATTTTATCAATTGAAAACAAAAAGAGATGTCACGCTTGAAAAGAAGCTGTTGCGTACATTGTCTCTTCAACAAGTGACGGTCGCTTCTGAGAAATTCACGAAGAAACTGTTCCCATTTGCAGATGATCCAGCCGGTATTATGAGTGATGGCTGTATCGATTTCGCCATTGAAGCTTTTTTAGCAGGTGGGAAATACGGTGAGTCAAGTAAGTACAGTGAATCGTTCGATGATATGAAGAAGCGGTCAATTCATGAGGAAGATGAGCTGGTTGAAGAGCTGGCAGGGTGTTTGCAATCGTGGGGAAATATGTTCCGAATGGAGCGGAAGATGTCATGTCTGTATCCATTTGCGAGGGATTTTTTAAGCATGTGGTGGCAGGAAGGCTTTCGAGAATCACAAAAAAGGCATAAGCTTCGGCTGCACTAAGCATATTTCCAGCCCTTGTCCCATATCTATAAAATAATGGTGTATGGGAGGGACAGGGATGAAAAGAAAGCTGAAATGGACAGGGTTTTTAATCGGGTTTATTGTCCTCTTATTCTTATTCAGGTTTCAATTTCTAAATGATGATTCGTGGAAATCGTGGAATTTGCCTCTAAGCGGGAAGATCATCTATCTAGATCCAGGTCATGGTGGTCCAGATGGCGGGGCCGTAGGAGGAGAGCTGCTAGAAAAAGAAATTGCACTGGATGTATCCATGAAGATACGTGACTATTTACAGGAGCAGGGAGCGCTTGTTCTTATGACCCGCGAGGATGATTCTGATTTATCATCAAAGAATACAAAGGGATATGCCCGGAAGAAAGCGGAGGATTTGAGGAACCGCGTAAAAGTCATTAATGAGTCTGAAGCGGATCTCTATTTAAGCATTCATTTAAATGCGATCCCATCGAACAAATGGAGCGGAGCGCAGACGTTTTTTTATGGAAAGTATGAAGAGAATGAAAAGGCAGCGAAGTTCATCCAAGATGAATTACGCAGGAATCTTGAAAACACAGATCGAAAGGCGAAGCGGATCAATGGCATTTATTTAATGCAAAATGTCACAAAGCCAGGAGCCCTTGTGGAAATTGGATTTCTCTCCAACCCGAAAGAGGCAGGTCAGCTGGCAACACCTAAATATCAGGATCAAATTGCTGCCTCCATTTATAAAGGCATTCTCAGATATTTAACAGAGCAAAAAGAGCCGCCTGAATAAGGGGCTTTTTCCTTTTGATCGCAGGCAAACAGGACAGACATTGTAAGGATATGTATGATATACTTGGATTGTAAACGAATTCAATAAAGGGTGAGGTTCTGCTATGATCGGACAAGATGATGTGAGAAAACTAGTTGGGAAGATGGACGAACCTTTCCTTCATATACCGCTTGGTGAGCTGGATGCCATCAAAGAAATCAGCCTAAAGCCTGAAAAAGAACATGTGAGCTTAAAGGTGGCTATTGCCAAAACGGGCACTGCTGAGCAAATGAAGCTGCAGCAAGACATCGTAAAAGCCTTGAAAGCAGAGGGTGCTAACACAGTAGGACTTCGTTTTGAAGAACTTCCTCAGGAAACACTTGAAAGGTTTATGCCGGCACAAGATGAGGAAGAAAACCTGCTCAACTCTAAAAATCCGCCTGAGTTCTTAGCGATAGCGAGTGGAAAGGGCGGCGTTGGGAAATCCACCGTGTCTGTTAACCTTGCTGTAGCGCTGGCTCGTCTAGGGAAAAAAGTCGGACTGATTGATGCAGATATTTATGGCTTTAGTGTACCGGATATGATGGGAATCACCGTCAGACCAACGGTTAAAGGGGAAAAAATTATTCCTGTGGAACGCTTTGGTGTCAAAGTGATTTCAATGGGCTTTTTTGTTGAAGAAAATGCACCGGTCATATGGAGAGGACCGATGCTTGGTAAAATGCTAAATAACTTCTTCCACGAAGTCGAGTGGGGAGAATTAGATTACTTACTATTAGACCTTCCGCCTGGAACGGGAGATGTGGCGCTTGATATTCATACAATGCTTCCAAGCTGTAAAGAAATCATTGTCACAACACCGCATCCTACAGCTGCCTTCGTTGCTGCTAGAGCAGGCGCAATGGCACTGCAAACAGATCACGAAGTGCTAGGGGTCGTTGAGAATATGAGCTATTATGAAAGCAAAAAAACAGGTGAGAAAGAATACGTCTTTGGAAAAGGCGGCGGGGACAAGCTGGCAGAAGAACTGCGTGTATCGGTCCTTGGCCAAATTCCTTTAAGACAGCCTGATTGGAATGAAGATGATTTTGCTCCATCCGTCTATGATGCGAGTCATCCAACAGGAGAAGTGTATCAACACATTGCGAATAAAGTCATTGAACAGTTAGCAGTAAAAGCATAATGAAAGCCCGAGTGGATGTATGTTCACTCGGGTGATGTTTAACTGCCGCTTTCTTCGCTTCCTTTTGAACCGGAATCACTGCTTTCAGATGCTGCTTTTTTAAGCTCATCTTCGAATTTCTTCTTATAAAGAGGACTGCTTAATGTTTCTGTAATGACTTTTTCTAAGTGCTTTCTGAACTCTTTGCTTTTCACCAGTTCACCGTATTTCTTTTCCATTTCAGGATCCTTGAGAATATCCATCATCAATTGCTGATAGTCAGGGTCCTTCATTAACTGTTTTAACATCTTTTCATGCTGTTGCTGCATTGATTTTGCGAAAGTCTCGGCAAATTTAGAATCCTCAAAGACCTTCTTCCAGAACTCTTTGCCTTTATCAGAAGTCAGTGTTTTCTCTATCGTTTTTTTCACAGTTTGTTCATCCATTACCAAAGCTTCATTCATTGCCTCGTCATTTAATAACTGTTGAATGGCCTTTTTACCGTCATCTGTCTTCAATATATCGACGACCATTTTCTTTGTTTCGTCATAGTCCATATTAGATGAGGATTGGGTTTTGGGAGCACAAGCTGTTAGAGATAAAAGAAGAAAACAGCTCATTATACGCAAGATGCCTTTTGACATACTGTGGCTCCTTTCGTTACATGTCTTACTTTTAATATGAATGTTTCACGTAAATTTATACATAACAAAAATAGGGGTTGGATCAATTCAATGAAAAGTCGGGATTTAGTTCGTTTTTTCTTCTCTGTGCTAGCTGTTGGAGCGGCCATTACAAGCGTAGTAGGCTTTGCACTGGAGTGGGGGAAATATCAGAAGCTTTTTATATCGTTTGAAATTCTAGAGATCGCATCTGTATTGTTTTGGTTCATTGGTGTGGGGATGATCTTTAGTGTCATTAGCCAGATGGGGTTTGTTGTCTTTTTGACGGTGCACCGGTTTGCGCTAGAGATATTCCGGTCACATTCTTTATGGAATACCATTCAGCTGTTTCTTGTGATCTTTGTGCTGTTTGATTTAGCTTACTTGCGATTTTTGTTTTTCGGGGAGAATGAATCATTTCTTCCATACCTATGGCTGCCTGTCTTTATCGGTGTGTTCGCATTGATCGTGGCTTACTTTAAACAGCAGCAGTCCTCTAAGAAAACTTTTGTTTCCGCAATGTTTCTCATGGTCGTCATCACGTCGTTAGAATGGTTCCCGGCGCTCAGAGTCAATGAAGAGGACTGGCTGTATTTGATGCTATTCCCGCTATTAGGCTGTAATGCGTTTCAGTTATTAGCTATGCCGCGTTTTTCAAAGGCGAAAACTACTTAACTTCCGATGACCTTGTTTTGGTATTGGAGATCAGTTCGCCAACCGTCACATTTTTTAAATTCTTTTCTTTGATTTGTTTCAAAATAGCTGGTAAGGCTTGAGCGGTTTGGGTTGCTGAATCTGAGGCGTGCAGGAGAACAATGTCTCCGCTTTTCATTCGATCATTTACATTCTGAACAATCTGGTCGACGCCCGGATTCAGCCAATCCTGCGAATTGACGCTGTAATGGACAACTGTATAACCGTACTGTGTGGCAATTTTCAATGCTTTTTCGTTAAATTGGCCAGTTGGCGGTCTTAATAGTTGAATGTCATCTAGTCCAAGCTTTTGAAATGAATTTTGTGCCCGGACAAGATCTCGCTTGATTTCACTGTCTTCAAGCTGGCTATAATTTTTATAAGCATAGCCAAGGCTTCCGATTTGGTGGCCGTCCTCTCTAATTTGTTTGACGATATCAGGATGACGCTCAGCCCAAGAAGCAGACAGAAAGAAAGTAGCGTTCTTTATATCATACTCTCGAAGGACATTTAAAATAGGAACAGCCTTCTCATCTCCCCAGCCGATATTAAAAGTGAGGGAGACATGTTTTGAGGAAGTCTCGCCTTTATAAATGGCTCGGGGTCCGTGTTCTGTTTTAAATACCGACAGCGGCGGTGCCTTTTGTACATAAAAAAAGGTTGCAGCTGCAAGGGCTGCTACAAGAATAATGACAACTTGCTTCAGCCGTTTAATAGGCAACACATATAGTCGACTCAATTCAAACACTCCTGCCTTGTCCGAGATTGTTACTTGATTGTATGCAGGACAAGGGTTTGAGATGCACGATAAAACTATTTCAAAAAAAATTTTGAAAAGGCGTTGACCAATAGAAAGTTTTCGTGATATGTTATTAATCGTCGCTGACACACGGTGACAAACACAAAACGCTTCGGGAAATAAACTTAAAAAAAGTTGTTGACATAAGATGAAGCGAAATGTTATATTTTTAAAGCCGCTAAGAACGGCGAAGATGATCTTTGAAAACTAAACAAGACAAAACGTACCTGTTAATTCGAGTTTTTATAAAAAAATCCTATGATATATCATAGGTAGTCAGTCAAACGCTGACGAAAAACAAAACTTCGGTTTTGTACTTTTTCG
>NZ_PVQL01000004.1:0-324741 GCF_002998085.1 Bacillus sp. NMCN1 | reverse complement strand
TCCATCAGGTTTGGTGGCGATAGCGAAGAGGTCACACCCGTTCCCATACCGAACACGGAAGTTAAGCTCTTCAGCGCCGATGGTAGTTGGGGGTCTCCCCCTGTGAGAGTAGGACGCCGCCAAGCTTGTTATATTTATATCGTCGCGGGGTGGAGCAGTTCGGTAGCTCGTCGGGCTCATAACCCGAAGGTCGCAGGTTCAAATCCTGCCCCCGCAACCAAATTATTTTATGTACCAATGGGGAGTACTCGTTGAGTGCAACCAAAATGGTCCGGTAGTTCAGTTGGTTAGAATGCCTGCCTGTCACGCAGGAGGTCGCGGGTTCGAGTCCCGTCCGGACCGCCATTTTTATGACTTGTAAACGAAAACGTATAGTTTCGTTTTTTTTTATGTCTTTTTCTTTTCATACGTATCCAAGATGCAATGAATTGGTTTGTGTTTGGCTACACGTTATGTAATATGTAAAAAGAAAAGATAGATCACACTTCAACCCAGCCTGGTTTGCTCATACCAGGCTTTCTTTATATCATTTTTAATTGGAACTGAAACTCATATTGGCTTACACTAATACTAATTATGTCTGACATCATGTCTACTCAATCAATTGATTGCATGAAGGGGCTGCTTTTTATGGATGAATTTGATCTTATTCGCCGAATCACACCAAAAGAAACGCATCAGCGTTCTTTGGTTATGGGCATCGGTGATGATGCAAGTGTTTATCAACCTCATTCACATTGTGAAGAGGTCGTTTGTGTTGATACAATGGTGGAGTATGTTCATTTTCGCTTTGATTTTTCCACACCCTTTGAGATTGGCTTTAAAGCACTAGCGGTCAATGTCAGTGATATCGCCGCAATGGGAGGAACTCCAAAGTATTATCTTGTATCGATTGCGATCCCGCCTCATGGTGATGAGACGATCGTCTCAGCTCTTTATGAGGGAATGAAAGCATTGGCTGACACCTATCAAATGGATTTGATTGGTGGAGATACGGTCGCCACTCGCAGTGACTTTGTCATTACAGTGACGGTCATTGGCGAGGTTCCAAAGGGGAAAGCTTGTTATCGTCACAGTGCTCAGACAGGAGATGTCGTCTTTGTCACAGGTGAGCTTGGTTCATCAGCTGCTGGCTTATCACTTTTAATGAACGAAATAGCCCCTACCAAGGCAGTCGACACAGCCTTTTTTCTTGAGCGTCATAAAAAGCCTCAGCCGCACATTGCTGCTGGCCTCATTTGCTCAAGCTTCCCCCGGGTCACCTTGAATGATGTGAGTGATGGATTAGCCAGTGAGCTGAATGAGATAGCCGAAGCGAGTCATGTGACGATAGAGATAGAAGCAAATAAGCTCCCCGTACATCCCGATTTACCATTGCTGCGTAAAGAATGGCTTGAATGGGTGTTATTTGGCGGGGAAGACTTTGTATTAACTGGTACGATTCCGGAGGCTGATTGGGAAAGCTTTGAAATGCAATGTAGAAAAGAAGACATTCAAGTCAAACACATTGGACAAGTCAAAGGGGATCGAGCAGCAAGCGTTATATTAAAAGACAATGAACTGCAAACAATGTTAATGAAAAAAGGATATAATCATTTTAAGAAATGAGGTGACCTCAACTGTGAAATTAACATGGACGACAAAAGGTGCGGATGAGACGAAACGAATTGCCGCTGCTTTGGCCAAACTTGTGATGCCAGGCGATGTTTTGACATTAGAAGGGGATTTAGGCGCAGGCAAAACTACTTTTTCAAAAGGTTTTGCAGAAGGCTTAGGGATTACCAGTATCGTCAACAGCCCTACCTTTACGATTATTAAAGAATATACCGATGGCAGACTGCCACTTTATCATATGGACGTGTACCGCATGGAAGATGCGGAAGAAGATATCGGGCTCGAAGAATATTTTGAGGGCGAAGGTGTATGCTTGGTTGAGTGGGCACATCTCATTGGACCTCAATTGCCTTCCTCCTATTTGAAAATAGAAATGCTGAGAACAGAACGTGAAGAAGAACGTCATCTCACGTTTAGTGCAAAAGGGGAACGCTATGAGACCCTTTGTAAGGAGATGAAAGAATTTGACCATACTGGCAATTGATACGTCGAACCATACACTAGGAATTGCCCTCGTAAAAGATTCCACAGTGATTGGTGAGAGCATCACGTATTTAAAAAAGAACCATTCCGTCAGAGCGATGCCGACTGTTGAGGCATTGATGAAAGAATGTGGTGTAGCGCCAAGCGAACTAAGTAAAATCGTTGTAGCGAAAGGACCGGGTTCCTACACTGGTGTTCGAATCGGTGTGACCATTGCAAAAACACTCGCGTGGACGCTGTCTATCCCAATATCGGCTGTTTCTAGTTTAGAAACACTGGCGGCAAATGGTCACTACTTTGATGGATGGATCTCGCCACTATTTGATGCGAGAAGAGGACAAGTTTATACTGGGCTATATACGTTTGTAGAAGGAAAGATCAAAGAGGTCAAATCAGACCAAAATATCTTGCTCACGGATTGGCTTCATGAGCTGAAGCAGACAGGAAAGCCTGTCCTATTTCTTGGACAGGATGTGCACCTTCATGAAGAAAGCATTCGCTCCATTTTAGGAGAAACTGCTGTGATAGCAGAGGGGACATTTCATAACCCAAGACCATCAGTGCTTGCATTTTTAGGCGCAGATCGTCCTGCTGAAGATGTCCATCAGCTTGTTCCCAACTATATTCGTTTGGCAGAAGCGGAAGTGAAATGGCTTGAAGGACAAAAATAATCTCAACATAGCAGAGATTCGAAAAATGACGGTAGCGGACATTCCAGAGGTGTATACGATTGAAGTGCATTCGTTTACTGCACCTTGGAAAAAAGAATCATTTGTCTATGAGATTCTCCATAACCAGTACAGCCATTATTTCCTTATTGAAGAAGATAAACAGCCTGTTGGGTATTGCGGGGTCTGGATCGTCATGGACGATGCACAAATTACGAACATTGCAATTCTCCCTGAGCATAGAGGAAAGGGCTACGGGGAAGCGTTGCTGCGACATGTCATGGAATTTTGCAAAGAAAAAAAGACAGATCATCTTTCTTTAGAGGTGCGGGTGTCGAATACACCTGCACAATCCCTTTATGAAAAACTTGGTTTCAGACCAGCTTCTATTCGAAAGAATTATTATACGGATAATGGGGAAGATGCATTGGTCATGTGGGTGAATATAAATGAGTGAACAAACAGATCGATTCATATTAGGTATAGAGACAAGCTGTGATGAAACAGCTGCATCCATTGTAAAAAATGGGAAAGAAATTGTAGCGAATGTTGTCGCCTCGCAAATAGAAAGTCATAAACGATTTGGCGGTGTTGTCCCAGAAATCGCTTCAAGGCATCATGTGGAGCAAGTCACCATCGTATTAGAAGAAGTGATGACACAGGCCAATATGAGTTTTCAGGATTTAGATGCCATTGCTGTCACAGAAGGACCGGGCTTAGTCGGAGCCCTTCTGATTGGTGTCAATGCAGCCAAGGCACTGAGCTTTGCTCATCAAATTCCTCTTGTTGGTGTTCATCATATTGCTGGACATATTTATGCAAACCAGCTTGTAGATGAATTGCAGTTTCCATGCCTAGCTCTTGTTGTCTCTGGTGGACATACTGAGCTTGTGCTAATGAAGGAGCACGGATCTTTTGAGGTCATCGGAGAAACATTGGATGATGCGGCTGGAGAAGCCTACGATAAAGTGGCTCGGACGATGAGTCTTCCGTATCCAGGCGGACCTCATATTGATCGGTTAGCACATGAAGGAGAGCCAACGATTAAGCTGCCTCGTGCGTGGCTTGAAGAAGGCTCCTATCACTTTAGCTTTAGTGGATTAAAATCAGCTGTAATTAACACATTACATAATGCATCTCAAAAAGGAGAAACAATTGCTCCAGAGAATTTGGCAGCAAGTTTTCAAGCAAGCGTTATTGAGGTGCTTGTTGGGAAAACATTAAAAGCGGCTGAGGCCTATGGCGTAAAGCAGGTTGTCTTAGCTGGTGGAGTCGCTGCCAATAAAGGATTGAGAGAAGCTTTGACGACAGCATTCACGAAGCTCCCAGACGTGAAGGTCATCATTCCGCCGTTATCTCTTTGTACAGACAATGCAGCCATGATTGCTGCTGCTGGAACCATTGCGTTTGAAAAAGGAATAAGAGGCGATATGGCGATGAATGGCCAGCCAGGCTTACCGCTTGTCTCATATGAATGAAAACTCCTGTGGATACACAGGGTTTTTTTCATTTTTAATGAAAGCGATTTATTCACATGTAAACGTTATATATCCACAATTGTTAGAAAATTTCGTTTTAAAATGAAGAGAATGTGTATAACAAATAATTTTTATGTGGATATGTGATTAAAAACCTGTGGATAAAGTGGATAAGTGCAAAGTGGTTAAGAATAACAAAGAATTTTTTGTGGATATTAATGTGGATAATAAATTTTCACTGAAAGAGAAAAGAGCACCCATTAGGGCACTCTTTAAGATTCGGATAGCTCTTCCCACTCCGCGAAGAGTGATTCGAGCTCTTGATTAAGCGTATCATTTTCTGTTTGAATGGCTTGGACCTTCTCGTGATCTTGGAAAATAGCAGGATCACATAGAAGCTCTTCATTTTCACCAAGCGTCACTTCAATGACAGCAATCCGTTCTTCAATTTCCTCGATTCTGCGCTGCTTTTGTCTTTCTTTCTTTTTCAGTTCTTTTTCTTCCGCATAAGAAAGCTTTGCCGTTTCTACTGGCTTTGCTGCTTGTTTTTTAAGCGATTCATTTTCTTGAAACGCCTCAAGCTCTAATTGTTCATTTTTCTTTTCAAGATAGTAGTCATAGTCACCGAGATACTCTTTTGTTTCTGTAGGCGAAAGCTCGAATACTTTCGTTGCCAGACGGTTGATAAAATAACGGTCGTGCGAGACAAATAAGATGGTGCCTGGATAATCGATCAGCGCATTCTCTAAAATTTCCTTACTGTCTAAGTCTAGGTGGTTTGTAGGCTCATCGAGAATAAGAAAATTGGCTTTTTGGAGCATCAGCTTGGCAAGGGCAAGGCGCGCTTTTTCTCCACCACTTAATGCATGAACGGGCTTTAAAACGTCGTCACCGGAAAAGAGGAAGTTCCCTAAACATGTCCGAATTTCTTTTTCATTCAAATGAGGATAGTCATCCCAAAGCTCATTGAGCACTTTTTTGGAGGATGTCAGTTTGGCTTGTTCTTGATCATAGTAGCCGATCGTGACATGAGATCCAAAGGTGATGTCGCCTTTTACAGGTGTTAATGTGTTCGTTAACGTTTTTAAAAGGGTTGATTTCCCGATCCCATTAGGACCAATGAGTGCCACACTATCCTCGCGTTTGATTTGAAAAGAAAGGGAGGTTAGAAGCGGTGTTTTTTCATCATAACGAATGTCGAGATCATGCACCTTCAGCACATCATTGCCGCTTTGTCTCGTAATATCGAAATGAAAGTTTGCGGATTTTTCATCACCTAATGGCTTATCTAAACGATCCATCCGTTCCAGCTGCTTGCGTCTGCTCTGAGCGCGCTTTGTGGTTGAGGCTCTTGCCAGGTTGCGATCTACGAAGTCTTGAAGCTTTGAGATTTCTTCTTGCTGCTTTTCGTAGAGCTTCATATCACGCTCTAGCTGCTCAGCTTTCAGTTCAAGATACTTACTATAGTTGCCTGCGAACTTTTTCATGGCAGTTCTTGAGACTTCATACACATGGTTCACCACTTTGTCTAAGAAGTAGCGGTCATGGGACACGATCAGAATGGCGCCTGTATAATTTTGCAAATACTGCTCTAGCCATGATAAGGTATCAATATCTAAATGGTTGGTCGGCTCGTCCAAAATTAAGAGTTCTGGTTTCATTAATAAGAGCTTTCCAAGCGCTAGCCGGGTTTTCTGGCCGCCGCTTAAGGATTGAACAGTTGTTTCATCTTTAAAGTGACTAAAGCCGAGCCCATGAAGAATGGAGCGGACATCTGCTTCGTATTGATAGCCGCCTTGATCTTTAAATTCCTGCTGCAGTCTGTCATAGGTTTTCATGAGGGGATCTAGCTCAGAACTTGTAGAGGAAGCCATTTTCTCCTCAATGGTTCTCATCTCTTGTTCCATCCCTTTTAAATGATCAAAAACCGATAATAATTCGTCTTTTAACGTACGTGTAGACGTCACATCGGTATGCTGTGCTAAATAGCCGATCGATAGGTCTTTCGGTTTGATGATCTCACCTTGCTCGTAAGACATTTGACCGGCAATGATTTTCAAAAGGGTGGATTTGCCTGCGCCGTTACGACCTACAATGGCAATCCGATCTCTCGCTTTGACTTCCAATTTTATATTCGTTAAAACGGTATCAGCTCCAAACGATTTGGACAGCTGATTCACTTGTAGAATCATCATGTAACTTCACCTCTGCTATAATATGTTAAGTGTAGCTTATCAGCAGTAAACCGGCAAATGTTACATACAATCGCCATATTCAAATGAAAGACAGATAGGAAAAAATAGTGTATCATTTGAGTGAGGGAGCGTTGAAAGATGAGTCAATTTAGCCACTTTAACGAACAGGGAAGAGCAAAGATGGTCGACATTAGTGACAAATCGTCTACAGTGAGAACCGCCGTTGCTGCTTCAAGTGTTCGTATGATAAAAGAAGTGTTTCATAAAATAGAGCAGCGTGAAATTGGAAAAGGGGATGTGCTGTCTGTCGCACAGGTTGCTGGCATCATGGCAGCAAAGCAAACATCTACCATCATTCCAATGTGTCATCCGCTTGCACTAAAAGGCGTGGATATCTCCTTTGATTGGGAGGAAGACGGAAATGCGCACATTCTGAACATACAAGTACAGGTGAAAACAAAAGGAAGTACGGGTGTGGAGATGGAAGCGCTCACTTCTGCTTCAGTATGTGCACTGACCGTTTACGACATGTGCAAAGCGATTGATAAAGGCATGATCATCGGTCCTACCTATTTAATTGAAAAGACAGGCGGGAAAAACGGTGATTTTCACAGAGCATCTGATATTTAAGTTGGAGGACCTTATATGAATATAGATCAGTCAAAAATTCCACAAGCGACAGCCAAACGTTTGCCGCTATACTACCGTTTTTTAAAAAATCTGCATGCATCAGGAAAACAAAGGGTGTCATCGGCAGAGCTTAGTGATGCAGTCAAAGTCGATTCTGCTACCATTCGTCGAGATTTTTCGTACTTTGGTGCACTTGGGAAGAAAGGGTATGGCTATAATGTCGATTACCTTTTGACCTTCTTCAGAAAGACACTTGACCAAGATGAAATGACCAATGTCATGCTCATCGGTGTCGGGAATTTAGGGACTGCTTTTTTACACTATAATTTCATAAAAAATAATAATACAAAAATTTCAATGGCTTTTGACGTCAATGAGAGTAAAATAGGAAGTGAGATAGGCGGCGTGCCTGTCTATGATTTGGATAAGCTTGAAGAGCATGTTCAAGAGGCAGGAGATATTCCTGTTGCCATTTTGACAGTACCTGCCGTAGCAGCTCAATCCATTACAGATCGTTTGATTGCCCTTGGCATCAAAGGAATCCTTAACTTTACGCCGGCTCGATTGAATGTGCCGGAACACATTCGAATTCATCATATAGATTTGGCGGTTGAACTTCAGTCTCTTGTGTATTTCTTAAAGCATTACTCTGTTACACAGGAGGATTGACGAAAAGGGGTAAAGGGGGTGGAGCAAATGGGTCCGATTGGTCCTGGAAGTTTGGTTCTGATTGCGATTGTTGCGCTCATTATTTTTGGGCCGAAAAAGCTTCCTCAATTAGGAAGAGCAGCAGGAGATACATTACGTGAATTTAAAAATGCCACAAAAGGTTTAGCTGATGATCAGGAAGAAAATAAGAAAAAAGAAGATCAGTAGAATAGGATGAGCTTCATGAATGTCAAAGATATGCCGCTTATGGAGCATATTGTGGAACTGCGAAAACGTTTAGTGATCATTGCGATGTTTTTTGTTGCCTTTATGGTGGCAGGTTTTTTTCTCGCTAAGCCGGTCATTGTGTATTTACAAAATACGGATGAAGCGGCGACACTGACGCTGAACGCGTTTAAGCTCACAGATCCACTGTACGTGTTTATGCAGTTCGCATTTGTCATTGCTTTGGTTTTGACGTGTCCCGTGATTTTATATCAGCTATGGGCTTTTGTGAGTCCTGGTTTATATGATAAAGAAAGAAAGGTGACACTTGCTTATATTCCGATTGCACTGCTTTTATTTTTGAGCGGTGTGGCTTTCTCTTATTTTATTTTGTTTCCGTTTGTCGTCGATTTTCTGATGCGGATGTCAAGTGATTTAAATGTAGAGCAAGTGATTGGGATTCATGAGTATTTTACATTTCTGATGCAGTTAACACTTCCATTTGGCTTTTTGTTTCAGATGCCCGTTGTGTTGATGTTTCTCACAAGACTTGGCATCATCACACCGATGTTTTTATCAAAAATACGGAAGTATGCCTATTTTGTCCTCCTTGTCATTGCCGCACTCATTACACCGCCAGAGATCGTTTCTCACCTCATGGTTACCTTACCGATGCTCGTTTTGTATGAAGTGAGTATTGTCATTTCAAGAGTGACCTATCGTAAAATGCAGCAAACAGAGACAGAGGAGAAAGAAAATCATTATGTCTCATAAAAAAGCATCGTGATCCAAATAGGGGTCACGATGCTTTTTCTATTGTGAAAGGAATTGATTGATCGCTTGAAATAGATGTTTATAATAGGCAGGCTCATGCGGGACAAAATCTTGTACACAGACTACTCTGTTTTCCTCACGTTGTTCTTCGGCTTCATCAATTTCAAAGCCCTCCAGATGAATATTTTCACATTTTCTCGTGAAAAGCTGCTGTGCATCCATTAGCTTTGCTCTGTAAAGTCCAGCGACTTCTTCTTTTTGTAATTGAACGTTCATCTCTTCTTCTTGATGAATGTAAAGATACACATGGCTAAATTCACGATCGATGAAATTTGGCATATGGATTTCATCCTGTATAACTCCTGCAAAGTTCAGATCTTCAAAAGGGATAGAAAGACCAAGCTCTTCTTCTACCTCTCTCCTACCGTCAGAAGGCTGTTCATTTGCAAGAAGGTGGCCTGCTGCGGTGATATCAAACAGAGAAGGAAAATCTTTTTTTGCGGGGCTTCTTAGCTGAAAATAGAGATACACGGTGTCATGTTCCTTTTTGAGAAGCCAGAAATGAAAGGTTTCATGCCAAAGGCCTTGGGCGTGGACATCTGAACGGGTTGCAACTCCAATCGCTTCATGCTGCTCATTTAAGATGTTCAGTTTTTCTTGTTCCATGAAAACTTGTCCTCCATAAAAAAACCATTTCCTAGAGATTAGAAAATGGTTTTTGTTTTATTTTTGCTGCTGTTTTTTGAGTTTGACAGAGAAGGCAAACATTTTAAACGCGATATTGATATTATAGGCCGCAAACACCATCAGCAAAATGCTGTAAAATGACCACATGTCACCTGGATTTTGAATGGCCATATAGGTGAAAGCCACACCTACGGCAAAATAAATGACGCCCCATACGACAGGGTTTCTCATGAGAAAAAGCCTCCAATAATCATTTGCACTGTTTGAGATTGTTCTTCAATCATTTTTCTTACTGGCTCAATCTGCACAAGAATGACGAGCGAGTTCATCAGCATATGAGCTCCGATTGGAACAATGATTCGTTTTGTTTTCGCATATAAAAAGGCAAAGGTAAAGCCCATCGCGGTATAAAGTAAGATATGAGCAAAATCATTGTGTACAGCTGCGAATACCACTGAACTGACAAGCGCTCCAATGAAGAAATTCGTTTTTTCATAAATCACACCAAAAATGATTTTTCGGAAAATGATTTCCTCTAATATCGGTCCAATCAGAGCAATGACAATCACAAGCCATGGAACTGCATCCATAATGGATAAAATGGCTTGAGTATTTTCGGATTCACGGCCAATGCCAAATGCATATTGTTCAATCGCTCCTGCAATTGATTGTGCAAAGAGGGAAAGAAAGAAACCGCCAATGATCCAGGTGATAGCCGCGCCGACTGAAACCGGTGCTTCATTTCGAAGTGAAGCTTTTGGTACAGTCCGAAGAATGAGCAGAATAATGATTAATCCGATACAGAAGCTGATGATTGTCCATGTTCCTGACAATTTAGAGAGCTCTGCTTGTGTCATCGGTGTCTGAATGAACCCTAACCATTTCATGATGAACACATAAGGAATTGCAGAAAACTGCACCAATATATACGTTAAGATGATGTACCAATATTGTTTTTTCAAGTAACGAAAACCCCTTTACTAAAAGAACTAGATTTATTGTAACACAAGTCTTCTTTTTCGATGAAAAGGAAAGAATCTGAGTTGAAAAAAGATCATGAAACCGTAAAAATTTTTAAAGCTTTTTACTTGAAATTGCAGAAGACATTCTTTATTATAATAAATGTGTTAGCACTCACTGGTGATGAGTGCTAAAAAAAGACTACATATAAAAATTGAGGAGGTTGTTTCTTATGTTAAAGCCATTAGGCGATCGCGTAATCATTGAACTCGTTGAATCTGAGGAAAAAACCGCTAGCGGTATTGTTTTACCAGATTCTGCAAAAGAAAAACCGCAAGAAGGCAAAATTGTTGCAGCAGGTTCAGGTCGTGTACTTGAAAGTGGTGAGCGCGTTGCGTTAGAAGTAAACACAGGCGACCGCATTATCTTCTCAAAATATGCAGGCACTGAAGTGAAATATGAAGGCAAAGAATATTTAATCCTTCGTGAGAGCGACATTTTAGCTGTTATTGGTTAATCACATAAAAAACATTGAGATATATTTTTAAAAAGACTGAGGAGGTTTCGTTATTATGGCAAAAGATATTAAGTTCAGTGAAGAAGCACGTCGCGCGATGTTACGTGGTGTAGATGCACTTGCAGATGCTGTAAAAGTAACTTTAGGACCTAAAGGACGTAACGTGGTTCTTGAGAAAAAATTCGGTTCTCCACTTATCACAAATGATGGTGTAACGATTGCAAAAGAAATCGAATTAGAAGATGCATTTGAAAACATGGGTGCAAAACTTGTAGCTGAAGTTGCAAGCAAAACAAACGACGTAGCTGGTGACGGTACAACGACTGCAACAGTTCTAGCTCAGGCAATGATCCGTGAAGGTCTTAAAAACGTAACAGCTGGTGCAAACCCTGTTGGCGTTCGTAAAGGGATCGAGGAAGCAGTGAAAGTAGCACTTGAAGGCTTGCACGAGATTTCTAAACCAATCGAAGGCAAAGAATCAATTGCTCAAGTTGCGTCTATTTCTGCAGCAGATGAAGAAGTAGGCAGCCTAATCGCTGAAGCAATGGAGCGTGTAGGTAACGACGGTGTTATCACAATCGAAGAATCTAAAGGTTTCACAACTGAGCTTGAAGTGGTTGAAGGAATGCAGTTTGACCGCGGATATGCTTCACCATACATGGTGACAGATTCTGATAAGATGGAAGCGGTTCTTGAAAATCCTTACATCTTAATCACTGATAAAAAGATCACAAACATTCAAGAAATCCTTCCTGTACTTGAGCAAGTTGTACAACAAGGAAAACCATTATTGATCATTGCTGAAGATGTAGAAGGCGAAGCACTTGCAACACTTGTTGTGAACAAACTTCGTGGTACATTCAACGCAGTGGCAGTAAAAGCACCTGGATTCGGTGACCGTCGTAAAGCAATGCTTGAAGACATCTCTGTTCTAACTGGCGGAGAATTAATCACAGAAGACCTAGGACTTGACCTAAAATCAACTGAAATCGGTCAGCTTGGCCGCGCGTCTAAAGTCGTTGTGACAAAAGAAAACACAACCATCGTTGAAGGTTCAGGAGATTCTGCTCAAATCGCAGCACGTGTCAACCAAATCCGTGCGCAAGTTGAAGAAACAACTTCTGAATTTGATAAAGAAAAATTACAAGAACGTCTTGCAAAACTAGCTGGCGGCGTCGCTGTCATCAAAGTTGGGGCTGCAACGGAAACAGAACTAAAAGAGCGCAAACTACGCATCGAGGATGCACTGAACTCAACTCGTGCAGCAGTTGAAGAAGGTATCGTATCCGGTGGTGGTACAGCACTTGTGAATGTATACAAAAAAGTCGCTTCAATCGAAGCAGATGGTGACGTTCAAACAGGTGTAAACATCGTTCTACGTTCTCTTGAAGAGCCAATCCGTCAAATCGCTCACAACGCAGGTCTTGAAGGATCCGTCATCGTTGAGCGCTTGAAAAACGAAGAAATTGGCGTAGGCTTCAACGCAGCAACAAACGAATGGGTAAACATGATCGAAAAAGGAATCGTTGACCCAACAAAAGTAACTCGCTCTGCACTTCAAAACGCAGCTTCTGTTGCAGCAATGCTTCTAACAACTGAAGCAGTCGTTGCTGACAAACCAGAAGAAGGCGGCTCAGGCGGCGGAATGCCGGATATGGGCGGCATGGGCGGTATGGGCGGAATGATGTAATCAGGGTTTCAAAACCTTGTTATATCAACGTCTGAAATAATAATATGCTTTTCTTGTCGTCGTATGTCCTCGTGTTATTAAAAACAAGGGAACCTGTGACAAATAAGCTAACTAAAGGAGAAGGCCTTTCATCAGTTTGCAAAACTGTTGGGAGGTCTTTTCTTCCATATTAACAGTCATATGAGCTTAGATATTCCTCATAGTATGACTAACCTTGTTGATTAAATGGAACCTTGGAACGGGGAAAATCCGTCTTTATGCTGCAATTGCAAGGACTATAATAGAGAAAGGTTACTCTCTAAGTTTTTAAACCACTGGTTAGTTGCTACACAACCTATAGTAATAGGAGCTTTTAAATCTCAGGAAGATGGCAAAAAATAGTGACTGTAGAGAGAGTGAAGGAGAGTTTTCAATTTGTAGAAAGTTTAAAGCTTAGCAAGAAAAGAGTAAACCCTAAAGGTCTACTCTTTCATGTTTAATCATCTTATGATTAGCAATCTTCTGCTTTGCTATGATGAAGAGGTGGTGGAATTAACCATCCCTTTTCTTTGTTAAGTCTAAGGACTTTTGCTCCAAGTGCTGTCTTTTGAACATGAAACTGTCCAAACATCATAGCTATGTCTTCTCGAATGGATTGCCCCATAATTGTGCTACACGATACTAAGCCTGCCGCAACGTTCGCTGAAAGACCAGCGGCTATTTCTGGATCTTGAAAACGTGCCCCTACTGGAATATCGTCTATACAAGCTTTAGGTCGTTCAGGAGGTGTTGGAGGTAAGCCAATTCCATTTTCTTTTAATAAAGTTTCAATTTCTTTGATTTCTTGTTGCCCACCCTGAATAGCTTCTTCAAGTAATTTTTGTAAGTCTTCGTCACCTGCATGGTTTAAGTGAGTTTGATAACCAGCAACTAAACCTTTAGCTACCATCAAGTAAGACCATGTACCAAACACTTCACCATAGTGCATAGGTTCATCCGTTGGATTTCCACTTAAAATTCCCATTGTCATCCTCCCTAATTGTAAAATATTCATTAAGCGACCTTCCTTTCTTGACGATTGGTCACCTTTTTATAGTTCCTAAATTAAACAATTATATTCATCATTTTAATGATGGTTGTTAAAGGTAAAAATTCTAATTTGAATCTATGTGGACTCTACGAATAATGGTTAATAAAACTGGAGAGATTATGTTATAAAAAGAGGCGGCTGCATAAAGGGAAATTATCTTCTAGCAACGAATATATCGTTATTTTTGTAACATTTACCACTTTTAAAGGAACGAGGGAAATAAAGAAAATGAAAAGAACACTTTCTAAATGAAGGTGTTTTTTTTATTGTATTTACAACAAAAATAAACTATAATGTTGTTGTATATTTTATGTTGTAAATGCAATAAAAGGAGTCGTGATAAATGAGAGAGATTTTGCGAGAGATTGGCGTCATCGCTCGGGCGCTTGATTCTATAAGTAATATTGAATTTAAAGAGTACGATTTAACGAAGGGACAGTATTTGTATCTTGTGCGTATTTGTGAGGAGCCGGGCATCATTCAGGAAAAGCTGGCGGAAATGATCAAGGTGGATCGAACAACGGCCGCCCGTGCTATCAAAAAATTAGAACTGCATGGTTTTATTGAGAAGAAAGATGATCGAGTGAATAAAAAAAACAAAAAGCTGTTTCCCACTGATAAAGGGGAAGCGGTATATCCAATGATTAAACGAGAACATGATTATTCGAATCAAGTAGCGCTTGATGGGTTTTCTGATGAGGAAGCAGAACAGATATATGAGTATCTTCTCAGGGTGAGAAAAAATATTGAAAAAGATTGGGATTATGTGAAAAAAGGAAATAAGAGACGCTACTAAATGATAAGGAGTGACTTCAATGACCGTCACTTTTATTCCATGTAATGAACAGCATATAGAAGAGCTACAAAAAGTCGGAATCGACACGTTTAAAGAGACCTTTCGGGATCAAAACAAAGCTGAACATATCGATGCTTACGTAAAGACAGCTTTTCATCCCAACCAGCTGTTAAAAGAATTACATCATCCATCTTCACAGTTCTATTTTGTTCAAGTGAATGGCGAAGTTGCTGGTTATTTGAAGGTCAATATGGATGATGCGCAGTCAGAAGAGATGGGAAGTGAAGCGTTAGAGATTGAAAGAATTTATATTAAGCAGTCCTTTCAAAAACAAGGTTTAGGCCGATATTTAATCAATCAAGCCTTTGAGATCGCGAAGAAATATCATAAACGTGATGTTTGGCTTGGGGTGTGGGAGCACAACAAAGCGGCCATCGCATTTTATCAAAAGCTTGGGTTTGTTCAAACAGGAGTGCACGCATTCCTTATGGGAGACGAGGAACAATTGGACTTCATTATGACCAAAACACTTAGCTGATCAAAAAGGGGGAAGGGAACATGTATATTCCATCATTTTTTCAAGTGAAAGATATGGAGGAAGTAAAAGCATTTATTCAATCACATTCATTTGCAACAGTTGTGACCACAACGGATGAAAAGCCCATTGCGACACATATCCCAGTGAGTTTTCATCAAATTGAGGGTTCGTATGTGATCACAGGGCATATGGCGATTGGAAATCCTCAGTGGAAAACGTTTGAAGAAAATGAAAAGGTGCTCGTCATTTTTCAAGGGCCGCATGCTTACATATCATCTTCATGGTATGAAAAGGAAGCCGTACCGACGTGGAATTATCAAGCTGTACATGTATATGGAAAAGCCGTGCTGCTAGAAAAAGCAGAACTGGTCAAGGAATTAACAACGATGCTGGAGACATATGAAAGCCATAGGGAACAACCAGTGTTATGGGATACGTTGTCTGATGAACTTTTAGAGAAGCAAATGAAAGGCATTGTAGGCTTTAAAATCATCATTGATGAAGTTCAGGCTGCTTTTAAACTAAGCCAAAATCGCCATGAAAGGGATTATGCTCACATCATTGAAAAGTTGGAAGCAGAGGGTGACGTGGAAATGGCTGAGGCAATGAAAAAGAGAGTAAAGGATGTATGAGAAAAGCACTCTTATGATCAAGAGTGCTTCAGCGTGTAGACAAACCCTCGCATTCGGTGTCAGTCCTGCGTGCTGGTGCTCACGAATGTCAAATTCGCTCCGCGCCAGTACTCGTCCTTCCTAGACTGCAAAGGTTTTCTATCACGCTGAAAAGAAGACAAAGGACTAAAATAAAGATCATTTTAGCCCTTTGTCAACAATCTGAAGCACTCTTATGATCAAGAGTGCTTTTTTTTCTTGAGAGATATGAGAGATCTTGGCTTATAATGTCACATTTTCTTTAAAATTACATAAAAAAATCCACTATTTCCATAAAAAATCAGATGAATTCCTTATAATAAAAGTATCTGAGAATGGGGAGTGAGTCAAGATGGACCAAAACTTGCTGCAAATGAATCAAGTGAGATCAGAGGATGAATTAGCTGTTGTTAATATATCTTCTACAGAAATTGGGGCGCTGTCAAAGGAAGCGGCTGAGCGAATTTTACAAACAAAGGCTACGGATAATATTCATCAACTGATGTATGTTCCAATTGAAAAGAAAGCAGATTTGATTTGGTTGATTCAAAGTGTTGGACAGGCGTTAGAAGATGAGGATGAAGATAACGTTGCACTTGAATTGGCTGATTTGCTCTATTTCTTTGTCATTCCATTTTATAAGGAGTATATTTTGAGGGAACATCATTTGTATGAGTGTATAGATGATTTGTTGGTACGATTAGCATCGTGGGCTCACTCAGATATTCACACACTGGTCGATGCAATGAGAGACGATTTGACTGAATAAACATGAAAAAAAGCTTGTAGAGCGGTCCTCTACAAGCTTTTTTTATCGTAAAAAACCATAAATTACTGGGCTCTTTCCCAGGTGATTTTTGTTTCATTTGTTTTTTTCTTTCCCTTTGCCAGCACCTTGCCGTTTTCTTGTTTCACAGTGATGTTTAAGTCATAAAAGGAATAGAGGGCGCCAAGGCTATCATTTTCCGGTTTGTGCAGGTTGTTTTCTTTTTCAGTTGATGCCCCGATAGCCAGCGTCTTGGCAAAGTTTAAACCGATGACCTCAGCGTAATCACTATTGGTATCAGAGGAAGCCGTCACGCTTAAAGAAATGGCTTTTTTCTTTTGATCAACGGTGATGGCTGTGTCTTTCACGAGTTTAGACTGCTCCATGACTTCTTTCGTTTCTTTTTGAATGCGTTCATTAATCGTTGGAAGTGCCTTAGATTCTGTTTTTTGTTCTTTCGTCGTATTCGAGCAAGCTGCTAGTATGAAGAGACTTGCAACTAGGCTCATGAAAACAAGTAGACTTTTTCTCACGTTCGTTCTCCTTTTTTCTTCGAAGTATGTATGTTTATGTTACCACGAATCATTGTTTTGATTAAAAGAGAAGTGTTGATAAGCTGTGAACAATAAAAAGCACCCAAAATAGGGCGCTTTTTTCTTATTGTGCTGAAAGGCTTGTACTTAATGGAACAGAAGAAATGACGGTGAATTTAGGAGCCGCAGCACCAGACTCTAAATTACGTAAAAGCGATGATTTGATTGATCCATCCCATTTTTTATAGACACTTCCTGAAGTATTCGCACGAAGCTGTACATTCGAGAAGCTTGCTTGTGAGTAGCTGTTTGCCCCATTATCTTGAACACCGTGTACCATTTTGACAACATCAAGGTTTTTCAGACGGCTAGGGTTGAAAACAGGCTGCTTGTAGCGCAATTTCCCATTGACGTATAGTGACACTGTGCCATCACCATTGTTGGTGAGCTTTAAGTTGACACGTGCACCATCCGTAATGCTCTTATCGTACTCACTGTTCCAGTATTGACTACCGCCTTGTGAGCCGCTGCCAAGAAAGACCTTATAGCCAGAAGACGTTTTTGAAATACCGCTCTCTACAACGGCAGAGCCGAGACCGAGGTACCAGTCCGCATAGCCATTTTTAATCGTCGCTGTTTTCGGAAGCACAATATCAGCAGAGATGCCTGACCATTTGGCTTCATCCGTTTGTGTCACAATCGCACCGTGACGGGGACTAGCTGCTGAGGCAGGTAGACTTGAAAGCATCAAAACTAATGCTAAACTCACACTCAAAACGATGAACCACTTTTTCATAAAAATTCCTCCTTAAATTTGATTCATTTTTATTATATAAAATGAAAGAGAGGAGTTGCTCACATTGTTCTGGCTGATTTTGGTATTTTTTATGAACAAAATCGGTCATAAAGTGGTCAACTTGTATTCGAATTGTAATGTGACTGTAAAATAACTGGGGGCATCTTCATGTATAATAAGTGCAGAAACCAAATACGGAGGATTTTTTAAATGAATAAAAAGCTTATCGCGACAATCGTAACAGTAGCTAGTTTATTTTTGGCGTTTAGTTTCTCACATGGAGCAAGTGCAAAAAAAGTAAGCGGCAATATTACTTGGTATAATGGTGTCGGTAAAAAAGGCGCAGATGGAAAAAAACTCGGTCATTGGGATGCAGCAACTAAAATGGGATTTGACGTACCGAAAAAAGGTACAAAACTTAGAGTGACAACAAAATCAAAACCACATAAAGTGATTACAGTATATAAATATGATGTAGGCAGAATGCCAAACGCTGTATTAGACGTCAGTCCAAAAGCATTCAAAGCATTAGGGTATAAAACAAGTAAAGGTGTCGTAAAAGGGCATTACACTTATTAATACATAGGCATGCAAAGAAGCGGGAAAAGTTCATTTTCTGGCTTCTTTTCTTGTAGAGAGGGTCTGAAAGGTAATGAAAAAATCAACATGGTGGATCATCACGGTCATCGGAGTCGCAGTGATTGCGGCAGTCATTTTCTTCATGACGAAGCCGGGTCAAGAGGCGAAGCATGCGGGAAAAGTGAAAACAAATCAAGATGCAAAAGACGAATTGCTCGTTTCATTTACAGATCAACAATTAAACAATACGTATTACCTGCATGACCGGGCGCTTCATACGGAGAAACTGACAGCATATCCTTCGATTGCTTATGATTCTACGAAACAGCTTTTATATTACACGTATACGGATGAAGACACGCAAAAAGTGAGTATTCGAGAATTGAATGTGAAAACGGATGAAGAAAAAACGCTATTTACGAGTGATGATTCCATCGACAGTATGAGGCTGTCTGGGGACGGGAAGCAGTTATATCTCAGGTATAACAAGGATTCTGGCGAACAATTTTATGTCGCTTCTTATGATTTGAACACACACAAAGTGAAGGTATTGTATCCAGAAAAAAGCAAGGATGACACGGTGAGTTCTTTTGCTTATGATCCGGCGTCAAACCTTCTGGCAATCCAGCATTATTCCTTAAAAGAAGATTACAAGAAAACCGATGAAGCGAATGAAAAGGGAAGAGACCCTGAACCAACGACCATGAAGATCACCCTTCAAACAGGTGCGAAGGGGAAGCGTATTGCACGCATCTCGCAAACGATCAATGATATTTCATTTTCACCAGATCATAAGTCATTGATTTATACAGAAGTGAAGGTGCGAAACGAAAAAGAAGTATCCTCTATTAAAATGCTTGATGTAGAAACAGGAAAAACGACGACACTCGTTAAGAACAATGAGGATGTGCATATTTTAAGTGCTGCACAGCCGCAATTTTCTACGGACGGATCTTCTGTTTATTTCTTAGGTGTTGCTAAAAACGCAAAGGAATTAAAGGATGACACCGGACGAAAAGCAAAGGTAAGAACGATATTTGAATACAATATCAAGAAGAAAACAGTGGAAGCCGCTTGGGAGAAGGATGACGGAATTGTTAACAATTTCACTGTCAATCGATAAAGGGGACGTTCAGTTATTTGATATAACTGGACGTTTTTTTATTTTGCCGCTTGAAATGGTGGGGAAAATGAGGAATTTATGGAAGAGAAATCAGTTTTTAAGCAGAGAAACGTGTGGTATTTTCGTGTTTTGCTTATGTGACAGTTGAAAAGAAAAAGAGTAACATGAGTGGACATAAAAAAACGAGAGGACAAATGGCTTCTCGTTTTCACTGATTTATTTGGTGTTATTGTCTAGTAAGTTTTGAAAGATAAACAGGGCATTAATGGAGTGAGGGAATCCAGCAACTTTTGTACAGTGCTTAATAATCTCCATGATCTCTATGACAGAAAGTCCGATATGTAATGCTTGTTCAAAATGAGTCTTTAATTCTTCATCACAATCGCCTTTTGTAATGAGAGCAGATAATGTGCTGATGGCCTTTTGTTTTTCATCTAAAATGAAGTGGTTGAATTCTTTTTGTTCACCGAGTTCAATTGTTAGCTGTTCAATATTTGACCGAATGCTCTCGTTTTTCTGAATTGAAAGCTTCTCTATGTTACCTGCCGCTGTTTCTTGTGTGACCTGGCAAGTCTCTTTTTCTTCATTCAAATTGAACTCCTCCGTTTTTTATCGCAATTTTCCATTTGTTCGTTCATTGTGGCTTATGTGCCTTTTGATAGATGCAATGGGTATATAGTAGTATTATCGGTTTGCTGCGTCAACTTTTTAAGTATTGAATGTACAAATAAATGTCATTTCAAGTCATGCATTGTTTTATTTTAGAATGATTCAATGAAAAGGAAATAAAGGGCTAATATATCGCTGCCTGTTAGCCCTTCGCAATGATTTCAATATATGTGATTACGCATGTGGCGGGAGGTTGATTTCATTTTACTGGATGATATCCATCGGCCGCATCATGTCATAATCTTCGTGCTCTAATATATGACAATGCCACACATACCTGCCGCTGTATGGAACAAAGCGAGCGATGATCCGAATGACTTCACCGGCATGCGCTTGAATGGTGTCCTTGTAGCCTTGTTCATGTAAAGGAGGCGCTTCGTTTGGTCCTGTATACACGATTTCTCCTGTCGATTGATAGACCTCTGTATCAAATGGTCTTCTGTCTAATACCCTAAATTGAACAAGGTGCAAATGAATAGGGTGTGTGCCCCTGGTTGGATTGACGATGGACCAAACCTCTAGACTGCCAAGACGAGGATTTTCCGTGACGGGGTCATTCCAAAATTGGTTATCTAACAATAAAATGGGGCGGCCGTATTTATCCTGCGTGCCGCTAAGAGTGAGCGTACGCTCTTTATCAGCTCGACTAGGCCGAAGCGGTGGAAGTGGTTTGAAAATCGGCCGTAAAGTTTTAGGTGCTCTTCCTTTTAGTGGCCGTGTGACTTTAAATTGCATGATGTTGGCATCTGTTTCAGGATTCACTTCCTGTCCGCAGCCAGCTTTATTTTTTAGGATGATCGTTTTGTTTTCGTAAGCTGAAAAATCGATGATGACATCAAAGCGTTCAGCAGGAGCAATGCTAAAGGATTGATGGCGAACGGGTCTTGGCAAAAAGCCCCCATCAGAACCAATTTGCAAGATTGTGGCGTCGTTATCTAGATGCAGCTCGTAAGTTCTTGTATTGGACGCATTTAAAATACGAAAACGGTATTTACGCGGTTCTACTTCTAAATACGGCCATACTTTTCCATTGACCAAAATGGTTTCTCCGCAAAAGAAGGGCACGATGGACGGATCTGGTATGTCACTGTCTTCTGGCGTGTTGTTTGGTCTGCTTGGATAAAACAGTGCGCCATCCTCCTGAAACGTCCGGTCCATGATCATTAAAGGAATATCATACTCATCTTTCGGTAATTCTAGCGATTTTTCAAACGCATCTGAGATCAAATAAAATCCAGCTAAGCCGGCGTACACATTTAATCGTGTCAATGCCATCGCATGATCGTGATACCACAATGTGCAGGCTTGCTGATGATTTGGGTATACGTATACCTCTCGTTCAAAGAAGGGGCCGGTTGCTTCAAAGTCCCGTGAAAACCAGGCCTCTGGGTAGCCGTCACTGCTTGCTGGTGTGACGCCGCCATGCAGATGAACGACGGTTTTGACTTCTGGTTCGTCATGATGGCCTTCGTGAATGGTGTGATCGACCGGCAGAAAATGCTTAAGTGGCAATTTGTTCATCCATTTCACTTTGACCTTTTCATTTCGATTCGCTTGAATGGTTGGACCAGGCAAGCTGCCATTATAGGTCCATAGCTTGGTTGGGGGCAGGTCTCTATGAACTTTTAAGAATACCTCCTCCATAGCAATTTCATAATACGTTTGTCTTGGGTTCTTTTTGACGGGCTCCGCGACTTCTGGAATTGGCAGCTCGTCAACAAATTTTTCTAGGTTCATGTCGTCTAATCCTCACTTGAAATCCAATTTGATACAGTATAAGTGCGGACATGAAAATAGGTGAATAAAATAAAAAAACCGCTTTTCAGCGGGCGCATTACGGATGTTTATTTTCAAGCGGTGCATTTGCAGGCACTTTTTTATTCGGTTTAAAGATGAAATAAGCGGCAAGTACACCGAAGGTAATGATACTCGTCAAAATGAGCTGCGGTCTCATTGATTCGATAAACAGCATCGATGCCAAGATGGCGCAAATGACCAAAATGGTAAAGTACGTGAGATATGGGAACAACCACATTTTGATTTTGAGCTGTTCTGGATTTTCATTTTCGAGTTTGCGTCGCATTCTTAATTGTGAAACAGCAATGACCAAGTAGACAAGAAGGGCAATGGCGCCAGATGCATTGACTAAGAACAAAAAGATGGTTTCAGGATAAAAGTAGTTCATCATGACGGCAATGTAGGAAAAGAAGGTACCTGCGACTGTAGCCGCTACAGGAACACCACGTTTGCTGATTTTCATAAAGCGTTTCGGTGCTTCGCCTCTTTCTGCTAATGAATAAAGCATTCTGGACGTTGTGTACAACCCGGAGTTTAAACAAGATAGAACAGCTGTTAAGACAATGACGTTCATGACTTGAGCGGCTGATGGAACGCCGATGTATTCTAATACCGCAACGAACGGGCTTGTTAAAATACTCGCTGAATTCCATGGAAGCAAGGTGACAACGACAGCGATGGATCCGACGTAGAACACGATGATACGCCATACAACAGAACGGGTAGCTGTGGTCACAGACTTGACCGGGTCTGCTGATTCACCGGCCGCTATTGCTACAATCTCGGTTCCCATGAATGAAAAGATGACGACGACAATTCCGAGTAAAACAGAGCTGAATCCATTTGGAAGGAAACCGCCGTTCCCCGTTAAATTGGCAAGACCTACAGTATGATGACTGCCAAAACCAAAGATAAATGCAAAACCGATGAGTAGAAAGAGAATAATGCTGACGACTTTTATTAATGAGAACCAATATTCAAATTCGCCAAAAGATTTAACAGAAAAGATATTTGTTAATGTTAAGAGGATAGTGAGGATAAGACTTGTGAGCCAAACAGGTGCATCTCCATACCAATACTGAATAATGGCAGCACCGGCAATGGCTTCGATGGCGATGACAATCACCCAGAAAAACCAGTAAAGCCAGCCAATTGTAAACCCGGCCCATGGACCGATGGCATCGCTCGCATATTGTGAGAAGGAACCGCTTGTCGGATAGGCACATGCCATTTCTCCAAGCATTCTCATAATAAAGATCACTAGAAGTCCGGCAAAAGAATAGGAAAGAATGGATCCAGGCCCTGCAGAATGAATGACAGCACCGCTACCAACAAATAGCCCTGCGCCAATAACCCCAGCAATGGAGATCATTGAAATATGTCTTGTTTTCAGATTTTTTTGAAGACCGTTTGTCATGTTGGACATGTCTTTACCTCCAAACATTTCTCTTCATAGAGAAATTGTTTTTAGAATATTTTAAATTTTATCATACTGAATTGTCATTCAGCATTGGACAGGTTATCAAACTGACATTTCAAACCTCTTAACATGATGTTAAAAAGTATAAAGGATTTGAGAGATTATGTTCCCTCTTTTTCCTCTGTTCATTCTTAAAAATAGCATAAGATAGAATGGGGAGAAGTTGTGTCTCAAAATAAAATTATTCTGATAATTTCTCAGGAAGAGGATATTGCCCATATGATCATCACAGAGTGAATTGGAAAAAGGTTGATGGGAGTAGGTCTTGAGGTCATTTGACCCTATAAAAATAAGTTTACTTAGGTCAACACATTTCTATGTATCCTATTTTGCTGACACAAGCGAATCATGTTGCTGTAGACCCACACGGGCTTTGCTTTGTAAGATAAATAATAGAAAAGTGATGTGTGAGGAGGCGCGGTTCGACATGGAGCGCTATAACGAATTAAGACAAGGTGAAACAGGTGCTTGGGTCAGCATCATTGCCTATGTGATCTTATCAGCGGCGAAACTCATCATTGGTTATGTGTTTCATTCAGAGGCTCTCTCCGCAGATGGTTTGAATAATACGACGGATATTATTGCATCCCTTGCGGTGTTGATTGGATTGCGTATTTCTCAAAAGCCGCCTGATGAAGATCATCCATACGGTCATTTTAGAGCAGAAAATATTGCGTCTCTTGTGGCGTCCTTTATTATGATGCTTGTTGGACTTCAGGTTTTGCTGAGTGCAGGCCAGTCGCTCTTCTCATCTGAGCATCAAACGCCCGATATGATCGCAGCTTGGACGGCAGCAGGAAGTGCTGTGGTGATGTACGGCGTGTATATTTACAACCGCAATCTGTCCAAACGGATCAATAGCCAGGCTCTTCATGCAGCAGCTGCTGATAATAAATCAGATGCGTATGTGAGTATTGGAACATTTGTAGGAATCATGGCCTCTCAATTTCAGCTTGCATGGATTGATACGCTTGCAGCGTTTGTCATTGGCCTCATTATTTGTAAAACGGCGTGGGAGATTTTCAGAGATGCTTCTCATTCGTTAACGGACGGTTTTCATATAAAAGATATGTCCAAATATAAAGAGACCATTGAAGCAACACCTGGAGTGGGCGATTTGAAAGATATTAAGGCACGGTATCTCGGAAGTACGGTCCATGTGGATGTAGTGGTGGAGGTCGAGCCGCACTTGAACATTGCAGAAAGCCATGATATTGCAGATGAGATTGAACGTAGAATGAAGAAGGAACATGATATTTTACACTCTCATGTTCATATGGAGCCAGCAGGTGAGCCAAAAGAAGAGAAAAAGTCTTTTCCATCGTGAGAAGGCTTCTTTTTTTTCTACGTGCTGATGTTTTATGCAAGTGCGCGTTGTATGGTAAAGTTAGACTATATGAAATTTGACGGAAACGTGATAGGAGGATCAGGATGGCATTTGATGAACCGATGCATTCAGATTTACAAAAAATCGTAGATAACATCAATAAAGTCATGGTTGGGAAAAAAGACATTGCGATATTAAGCCTTGTTGCGATTTTGGCGAAGGGGCATGTGCTGCTAGAGGATGTGCCTGGTGTTGGGAAGACGATGATGGTTCGTGCTTTGGCAAAATCGATTGGCTGTGAGTTTAAGCGAATCCAATTCACTCCTGACCTTTTGCCTTCAGATGTAACAGGTGTGTCGATTTATAATAAAAAGACAAATGAATTTGAATTTAGGCAAGGACCGATTATGGGGCAGATTATTTTGGCTGATGAGATCAACCGGACCTCTCCTAAAACACAGTCAGCATTGCTCGAAGCGATGGAGGAAGGCAGTGTCACAGTGGACGGAGAAACAATGCCGCTTGCGGATCCTTTTTTCGTCATGGCGACGCAGAATCCAGTGGAATATGAAGGGACCTATCCGCTGCCAGAAGCGCAAATGGACCGGTTTTTATTCAAGCTGCAAATGGGTTATCCGACCATGCTGGAGGAGCTGGAGGTGCTCAACTTGCAGGAAAAGCAATCCCCGATTGACACACTTCAAGCTGTCATGACAAAGGAACAGATTCATGCTTTGCAGCAAGCTGTTCAGACCATTCATGTAGATGTATCCATTAAAGAATATATTGTTGAAATTGCTCAAGCGACGCGACAGCATCCATCTGTTTATTTAGGTGTGAGTCCAAGGGGATCGATCGCCCTCATGAAAGCGGCTCAGGCATATGCGCTTTTGAACAGGCGAGATTATGTGATTCCTGATGATGTACAGTATTTGGCGCCATATACATTGCCACACCGAATGATTTTGACATCAGAAGCGATGTATGAAGGGAAGAAGGCGGAGACACTGCTGCGACAAATGCTTGAGCAAATTGGCGTGCCAGTTCAAAAGTCGATGACTCAATGAAGTCAAGTCATCGTTTAGCAGTTTCATTATGGTTACGGGTGATGATGCTGATCATTCTCACTGCGGCTGCCTTTTGTTATGCCATGTTTCAGGGAGGGTTTGTGAGTTGGTTCCTTTTTTATGCATTTTTACCATATACTTTGTATGCTTTGCTGTTTGCGCTCGTTCCGCTGCGAGTGACAGCCAAAAGGACATTACAGCAAACCCGATTGAAGGCGGGAGACGTGCTGTCCGTTGACCTTGAAATCAAGCGGTCAAATCCATTTCCATACGTTTACGTTTTGATTGAGGATGATCCGCCGGACACCTTTCGTTTACAGGAACAAATTGAAATGAAGCAAATGCTGTTTCCTTGGTTTCGGAAAACATGGCGTTTTTCCTATCAATTGAATGATCTCATGCGCGGGGAACATCATTTGTCAGCGGTTCGAATCAAAACAGGTGATATGTTTGGTTTTGTGGAGAAAGAAATGATCATTCCGTTAGAAAAAAAGCTGCTTGTCTATCCCAAAATGCTGGATCTTCAGGTGGAGTCTGCTGAGTCAGTGAATGAACATGGAGGCAAAGCGGTTCACTCGTGGTTCAATGAACCGACACATGTGACAACAGGCGTACGGGAATATCAGCAGGGAGACCGTTTTGCTTGGGTGGACTGGAAGACGACGGCTAGACGAGGTCAGCTGATGACGAAGGAATTTGAACAGAATCAAACAAAGGACCTTGTCGTGTTTGCTGATTTTACAGATGAAGCGGTTTTTGAGACCGTCGTGTCTATCGCAGCGTCTGTCCTACAATCGGCAGTGAAAAAAGGGGTGCCGTCAGGTCTTGTACCTCTAGGAGATCAGCATGCCTTTCGAGTGGATCAAGGAGAACTTCATTTACAGGACATGCTTTATTATTTAACAAGAGTGCAGCATCAACCTTCTCGCGTACAAGAGTATAAGGCGTTAGCAGCGAGTGAGTATCAGCATTCTGGAAAATATGTCATCACGGGTCAGCTGCAGGAAGAGCTTGCTGCAAGTCTCTTTGGAAATCGATACAGAAAGAACATCACTGTTCTTTTAGTGAAGAGAGCCGTGGATCGATTCACGACAAAAGAAAAACAGCTTGTAGACCGGCTCAAGGCATCTGGAATACGCACGACCGTTTTATTTGAAGACCGGCTGCACGAAAGAACTGTGAGGTGACAAACATTTATGCTGCATACGCATCAGCGGCAAAGTCGTTTTGAGTTGTTCATCTATTATGCTGTAGCATTTCTGCTGCTTTGGGAGTGGCTTCGTCCGCTTCAAGATTTTACAGAGACGAGTCATACGTCTTACTTCATCATTTTTATAGGGCTTACGTGTTTGTTTACATTCTTTCGTTTGAAGTGGTATGTGACGTTTCCTATTTGTACTGGTTTGATCTTGCTCGCCTTATATTTAATCTTTTTTCAAGCTGAGCCAAGCTATCCGGCTGCATTATTTGCAGATATCAAAGATAATATCACCTTCATGAGCACAGGCATGTGGAGTGACATGTACCCGTCCTTCCGCACATTATTGTTTTATATTTTGCTGTGGCTGCTTGTTTACTTGCTTCATTATTGGGTGGTCTATCAGCAGCGTATCTTTTTCTTTTTACTCATGACGATTGTGTATGTCACGATTCTGGATACGTTTACGCCATATGATGCTGCCTTTGCGATCGTTCGCATTATGGTGTTTGGTTTTTGTTTGCTTGGGTTGCTGTATTTCGATCGACTGCGTTCGGCTGAAGGCATTCGGGTGTCACAGAAGGCGCGTCTAAAATGGTTTTTGCCCATGCTGGCGCTTGTTCTTCTATCAGCGACACTCGGCGCTTCTTTGCCAAAGGCTGATCCGAAATGGCCTGATCCTGTCCCGTTTTTTAAGGCGGTGACGAATCAAGGTGGGACAGCCGGGCAGAATAAAGTGGGATATAGTGCAGATGATTCGGCGCTTGGCGGACCATTTAGTGAGGACCGCACACCGGTCTTTAAATGGAGCGGAAAGGAGCCGTCTTACTTTCGTGTCGAAACAAAAAGCATCTACACAGGAAAGGGCTGGGAGGATGCCTCAAATGATACAAAGCCTACTCGGCTAAAGGACGATGATGTGCCGAATCGGTGGTTTACCGAGCGTGTGAAAACAGAGGTACATGAAACGAGAGTCGATATGGAATCGGACTATCGATTTAATCATGCTGTCTATCCGATTGGGACGATCACACTGATGCCAATGGAAAACATTCCGCTGCAAATGATGGGCAAAACGGAGAAAATTGTCCCATCCAGTCAAAATCCGCCGAAAAATTTAGGGAACTACCAAGTCAGCTTCTTATCGCCTACATTTATCCTTGAGGATTTGCAGAGCATCAAAGTACCGACGAAGCAGAAAGTCAATCAGGAGGTTGGCCGTGAATACTTGCAGCTTCCTTCCTCATTACCAGAGCGAGTGAAAACATTGGCAAACAGCTTAACGGAAACGAAGGATAATATGTACGATAAGGCTAAAGCGATTGAGGATTACTTAGGGTCAGGGAAGTTTTCATATGAAACGCAAAATGTCGCTGTGCCTAGTCGTAATGAAGATTATGTGGATCAATTTTTGTTTGATACGATGATCGGCTACTGTGATAATTTTTCATCCTCTATGATTGTGATGCTTCGTTCGATCGGGATTCCGGCGAGATGGGTGAAAGGGTACACGTCAGGTCAATTATATGAAACACAGATGGATGGAAACAATGTGTATGAAGTAACTAATAACAATGCGCATTCATGGGTAGAGGTGTATTTTCCAAACAGAGGCTGGGTCACATTTGAACCGACAAAAGGATTTACGAACCCAGAGACCTTTACAAATGAATCGGTTTCAAGTGATCAATCAGATGATGATCAAAAGGAAGAAGATCAGCCTAGCTCTGATGCAAGCGAAGATCAGCAGGCAGAACAGCCGCAGCAGGAGACAGAGCAGCCGGCAGAACCAAAGAAACAAACAGCGCAAGCAAAGCCTAATATGGTGCATGTTGGTTCAATTTTGGGTTTTACGGCAGGAGCTATGGTCCTTCTAGGGTTGATGAGCTGGCTTCTTTATCGATTCAGAGCAAGATGGCTGCCATTCTTTATTGTGAGAAAGGTGAAACGTCTGCCAGAGGAGGAAGCATTCTTCTATGCGTATGCTGCTCTATTAAAGCAGCTGAAACGCAGGGGAATCGAGAAAAACCCAGGCATGACGCTAAGAGAATTCGCTTCTTTGATCAATGACAAGGATGGAGATCATCATATGTCAGAGCTGACGCAGCTCTATGAACGTGCGCTCTATCGAAGAGAGGATGCTTCTGTACTTTGGCGGCAATCGATAAAGTTATGGGAAAATTTAATAAACAGGAGATAGTCTTGACCGCGTACCTTCCTGTTGTTAGAATAGGTGAATATTAAAACCTTCTAAAATACATGAAATTGAAGCGTTCGGATGTGAGTCTGGGCGCTTCAAAAGCGTGATTCACACTGAGAGCAGGTTTTCTCCTCTCATTTTTTCTGTGCGTTTATAAAAAACTATATTGGACATAGAGGTGACACCATGACAAATTTAGTAAATGAAATGATTTTGGTTCTAGATTTCGGCAGTCAGTACAATCAGCTGATCACACGCCGTATTCGTGAATTTGGTGTGTACAGTGAGCTTCATCCGCACACTTTAACTGCTGAAGAAATTAAAGAAATGGCGCCTAAAGGAATCATCCTTTCAGGCGGACCAAACAGTGTTTATGATGAAGGATCTTTCCGCTGTGATGAAAAGATTTTTGATCTAGACATTCCGGTTCTAGGCATTTGCTACGGCATGCAGCTCATGACTCACTATTTAGGCGGGAAAGTAGAAGCAGCAAGCCAGCGTGAATATGGAAAAGCAGATATCCACATTAATGGAACACCTGCATTATTCAAAGACCTTCCGACTGATCAAGTCGTTTGGATGAGCCATGGTGACCTCGTTGTTGAAGTGCCAGAAGGCTTTACAGTTGATGCAACAAGTGCACATTGTCCAAACTCAGCGATGAGCTTAGCTGAGAAGAATTTCTATGGCGTTCAGTTCCACCCAGAGGTTCGTCACTCTGAGTACGGAAATGATCTATTGAAAAACTTTGTCTTCGGCGTATGTGGCTGCGATGGCAAATGGTCAATGGAGAACTTCATTGAAATCGAAATGCAGAAAATCCGTGAAACAGTAGGCGACAAACAAGTATTGTGCGCACTTAGCGGCGGTGTGGATTCATCTGTTGTGGCGGTATTGATCCACAAAGCAATCGGCGATCAGCTGACATGTATTTTCGTTGACCACGGTCTTCTTCGCAAAGGCGAAGCAGAAGGGGTTATGAAAACATTTAGCGAAGGTTTCAACATGAACGTGATTAAAGTAGATGCGAAAGATCGTTTCTTAAACAAGCTAAAAGGTGTGTCTGATCCTGAGCAAAAACGTAAAATCATCGGTAACGAATTCATCTATGTATTCCATGATGAATCGGACAAGCTAAAAGGAATTGACTATTTAGCACAAGGAACACTTTACACAGATATCATTGAGAGCGGGACAGCAACGGCACAAACAATCAAATCTCATCACAACGTAGGCGGTCTTCCAGAAGACATGCAGTTCGAATTGATTGAGCCTTTGAATACACTATTCAAGGATGAAGTCCGTGCCCTAGGTTCAGAGCTGGGCATTCCTGACGACATCGTCTGGAGACAGCCATTCCCAGGTCCAGGACTAGGTATCCGTGTACTAGGTGAAATTTCTGAAGAAAAGCTAGAAATCGTCCGTGAATCGGATGCGATTCTACGCGAAGAAATTGCCAACTTCGGCCTTGAGCGCGACATCTGGCAATACTTCACGGTTCTCCCAGACATCCGCAGCGTAGGTGTCATGGGTGACGCAAGAACATACGACTACACAATCGGCATCCGTGCTGTTACCTCTATTGATGGTATGACGAGTGACTGGGCAAGAATCCCTTGGGATGTGCTTGAAAAGATCTCAACTCGTATCGTGAATGAAGTGAAGCATGTGAACCGCGTGGTGTATGATATTACGAGTAAGCCGCCTGCTACGATTGAGTGGGAATAGTTATAATAGGGCTAGAAACCTTTGTGTATCAAGGGTTTCTAGCTCTTTTTTATTTTTAATCGCACTTTTTCCTTCCGTTTTAATGTGTTAATGAATCATTCCATCCCTTACATACATCAATCCATTGTGAATAACCGGAGTGTTTTTCTAATTGTTTTATTGTTAGTTCAATCGCACTGTTACTGCTCCCGCAGGCTGGATAGACTGTTTCAAAACGTTTGAGTGACATATCTAAATATACAGAAACGCCATTCCTTATAGCAAAAGGACATACTCCGCCAATTTCATGACCGACCAAGTCAACGACCTCATGAGGAGAAAGCATTTTAGCTTTTGTTTTAAAATAATCCTTGAATTTTTTGTTATCAACTTTTGCATCACCAGAGGTCACAACTAAAATAGCTTGTCCATTTACTAGAAAGGAGAGTGTTTTTGCGATTCTTTCAGGTTCGCAGCCCAATGCAGAAGCAGCCAAGTCTACGGTTGCACTAGATACTGAAAACTCTTGAATTCGATGATCCATATCATATTGTTTAAAATAATCTTTTACTTTCTTGATCGACATGATGATTTCTCCTTTTTATAAGTATTGATTTGAAGTTTGCTCGACTTTATTATTTAAACGATATTGATGTGGTGTTAGGTGATACTTTTTCTTAAATAAACGAATAAAATGCTCTACATTTTGATAACCAACGGTTGTCGCAATATGATCTACTTGCAAATTGCTACCAGTGAGCATTTCACACGCTTTTTCCAATCTTATTTCTTGTCGAATCTCACTAAATGATTTGCCAAGTTTACGAGCTATATATTTTGACAGATACGATTGTGAAAGGTTAAATTCCTCTGCCATCTCCTGGATTGTTATATGCTCACAACATTGCTGAATATATTGGAGCATTTGAATAATACGTATATCACTATATTGTTTGACCTGATTTACGTTCATATGACTTGGTTTGAATCTTAATAAGAGACATAATAATATCTCAAACAAATTATTCATAATCAACTGGTAACCAGGAAATCGATTGTGATTTTCTGTAAATAGTTGAAGAGAGCAGTCTAACAAATTATTATCCAAGAGACTATGGAAAATAAGAATATTTTTATTTTCTTTTATATACAATGCATTCAAAAAGAACTCTGAAATGACATGATTGCCTTTTAACATTTTAAAAAACACTTTTTGAAAAGTACTTTTACGGATCATGATTTGGATTGCGATTGTATTCTCCATTACAATTGGCTTGTGTATTGTGTCAGGTGGAATAAAGGCAATATCTCCTGATTTTAAAGCCATTTTTTTGTCTTCCACTTCTAAATACATCTCATTTTCCAGAACATAGATCATCTCAAAGAAATCATGGATAGCCGACAATCGAGGCATAAAACGGCTATACTTTCTCACTTCGATATCTTTCTCCTGACCTAACCACATGGTATCCTCTTTTTCAAATTCGTTCTGCCCTTTAAGCAAAAATTCTTCTATATATATTTGCTTATGCATTAAATTGTTTTTATCATAATCCTTCAAAAATAATTGCAATGATTGATTGTCATGCTTTTTCTGTTGGTATTGTTGATAAAAGATTTCTTGCTCGTTATATTCTCTTAAATATTGCATCGCTTCATGTTTTTCAAGTTTATCTTTTTCCATCTACATCCAAACCTCTAGTCTATTTACTGCAACCACCAGGGCTTTCACTGTTGCTTCAATAATATCTTTATCAATTCCAGCACCCCAATGCATTTTTCCTTGATATGAAATACCAATCTGTGCACAGGCTTTTGCTTGAGAATCCTTGCCCAAAGAATTCTGTTCATAGACTTCCAAAACATACTCGAGATGAAAATATGCTTTTAACGCATTACTGATTGCATCTAAACTTCCAGTGCCAGTTCCTTGTATTTCAATTTGTTGATGATCTCTCAGCAAAGTTAAGGTGACTTCCTGCTTCTCTCCTTTAGTAAATTGATAATCAAGCAGCTGGAAATGAGGGTGAAAATCAACATACTGTTCTTCAAAAACATGATATATTTCTTCGACAGACAATTCCCTATTTGTCTGATCAGATACTTTCTTCGCTTCATATCCCATGGCTTCATTCATTTTATAAGGAAGTTGAATGCCATAATTTGTTTCTAGTATATAGCCTATGCCGCCTTTTCCAGACTGACTATTGATTCGAATCACATCAGTTTGATAATTCCTCCCCAAGTCAACTGGATCTACTGGGATATACGGAACGTCCCATTTATCAACATGATTTTCCTTTCTATATTTCATACCTTTAGATATAGCATCTTGATGTGACCCAGAGAATGCGGTGAATACCATCTCACCAGAATATGGCTGTCTCTCATGAACAGTAATTTTGGTTAGTTTTTCATATTTTTTACGAATAGCTTCTAGGTTATTGAAATTCAATTTTGGATCATAACCTTGTGAATACATATTCATCGCCAAGGTAATCAAGTCTACGTTCCCTGTACGTTCACCGATACCAAATAATGTACCTTCGACTCTTTCTGCGCCAGCTAGAACACCAAATTCTGCATCACTCACCCCAGAGCCACGGTCATTATGAGGATGAACAGATAATGTCACACTGTCTCGGTAAGACAGATTTTTGTGTATATACTCAATCTGACTTGCAAAGATATGAGGCATTGAATATTCAACTGTTGTCGGAATATTGATGATCGCTTTATGATTTGGTGTCGGTTTCCAAATATCTAAAACACTCTTACAAATATCTAACGCATAATCAACTTCTGTTCCTGGAAAGCTTTCAGGACTATATTGAAAATAAATATCGCTTTTTGTTTTTTCGGCAAGTTCCTTTACTAAAATAGCTCCATCAATGGCAATTTGTTTAATTTCATCTTTTGTTTTCTTAAATACTTGTCTGCGCTGCGCTTCTGAAGTCGAATTATATAAATGAACAATCGCTTTCGGTACCCCCTTAATTGCTTCGAAGGTTCGACGGATAATATGCTCTCTCGCTTGCGTGATCACCATAATCGTTACATCGTCTGGAATCATATGATGATCAATCAGTGTCCGTAATAGCCTAAACTCCGTATCAGAAGCAGCTGGAAATGCGATTTCAATTTCTTTAAAACCTATCTCTACTAGTAACTGAAACATTTCCAATTTTTCTTCTAAGTTCATAGGAATAGGTAATGCTTGATTTCCATCCCGTAAGTCCACACTGCACCATATCGGAGCACTTTCTAATGTTTCTTTCTTCACCCAATCATAAGTAAGGTTCGGTGGCAAAAAGTATTTCTTTTCGTATTTTTTGTGGTTAAACATCATCGATTCCTCCTCGTAAATTGAATATAAAAAAAGCCTATCATCTCCAATATTTTCCTTGGAGACGAAAGACTTCTTCTTACGCGGTACCACCCCTGTTTCATGATAACCATACATTATCATGCCCTTATTCGGATACAGATTGTTTTATCTTATATCCTTCCCATATAACGGTGGGGTGCCGACCTTAACTACATCAATACTTTTCATTTCACTAAGGCTACTCTAAGGTGAGTTCCCTGCCTTTTTGTTATTGCTTCTCATCAACCAGCAACTTTCTGAAAACATTTCGGCAAGTACTATTCCTTATCATCGCATTCTAATTTTTCTGATTTTTTCTATTATACCAAGTCTACAAAAAAGAGATAGTGATAGGGATATCTTTTTCTATTGATTTTTTTTGTCCTATGGGTGTCTTGTCTTCATTTTACTTCTGTTTTAATGTGGTATCCTCTTCACCAAATAAAAAGCCAAGGCCACAAATAAAGGTAAGTGAATTCACAGCGAACAATAAAATCGCACCAATTTTTTTCATGGCAATCAATCTCCTCTTCACTTCAGTCTGCTAGCCCTCAAAATTTAAATTGACTGGTTCATCCTCTAAATCATCCACAGTATTTTGTTCTGTCACTGGCACACTTTCATCTACAATTTTAAAACTAAGTTCGTCCATCCAAATTTGACCTGGACCTTGAAGTAATATGCCAAACGCAATGACTTCACTTTTTACTGGAACATCTAGTACTACACTAAAATGATTCCATCCATTTGTTCCTGTAATGGGACGGTTCATCATATTGTCAAACGCAAGAATTTCACCTGAAGAGTGGTCAATCCTCATCCATAAACCAGCTGAGCCTTTCACATCTTCGCTTTTGACAAAAGCGGAAAATTGAAGGCGTTCCCCTCTGTAACGCTCAGATTTAATTTGCTGCATCAATGTTGCGAAACCTCCAGCTTTTTCATCTTTTGATTTTAAATAAGCGGAGTTAGTACCACTGTGTACAATTCTGTTATCCAAACCTGTTTCATAGTCAGAAGGGGTGTCCCCCGTCATAATCCAGCCAGTAGGTGTGTTCTTATTATTAGACATATTTGTTTCCTCCTTATCAATGACATTCTTTAATAATTTCCGATAACGTGCTGGTGACATGTCATATATCTTCTTAAAGGCTCTAGTGAAGGATTCCTGTGAACTAAATCGATACTGCAATGCGATGTCAATCGCCCTTTGGTCCGTATGAATTAAATCCTTCGCCGCTTGGGTCATTCGACGTTCCCGTATATAATCAACAACTGACTTCTTAATCACTTTTTTGAACATACGGTGAAAGTGAAACCTAGAATAACCAGCGTGTTTTGCTAGAGTTTGAAGCGGTAAATCATCTTTCAGATGCTGTTCAATATAATTTAATGTTTCTTGAATCGTTTTTTCATGTTCTTGATAGGACAACCGAGCACCTCCTTGCTTTACGAGTTTAGTATAGCGGAAATGATCTTTTAGAAACTTGACTTTTTGTGCTATGTTTGGATAGTAGAATGGGTATTCTTGTCCTAGGTCCTGGATGGGTATATCTATAGTGAATTTAACTCAACATGAAGTGACAACAGTGTGTAAAAATGGCTATTCCACAGATTTAAAATTGGTAAAGAAAGATATTCGTAATTCTCTTTATAAAAACAAATAAAATTATAGAATATAAGCTTTAAAAAGTTTGGAATCCTTGTGTGACAGGCTTCTGAGCTTTTTTATTATTTTGAAGCTTCTTTTTCCTGACTGAATCATTATTATGAAATGTATAGTAATTGAGTCGAACGATTGAATTTTCAAACGTATGATTAGTTTTAATTAGTTATTAATTATAAAGATACACCTAGATATGACTATGAGAAACCTTATATCAGAACCAAAGTTTGATTTTTTTGGAATCTTTTATTGACTTTTAAATGGGAAATGTGGGAATATATACATAATAACAATTTAACCCATTAATTTTAATAATTTGAAATAATCCCGATAATTACAAATTGTTTAGTAAATGTATATCTTACTCCCACACCTAAAGAAAATCTAACTCGATATTCACTAAATCAAGAATATAAAAGGTGATAAATATGGAATACAAAGAAACCAAGTGGAAGGTATTTTTTTCTTTAATTAGGAAAACGAGAATCAGCATAAATCTGTTTATCATTGCAATGATTTTAACTGCAATAAGTGCAACTGCTTCAACTTTAGTACCACATTTTTTGAAGAAAATAATAGATTCATATAATTCTACGAACACTATTCACTCTTTGGATTTAACCGCTTTAATCGGAATATTTTTATCTAGTGCTATTTTAGGAGCGATTGGTAGTTATATGTTGAGTGTTGAAGGACTGAAGGTAGTAGCGAATCTCAGAATATTATTGTGGAGGAAAATAGTAAAATTACCGATTGGTTTTTACGACAAAAACCGTTCAGCAGATATAGCCAGTAGGTTTGTAAATGATACTTCTGTGATTTATAACTTGGTTAGTAATTCATTTTCACAATTTGTAAACGCAATCTTAATGATTTTATTTTGTGGATTTTGGTTATTTTATTATGATTGGCAATTAACATTGATCATTATTGTTGCAATCCCACTCTATTTAATATTCTTTATCCCATTAGGAAAAATATTAGCAAAACTCTCAAAATTAACTCAGACTTTAACAGGAAATTTAAATGTACGAGCTGTTGAAACAATCTCAGCGATTAAATTGGTGAAATCTTCAACAGCAGAGGAATTTCAAATTCAAAAAGGAAGTCAAGATATTGAAAGGTTACAGAATATTAGTTTAAAACAAGCGAAATGGATGGTCTTAGTTAATCCAGTAATTAATTTAATTATGATGATCATCATAGTCACCATTATTATGGTGGGCGGGGTTAAATTAGCTAATGGAGATTTAAGTCCAGGAACATTTATTGCATTTTTAACACTTATATTTTATGTCATAGGACCAATTACAAATTTTGGTTTGTTTTTCACTCAATTACAAAAAACTATTGGAGCAACTGAAAGGGTTTCTCAACTATTGTCTGAAAGTGAAGAAGTGCAAAGTGAAGGTGAAGATTTAACTATAACCAATAATGATTTAGTCATTAGAGATTTAAGATTTTATTACAGTGAGAATCACACATTTTCACTGAAAAATATTAATTTAACTATCAAGGGTGGAACTACAAATGCATTAGTGGGACCGAGTGGTAGTGGTAAAACAACTCTAATTTCTCTATTGGAACGATATTATAAACCAACTAGTGGAACAATTTTTATGGATGGGAAAGATATAGAAACATTTTCGCTAAAGTCTTGGCGCAATCAAATCGGATATGTATCACAAGATCATAGTTTAATAAGTGGAACAATAAGAGAGAATCTTCTCTTTGGTTTAAATGAAATTCCAGACGAAGAAAAAATAATCGATGCTTGTAAATCGGCGTACGCATGGGAGTTTGTGAAAAAATTTACAAATGGATTAGATACTGATATTGGAGAAAAAGGTCTGAATTTATCTGGTGGACAACAGCAAAGAATTGCTATTGCAAGGATGTTTCTAAAAGATCCAAAAATTATTTTTTTAGATGAAGCTACTTCAAATTTAGATAGTCAATCAGAAAAATTCGTAAATGAAGCGATGGTGAAAATCATAAAAGGTAGAACATCTATTGTAATAGCACATAGATTATCAACTATTATTAACGCCGATAACATTATTTTTATGGAGAATGGGGAGGTAACAGGGAACGGGAAGCATCACGAATTAAAAAATAACCATCAACTTTATCGTCAATTTTGTGAGCAACAGTTTAAAGAAACAAAAAATGATCTGCAAGAAAGCAGTTAATAAAAAAATGACATAATTGAGTAAGGAGAACATTAAGATGGATAAGAAATTTGTTTATTTTCAGCACATGAGTGATGATTCTAATTATTATGTAGAGAAAAAATCTTTAATTCCAAGCAGACCTTACGAGATTGATAACTTACCTAAAGGTTACAAGATAACAATAGAAGAGAATTCACCATGGATTTATTATTCTAACCCTAGCATTAGTATAAAAGAACAAGGATGGAAAATACATATAAGTGCGACAATAAATGATGCACAAGATATTTTAAAAGTGGTAAGCAAATTATTGTTTAAGAGAAAAGTTGCTTTTAAGCATATTAAGGACAAGCAGACGTTATTCAATTTAAATTCAAAGCATGGAAATAGAATCTCTTCGGGAAAGTTTATAGCGATATACCCCCCAACAGATAAAGAGTTTTTACAATTGCTCAACGATTTGTATGAAGAGTTACGAGGGTACGAGAATGGCCCATATATTCTTAATGATAAATCATGGAAAGATAGCAACATATATTATAGATATGGGGCTTTCAAAAATATTTATAACGAAAAAGGTGAACTTTGTATAAAGGATGAACAGGGAAATCTCATTCTAGATAACAGACAACCATATTATAAAGTTCCCGAATTTGTAAAGGAGTTAGATCAATATTTAGATTCAATAAATATTTCCCATGAAAATGAAGAAAGTGAGAAATTTAATGGTTATGACTTTCAAGGCGTTCTTAGATTTAATAATGGAGGTGGGATATACACAGGTATAAGGAAATTGGATCAAAAAAGTGTGGTCATTAAAGAAGGAAGACCAAAGGTAGGTCTGGATGGAGAATATAATGATGCTATTGATCGTTTGAACATTGAATATGATGCTCTGACTAAGCTTGCAGATATTAGTGGAGTAGTGAATGTTGTTGATTATTTTAAAACATGGAAGCATGTGTTTCTTGTTGAAGAATTTATAGAAGGTTTAACTTTACAATCTTGGTGTGCAGTAAACTATCCATTCAACTTGGAAAACGATAAAGATGCATATATCAGGAAAGTAAAAATCATTTTAAATAAGTTAATCACCACAGTTAAACAAATGCATGAAAGAGATATTGGCATGGGAGACTTACAGCCGTTAAATATAATGATTACACCTGATTTGGATGTGAAAATTATTGACTTTGAGTCAGCAGCTAGTGCAAAACTTGAAGAAAAAAGTACTTTGCAAACAATCGGTTTTACTCATGTGAAGAATAAAAATCATAAAGAACGAGATTGGTATGCTATCAAGAAAATTTTGCACTTTTGCATTTTACCTATTGGCCCTGTTACGGACTTAGAACCGAGTATTAAAAATACACATAGAAATTGGATAGAACGTGAATTCGGAAAAGAGGTTTATGAATTTGTTTTGAATATAGAAAAAGAATGTGATGAAGAACTATCAGAAACTAAAGAGCAAACATTTCAACAGAATATTCGCACGGAAATGACAAAAAAGAATGATATTTCAACAATTATTAGTGGTCTGAGAAATGGAATAGAAAACAATCTTTTGCTTGATAGTTCTTTGGTTCATGGGGATGTTAGACAGTTTGTTAACCCAGACGGAAAATTTAATATACTTACAGGTGGAACAGGATCAATTTTAGCTTTATCTAGATCTGGAAGTTTAAATACACAAGTGATTGAATGGGTTTCCAATGTTTTAATTAAAAACTTGAATCATTTTGAAGAGGATGGATTGTTTACAGGAAAAGCAGGTATTGGAGTCATTTTATATGAACTAGGTTACAAAGAGGAGGCAAAAAAGTTATTCAGAAAAATTGAATACTCTAGTTTGAATGATATGTCATTAAGATCAGGTTTGCCTGGAATAGGATTATCATTAATCAGTTTGTATTTAGAAGAAAATAAATCAGAATACTTAGTTATTTGTGAAGAGATAGCAAATATTATTGAAAACAAAGTAAGGGAAGAAATTAAATTGACATCGACAGATTGGACGGGTGTTCCTATTGGATTAATTGATGGGTGGTCAGGAATATCTTTATTTTATACAGCTTTGTTCTCAATTACTAAGAAAAGAGACTACTATCTAAAATCGCTCGAATATATAAATAGAGACCTGAAAAGGTGTAAAGTGGATTCTAGCACAAACACTTTGCAAACATTTGATGATAATCATCGATTGCTACCTTATTTATCAGGAGGTTCCATAGGAATTGGAGTTGCTATTTGGTACTTGAACTATATAAATTCAAGCGATCTATTTGAATTAGAGATGGAGAAAATCATTAATTTAAATAAAGTTAGATGTGCATTTAGTGGAGGACTTTTCGATGGAGTGGGCAGTTTTCTTTTAATTCCATCAATGATTAAAAATAAACAAATGTTATCAGATGAAATAGATCTGGTAAAGAGAAAATTAGAATTATTTCTTATATATAAAGATGATCAAATTTTGTTTCCGGGAAATTTTTGTTATCGCTTATCAGATGATTTTTATTCTGGAAGTGCAGGAATCATATTGGGCATAAAATCACTTCAATATTCAAACCCTATGTATTGGTTGCCGATTATTCATGTTGATCAATTTTTAGAGAAAACTAGAGGGAATTTATTTGAAAGTGACGTGAAAAAACTCATTTGATTTATTTTAAGTGACTTTGAGATTTAAACTAAACAATTTGATTTATGGAGGGGTGAAAATATGAAAGATGTTTTAAAACTTCAACAATTAACAGAGAATACCGAAACGAAAAATGAGGAAGTGTGGTTCACTATTACAACCATTTCAGTCACATTATCAACAATTAGTAATCACTGTTAATTGATAATATCTAGTTGAACTATAAAGTCTATATTATCCTTGAAAGGAGGTGAGAAAGGATGAAAGATGTTTTAAAACTTCAACAATTAACAGAAGGTTCTGAAGTAGAACCAGAGAGATGGTATACGATTTTCACAACATTAGTGGGAAGTTCAACGGTTAGCAATAACTGCAAATAATATCGGTAATAAAATAATTTCTAAATGTGGGGGATAGTTATGAATGAAGTTTTAAAACTCCAGCAATTAAATGAAGATTCTGAAGTAAGTCCAGAGGCGTGGTATACGATTTTCACCACATTAGTGGGGAGCTCAACCATTAGCAATAACTGCTAAAAAATTTACTCATAATGAAAAGAGGGATAATAATGAAAGATGTATTGAAATTACAACAATTAACAGAGAATTCTGAAGTAGAGCCTGAAAGATGGTATACGATTTTTACCACATTAGTGGGAAGTTCAACAGTTAGTAACAATTGCTAAAAAAAGCAAAAAAATAAGTTCGAATTTCACATGTAAAAAATTTGAAATGTCAATTATAATTGAAGTCAATCTGAAAAACTAGGAAAAGGATAGTAAATCCTTTTCCTGTTTATTAAGAAAGGTGAATAGAGTGGAATACGTATTAGAAGTTCAAAAGGTTTCAAAAAAGTACTCTCATTCCGATTTTCAATTAAGAGATATATCATTTAAGATTCCTAAGTCTTCAATTGTTGGCTTTATTGGGGAAAATGGTGCCGGCAAAACCTCAACTTTTGGGACGATATTAAGCTCATTAAAAAAACAAAATGGAACGATTAAAATCTTTGATAAAGTAGAACCGCATAATGATATTTCGATAAAAGAGAACATAGGTGTTGTTTTTGATAATAATAATTTTTCAGAAAACATAAGTATTACTCAATTATCAAAGGTATTATCCAACATCTATCGCCAATGGGATAATGAAAAGTTTTTTAAGTATATAGATTTATTTTCATTACCTAAGAATGGATTAGTAGGTAAACTCTCGCGAGGAATGTCTATGAAGTTGTCTATTTCTGTAGCACTTTCCCATAATGCAAAGTTGTTATTACTAGATGAAGCAACCTCCGGACTAGATCCTGTTAGTAGAGATGAAGTTTTGACTATCTTAAAGGATTACGTAAAGAATAATGAATGTTCAATTTTGCTATCTTCGCACATTATTAGTGATATAGAGTTAATCGCTGATCATCTTATATTTATAAAGTCCGGTGAAATTCTATTAGATATTAGTAAAAGCAAACTTCTTGATGACTATTCTATTTTAGAATGTAAATCAAAGGACTTAGAAATGGTTAAAGAGATAGCACTTGCCTATACTTATAAAAACAAAGATTTGATAGAAGTACTTGTATCAAATGATAAAGTAATTCCTGATCGCTTTTTTCGGAAAAATTCCTCACTTAATGAAATAACATTAATGTTATTAAGAGGAAAAAGAATATGAAAGGGTTAATTTTAAACGATATTTACATTATACAAAAAGGAATTAAAACCGCCATCATCCTCTCTACATTATGTATGTTATTCCTTTTATTTACAAAAAGTGATATTGTATTTAAAGTAGCTGTCTTGTTACCCTTTTTAATTATTCCTGTAAAATCATTTGAAATACTAAAATATGATGTGAAATCTGGTTGGGACAAATTTTCATTTACGTTACCGGTTAAAAGAACAAATTTAGTTAAGGCTAAGTACATTACATTTTTAATTTTAATAACTTTAAGTTTTCTTTTAAGTTTTGGTTTATTTTTTTCAATTGATCTTTTATTATTTCCTACATTAACCTTTGAATATTACAACCAAATATTGAGAGGATTAGGATTAATTATATGTGTGGGTGCTATGCTATATCCTTTGACATATAAATTAGGAATTGAAAAATCTGATTCGATAACCATATATAGTTTGGGTTTTTCTTTTGGTGTGTTTTTCTCGTTAGCTTTTGTGGCTAAGCTTGTACTAGAACCGAATAGAATTGCTGACATGATATTTTCAGTCGTGTTTTTTGGGTTATCAGTTTTCTTTTTAATCATTTCATATCTAATCTCGTGTTCGCTTGTTAAACGTAAAGAATTTTAAAATGGATAAAATAATCATGAATAAAAACTGGTGAATTTATTCATCAATAAAATTTGGAGGAATAATAATGAAAAAGGTATTAGAATTACAACAACTTAACAATGAAGAGCAACCAGAAATAGGACCAACAATAACAACAATCACAGTAATTCCCACTACTTTCATTTCACTCCTGAGTAACCATTGTGATAATCATGCATCGTAACGCAATCTAATTTCTTTGTGAGTTTTTTGAAAAAGGAAAATTTGAAAATTAGCCCATTATGATGATTTGTCCAAATGTAAGAAATTTTATTGTAAGTAAAAGAAGTGAGCTAAAAAGAAAGATTAAAGATACATTCTTACTAGTCAGTCATACAGAAGGGAGTGTGAAGATGTGGACAAAAAAAACAGTCAGCGTTCTTTGATCAAACGCAGTTGGTTTCACACCTTTTTAGCTTTTATTGCATCACAGCTATACATTATGTTTGTAGAGAGAACCGGAATTGGTCCTAACATGAGGGGGATCAATGGTACGTTTATTGAAAATATTGTGAATTTAGATTTATATCAAAGGTATTTTACCTTTTATGAAACTCCTTGGTATAATCTGTTTACCATTTTTTTTGGGGCAATTACAATTATACATATGACAACAGGTATTATGAAAGATATTCGAAATGGATAAATATTTATTAGAAAAACGAGAAATACGTTATGCTAACTCTGAATCCCGCTATTAGTTTTTTTAATAGAGGGATTTTTCCTTATTCTTCATCTGTTATAATCTGTTGAATTCCATTTTTAGAATAGAATACATACACACATTAACAAACCCCTTTTGACCTAGCTCGTACTCTCTTAATAACCCCTCTTTTACAAAATAGAGCATTTCAACTAATTTTATAGAAGATGTATTTTCAGGATCAATAATCGCTTCAATCCGATTCAGGTTCATTTCCTGAAACCCATATCGTAACACCGCAGCAATTGCCTCACTCATGATGCCTTTTCTCCAATGATCCTGATGCAATTCATAGCCAATTTCCGTTCGGCAGTGCTGTTTTTCTAGATTGAGAAAGCCGCAGCTGCCGATAATGGCTGGATTGTCTTTTAGAGAAATGCCCCACCGGAGGCCAGTTTGTTCTTTGAAGATATTGTCATACCACTTGATTTCTCCTTTTGTGTCTTCGAGGGTTTCATGAGCATCAATACCCATGTATCGGCACACGGTTTCATTGGATAAATAGATGTGCATATCCTCAGCATCTTCGATCGTTGCTTTTTTTAAGATCAATCTTTCGGTATGTATCGTTGGAAATGTTTGTGGAAATATCAGCTTATGTCTAGTCATATGTATCTCCTATTGTTTATTTTATTTAAATTATACCTGTATTGGTACAATTTGTGGAATGCTCTGATATAATATGAATTTATATCGAGGGAATCATTTACATTCGAATTATACAAAAGAAAAAGAGGATAAGAGGAATGGGCATTTTTTTGATCATGATTTGTATCATGATGATCACCGTATCTTTAGTGATTTATTTATTTAAAAAGGGAATCATTCGTTCTAAAGTTTTAGTGATAGTAGGTTCTGTTTTAGGAGGAACCGTACTAGTTGTTTGGATATCAATGTTTTTTAATTTTCACTCTATCACTTTAACAGATGAATCGATAGGTCATTTTAAGATCGGTCAAACATTCAAGGGAGATCATAATTTTGTGGAGAATACTCAATTCTCTCATCCTAAACAGACGGTCTATATGGAAAAAGAAAATCAAGATTTTTTAGTATCAGTTGATCAACATCATCGAGTTATATCTATTTACAATCAGTCAAAACAAAAAAACCTTCAAACATCTAAGGGAGTTAAAATTGGAGAAGATTATTCATCTGTGATACAAACATATGGAGATCAATTCAAGAAGCTCTGGTTTGTCGAAGGATATAGCAAAGGTATACAATATCAAGATCAATCAAACGGTATCATTTTGGAGTTCTTTTTCAATAACAATACACTAGCACTCATTGAACTTCGTAGTAAACGGGAGTGAAATAGTAGAAAGTAAAAACGAGCATTCTATTGAAATGCTCGTTTTTATGTTGTTTTTTCATAACATGCCTTACAATAAAAAACCCCTTCATTCCTCAGCCAAGCCTTCACCTCTGTCATCCCTCGTCTCTTTGGATAGACCAGCTTGACGTACACTTCTTCGTTTCCTTCTATCTTTTTCTTACAGCTAGCACACGTAGGTTCTTCGAATCGAAACAATCGACATACTCCTTTTTGTAGATATTTCTTCCATTATATCAAATATTCAATTTGTTCTTTCGACTCCATTCTTCACTTTTTCTATTTTTGTCCGACATATGCTAAGTAAAAGAAATGTCCATTTGTTGAAACCGTTTGAGAGAAAGCCTGCTCTAACAGGTGTAGGAGGTGTGAGTGAGATGAAGCAAGTGCGTCTAATTAAAAAAGCACAAAAAGGGAATGTCCCGGCATTTGAGAAATTAATGCTGATGTATCAGGAGCGTTTATATAAAACGGCTTTTCTCTACACAAGAAATAAAGAGGATTCGTTAGATGCTGTTCAGGAGACGGTATTTAAAGCGTTTAAGCATCTATCTGGCTTGAAAGAACCAGCTTATTTTTCTAGCTGGCTGACTCGGATTTTGATTCATACAATTTTTGCGATGAAGAAAAAGCAGCAAGATGTTGTTCCGTTTGATCAGCAGCACGAAAGCGTTGAGCGGAATGATTTTTTGGAAGACAAGCTAGATTTAAAACATGCACTTGATGTGTTAGACGAGCAATACCAGATTGTGATTCAGCTATTTTATTTTCAAGATTATTCGATTTCGATGATTTCTCAGCAGATGGGTATGCCTGAAGGAACGGTCAAAACTCATTTGTATCGCGCAAGAAAGTTATTAAAGCAAACATTGGAAAAGGAGGAGAGTGTCGATGAAACGAAAAGAAATGAAAAAGCTTTATGATGAGATTGAAGTACCAATGGTAGAAGTAACTTCTGCGGTTCGCCAAGCAATAGGAGATGTGAAAGCGGAAAAGAAAAGACGTTGGTTCACATGGAATTGGAGAACGCCAATATACTCTGTCATCTTACTGATCGTTCTTTATTTTTCATCAGGCTTCCTTTTTCCTTCTCTTAATACAGCGATGGCACGTGTCCCGATTATTGGACAGTTTTATATGATGTTTCACGATAAAGTAGGAATGTCTCTTTTTCAGAGTGATTTGGTGAAGCATGTCAATGAGGGGGCTGAATCAAGAGGGGTTACTGTGAAAGTAAACAGTGTGTACTATGATGCCGGGCGGCTTGTTTATACGTTTACTGTGGAGAATTTCCATACAAAAGAAGATTTTGTATCGTTTAGAGTGAATCCAGAAAAAATCGATGGAAACTTTCAACTGAATTTTGATAAAACAGAGTTAAAAAAATTAAAAGATGGCCGCTATGTTGGGCAGACGGAAGTCTATACAAATGGACAAACGATCAAACAAGGTCAACAAGTACCGCTTGTTATTTCGAAGATTGGGGATATTGTAGGAAATTGGCGCTTCAAGTTACCTGTGGTCAAGCAAAAAACCACTTTATTAGCGGGACAAAAAGACGTGTCTATTTTAAATGGACGTTATCAAATAAGAAACGTAAAGGTAGAAAATGGAGTGAATGGCTCTGCTATTCAATATGCCATTGATTACAATGGTTTTGCCAAAGATGATAAAGTCAGTATAGATGGAATGAAAGATAATTTAGGGAATGAGTATGAGCTTGAGATTGGAACCGTTTTAAGAAAAAAACAACTGACTTCTGACAAAACTAGAAAAGATCATTTGACGATTTTGAATCAACCGATTAATCCAAAGGCGACTGAATTGACATTTTACACGGATGTGAGAAACGAACGAGAATACAGCCACATTATTCCTCTTCAGACAAAGCTGCCTGTTCAGTTCAAAACAAAACACCATGGCATCGGAATCAAAATCAATAAGATAGAGCAAAAAGACCGTTCTGTGATTGTTGATTATCAATTTACTGGAGTAGATCAAAAAGAATTAGATCAGGATGTGATGGAGAATATAGGTGAATTCATTGGATTAGGCGATGTTGAAAAGATGAAATCATGGCCCGATCCACAAGCAGACTATGAAAGCGGATATTATTTGAAGGGGAACCATGCGGAGATGACGAATTTAAAGACAGCTTCCATGCAATCCACCTTTGAATTTGATGATAAGAATCTAGAGACTTTATCATTAAACCATTTTTCTTTTAAAGAATATGGGCTTTATCTTGATTTGTCAGAACTGAATATGTTGGCGCCACAGAAAGCGATAAAGGTAACCATTCCAGTCAAAAAAGAAACATCAAACGCTAGTCAATAAATAAAAGAGCGAACATGGTTATACATGTTCGCTTTTGGTCTGCTTTTGGACCAGTCGATTACGATGGAACGAGTACCGAATCAACATGAACGCAACAAAGCTGGCTAATCCGCCAATCCAGCTTAAATTTGTTACGTTTGTATATTGAATAATTACACCGCCAATTGACGATCCGAGCATCATGCCGATATTCATAATCGCTGTATTAAAACTCAGCACGGTTTCTGATGCTTGGGGTTTTAGAGCGATGAGGTAAAACTGCTTCGCTGGAGTTGTCGTCCATGTAGCGATGCCCCATATGGCAAGCGTGATCAAGACGCTAATTGTAGAAAATTGCGTAAAGAATAAGGCAAAGAGAGCGAACATCTGGATCATGATGCTGATCGAGATGGTTCGGTTTGGCCCCCATTGATCAACGGCGAAGCCGCCAAATCGTGAGCCTATAAAAGCAGCGATTCCTAAAATGAGTAAGGCGATACTTGTCATTTCAAGAGAGAAGCCAGCGGTCTGTCGTAATAAAGGCGAGATATAAGCGAATACCATTGTGTAGCCTAAGATCCAAAAGACGGTCGTAGCTAAGCCGCTGATCACTCTGCTATCTTGAAGGAGATGTAATTGCTGCTTCAATGGTAGATGTGAATGTCCCTCCATGCGTGGCAGTAATTGATAAAGCAGGATCAAGAGACAAGCAGTACCTAGCGCAATGATGAGAAAAATATAGTGCCAATCCACATGACCTGATAGAAATGTGCCAATAGGGACACCAAGTACGAGTGAAACTGTAAAACCAGTTATGACCGTTGCCATCGCACTTCCCTTTTTTTCTGGCGGGGCGATCTGCGCTGCATAATTCGTGGCGACCACAATATATAAACCGCCGCTCATGGCCATGATGACTCGGGATAGCAGGAGCAGCACAAAGTGATGGCTAAAAAAGGCGACCACATTGCCTAAAATAAACACAACAATAGCCGCTAACAGAACCTTTTTTCGGTTCAATTTTGATGTTGCCATGACTAAAAAGAGAGCGCCTACTGCATAAAAGAGAGAGTAAACGGTGATAAGCTGCCCGGCAGCAGGAATGGAGATGTGTAAATCAACAGCAATGATATCTAGAATGCCTGACACGACGAATTCTGAAGTGCCTGTGACAAATGAACCGACAGCTAAAAGAATAATCAATAGCTGATGTGATGTGTTTTTCATGTTTGAACCCTTCCTTCGTTTTGATACGTTGTATTTAGTTTAAATTCCGTGCTAACATAAGTAAAATTGATGTTTTTCATGAAGGAGATGAGTGAATACTCATGAGCTTTGTTCGCTTTGATATTATCGCCAAAGTGGTGGAGCTTGGCAGTTTTACCGCAGCAGCTGAAGCATTAAATATGACGCAGTCCGCCGTGAGTCATGCAGTGGCGAGTTTAGAAACGGAGTGGGGTGTGTCTTTATTCATTCGTGATCGAAAAAAGGGCATTATGCTGACAGACATCGGTCAAACCCTTCTCCCGCATATTAGAGAAGTGTTAAATAGAGTGGAGAAGATCCAGCAGGAAATTGCGCTAACGAAAAATATTGAAACAGGTATGATTCGTATCGGCACATTTGCCAGTGCCTCTTCTTGTTTATTGCCTAAGCTGCTTGTGAGCTATCAGAAAAAACATCCAAAAATCGAATTTAAATTCTATGAGGGAACGTATGAAGAAATATTGGAGTGGCTGGATTCTGGCATCATTGATGTTGGATTTGTTGTGAAAGGCCATGCGGATGAAGCCTTTGATTTACTGCCGCTTATGAAAGATGAGATGGTCGTCGCCTATCACCCAAATCATCGATATGAACAGCAGCCCATTGTAGATATAACAGATTTGGCGGGTGAACCATTTATTATGCCGACTGGCATGTATCAATCACATGTAGAAGGTATTTTTTCGGAGGCGCAAATGAAGCCAGCTGTTTTATTTGAAGTTCATGATTGTACGACCATTGCCCGTATGGTCGGGGAAGGACTTGGTGTCACAATAGGCCCTGAGTTATTTTTAAAAACGCAGCAGCTTGTGCATATTCGCCAGTTGAATGTCTCTCATCATCGTGAGGTTGCGCTCGCCTGTCCGTCTCTCTCCCAAGCTTCTCCGGCAGTGAAAGAGTTTTTCCATGTAGCCGAAGCGGTTTTTGCAAAAGAGAAGGATTTGGGGAAGGGTGTATAAAGAACTAGATATGAATTTCCAAATTCGTGTAATAAGACGAATGAAGCGGACATTTCTTTGAAAAATGTTCGCTTTTCGTATTGTGTTTTAAAAATGAAGTTGGTACAATAGACACAGAAATCAAATAGATAGAAGTCGTATAATCGCGGGGATATGGCCCGCAAGTTTCTACCAAGCTACCGTAAATGGCTTGACTACGTCAATTCACACTCGTTTGATATAAATCATGCATTGTTCTTGTTTTATGTCACAGTCTGAATTCACACTTGTAGTCAAGCGTCCCAAAACTATTGGGGCGTTTTTTATTTGACTTGTGAATGGGACAGACTAAAGCAAAAGGACATGAAGGGAGTCAGTTGGCTTTGAAACAGTTTTTTCAGTTTGATGAGTTAGGTACGAATTACCGCAGAGAGATCATCGGTGGTTTAACCACATTTTTGTCGATGGCTTACATTCTGTTTGTTAATCCGATCACACTTGCATTAGTGTCTGTGCCGGATTTTCCAGATAAATTACGAATTGATCAGGGGGCAGTCTTTACAGCGACGGCGTTAGCTTCTGCTGCAGGGTGTATTCTGATGGGGTTGATCGCCAGGTATCCGATTGCGATTGCACCCGGTATGGGTCTGAATGCGTTCTTCGCCTTTTCGGTTGTGCTTGGCATGGGCATCAAATGGGAAGCTGCACTTTCAGGTGTGTTTGTTTCAGGATTGATTTTCGTTGCTCTTTCTTTAACAGGTTTCCGTGAAAAAATCATCAATGCCATTCCAGCTGAGCTGAAGCTGGCAGTTGGTGCAGGTATTGGTTTGTTCATTACGTTTGTTGGTCTACAAGGCTCTGGCATTATCGCCAATAATGATAATACGCTCGTTTCGATTGGGAACATTCATAGCGGTCCTGTCCTGTTGACAGTATTTGGTATCGTTGTGACGGTCATTTTAATGGTACTTCGAGTGAATGCAGGTGTCTTCATTGGGATGCTTTTGACAGCTATTGCAGGGATGATTTTTGGTCTTGTGCCAGTACCATCTCAAATTGTGGGAAGTATTCCAAGCTTGTCTCCAACCTTTGGTCAGGCCTTGATTCACTTGCCAGAAATTTTCTCCATTCAAATGCTTGTCGTGATTTTAACGTTCCTATTCGTTGGATTCTTTGATACAGCTGGTACACTTGTGGCTGTGGCAACGCAGGCTGGTTTAATGAAAAATAATGAGCTTCCTCGTGCAGGAAGAGCGCTTCTGGCGGATTCTTCTTCTATTGTTGTAGGTTCTATTCTTGGTACATCTACAACAACATCTTATGTTGAATCTAGCTCAGGTGTTGCTGCTGGTGCGCGTTCTGGTTTTGCAGCTGTCGTCACAGGTATTTTCTTCTTGCTTGCGATGTTCTTCTCACCACTTTTATCCATCGTTACAAAGAATGTGACAGCACCTGCTTTAATCATTGTCGGTGCACTGATGGTCGCTCCGCTGGCGAAGATTGCATGGGATCGTTTTGAAATTGCGGTACCAGCTTTCTTAACGATGATTATGATGCCACTGACATACAGTATTGCAACAGGGATCGCGGTTGGCTTTATTTTCTACCCGATTACGATGATCTTTAAAGGGAAAGCGAAAGAAGTGCATCCAATTATGTACGGATTGTTTGTCATCTTTATTCTATATTTTGTTTTCTTAAATCATTAATTGAACATGAAACAGCAGCTCATGGAAGCTGCTGTTTTTTTGTTAAAAAAATCAAAACATAGTTGACTTATAGGAATTATGTGTTTATGATAAAAAGACATAATTCGCTGATTGGATCACCAAAGGCGCTTTGATTTCCTTTTTTAATAGAAGGTTTCAGGGTGCCTTTTTTTCTTGCAGACATTCAAAAGGGGAGGAGATGTCTTTTGTCACGCTGGCTTCGACAGGTGATTGAACGAAAAAAGCAGGTGCTGATTCAAAAGCTCCTTTTATGGGGGCATGAAGAAAAGCAGGAAGCGCTCATGCATTATACGATTCATGAGCTGGAAAATGAGGTTCTCTATTTAAAAGAGCGAAAACAAAAATAGGGGGATGAGCGATGGATGAACAAAAGCTGAATTATATTTTATCTGCCTTAAAAGGGATCGACTATGGATCAGTGGTCATCACCATTCATAATGGACATATTACACAGGTCGATACGACCAAAAAGACTCGGTTCCCCGCTCATCAGGAGAATCTCCGGGTCCAGCAAGGAAAGCGGAGCCACTATCGTTCATGACGGATTGCAACGTGATAAAAAGCTGATGGAGGCCGTCAGCTTTTTTGTTTTGTCTTATTTTCTGTCCGTTTTAAAACCTCTGCTGCCTTTTATCCGTCTATTCGTATGAACGTCAAGGAATCTTGACTGAATAGAGAGACTCCGCTACTTTAAGAGGAGTCATCCGAACAGATCATTTACTTGAGCCTGTAAGGATTGGATAGGAGTTGATATGAGATGTTAGAGAAAGATCAAGATCAGGGGACATCTGAAAAGAAAAACGAAGAGTCATCAATAGATCAAGAAACAAGGCAATCCCGCCTCAGCCGCAGCGCTGCAAAACGAGGAAGAACCTCAAAATCAGCGGATGATGAGCGTTCAGCTATACAGCGTATACTGCAAGGTGTAGGAGGCGCGTTTAAGCGCTATGGCTCATATGGACTTGCGATGTTAAAATCACCGAGTCGAGCAATAAACCAAGCGGAAACATTACGCATGAAGTACGCCTGGATTTCGATTGTGTTATTCAGCGTATTTTTTGCTTTAGGCAACTATGTTCAATTAAAGGCGTCAAAGACCCGTTTATTAGGCTTTGGCATTCATTACTCTTTTGGTGACGCCTTTTTGAGGATAGCGGTCTTTACACTCATCCTGTTGACATTGATGATGCTTACCGTCTGGTTACTCGGAAAGTACATGCTAAAAGGAAACATATCACTGAAAGAAGTGATCATGAAGTTTGGTGCCGCCCTTGTGCCAGTTTTGGTTTTATCCATCCTTTGGCTTGTATTTGCCATGATGAATATTCCATATGTGACGGTCATTTTATCTGTGATGATGTTTTTCGGTCTCCAGTTGATTGCGGTCGTGCTTTTTCGCTCGATTCAATCAGACCATGAAGCGATGCGCGGAGATTTGATGTATGCGGGCTGGGTCTTTTTATTGGTGGAGCTTGTCATCATTGCACTGTTCTGGAGCATTGTCGGAGAGTATTTGATTCCTTCACTTGTGCCTGTTCGATTTGGATAAACACACTGAAAGCCTCCTTTTTTGAAAAAGGGGGTTTTCATGTTGAGAAGAGGAAAAAACGGGTAAACTCTTGGTAACAAAGACCACCTTTGTTGTCGAAAGATATATGTGTTTTTCTCGCGCAAATTTGATTGTATCAAGGTATGTTCTCTAGTAGAATATGGGGTGCTTTATTTGATTTTTAGTGCAGGGGGTTCGAATCGTGCTTCAACAACTTTTATCCAATGCGTTCACCATGGTTTTGATCATTTTAGTCATTAATATTGTCTATGTCTCTTTCTCCACCATGCGATTGATTTTAACAATGAAAGGAAGACGGTACGCAGCAGCATTTGCTGGTACGATTGAAATGCTTATTTATGTGATTGGATTAAGTATCGTACTTGATAACTTAGATCAAATCCAAAATGTCATTGCGTATGCGCTAGGTTATGGGATGGGGATCATTGTCGGGATGAAAATTGAAGAGAAGCTGGCACTTGGCTACACAACTGTTAACGTGATCACAAAAGAATTAGATGTCGATCTCCCAAGACAATTGAGAGAAAAAGGATATGGTGTCACCACCTGGGCAGCAGGCGGTCTTGAAGGAGACCGGTCAGCAATGCAAATTTTAACACCGAGAAAATATGAACTGCAATTATATGAAACGATTAAAACGCTTGATTCAAAGGCGTTTATCATCTCATATGAGCCCAAATCGATTCACGGCGGCTTCTGGGTGAAGGCTGTGAAGAAAAGGAGAATTAAAGAATGACCGCAAAACCAAAGAAGAAGAAATTCTACGTGGAAGACAACATGACGATCGACCAAGTGTTGTCCCAGATGGCAGAGGAAGGCTATTCGCCTGTCCGTCGAATGGAGGAGCCGATCTTTCAGGAAAAGAAGGAAAATGGGTCGATTCAGATCATTCCGATTGGGAAAAAAATCGTATTTGAAGGAAAAATAGTCTAAACACGAACATTAAAACGACGACTTCATAGATTGTTCGATAAATCCGTTGACATCATGAACATCCGTTGTTAAGATAAACATGAAATCAAAACACGAACCTCATATAATCTTGGGAATAGGGCCCATAAGTTTCTACCCAGTTACCGTAAATGACTGGACTATGCAGGATAGTGAACAAAACTGACATGGCGTTTCAAAAGCGAACAGCGCTTACCATGGCCCGGTTTGTGTTGCTTCCTAACAATGCAATGCAAATCGGGCTTTTTTGTTCGGCGTTTGACAAGCTGCTTAGGTTTGGGAAGCGTGTCAAACGATACAAAATCGAATATCAGCTTAAAGGTGGGGACAAAATGAAGCCGCTTGTAGGTGTCATCATGGGAAGTACATCTGATTGGGAAACAATGAAAAATGCGTGCGATATCTTAGAGGAATTAGACATTCCGTATGAAAAACAGGTGGTATCGGCACACCGGACACCTGACTTGATGTTTGAATATGCGACAGAAGCAAGAGGTAAAGGACTAAAAGTCATCATTGCCGGTGCTGGAGGCGCAGCACATTTACCGGGGATGGTCGCAGCAAAAACGACACTGCCGGTCATTGGTGTGCCCGTACAATCAAAAGCACTAAATGGGCTGGATTCCTTATTATCCATCGTTCAAATGCCAGGCGGTGTACCAGTTGCGACAGTGGCGATTGGCAAAGCCGGTGCAACAAATGCAGGGCTTCTTGCCGCGCAAATGATTTCAGCATTTGATGAAACAGTCGCTGCTCGCCTTGAAGAAAGAAGAGAGCAAACAAAACAGACTGTACTAGAAAGCAGTGATCAGCTTGGCTAAGCAGACCATTTTTCCTAACGCAACCATCGGTATTATCGGCGGAGGACAGCTTGGCAGATATATGGCCGTCAGCGCAAAGCAAATGGGATACCGGGCAGCTGTCTTAGACCCAGTCACACAATCTCCTTGTGGACAGGTTGCTGATACAGAAATCACAGGTGCATATAGTGACCTCGAAGCGATTCGACAGCTGGCAGAAATCAGCGATGTCGTGACATATGAATTTGAAAATATTGATTATAATGCACTTAATCAATTGAAGGAAGAAGCAAATTTACCGCAAGGAAGTGAACTTCTTCTTTTAACTCAAAATCGTGAAACGGAGAAAAAAGGGATTGTAGACGCAGGCTGTGAAGTCGCACCTTATCGCATCATTCATGATGAAAAAGAGCTGGAAGACGCAGTGGCTGTGCTTGATTTGCCAGCCGTGCTGAAAACATGCAGAGGCGGCTACGACGGAAAAGGACAGTACGTGATCAAGGAAAAAGGACAGCTTCATGAAGCAGCTGCATTGCTTACACATGGGACATGTATTTTAGAAAGCTGGGTCCCATTTCAAATGGAGCTCTCGGTCATCGTCACTCGTTCTATTCATGGGGAGATTGCGGTATTCCCAGTCGCTGAGAACATTCATAAGCACAACATTTTGTTCCAAAGCATTGTGCCTGCAAGGATAGAGGAACGCATTCAGAAGAAGGCAAAAGAACTGGCAACGACACTGGCTGAAAAGCTGGGGCTAGTCGGTACACTTGCTGTAGAACTGTTCCTGACAAACGAGGGAGAGCTGCTCGTCAATGAACTGGCGCCGCGCCCGCATAATTCTGGTCATTATACGCTCGATTTATGTGAGACGAGTCAGTTTGAACAGCATATTCGCGCGATATGCGGTTTGCCGCTTGGCGGTACAGCCCTTTTATCAGAGGGCATGATGGTGAACTTATTAGGCGATGAAGTGGACATCCCAAAAGAGCATCCTGAGCTTCTCAAAGAAGCGAAACTTTATCTATATGGAAAGCATGAAGTAAAAGCCGGCCGCAAAATGGGGCATATGACATTTATGAAACAGCTCGATAATGAATGGATGACAAACATCACAAAGATATGGACTGAAAGAGATGGAGGAAACGGGAAATGATCGAACGTTACGCACGACCAGAAATGTCAGCAATCTGGACAGAGGGAAACAAATTTAATGCATGGCTTGAAGTAGAAATTCTTGCTTGTGAAGCTTGGGCAGAGCTTGGCGTTATTCCGAAAGAAGACGTTGTGACCATGCGCAAGAATGCAAGCTTTGATATTGATCGTATTCTAGAGATTGAACAAGACACGCGCCACGACGTGGTTGCCTTTACGCGTGCTGTATCTGAATCTCTAGGAGAAGAAAGAAAGTGGGTTCATTACGGGTTAACATCTACAGACGTAGTGGATACGGCGCTTTCATATCTATTAAAACAGGCGAACGATATCTTGCTCAAGGACATTGAGAGATTTGTTGACATCCTAAAAGAAAAAGCAAAAGAGCACAAATATACCGTCATGATGGGCCGAACACATGGTGTACACGCTGAACCGACAACATTTGGTCTGAAGCTTGCTCTTTGGTACGAAGAAATGAAGCGTAACCTAGAACGTTTTAAACAAGCAAAAGCTGGCATCGAATACGGTAAAATTTCTGGTGCTGTTGGCACATATGCGAACATCGACCCGTTTGTTGAGCAATATGTATGTGAGAAGCTTGGCATCAAAGCTGCACCAATTTCAACCCAAACCTTGCAGCGTGACCGTCATGCAGATTACATGGCTACTCTTGCGCTCGTCGCAACAAGCATTGAGAAATTCGCTGTTGAAATTCGTGGACTTCAAAAGAGTGAAACACGTGAAGTAGAAGAGTTCTTTGCAAAAGGACAAAAAGGATCATCAGCGATGCCGCATAAACGGAACCCAATCGGCTCTGAAAATATGACGGGAATTGCCCGCGTCATCCGTGGATATATGCTGACAGCTTATGAAAATGTACCGCTTTGGCATGAGCGTGATATTTCTCATTCCTCTGCTGAGCGCATCATTTTACCAGATGCAACGATTGCACTGAACTATATGCTGAACCGTTTCTCAAACATCGTGAAGAACTTGACGGTCTTCCCTGAGAACATGAAACGCAACATGGACCGCACACTTGGCTTGATTTACTCACAGCGCGTTCTTCTTGCATTAATCGATACAGGCATGGCACGTGAAGAGGCATATGATACGGTTCAGCCAAAGGCGATGGAAGCGTGGGAAAAGCAGGTGCCATTCCGTTCATTAGTAGAAGCGGAGGAAAAAATCACATCACGCTTAACACCTGAACAAATCGCTGACTGCTTCGATTACAACTATCACTTGAAAAATGTCGATATGATTTTCGAACGTCTAGGTCTTGCGTAAGAAATGGGCCGCCTGCTTGTCAGGTGCCCAATCCTGAAAATTGCCAACATTCAAATTAGGAGGCCAACCTGAATGACTGTGAAACAAGAACTTCTCTACGAAGGCAAAGCGAAAAAAATCTATCAGACCGATGACGAGCATATTTTATATGTCGAATATAAAGACTCAGCGACAGCATTTAACGGCGAAAAGAAAGCTGAAATCGAAGGAAAAGGCAGACTGAATAACGAAATTTCAAGCTTAATCTTTCAAATGCTGCATGAGAAAGGGATCAACAATCACTTTGTGAAACGACTCTCTGAAACAGAACAGCTCATTCAAAAGGTGCAGATTGTTCCGCTTGAAGTCGTTGTACGAAATGTAGTGGCAGGCAGTATGTCAAAGCGCCTTGGCATTCCAGAGGGAACAAAACTGGATACACCATTAATCGAGTTTTACTACAAAGATGATGCACTCGGCGATCCGCTCATTACAGAAGATCATATTCGCATTTTAGATGCAGCGACACCAGAGCAGGTCGAGGAAATGAAACAGATCACAAGACAAGTGAATGAAGAGTTAAAGCAAATCTTCTCAGACTGCCATGTGAATTTAATTGATTTCAAGCTTGAATTCGGAATAGATCACGAGAATCGTATTTTGCTAGCTGATGAGATTTCACCTGATACGTGCAGGCTTTGGGACAAAGACACAAACGAAAAGCTTGATAAAGACGTGTTCAGACGAAACCTGGGCGGCTTGACGAATGCATACGAAGAAATTTTCAAAAGACTTGGAGGCCATAAACATGTATAAAGTGAAAATTTTTGTCAGCTTAAAAGAGAGCGTTCTTGATCCACAAGGAAGTGCCGTGCAGCACGCCTTGCACAGCATGTCTTATCAGGAAGTAAAGGATGTCCGTATCGGGAAATACATGGAGCTTGTCATTGAAAAATCAGATCGTGATTTAGACACAGTCGTCAAAGAAATGTGTGAAAAATTACTGGCCAACACGGTGATTGAAGATTACCGCTATGAGGTGGAGGAGGTTGTCGCACAGTGAAGTTTGCAGTGATCGTCTTGCCTGGCTCTAACTGTGATATCGATATGTACCATGCGATTCAAGATGAGTTAGGTGAACAAGTTGAATATGTATGGCACGACGAAACGAGTCTAGACGGATTTGACGGTGTACTCGTACCAGGCGGTTTCTCTTATGGGGATTACTTAAGATGTGGTGCGATTGCCCGCTTCTCAAACATCATGCCGGCGGTGAAAAAAGCAGCTGCGGAAGGAAAGCCTGTTCTTGGTGTTTGTAATGGGTTCCAAATTCTTCAGGAGCTTGGCATTCTTCCAGGTGCGATGAGACGAAATAAAGACTTGAAATTTATCTGTCGTCCAGTTGAACTCATTGTAGAGAACAGCGAAACGCAATTTACAAGCGGCTATCAAAAAGGCGAATCCATTACGATTCCTGTAGCGCACGGTGAAGGCAACTTCTACTGTGATGAAGACACTTTAGCGAAGCTCATTCAAAATGGCCAAATCGCTTTCACTTACGGAGACGATATTAACGGCAGTGTCAATCGAATTGCAGGTATAACGAATGAAGAGGGCAATGTACTCGGCATGATGCCGCACCCTGAGCGCGCGGTTGATTCATTACTAGGCAGCGCAGACGGACTCAAATTGTTTCAATCTATCGTGAAAAATTGGAGGGACACTCATGTCACTACTGCTTGAACCAAGTCACAAGCAAATTAAAGAAGAGAAATTGTATCAGCAAATGGGATTGAGTGATGAAGAATTCGCTTTAATCGAATCCATTATTGGCAGGTTGCCAAACTACACAGAAACGGGCATTTTTTCTGTGATGTGGTCAGAGCATTGCAGTTATAAAAACTCAAAGCCTGTCTTAAGCAAATTCCCGACAAAAGGAGAGCATGTTCTTCAAGGTCCTGGGGAAGGCGCTGGAATCGTTGATATTGGAGACAACCAAGCGGTTGTATTTAAAATCGAATCACATAACCATCCATCTGCGATTGAACCGTATCAAGGAGCAGCTACAGGTGTCGGCGGAATTATCCGTGATGTATTCTCCATGGGTGCGCGTCCAATTGCTGTATTAAACTCTCTTCGTTTTGGTGAACTGACTTCACCGCGCGTGAAGTACTTGTTTGAAGAAGTAGTGGCAGGGATCGCAGGCTATGGAAACTGTATCGGAATTCCTACAGTCGGCGGAGAAGTTCATTTTGATCAAAGCTATGAAGGAAATCCGCTCGTAAATGCGATGTGTGTTGGATTAATCAACCATGAGGACATCAAAAAAGGGCAGGCAAAAGGTGTCGGCAACACGGTGATGTACGTTGGTGCTAAAACGGGACGTGACGGTATTCACGGTGCAACATTTGCGTCTGAAGAATTTTCTGATGAATCAGAAGAAAAACGTTCAGCGGTTCAAGTCGGCGATCCATTCATGGAAAAGCTACTGCTTGAAGCGTGCCTTGAAGTGATCAAAAACGATGCGCTCGTTGGGATTCAAGATATGGGAGCGGCTGGCTTAACAAGCTCAAGCGCGGAAATGGCAAGTAAAGCAGGTTCTGGAATCGAGATGAACCTAGACCTCATTCCGCAGCGTGAAACAGGCATGTCAGCATACGAAATGATGCTGTCTGAATCTCAAGAGAGAATGCTTCTGGTCATTGAAAAAGGCCGTGAGCAAGAAATCATTGATATTTTCGAAAAATACGATCTTGAAGCGGTATCAGTCGGTCATGTGACAGACGATAAAATGCTTCGTTTACTCCATCAAGGTGAAGTGGTATGTGAGCTTCCTGTTGACGCTCTTGCAGAAGAAGCACCGGTTTATCACAAGCCGTCAAGTGAGCCTGCATACTATCGTGAGTTTTTAGAAACAAAAGTTGAAGCTCCAGCCATCACAGATGCAGCCCAAACGTTAAAGCAGCTCCTTCAGCAGCCAACGATTGCAAGTAAAGAATGGGTTTATGATCAGTATGACTACATGGTTCGGACAAACACGGTCGTTGCACCAGGCTCTGATGCGGGCGTTTTAAGAATCCGCGGAACGAAAAAAGCCTTAGCGATGACAACAGATTGTAACGCACGCTATCTCTACCTTGATCCAGAGGTTGGCGGGAAAATCGCAGTCGCTGAAGCAGCACGTAACATTGTCTGCTCAGGCGCTCGTCCGCTTGCAGTGACAGATAACCTGAACTTCGGTAACCCAGAGAAACCAGAAATTTTCTGGCAAATTGAAAAATCTGCTGATGGGATTAGCGAAGCATGCCGCACGCTAAGCACACCAGTTATCGGTGGGAACGTCTCTTTATATAACGAATCAAATGGAACAGCGATTTACCCAACACCAGTCATTGGAATGGTTGGATTGGTTGAAGATACTGCTCATATTACGACCCAATCGTTCCAGCAGGCTGGCGATGTGATTTTCGTCATTGGTGAGACGAAGGAAGAATTCGCAGGCAGTGAGCTTCAAAAGATGACAGAAGGCCGTATTTACGGAAAAGCACCAGAAATTGATTTGGATGTAGAGCTGACGCGTCAGGAAGCCCTTCTAGCCGCGATTCAAAACGGTCTCGTTCAATCAGCACACGATGTGTCTGAAGGCGGACTTGGTGTAGCACTTGCTGAAAGTACATTTGGAACAGACGGTCTTGGCGCTGATATCCAAATCGATTTAAACAGCGAAGCTTCACTATTCAGTGAAACACAGTCACGTTTTGTTGTCACAGTCAAACCTGAGCACCGCGAAGCGTTTGCGGCGGCTGTCAAAGATGCGAAAGAAGTCGGAACGGTCACAAATGATGGTGTATTTACCGTCAAAAATCAAGAAGGACAACAATGGATTCATGCAGCGGTCAACGAGCTTGAACGTGCATGGAAAGGAGCGATCCCATGCTTGCTGAAATCAGAGGCTTAAACGAAGAGTGTGGTGTCTTTGGGGTTTGGGGACACGAAGAAGCCCCGCAAATCACATATTACGGATTGCATAGCCTTCAGCACCGAGGACAAGAAGGTGCGGGAATCATTGCAACAGATGGTGAGAACCTGACGTCACACAAAGGCCTTGGACTGATTACGGAAGTCTTTCAAAACGGTGAGCTAAAGGATTTGAAAGGAAAAGGGGCGATCGGACATGTTCGGTATGCGACAGCAGGCGGAGGCGGCTTTGAAAATGTGCAGCCCCTCTTCTTCCGCTCGCAAAACAACGGCAGTCTTGCCCTTGCTCATAATGGGAACTTAGTGAATGCCACGCAATTAAAGCAGCAGCTAGAGAACCAAGGGAGCATTTTCCAGACCTCTTCTGATACCGAAGTGCTGGCTCATTTAATTAAGCGCAGCGGGCATGTTGAATTGAAGGAGCAGATCAAAAATGCTCTGTCCATGCTTAAAGGAGCATATGCTTTCTTAATCATGACGGAAACAGAAATGATTGTGGCACTTGATCCGAACGGCTTACGCCCGCTTTCACTTGGTATGCTTGGAGATGCTTATGTCGTCGCTTCTGAAACATGTGCATTTGATGTCGTCGGCGCCACATATTTACGTGATGTGGAGCCTGGTGAAATGCTGATCATTAATGATGAAGGCTTGAAATCGGAGCGCTTCTCGATGAATATTAACCGCAGCATGTGCAGCATGGAATACATTTATTTCTCAAGACCTGACAGCAATATCAACGGCATCAATGTGCATAGTGCGAGAAAGAATCTTGGCAAAAAGCTTGCCGAAGAGGCGCATGTCGAAGCAGATGTTGTGACAGGTGTACCAGATTCCAGTATTTCTGCAGCGATTGGATATGCCGAAGCAACAGGTATTCCGTATGAGCTTGGGTTAATTAAAAATCGTTATGTCGGACGGACGTTTATTCAGCCATCTCAAGCATTGCGTGAGCAGGGCGTACGTATGAAGCTGTCTGCTGTGCGCGGGGTTGTCGAAGGAAAGCGTGTTGTCATGGTGGATGATTCCATCGTACGCGGGACAACGAGCCGCAGAATTGTCACGATGCTCAGAGAAGCGGGTGCGACGGAAGTCCATGTACGCATTAGTTCACCGCCAATCGCGCATCCATGTTTTTATGGAATTGATACGTCCACACACGAAGAGCTGATTGCTTCTTCTCATTCAGTGGAAGAAATTAGACAGGAAATCGGTGCAGACACCATTGCATTTTTATCTGTAGACGGTTTAATGGACGGGATTGGCAGGAAGTATGATGATCCGCAGCGCGGTCAGTGTTTAGCATGCTTTACTGGGAAATACCCGACTGAAATTTATGAAGATACGGTTCTTCCACATGTGAAGGAAACAGTCCTGACAAAATAATTGAATAATGGAGCAGCAGTAAAGATGAGTTGATATGCTGCTCTTTCATTCTGCCGAAAATACATGGAAAGCAGCAGCTAAAAGGAGTGAATGGGATGTCAGAAGCATATAAAAACGCCGGTGTCGACATCGAAGCAGGATACGAAGCCGTCAAACGAATGAAAACACACGTAGAACGTACAAAACGAGCAGGTGTCATGGGCGCTCTAGGTGGATTTGGCGGTATGTTTGATCTATCTGAGCTGCCATACAAAAAGCCCGTTCTTGTTTCAGGAACAGATGGTGTCGGAACGAAATTAAAGCTTGCCTTTTTAATGGATAAACACGATACGATCGGCGTCGATGCCGTGGCAATGTGTGTCAACGATGTGCTTGCACAAGGGGCAGAACCGCTCTTTTTCTTAGATTACTTAGCCGTTGGAAAAGCAGATCCGCTAAAAATTGAATCCATTGTCAAAGGTGTGGCTGACGGCTGTGAGCAGTCTGGTTCAGCACTTGTCGGCGGTGAGACAGCCGAGATGCCAGGTCTTTACACAGAAGAAGAATATGATATTGCTGGTTTTTCGGTAGGTGTCGTTGAAAAGGATGAAATCGTGACAGGAGACAGCATCAAAGAGGGACATTTGCTCATTGGACTTAGCTCAAGCGGAATTCATAGCAATGGCTACTCTCTCGTTCGTAAAGTCTTGCTGGAAGACGCTGCTCTTGACCTGCATCAAACGTATGAACCTTTTACAAGACCGCTTGGCGAAGAGCTTCTTGAACCGACAAAAATTTATGTGAAGCCCGTTCTCAAACAAGTAAAAGCCGGCAAAGTTGATGGCATGGCACATGTGACAGGCGGCGGTTTTATCGAGAATTTACCGCGTATGCTGCCTGAAGGACTTGGCGTTGAAATTGATAACGGTTCATGGCCAGTACCGCCTATTTTCTCCTTCATTCAAGAAAAAGGACTGTTGAAGTCAGAAGAGATGTTCAACGTGTTTAATATGGGCATTGGCTTTGTCCTAGCTGTAAAAGAAGACGATCTTGTAGATGTGATCAGTGAACTTGAACAAGATGGAGAGAAAGCATTTCTCATCGGACGTGTTCAAAAAGGAGAAGGTGTCACATTCGGCGGTGGAAGCCTCTCATGAAGAAGTTTGCGATCTTCGCCTCTGGAAGCGGGACGAACTTTCAAGCCATTATAGATACGTTAAAAGAAGAAGAGTGGCAGGCAGAGGCCGCCATTGTGATTTGTGATAAACCGGGTGCAAAGGTGCTGGAACGAGCTGAGAAAGAGGGCATTCCCTCCTTTGCTTTTACCCCGAAGGCTTTCCCGAATAAAGCCGCTTTTGAACAAACGATCATCGAACAGCTCAGGCTTCATGAAGTAGAATGGGTTTTCCTTGCTGGATATATGAGACTGATCGGTCCGACATTACTTGAAGCGTATAGAGGGAAAATTGTGAATATCCACCCATCCTTGCTGCCAGCCTTCCCAGGACTTGATGCCATTGGACAAGCCTATCAAGCAGGTGTCAAAGTGGCAGGCATCACCGTCCATTTTGTCGATGAAGGTATGGATACAGGTCCGATTATTGACCAAGCGGCGATTTATATTGAACAAGGTGAAGAGCTTGAATCGATTGAAAAAAGAATGCATGAACTAGAACACACACTATATCCAAAAGTGATCAAATCACTTTTAGAATTATCTTAATGAGGTGACGAAGGCATGACGATCAAACGCGCATTAATCAGTGTTTCCGATAAAACGAATCTTGTACCTTTTGTGAAAGAATTAACAGAACTTGGCGTTGAAGTGATTTCAACTGGAGGTACACATAAGCTTCTTCAAGAGAACGGCATTGATGTCATTGGGATTTCTGAAGTCACTGGATTCCCTGAAATCATGGACGGACGACTCAAAACGCTTCACCCGAACATTCATGGTGGACTTTTGGCAGTGAGAGAAAACGATGAGCATATGGCACAGATTGAAAAGCACGGCATTCAGCCGATTGATCTTGTTGTCGTGAATCTCTATCCTTTCAAAGAGACGATCTCAAAAGACGATGTGACGTATGAAGAAGCGATTGAAAACATTGATATTGGCGGACCGGGAATGCTTCGTGCGGCATCAAAAAACCACCAAGACGTCACAGTGATTGTCGATCCTCGTGATTATGATACCGTCGTACAGCAGATTAAAGAAGGCGGCGTATCACTAGAGAAAAAACGCGAGCTTGCGGCGAAGGTATTCCGTCATACAGCTGCTTACGATGCCCTCATTGCGGATTATTTAACGAACTATGTTGGCGAAACAGAGCCAGAGCAGTTCACCGTCACGTTTGAGAAAAAACAATCTCTTCGTTATGGAGAAAACCCGCACCAAGCGGCGACTTTCTATGAAAATGCTCTTCCAAGCAAAGGCTCTTTAGCTACTGCAACGCAATTACACGGAAAAGAACTTTCTTACAACAATATCAAAGATGCAGATGCTGCTCTTCAGATCGTACGTGAATTTACGGAGCCAGCGGCTGTCGCTGTGAAGCATATGAACCCGTGCGGCGTTGGTACAGGAGAAACGATTGCAGAAGCCTTTGATCGTGCATTCAAAGCAGATGAAACCTCTATTTTTGGCGGCATTGTGGCGCTTAACCGTGAAGTAGACAAACAAACGGCTGACGTGCTGCATACGATTTTCTTAGAAATTGTCATCGCCCCATCGTTTAGCCAAGAAGCACTTGACGTGTTAACAGCTAAAAAGAATCTTCGTCTATTAACACTAGATGTAGAAGCGGATCTTGAGAAAAAAGAAAAGCAGCTAACAAGTGTCCATGGCGGACTGCTCGTGCAGGATATTGATACGTACGGCTTAGAGGAAGCAACCATCTCTATTCCAACAAAAAGAGAACCAACAGAAGACGAATGGAAAGACTTAAAGCTTGCATGGAAAGTCGTCAAGCATGTGAAATCAAATGCCATTGTCCTCGCAAAAGATCAAATGACAGCAGGTATCGGCGCTGGTCAGATGAACCGTGTGGGCTCAGCGAACATTGCGATTGAACAAGCAGGTGAAAAAGCGAAAGGAAGCGCACTAGGCTCTGATGCATTCTTCCCAATGGGCGATACAGTGGAAGCTGCTGCAAAGGCAGGCGTGACAGCGATCATACAGCCAGGCGGATCTATTCGTGATGAAGAATCGATTCAAAAAGCAGATGAATACGGCATCGCCATGGTCTTCACTGGCGTTAGACATTTCAAACATTAAGGGGATGACAGTGTGAACGTATTAATTATCGGCAGAGGTGGAAGAGAGCATACCATCGCATGGAAAGTAAACCAAAGTGAACTTGTCAGCCAAGTATTTGTCGCACCCGGCAATGATGGAATGACAGACGCTGTGAAGCTTGTACCGATCGACGAAGGCGATCATGAGGCATTAATTCGTTTTGCAAAAGATAATGAAATCGGCTTAACGATTGTCGGTCCAGAGGTTCCTTTAATTGCAGGTGTCGTCGATGCATTTGAAGAGGCAGGTCTAAAGGTATTTGGACCAAATGCAAAAGCTGCGGTTATTGAGGGCTCAAAGGAATTTGCAAAAGACTTAATGAAAAATTATGATATCCCGACAGCCGCTTATGCCACCTTCACATCGTTTGAAGAAGCGAAGGCATATGTGGAAGAAAAGGGCGCCCCAATTGTCATTAAAGCAGATGGTCTCGCAGCAGGAAAAGGCGTGACAGTCGCTATGACACTTGAAGAGGCGGTCAACTGTCTGCACGACTTTTTAGAGGATGAAAAGTTTGGCGATGCAAGTGCATCTGTCGTTATCGAGGAGTTTTTAACAGGGGAAGAATTTTCACTGATGGCCTTTGTCAATGGAGAAAAGGTGTACCCAATGGTGATTGCGCAGGATCACAAACGGGCATTCGAAGATGACAAAGGGCCGAATACCGGCGGGATGGGTGCTTATTCACCAGTTCCGCAAATTTCAGATGAAGTCGTCCAAAAAGCGGTGGAAGATGTCGTCAAACCGGCGGCTCGCGCAATGGTGCAGGAAGAGCGTCCGTTTACAGGCATTTTATATGCAGGCTTAATGCTGACACCAGAAGGCTCAAAGGTCATTGAGTTCAATGCACGCTTTGGCGACCCTGAAACGCAGGTGGTACTCCCTCGTCTTGAATCAGATCTAGTCCAAGTATTCCTCGATATTCTAGATGGAAAAGATGTGGACTTACAGTGGAAAGACACTGCGGCTGTCAGTGTGGTTCTTGCTTCAGAAGGATACCCAGAGGCCTACGCAAAAGGCACACCGATCGGTGCTTTGCAAACAACTGTTTCTGATGTCGTGACCTTCCACGCAGGAACAAAAAAAGAAAACGATCAATTCGTCACAAATGGCGGCCGTGTAGCGAATGTGACTGCATTTGATGACACATTTGAAGCGGCAAGATCAAGAGTGTATGAAGCCGTTGAAGAAATCATGCAGCCAGGTCTATTTTATCGCCGTGACATTGGCGCCCGTGCGCTGAAGGCTGCGGGGAAATCTGTTTAATCAAAAAACACCTTTCTATCTGATGAGATGGAAAGGTGTTTTTTGTTCATGAGAAGGGATGCCGATTGAATATGAAGAAGTAGTATGGGATTACGAGTTGATGAGGAGGCAGTATGGTCATTCAAGGAATTATTCTATTTGCAATCGTATTACTTATTGTATTTGTGGTGTTCTCAAATCTCATCATGAATGAAGCAAGAAAGCAAAACAAAGTCAAAAAGAGATCAGCCATGATGTATATGAGCATGTCTATATTGGTGAGCATGGCGATTGTCTCATCCATTTGGAAGTTCATTATTAACTGATTCATAAGAGAGGAATGAGTGTATGGTGCAATTGAAGAAACTTGCAAACGAGCGTTTTTCTGCCTTGATCTGTATTGATCCATTTAATGAACGAATCCGATTAGATGACTATAGTGGCAGGGTGCGGGATGTGATTCAATCAGTTCTTCAGGAGGCCTCAGACTGCAAGGCTTCTAAGGTCATTGTGAAAGTAAGGCGTGAGCATGTGCCGCTTTTTTTAGAAAAAGGCTTTCGGCTTGAAGGCGTGTTTTCTCATTATTTCCTTGGAAGTGATGCGTACGGCATGTCGCTTTTTCTCACTGAGGATCGAATGAACAGTTCGTATTGGCTGGAGGAAGATGAGATCGTCGCATCCATTCAAGCGAAGGAGATCAAAAAAGACCAAGGCGCGTGGCAGGATGAGTATGTGATGAGGAAAGCCGATAAGAAGGATGTGCACAAGCTGGCAAAGCTCTATGATACGGTCTTTGAAACGTATCCTACGCCAATGAACGAGCCAGATTATATTCAAAAGGTAATGGCGGAAGGGACTGTCTTTTATGTTGTTGAACATGACGGACACATTGTGAGTGCGGCATCCGCTGAAGTTAATGCGTCGTATGGTCATGCGGAATTAACAGATTGTGCGACCCTTCCATCATATAGAAAACTAGGATTCATGCATCATTTGATTCTAGCACTTGAAAAAGAACTCCAGTCGATGCATATCTATGTCTTTTATTCTCTTGCACGTGCACTGTCCTATGGAATGAATCAAGTGTTTTATCAGCTCGGCTATACGTATACCGGGCGCTTCCAAAACAATTGCTATATTTTTGACAAAATTGAAGATATGAATCTATGGGTCAAAACGCCGAATGAATCATGAAATGGTTCTCATCTGATCAAGTAGACCAGATAGGCGGTACGCCATGATACTGAGCTGCAGCTTCATCCGATCATCAGTGGATTTGAGGCTGCAGCCTGTTCTCGTTTCAATCTGTTTCAGCCGGTAGCTTAATGTATGTCTGTGAATAAACAATTCTCCCGCAGATTTTTGAATATTTTCATTGTGTGCCAAATACACTTCGAGTGTATGGATCAGGTCAGCCCCTTGTTTTTTCGTATAAAGCAAAGGACTTAACAGCTCCACGTAAAAGTCATGCAAATTCATACCGGCTTCATTCATTTCAAGAAGCATGCCATATAAGCCGAGCTTTTGATAATGAATGATGCTTTCGTCTGTTTTTAAAAGCGGAAGAAGCCTTGCTGCATACTGCGCTTCCTTCGCGCTTTTTGCAAAGAGACTGATCTGGTCATAGGCTCTCCCGATGCCAATGACAATCGGATGGACGGGGAAAAAATAAGACCAAGTGCTCCGGCACTCCTCTGCTGCGCGATACCACTCCGCTTCTTGAAACGCTTTTTTTCCTGCTGGTGTCAGGACAAAAATGGAATCGAGCCTTGTCTTTAGTAAAAAAGGAATATGTCTGCGTTCAAAGATCGACGTAAGTAACTGAGAGAGACGCTGCATCATTTGGTGATCGAGCTGTGTGTGCTGATGATGGAATTGAAAGTAGATAACCACCTGCTCCTCGCTCATATCATATTGCAGCTTTGTTGCTTGTTCGACCACATAGCTTTCTTCTGTGTATTGCTGCTGCAAAATATCATCTAACAAATGTCCCTGCATTTGGTTTTCTGTATCTTGAATGGCCTTTTGCTTCAGCCATTCAATCGCATACACTGCCCCGGCATGCTCGATGGCAATCGCGTCGAGATGATGCCACGTATCCTTTTTCTTTAAAGCCACAATAAACCCAAAAATATCACCCATCGCAATCACCGGACATGCGGCGAGGACAAACGCTCCGCACGTGTCATAGACGAGCCGCCCTTTCTCCTCTGCCTGCTTAAGAAGGGGCATGGTTTCAATTGGTTCACGATCTGTTAGAAAGCCAAAAGCAGGAGAGTATGTCACTTCATCTTTTATGAGATGAGCCGCTGTTTGATGTAAAAAGACATCAAGCACGACGATGTTGGCCGCAGTGAGATGTGCCAGTTCATCAGTAATTTGCGTCACATTTTTATTACTTACATTTAATTGGGTCAGTCTTTGATGAATGGCTGAGGAATATTTAAGCTGATGGAGTTGACTGCTCACGATTTGTTCTAGGACGGCTTTTGTAATGTCTGAGAAATTGATGTGCGGCGGAATCTCAATGAGCGGGATGCTGCTATTTTTCGCCGCTTGAATGAGTGATGTTGGAATGTCCGTTAAGTAGACGCCTTTATAAATGGCGATGGCTGATAGCCTTTGAGATTGAATCAATTCTTCAAGGCGGACGCGTCTTTCTTGATTGTCTGCAAGTCCAAATCCGGTTGTGACGAGTAATTCCCCTTCGGAAAGCCTCGAAGTGTCTTCGATTATTTCCACGATGGTCACCCACTGAATGAGGCGATCCAGTCCATTTTCTCCAGCAAGCAGCTTTGTTCCCTTCATGATATCGAGCGAGAGTGCATCTTTGACGAGAATCGCCATAGACTCATGACCTCCTTTTGAACACTCTTATACACGATGTATAAAAAATGCGTGTGAAATTCGGGCATGTGGCGAATGGAGGATGACTGCCCTCTTGATTAAGCTAATCTTATAACAAGTATACAAAATTTTCTTGCGATTCATGAAAAAGAAAGATGCAGCTGCTGACGAGAGAGGGAGGAATGGCAAAGTGGAGATCCGGGATTATTTAATCAAACCGATGTTGAATCAGCATTATCCTGTGGCTGTGAAAGGAGAGGGAATTTATTTATATGATCGGGACGGAAAAAAATATATAGACGGCTCATCGGGGGCTGTCACGGCAAGTATTGGACATGGCATACGGGAGATCATTGATGCCATGACCGAGCAAGCGGAAAAGGTGACCTTTACGTACAGATCACAATTTACAAATGAACCAGCAGAAGAACTTGCCTATGAATTGAGTACGCTTTGTCCAGGTAACCTGAACTGGTCTTTTTTTGTCGGAAGCGGATCAGAGGCAACGGAGACTGCCATGAAAATTGCTATTCAGCATTGGCAGGAGCAGGGGAAGGCTGAGAAAAATCACATTATCTCAAGATGGATGAGTTATCACGGCATCACACTCGGTGCGCTGTCGATGTCAGGACATATTGCAAGGAGAGAGCGCTTTGAACCATTGCTCGAAAAGCACCCGGTGCTGTCTCCGCCATACAGCTATCGTTCATGGCTGCCAAAGGAAGAGGGCAAGCAGGTTGAATGGTATGTCCAGGAATTTAAAACCGTCATTCAGCGTATAGGAAAAGAGAAGATTGCCGCTTTTATTGCAGAGCCGATTGTTGGAGCAGCGGGAGCGGCGCTTGTACCGCCAGACGGGTATTTTGAAGCGATGAAGCGTGTCTGTGAGGAAAACGATATTTTGATGATTGCAGACGAAGTCATGACAGGCTTTGGACGAACTGGGAAAATGTTTGCCATGGAACATTGGGGCGTCGTCCCAGATATTATGGTTCTCGGCAAAGGCATGAGTGCCGGCTATTCACCGATTGCGGCAGCCGTCTCAGCAGATCATGTCATCGCACCGATTCTCAGCGGTTCAGGTTCTGTGATGGCAGGTCACACCTATAGCGGCAACCCGCTTTCAGCAGCCGTCTCACTGGCTGTCATTCGATATATGAAAAAACATCAGCTTCCTGACCGAGCGGATCTGTCTGGCCGATATTTAATGAATGCTTTAAAGGATTTGCAAACAAACCATTTCATCATAGGAGATGTGAGAGGAAAGGGACTGCTCATTGGCATTGAGTTTGTCGCAGACCGCTTATCGAAAACACCATTTCCTGCCCATGCTCAAATGACGCATTTAGTCGTTGAGACAGCCAAGCAAAATGGCTTGCTTGTTTACCCAGCAAGCGCTGGAGAGGATGGAGTGGGAGGTGCGGCGGTCATGATTGCACCGCCGCTTTCCATCACGCAGCAGGAGATGGATGAACTCATTCAATTATTTGAGCAGACAATCACGCAGGTCGAACAAGAAGTCATCAATCGAGGGTTTTTCCCATCTGCGATGTAGGGAGGAAAGATGATGAACAAAACAGCGAATTTAGATGAAGTGATCACGCATTTTAGGGACGGCATGACCATCATGTTTGGCGGATTTGGCGGTGTAGGGTCCCCTCCATCATTGATTGACGCCATCCTAGAAGCCAATATCAAAGATCTGACATTGATCGGAAACGATGCAGGCTTCCCGCAAATAGGTGTTGGCAGGCTGATCACAGAAGGAAGAGTCAAGAAGATCATTGCCTCTCATATTGGCTCAAATCCAATAGCCGGACAGAAAATGCAGGCAGGTACACTAGACGTGCATTTTTACCCGCAGGGCATTCTAGCAGAAAAAATACGAGCAGGCGGGATGGGCTTGGCAGGCATTGTGACAGATGTCGGCATGGATAGCCTCAATCTCGATGAAAAGCAGCTCGTGCCGTTAAACGGAAAAACATATATCCTTGAGCCTGCGCTGACAGCGGATATTGCCATTGTAAATGCCCTCAAAGCAGACGAAGCAGGAAATCTGATTTTTGATAAAAGTGCACGGAATACAAACCCGATTGTGGCGATGGCAGGAGACTGGACGATTGCAGAAGTAGAAGAGATTGTGCCTGTGGGCAGTCTTCATCCAGAGGAAATCGTGACACCAGGCGTATTTGTGAACCAGATCGTGCAATCAAAAGGAGTGAACTGGACATGGGCATGGGAGACATCGATTTAAGACACCGCATAGCCAAACGTGCGGCGCAGGAAATTGAAGATGGCATGATTGTTAATTTAGGGATCGGCATCCCGACACTTGCGGCTGAATATATCCCAGCGCATTACAGCGTGTGGCTTCATGCAGAAAACGGCATTATGGGAGCAGGCGCCTCACCAGCACAAGGAGAAGAAGATCCGAATTTGTGCAATGCCGGCGGTTTCCCCATTACGTTAGCAAAAGGCGGTTCATACATGGACAGCACGACTGCTTTTGGTATCATTCGAAAGGGCATGCTGGATATGACCATTTTAGGTGCACTTGAAGTCAGCAGTCAGGGTGATCTTGCGAATTGGATTGTGCCGGGGAAACGAGTACCCGGGATGGGCGGAGCGATTGAGCTTGCGCAAAAGGCGAAAAAGGTTGTGGTGGTGATGAGCCACCTTGATAAACACGGTGAATCAAAGGTGAAATCAGCCTGCACGCTGCCCTTAACCGCTAAGTCATGTGTGGATCTGATTATTACGGATATGGCAGTCATTGAGGTCAAATCACAGCTGCTGATTTTACGTGAAGTCATGCCGCCGTTTCAGCCGGAAGATGTCATAAGGGCGACCGAGGCCCCATTAATTTTAGCGTCTGATGTCAAATCTGTTGTGTAGAAAGGATGACTGACTTGCAGCCAATTACACGTATCAGAAGCTGGATGAGAGAGCACCAAGATGAAGCGATTGCGCTTCTTCAGCAAATGGTGCAATGTGAAAGCACTCAAGGGAATGAACAAGTCGTGCAGCAAATCGTAGCAAATAAGCTGTCCGCTATTGGTTTTGATATAGATGTTTGGGACATTGGCGGAGAAGACCTGCTGGAACATCCGTATTTCTATTCCCCGAGGCGTTCCTTTAAAGGAAGTCCCAATGTCGCCGGACGATTGAAGGGGAAAGGGGGCGGCAAGTCTATTTTATTAAATGGGCACGTGGATGTTGTTCCAGCAGGAGATACGAAACAATGGACATATCCGCCCTACAGCGGGCATATCATAAATGGGAGACTTTATGGACGCGGGGCAACAGATATGAAAGGCGGAAACGTTTCTTTACTCTTTGCACTAGAGGCATTGCATGCGCTTCAGATTCCGCTGAAAGGAGATGTCGTGTTTCATAGTGTTGTCGAAGAAGAGAGCGGCGGCGCAGGCACCCTTGCAGCCATACTGAGAGGGTATACAGCAGATGCGGCCATCATTCCAGAGCCAAGTCATATGAAAATCTTTCCGATTCAGCAGGGATCTAAATGGTTCAGACTTCATATTAAAGGAAGGGCAGCTCATGGCGGAACAAGATATCACGGTGTTTCCGCTATTGAAAAGAGTATGATCGTTCTTTCGCATGTAGCCGCACTTGAAGAAGAACGAAATCAACGCATCACCGAGCCATTATTTCAGCATATCCCGATTCCGATCCCCATCAACATGGGGAAAATTCAAGGTGGTGATTGGCCGTCCTCTGTAGCGGATCTAGTCACAATGGAGGGCAGACTTGGTGTGATGCCAGGTGAGACGGTTGAGCAGGCAGAGAAGGAATTAGAAAATTGGATGACGGCACTCGGGGAAAAGGATGAATGGTTCAAAGATCACCCTGTCGAGGTCGAATGGTTTGGTGCAAGGTGGCTTCCAGGCTCAATCGATGCGAATCATCCACTTTTAGGTCTATTGAAGGAACAATATGAAGCGGTCAAGAAGGAGCCGCCAAAGATCGAAGCCGCTCCTTGGGGAACAGACGGCGGATTACTCTCACAGGCGGCAGGTATCCCGATCATCGTATTCGGACCTGGAACAACAGAGCTTGCCCATTTTCCGAATGAATCCATCGACATTGAGCATGTGATTGAAGCAGCAGAAATTATCGTAGGTACGATGGTGGAATGGTGTGAAGCAGCGGAGTGATGAAAGAGGCGGAAAATAATTGCAAAAAAAGAAGGCTGTCTCACTCAGCCTTCTCTTTATGTGTGTCCTGCTGCTCACACATATACGTCACTGGACAAAAACGAAGAATGCCAGATGCCAGCTTCATCCCGCCGCACATGATGCTGAAAAGCAGCATTTTACTCCATGGTTTTCTAGCATATAAAGAACCAGCCACAGTACATATTGTCATTCCGCAGGCAATTCGAATAAGCGCTTCCATTAAGCCGAGATTAGGTTTCATTGAAGGTGAATCTCCTTTTTTAAATATTTTAAGTGTGATTTCAAGAAATTGTAACGTTTCATTAATGCGTAACGTGGTTCGTTATGTTACGATAGGGCTAATACAAATGAAGGAGAGTATGTGAATGTCCGAACGTACTTTTAATTGGAGAAACAATGACATCCGCACACAAATCGATGTAGTCGACTCAAAAATAGTTCCAACACTCCTTTTAACGAATGGACTCGTGCTAAACCCATTTTTGAAACAATGGGTGAAGGCAAATATTTGGATACATGATGATCGAATTGTTTATGTCGGAGCAGAGCTTCCTCAAAATAAATCAGCTAAACGTGTGATTGATTGTGAAGGGAAACACATTGTGCCTGGGTTTATAGAGCCTCACGCGCATCCGTTCCATATTTATAATCCCCAATCACTTGCAGAATATGTGTCTCAATTTGGCACAACAACGATGGTCAGCGATAACTTATTTCTTCTTTTGCAGAGCAATGAAAAGAAAGCGCTTTCCACTCTGTGTGAATTAAAACAGCAGCCATTTCAGTATTTCTGGTGGTCTAGATATGATCTTCAAACTGAAGTCAGATATGAAGATGAGATGCTTCCTATCAACTACCGGAAGGAATGGATTGATCATCCTGATGTCCTTCAAGGCGGCGAATTAACAAGCTGGCCAAGATTGATGGACGGTGATGATCTCATTTTATATTGCATGCAAGAAACGAAGAAGCAGAGGAAACGAATTGAAGGGCATTTCCCCGGAGCTTCCGAGAAAACGCTAACAAAAATGAAGCTGTTTGGTGCGGACAGCGATCATGAAGCGATGAATGCGGACGATGTGCTAAAACGCTTGACCCTTGGCTATCATGTCTCACTTCGTCATTCTTCCATCCGCCCAGATTTAGTAAACATTTTAAGAGAACTGCACGAGCGTGATTTTAGGCACTATGATCACTTTTTCTATACAACAGACGGAGCTGCGCCTCATTTTTATGAGCAAGGTATGATTAATCGTTTGATTTCAATTGCCCTTGAAGAAGGCGTGCCTATCATCGATGCGTACAATATGGCGACCTTTAACATTGCGAAATACTATCAAATTGATGACCTATTAGGCGTTGTCGGTCCCGGCCGGCTGGCTTCTTTGAATATTTTAGATGATCCAATGAACCCAAATCCTGAAACGGTGATATCTAAAGGGGTTATTCTCAAATTAGATGGCGAGAACCAGCATCAATTTCAAGAAACTAAATGGGAAAATGGCGGGCTTGTTCCATTAGATTTAGGCTATGATCTGACGACGAGTGATTTGCAATTTTCCATGCCACTAGGTGTCAAAATGAGAAATGCTGTCATCATGGAGCCTTATACAGTGGAGATTGATAACTCCGTGAACCAGCTGTCCTGTGACCATGATCAAAGTTTCTTTAGCCTGATTGATCGAAAAGGCGAGTGGCGTGTGAATACGATGCTCAAAGGCTTTGCAAACAGAGTGCAGGGCTTTGTCAGTTCATTTTCGCTCACGGGTGACATTTTAGTGATTGGGAAAAATAAAGAGGATATGATGCTGGCACATAAGCGAATGAAAGAAATCGGCGGGGGGATCGTCCTCACAGAGAACGGGAAAATTTTGCACGAAATCCCGCTGCAATTATCAGGCTGTGCATCGGCTGAACCGTTTGAGACTGTTCTTCAGCAGATACAAACATTACGCGAGCTGCTCATTGAGCGAGGCTATCCATTTGATTGCCCAATTGATACACTTGTCTTTTTCCAAAGTACCCATTTGCCGTATATTCGAGTGACACCAAGAGGAATATTTGATGTCATGAAAAAAACTGTACTCTTTCCGTCTATAATGCGTTAAAATATAACAGAGTGGAACTGTATCATCTTTGCCACATTTCTGACAGCTGTTATAGGGCAGAAGTGAGCAATGGATCTCTTCGCTGCGTTGAAGCAGAGGGCTTTGACATGACGAGTGAAATGCCCTAATTGAAAAATGAATTTGCCGGTTACGCTGGCCGACCAACATATTTTGAATAATTGAGCGAGGCGGGGCGCATATTTGAGGTCTCGCCGAGCTTTCCGCACAACCTGTATTTTAGGGCAGACCTAATCAAGCAGAAGTGATCTTGATATTGGAAGCAAACAAGTTTGTCAGATTGTCGAACAAGGAAAATGACAGAACTTGTCGAATTTGTATACGATAAAGAAGCTTCGGCTTACGAAAGAAATGACGGCATTTCCAGTGTAGAACCCAACCTGTCATGATTCGTTCAAAGCTCATTGCTGAGGTTGAAAAAAATTAGTCAGGAAAGATACCGCTTTTCTTCATAGAATGTCGTGCGAAGCGGTGTGCCAATAGTAAAGGAGAAGATGTATAAAGATGCAAATTGATAAATTAAGGGGCAAAAGCTTAGATCAGTTATTCAACTCCATCTTATCCCTTAAAGACCTGGAAGAATGCTATCGATTCTTTGATGATTTGTGTACCATCAATGAAATCCAATCTTTATCACAGCGTCTTGAAGTAGCGCGTATGCTTCGCGAGGGGAACACGTATCATAAAATTGAGACGGAAACAGGTGCGAGCACTGCAACCATCTCACGTGTCAAACGCTGCTTGAACTACGGAAATGATGCCTATACAATGGCACTTGACCGTGTAGCAGAACAGCAGGCAAATGACGAAACAAAATAAGCAGCTTTCACTGTAAACAATCCTTTTCAACAAGAATGGAGTTGTTTACAGTTTTTTTATGGAGTGCGCTGAAAAGACAAGCAAGGACTGGCTATCAAGCGGTCCTGTTTTTTATTTTAGCTCGCCTATAAGCTCACGCATCCTCCATCTCTCCATTTCCTGTCATTTGTCTAAGTTCTTTATATGTGATTGAGCCAAAATGTCAACGAAAAAAAGGTGCGAAAACGCACCCTTTTTTAAACTAGACAGATGACTGTGTCCCTGAGAACATCGGCACTTCACTTGTCTGGCCATTTTCTTGTCTGTAGATAATATGTTGTTCATTAAAATGAATGGGAGATTCAATTCCAGCGGCTGCGGATAAGTTAAACAAACCTTCTCTAAGAGACAGGATATAATTGCATACTCGATATTTCTTTTCTTCAATCGATAAACCCTTTTGCAGCTTTGGATCAGTTGTGGCGACCCCGACTGGGCATTTATTCGTGTGGCACACTTGGGCGCGAATGCATCCAACTGAAAACATGAGTCCCCGTGCGATATTTACAAAATCAGCACCCATGGAAAGGGCAATCGCAATTTTATCAGGTGAGAGAAGTTTGCCAGAAGCAAAGAGTTTGACCTGATCTCTGACACCGTATTCTTTCAATATTTGATGAACCATTGGGAGAGCCGTGAAAATCGGCAGTCCTGCGGAATCTGCCAATTCATGAAAGGATGCCCCAGTGCCGCCTTCTCCGCCATCCACTGTAATGAAATCAGGATGCTTTCCGCTTTTTTTCATATACGCTGCAAGCTCTTCAATGTTTTCTTTATGTCCGACAACAAGCTTGATGCCAACAGGCTTTCCGCCTATACTTCGCAGCTGTTCAATGAAATCAAACATATCAGGAATGGAGTGGAACATCTCAAATCGGTTTGGACTGTCAATGGATTGGTGAGGCGGCAATTTACGGATATTTGCAATTTCTTCAGTGACCTTTTCCCCGTCAATATGGCCGCCGCGTGTTTTTGCTCCTTGTGCCAGCTTCAGCTCAAAGGCTTTGACTTCCTCGTGCTCGCTTTTTTTCTTAAATTCTTCAAAGGAAAAAGCGCCATCTTCGGTTCTGACACCAAATAGACCGGGACCAATCTGGCAAATAATATCGGCTCCGCCTTTGAGGTGATATGGGGAAAGCCCGCCTTCACCTGTGTTCATCCACGTACCGCCGGCCATTTTTAATCCAGAGGATAGAGCTGTGATCGCTCTGTCGCCTAAAGAGCCATAGCTCATGGCAGATTGACCAATCAACCCTTTTACACGGAAAGGCTTGTGACATGTGTGTTCGCCAATCACTTGTACATCATCTTGATGGAGATAGTAAGGTTTTGCTTCGACCCCTTTGGTATGTTCACTTCTTCGCAGTAAATTGTCTTGATCAATCTGATACACTTTTGTTTGGATTTTTTCAGATTGATCGATGCGTAATTCATCTCGCTGCTTCGGAAACAGGACATTACGGATATAATAACCAGGCTTGTCAAAATCACGTTTTGATCCAAAGCCCATCGTCCGGCTTTTGTACTTTCCAGACATGACAGCTTGCTCGTATTCTCTTCTTGAGAAAGGAAGCTCCTCTCGATCATTTAGAAACAGATATTGGCGAAGCTCAGGGCCTATTTTTTCAAAAATAAACCGGAGCTTTCCAATGACCGGATAATTTCGCAGGACAGAGTGCTCTTCCTGTTTTTCATCTCTCATCCAAATCCAGATCAATAAAATAATTGGCGTGATCAAACAAATAACAAACAGTGCGGCAATGACAATTAAAGTGGTTGTCACGAAGATCCCCTCTTTTCTCTTTCATTGCTGTTGTTATTCCACTTTTCATTGAAAGAGAAACCACTTCAACATATTGTGACGTTTAGAAATGAAAAGGCGGGGTAACTTACAAATAAGATCATAAGGGGAGGGAACATACATGAATAAGCGTCCAAATGCGTATGTACTTGCAGGATTAGGGGTTGGTGGTGCAGTGTTATTAGCAGTAAAAAATAAACAGCATCTCAAAAAATGGGCAAGCATGTTCCGCTCAGATGAAAAGATTCCTGAAAAGGCCGGACACCCTGATCCATTAGATATTCAAGACAACAAGATGGTCGATGAAGGGGCTATGACATCCGTCCATTATTTCAATGAAGTAAGACAATAGTTTAAAAAAACCGTTTTGACCATTCAAAACGGTTTTTTCTTGTCTTTCTTTTGACGTTATATCGAAGCGGTTCGACAATGGTAAAACCGATCAGCCCATTGTGATCAAGCGTCGAGAATTGAAATTCAATGCCTGACAAATGATAGGTTGAGAGAACTTCCTGATCCGTAAAACGCAACGAAAGCTCGTCCTCATAAACGGGTGCATGCTTCAAAACCTCGGCTTCTTCTGCAAATAACTCCAGTCCAGCCACTCGTCCCTGTTTGTCGATATCTGCGTTCACACATTCATTCACGTCTAATTCAATGGTTTCTTTGATTGTCCCGATTCCAGGCGGGATGAGATCAATGTATCCGATGTCGATCGTTTGATCATATGTGATGTTTCTTTTCAAATCATTCACCTGCTTATTAGATAGTAAAATGTTCCTTTATTGTATAATATCATGTGATGAGACGAAGCAGCTCGCATTTCAGTTCAGTATCAATATATTGATCTCCCTCAGCTCCTCTTGAAGTGAATCTTTTCACATAGTCTCCATTAGCCTCATCTAGAGTTAAAATCGTTCATTTTCAAAAGAATGAAACTTTTAGGTGAAGGAGGTTACCCATTTTTTGCGGTCACTGATTTTGTTATAATATTTAAATGGAATGAAACGAATGGAGGAACGTTTTTCATGTATGATGTTACCGAGTGGAAGCATGTCTTTAAACTCGATCCAAATAAAGAAATATCCGATGAACAGCTGGAGGCGATTTGTGAATCTGGTACTGATGCCATATTGATTGGCGGCAGTGACAATGTGACAGAGGACAATGTGCTCCAATTGATGTCAAAGGTCCGCCGGTTTCTTGTGCCTTGTGTGCTCGAAATCTCAACACATGAGATGATTGTGCCGGGCTTCGATCTGTATTTCATCCCGACCGTCTTAAACAGCTCTCATCCTGACTGGATTGTTGGGCTTCACAAGGACGCGATGAAGGAATTCGGTGATTTGATGTCAATGGAAGAGATTGTGCCTGAAGGCTATGTGATTTTAAATGAAGAGTGTAAAGCGGCCAAGCTCACAGAGGCAAATACAGCGCTGGATATCGATGACGTAAGGGCATATGCAAGAGTGGCAGAGCATTTGATGAAGCTACCCATTTTTTATCTAGAATACAGCGGAACGCTTGGAGATATAGAGCTTGTGAAAGAAACGAAAGCAGTGCTTTCTGAAACGGTTCTTTTTTATGGCGGGGGCATTGAAAACGCAAAGCAGGCAGCAGACTTTGCGCAGCATGCAGACGTGGTTGTTGTAGGAAACGTCATTTATGACAATTTCAAAGAAGCATTAAAGACAGTGGGCGCAGTCAAAAAGTCATCATAGTCAAACAAGACGAAACGGGTTAAAATAGAACATAAGTTCGAATTGGCGGTGAATGGAATGAATAAAATATCGAATCATCTATTAGAAGGGCTGAATGACGCGCAAAAAGAAGCGGTCAAAGCAACAGACGGTCCGCTACTCTTGATGGCAGGAGCAGGAAGCGGAAAAACGCGGGTGCTCACACACCGAATCGCCTACTTAATGGCAGAAAAGCATGTGGCTCCGTGGAACATTTTAGCGATTACGTTTACAAATAAGGCAGCACGTGAAATGCGTGAGCGTGTCCAAGCCATTTTAGGGCCTGGTGCGGATGACATTTGGATCTCTACGTTCCACAGCATGTGTGTGCGCATTTTACGACGAGATATTGACCGTATTGGTGTGAATCGCAACTTCTCTATATTAGACACATCTGATCAGCTTTCAGTGATTAAAAACATATTAAAAGAACGAAATATCGATCCTAAAAAGTTCGATCCACGCAGCATTTTAGGATCAATCAGCAGTGCAAAAAACGAACTCATTGACGCAGAGGAATATGCCAAAACAGCCGGTGATTTCTATGATCAAGTGGTCAGTGACGTCTACACAGATTATCAAAAACGGTTACTCAAAAACCAATCACTCGATTTTGATGATCTCATTATGATGACGATTCGTCTGTTTGAGCGGATCCCTGAAGTATTAGAACACTATCAGCGGAAATTCCAATACATTCATGTCGATGAGTATCAGGATACGAACAGAGCGCAGTACATGCTTGTGAAACTGCTTGCTCAGCGCTTTCAAAATATATGTGTTGTCGGTGACTCGGATCAGTCCATTTACCGTTGGCGCGGAGCGGATATTACAAACATTCTCTCCTTTGAAAAAGATTATCCGTCCAGTGAAGTGATTCTGCTTGAGCAAAATTACAGATCGACGAAACGCATTTTGAATGCCGCAAATACGGTCATCCAAAACAATGCAAACCGTAAGCCAAAAAATCTTTGGACGGAAAATGATGAAGGAGCGAAGATTGCCTATTACCGTGCAGATAATGAATTCGGTGAAGGACAATTTGTCGCTGGAAAGATTCATCAACTTTATCAGAGCGGTAAACGTAAATTATCCGATTTTGCGATCCTTTATCGGACCAATGCCCAGTCTCGTGTCATAGAGGAAACATTATTGAAGTCAAACATTCAATACAACATTGTCGGCGGTACAAAGTTCTATGACAGGAAAGAGATCAAGGACATTTTGGCGTACTTACGCTTAGTAGCAAACCCAAATGACGATATTAGTTTTGCACGAATTGTCAATGTACCAAAGCGCGGAATCGGTGCAACATCTGTTGATAAAATTGCTGCTTATGCAGAGATGAATGACCTGTCTATGTTTGAAGCGCTTGGTCAGGTGGATTTCATTGGACTCAGTGCAAGGGCAGCCAATGCGCTTGATGAGTTCAAACAGCTCATTGATCAAATGACAAATATGCAGGATTATTTATCTGTCACAGAATTAACAGAAGAAATCCTAGAGAAAACAGGCTATCGTGAAGCACTGAAGGTCGAAAAAACGATTGAGGCACAAAGCCGTTTAGAAAATATTGACGAGTTTCTCTCCGTGACTAAGAACTTTGAAGAACAAAATGAAGATAAATCTCTCGTGACCTTCCTGACAGATCTCGCCCTCGTCGCAGACATTGATAAGCTGGATGAGAATGAGGAAGAAGATCAGGATGCCGTCATCTTAATGACTCTTCACGCCGCAAAAGGTCTAGAGTTTCCTGTTGTTTTCTTAATGGGCATGGAGGAAGGTGTCTTCCCGCACAGCCGTTCATTAATGGAAGATGCAGAGATGGAAGAGGAGCGCCGTCTTGCCTATGTAGGCATCACACGCGCTGAAGAAGAGCTTTATTTATCAAGTGCCAAGATGAGAACACTCTTCGGCCGGACAAACATGAACCTTGAATCAAGATTCATTCGAGAAATACCAGCTGATTTATTGGACAACCTAAATGAGAAGAAAGAAACGAAAACACCGTTTGGCCAAACAAGAGAAAGACCGCAAAGACGGGGACCTGTCTCACGTCCGCAAACTCAAACCATTCAAAACACAGGCGGCGGAAGTATTGGCTGGGCTGTGGGTGATAAAGCGGCTCATAAAAAATGGGGCGTTGGAACGGTTGTGAGTGTAAAAGGCAGCGGAGACAGCACAGAGCTTGATATTGCCTTCCCAAGCCCTACAGGCATTAAGCGTCTTCTCGCAGCATTTGCGCCAATTGAGAAGCAATAAACCGATAGGACTTATAAAACGGATGAATTGAAAGGAAGAAGCAGATGGATAAAGAAGCAGCGAAACGCCGGATCGAGGAACTGCACCAGATTTTGAATCAATACAACTACGAATATCATACACTTGATCGTCCAAGTGTTCCTGACGCTGAATATGATGCGCGGATGCGTGAGCTGATCTCTTTAGAGGAAGAGCACCCTGATTTAAAAGCAGCGGACTCCCCCTCACAAAGAGTAGGAGGCGCTGTGTTAGACGCCTTCCAAAAAGTGCGCCACGGCACACCGATGCTCAGCCTCGGGAATGCGTTTAATGAACAGGACCTTCTTGATTTTGACCGCCGGGTTCGTCAAGCAGTCGGTGACGATATCGCATACAATGTCGAGCTGAAAATTGACGGACTCGCTGTTTCTCTCCGTTATGAAAATGGCGTGTTTGTCCGAGGTGCCACACGTGGAGATGGGACTACGGGTGAGGATATTACTGAAAACCTCAAAACCATTCGTTCCATCCCGCTCAAAATCAAACGTCCTCTGTCGATTGAAGTGAGAGGCGAGGCATTTATGCCAAAACCTTCTTTTGAAGCATTAAATGAAAAAAGAATACAAAACGAAGAAGAGCCGTTTGCGAACCCGCGTAATGCGGCGGCAGGCTCGCTTCGTCAGCTTGACACGAAAATTGCGGCGAAACGAAACCTTGATATCTTCGTCTACAGTATAGCGGAGCTTGATGAAATCGGTGTTGAATCGCAAAGCGAAGGGCTTGACCTTCTCGACGAACTTGGCTTTAAAACGAACAAAGAAAGACGGATGTGCCAAACGATTGAAGAAGTGATTGACCTCATTGAAACACTAAAAACGAAGCGTGCCGATTTTTCATATGAAATCGATGGAATTGTCATCAAAGTCGATTCATTAGCTCAGCAGGAAGAGCTCGGCTTTACAGCCAAAAGTCCCCGCTGGGCTGTTGCGTACAAGTTTCCAGCTGAAGAGGTCGTGACAAAGCTGCTTGATATTGAACTAAGTGTCGGGCGTACAGGTGTCATCACACCAACAGCGATTCTTGAGCCTGTCAAAGTAGCAGGGACGACAGTGCAGCGTGCTTCCCTTCATAATGAAGATTTGATCAAAGAAAAGGATATTCGCCTTTTTGATCAAGTGATTGTGAAAAAAGCGGGCGATATTATTCCAGAAGTCGCAGGCGTACTGATCGATCAGCGTACAGGAGAAGAAAAGCCGTTTCACATGCCGACTGAATGCCCGGAGTGTCATAGTGAGCTGGTGAGAATTGAAGGCGAAGTGGCTTTGCGTTGCATCAATCCAGAATGCCCTGCCCAAATACGTGAGGGACTCATTCATTTTGTTTCCCGTAATGCAATGAACATTGATGGGCTTGGCGAGCGGGTCATTACACAGCTTTTCCAAGAACAGCTTGTCTCTCGTGTGTCCGATCTTTACCGATTAACGAAAGAAGAGCTCATTCAGCTTGAGCGAATGGGCGAAAAATCTGTCGACAATTTACTGCGTTCGATTGAGCAATCGAAAGAAAACTCTCTAGAGCGTTTACTATTTGGACTCGGTATACGATTTATTGGCTCTAAAGCGGCAAAGACCTTGGCGATGCATTTCGGCGACATCGATCAATTAAAGCAAGCGACGAAAGAACAATTACTCGAAGTCGATGAAATCGGTGAAAAAATGGCTGATGCCGTCGTCACGTACTTTGAGAAAGAAGAAATACTCAACCTGCTAAATGAACTAAAAGAGCTTGGGGTCAATATGACCTACACAGGGCCAAAGCCGGTGAAGGCAGAAGAAAGTGATTCCTATTTTGCAGGCAAAACCATTGTGCTGACAGGGAAATTAGAAGAAATGGCTCGAAACGATGCAAAAGCAGCGATCGAAGCATTAGGCGGCAAGCTGGCAGGTAGTGTGAGTAAAAAAACAGATTTAGTCATTGCCGGAGAAGCAGCGGGAAGTAAGCTGACAAAGGCAGAAGAACTCAATATTGAAATTTGGGACGAAGCTAAAATGCTCGAGGAGCTAAAGAAATAAGAGGAGTGTTTTCTATTGAAAAAGTTGTTATTGCTGCTGACAATGCTCACACTGGTATTGTCAGCGTGTGCACCTTTTGGGGGAAAGGAAGAAGAAGAGGTCACACAAAAAACGGATGAAACGAAGGAAACAGCCATCATCCCGATGTACAATATCTCTGACTCCTATTACAAAATGGTGCTGCCGTTTAAACAAGGGGCTGCGAGAGGATTAACAGCAGAGCGTCTCAACACACGCCTGGACATCGATGAATTTGAAACAGGACTCATGCGCCTTGCAACAGAGTCATTTAATACAAACGACTATCTTTTCCAAGAAGGACAGCATTTAGATGAGGACACAGTTCTCAACTGGCTGGCGCGCAAAAAAACAGGCAGTGATCTGAAAAAGGCAGAAAAAGAAGATAAAGACTTTAAGAATCTCGGCTTAAACCCTGCTCTTCCAAGCTCAGGTTCAACAAAGTCTAAAAATGAAAATAGTCCAATTTACTTAGCTTCGATGCTAGAGCATAATTACTTAATTCGGAAAGATAAAAACAGCTTACAGCTTGGCGGAGTTGTGATTGGACTTGCGCTGAACTCTGTTTATTATTACCGTGAAAATATCGGTGACCCGCAGCAAGAGGTGACCATCGATTCATCGAAAAGTTCAAAGAAACTTTTGGCAGAAGGTGAAAAAATCGCTGAACAAGTGATCAAGCGAATTCGTCAAATGGATGGACTGCAAAAAGTGCCTGTCATGATTGCACTTTATAAGCAAGCACCAAAATCATCTATCGTTCCAGGAAACTTTATCGCAAAAACGGATGTGAAAGCAGGCTCAGCTGATATCGGCAATTGGGATACGATCAAAGAGGAGAATGTCTTCTTCCCTTCAGATAATGCGAAAGGCAATTACAAAGATGATTCCGAGCGTTTTGACCGCTTCAAAACAAAAGTCGAAGACTACTTCCCGAATTACACCGGAGTCGTAGGAAAAGGCTTTTACAAAAACGGCAACCTGCAAAAAATGAAAGTCGAAATTCCAATGCAGTTCTACGGAAAAACGGAAGTTGTAGCCTTCACGCAATATTTAACAGGTGAAGTCATGGATTACTATAAGAGTACCAATATCGAAATTAACATTACATCTTCTGATCAACAAGAAGCCCTGATCACGAAAAATGCTGAAGACAAAGAACCAACCGTCCATATATATGACTAAATAAAAACCGCCTTTTGGCGGTTTTTTAAATTAGGAAAAATGTATCAAATTATGAATATATTGTTATAAAAAGTAGAAGTGTAGAAAATAATGTATTATTATGGGTTATAATGAAGAGAAAATGGAGATCAATATGAAAAATAAATCATTTTACTTTTTATTAGGGGGACAATCCCTAGCTAATTTTGGGGATTCGCTATATGTCCTCGTTCTGACCATCCTGACATATCAATTAACAAATTCTACACTGATTGCTTCAATGGTGGCTGTCTCGCAGTTTGTTGGACAAGCACTTGGAGCGGTACTCATTCCTTTCTTTATGTATCAATTTAAGCTGAAAAGACTCATTATCTATTTGCAAATGTGTCAAATTGCTTTCTTCGGTTGCTTAATTTTCATTTATATTCTACAACTATCAACTTTTACTATTCCTCTCTTTTTTATCATTGTATTTTTCCTTTCTTTGATAGATGGAGGAACCATTCCCGTTCGAAATTCGATGATCCCACGTCTAGTAGAAAAGAACTTTTTACTAAAAGCCAATAGCTATATCTTAACTTCTGATCAAATTGTCCTTTTATTAGGCTGGCTTTTAGGAGGGCTGTTTATTGGCATTCTTGGACCGCAGTTTCTCCTATTGACGACACTTGTTTTATATAGTTTGTCGCTCATATCTATGCTCTTTATCATTGATACTGGGGCTGTAGCTAAACAAGAGCAACAGTCTGAATCATTTGGTACAAGGGTCTTTTCAGGGTGGAAGCTCATGTATGAAAAGCCAACTATTCGAACATTAACGATTTTAGAAATGCTATCCATGAGTGGTAGAAGTATTTGGACTGGTGCCATTATCCTTGTGTATGTCACTGAAGTCTTACACCAGCCTGAAACATGGTGGGGCTTTATTAACGCAAGCTATTTTGGCGGAACCATTCTAGGCGGCCTGCTCGTACTGCGGTTCGCAAAGCATGTGGAACAGCGTTTGTTTGATCACATTTTTTACAGTTCGGTGATCGTAGCTGTGCTAACCCTTTGTTTAGGATTGAATCATTCAGCATGGATGAGTTTGTTGTTTGTTTTTTTATTAGGGCCAGCTTTTCAGCTTCGCAGCATTTCCATTCGTACCTATGTACAAGATACATTGAGTGAAATTGAATTGCCTAAAATACTATCAGCTCAACATACACTATCAACTTTTATATACGGAATGTCCATCCTCGTTATGAGCACCATGACCGATCTCTTTGGGGCAAGAGTCGTCTTTTTTATAAACGTTGCCTTGTTTACTGTGTCGGCTTTCCTAGCGTCTAGATTAAAAAATGAACAAATTTAGACATTTTATCTCAATTATTTACAAAAATACTGTTATATGATTTAATATGTTCGTAGAAATGTTAACTATATGAAAAGTAGAGGTGGCGTAATTGACTAGTAGTTTAGTATATTGGCCATTAACACATCCGCAGCGGCGCGTGATGAACATGGAAACATTTTATCCAGAAACACCGATCAATCATATTGGCGGTATCATTTTCGTCAATGGGCCGTTGCAGCTCGATAAACTGAAGCAGGCCATTGCATCTTGTATCATGATGACTGAATCTCTTCGTCTCAAGCTAGTAGAGAAAGATGGTGAGACGCTTCAATACGTTGATCCAAACGCCGATAACCCTATTCCTACCTATGAGTTTTCCACACATGAAGACATGCTAGAATGGGCCGAAAAAGCCTTCAAAACACCATTTCAATTAACAGAAACCTCTCTCGCCGAATTTGCTGTACTAAAAATCGGTGAACAACAATCCGGTTATTTCATCAAATGCCATCATACAGTAGCAGATGGATGGTCGATGAAAGTAATCATCGATAAAATTAGCCAGCTTTACACTGCTCTTACCCAAAGCTCCTCTATCGAACAAGAAGCAGACAATCATTCTGTATTTATTGATAAAGAATCAAAATATATGAACTCCCCAAGATTTAAAAAAGATCAGAAATTTTGGAAAGAAGCATTATCTGATGTGTCTGATAGTTATTTGGTACAGGGAACTGACCAAATCAAAGGCCATCGGCACAGCCATTACCTTGATCGACAACTCTCAGAACGAATCTATGAATTTATAGATGCCCATCATTGTTCAATCAATTCTTTATTTACTTTAGGACTCTTCGTTTACTTACATAAAAGATACCAGCAAAAAGATTTTATTATTGGGACGCCAGTTCTCAATCGTTCCGGACAAAAGGAAAAAGCCACTTCCGGTATGACCGTCAGTACAATGCCATATCGAATGAAGATTGATCCTCATCTCTCTTTGTTAGAAAGTCTGACAGACGTTCAAAAAAGCTATAAGGCTTACTTCCTTCATCAGCGTTATCCCTATGATGCACTTGTCAAAGATTTAGAGCTTGCCAAAGCAGGATATGATCAGCTTTTTCAAATCTATATCAACTCCTACAGCACAAATATGGTGCAGGAGATGGAAGGATACAAAGTTGAATACATAGAGCTTTACAATGGCTTCCAGCCATATGGCTTACAAGTTGCTGTGAAAGAATGGGATGAAAAAGGGCAAATCGAGCTTCAATATGACTACAAGATCTCAGATTACAGCAATGTAGACATCGACTTTCTACACGAAAGAATGCTTCTCTTTGTCGAAACCATACTCGCCCAGCCAAAGCAGCTGATAAAAGACGTACTTCTTATGACAGAAGACGAGGAACATCGAGAGCTATATCAATGGAACGACACAGGCGTGCTATTTCCACAGAAACAAAAAATCCATGAATTGATCACAGACATGTCAAAGACTTCCCCTGATCGAATCGCGCTTCAGGACGGAAATCGTATCATGACATACAGTGATCTTGAGAGAAAAACCAATCGAATGGCGCATTTCCTACAAACACATGGCTTACAGAGGCATGACTTTGTTGCAGTATGTATGAATCATTCACCAGAACTTATAGTGCTGCTGCTGGGGATTTTAAAGGCTGGAGGTGCTTATGTGCCGATTGATCCTGAGTATCCGCAGGAACGTATTCAGTTTATTTTGGATGACAGCCAGGCAAAGCTGTTTTTCACAGATGACGCATCTGCATACCATTTTAATGGCGATACGTACAATATCTACAACGTGTGGGATCAGTTGGATCAGTATGATGCGGTACATCCATTCATTGGGGATGCTGAAGACGTCGCATATATGATTTATACGTCTGGCTCTACAGGCCATCCAAAGGGAGTCATGATTGAGCACCGAAGCTTAGTGAACTATATCATGTCTGCCAAAACACACTATACTGATTCATCAGATGATCATTTTGCCTTGTATTCATCCATTGCATTTGATTTAACCGTGACATCCATTTATACGCCATTGGTTATTGGCAGTACAGTGGTGATCTATCGTCAAGAGGATCAACCAGGCTTTTTATTAGAACATATTTTGTCTGATCAAAAAGCAAAAGTCATCAAGCTGACACCAGCTCATATGGCACTGTTAACAGATGCTGCACTGTCTCAATCAGTTGTGAAACGGATGATTGTGGGAGGAGAACAATTATCGACCGCTTTGGCCAAAAGAATCACAGAGGCAAGTGATGGAAGGATATCCATCTTTAATGAATATGGACCAACTGAAGCAACCGTTGGCTGTATGATTCATCAATTCCATCAAGAGGATGGAGGGACATCGGTGTCAATTGGTGTGCCAATGCCAAATACAGAGATTTACCTTTTAGATGAGAATCAGCAAGCCGTGCTGCCAGGGACAGTAGGAGAAATATATATTTCAGGCGCGGGTGTTGGAAGAGGATATTGGCAAAGACCTGATTTGCATGAATCGCGCTTTCTGCCCAATCCTTTTGTAAACGACCGCCGCATGTATCGAACAGGTGATATAGCCAAACGAGCAAATGATGGAAAGATAGAATACATTGGCAGGATTGATCATCAAATCAAGCTGCGAGGCTACCGAATTGAGCTGGGTGAAATTGAACTTGCGCTTATGGCACTTGAAGAAGTTGATAAAGCAGCTGTCATTGATCTAACCGATGAATCTGGGGAAAAACAGCTGGCTGCTTATATTGAATTGAAAGAAAAAGAGCTGACGTCCTTTTTACTTAGAAGGAAATTATCAGATCAGCTTCCAGCTTATATGGTACCTGCCTATTTTGTTGTACTAGATGAGCTCCCGCTTACTCAAAACGGAAAAATCAATCGGACAGCACTGCCTGATCCATTGCTGTCTCAAGTGGAAACAGCCGTTGAATGGTCCAAGGAAACAGCGGACATCGAAGAGATCATAGTAGATACAGCAAAAGACATCTTAGGGCATGAAACGATCGAACCGGCTGATCATTTTTATCAGCTTGGCGGTGACTCCATTAAGGCGATTCAATTTATTGCGAAGTTAAAAGACAAAGGACTCTATTTAAAAACCAAAGATCTTTTTACGTATCCCATTTTTCGAGAAATGGCACAAGTCGTTCAGCAGGAACCAGTCTTACATATTTCACAAGAGCAGGCTGCGGGCGATGTGAAATCGATCCCAATCATCGAATGGTTCTGGTCCCAGCGGTTAAAAGATGAACATTTCTGGCATCAATCCATCATTGTTCATTCAAAGAAAAAGATGGATGAAAGAATCGTGCAGGATGCTTTAAAAGAGTTGGTCATTCATCACGACGGTTTAAGGTTAAAAGTACATGAGGCAACAAATACACTCTATTATGATGAAGACGTTCACGATATTCCGCTGATGATCCACGATTTCACGGCATTGTCAGAAGAGAATGTGGAAGAAGCGCTACAAGAAGCAGGGTGTCAGGTCAAGCAAAGAACTCATCTTTATCAAGGACCATTGATTCAGGCAGCGCTTTGTCAAACTGCTTCTCAATCACATCTCATTTTTACCGCCCATCATCTTTTAGCTGATGGTATGTCATGGCAAATTCTTGTGGAGGACTTGATTCAATTATTGCATGCAGAGAAGGTCACAGCTGAAGTACTTCCGCCTAAAACCCATTCCTATCAAACATTTACAGAGCGGGTGAACGAGTATGCAGTATCAGAGGAAGTAAAAGAGTCGCTCAGCTATTGGCAAAAAGCGGTGCAGGATATTCAGCCTCTGTATCAAGTTTCTTCAAATGAGGGGTATATCAGAGACGAAGTCAAATTAACCAAAGCATTATCAGTGGAGCTCACGAATCAATTGACCAATCAAGCGAATAAAGCGTATCAAACGCAGCCTCACGAACTGTTAATTTCAGCCTTGACGCAAGCTTGTTATCAGCAAACGAATCAAAAGCGGATTTCTTTGGAATTAGAAGGTCATGGCAGGGATGCTGTAGAGGAAGATATCGATGTATCTAGAACGTTCGGCTGGTTCACCACCATGTACCCTGTGAATGTTCATGTCTCTGAATCTCTCTCAGATCACATACGGACTGTCAAAGAAACGATACGTGAAGTGCCAAATAAAGGTGCAGACTATGGGCTGTTGTCACTCATCAATAGGCAGCTTCCTCCTCATTCAGCACCGCAATTACGCTTTAACTATCTAGGTGAAATTGATCAAGTGCTGAAACAATCATCTGATTATGAGATGTCTTACTTTACATCGGGGATTGATTCGTCATTGGATAATCCTTTAACAACCGTCATCGATATGGTCGCTACCATCAAGGGCGGTCAGCTGATTTTTCATCTTTCTTTCAGTGAAAAACAGCTGTGTGAAACAGATATGACTCAGCTATTACAAGAGGTAGAACGGCAAATTGAGCGTCTGGTACAGCATTGCTTAGAGAAGGAAGGAATCGAATTTACACCGTCTGATTTTGAAACAGTGGATATGTCTCTTGAAGAAATGGATTCATTATTTACATGAGGAAAAATCAGCATGTTATCTACATTTCATTTTTATTATCGGTCTTATGGATAAGCAGCTTTGCCGGGGGGACACATGCAAAAGCAGTAATTTCATCTAAAGCCATTGATCAAGTGATAGAGGAACAGATGGAGCTTGGGCGCATTCCAGGCATGTCCGCTGTGGTTGTGAAAAAGGACGAAGTGGTGTACCAAAAAGGCTTTGGTTATGCGGATCGAAAGAAAAAGAAGCAAGTGAAAGCGAGTACTTTCTTTGAAATTGGTTCTACATCAAAGGCATTTACCGCCCTTGCTATTATGGAGTTAGAGAAGCAAGGGAAACTTCATTTAAAAGATCCAGTGAGCAGCTATATTCCAGGTTTTTTTCCAACATACCATGGAAAGCCTCAGCGTTTGACGGTGGAGCAATTAATGCATCACACAAGCGGCATTCCCTTTCAATCCATTGCGCTTATCCAGCCTGATACTGCAAAGGATGCGTTGAAAAAAACAGTTCATCAGCTGAAATCAATCGAGCTTAATCGCAAGCCAGGCAGCTCCTTTGAATATGCCACCATCAACTATGATGTCCTTGGTCTCATCATTGAAAATGTAACAGGAACGTCATATGAGGCATATATGAAAGGACTGTTTAAAAGGCATCATCTTGACCAAACGGAGGCTGGGCTAAAACGCATGACATCCGGTGTTGTCTCAGAAGGGTTTAAACTGCAATTCCTTGCTCCGCATGCTTATGAAGCACCAGAATATCGAGGCAACACCCCTGCAGGCTATATTGTGATGAATAGTCAGGATGTGGGGACTTGGCTGCAATATCAATTGACCGATTCAACTTGGTCTCGTTTTGTAAAAAATCCGGATCACTTAACTGTGAATGTCCCAGAAGAAGGGAAGCATGTCTATTACAATGCCGGCTGGTATATAGAAAAAGCGCATGGGCAGGTGGCATCGCTTTTTCATGCAGGCTCTAATCCAAACTATTCATCATTTTTTCTGATCCAGCCAAAAGAAGGTATTGCTATCGGAGTGTTAGCAAATATGAATAGCAGCTACACAGAGCAAACGGCACGTCTTATTGCCAAAACGATCGCGGGTACAAATGAAGAAGCAGAGTCATCAATGGATCCTTTTCAGCTCATTGATCAATTGAGTTTAGCAGCGACATGTCTCTTTATTTTTCTGCAAATTGTGTCCGTCGTTCGATTTATCAAGTGGAAAAAGCGTGTAAGAAACGGCGCTTTCGTTCGCAGGGACATGTCACTTGACGTCTGGCTGAAAAGTATCGGCTGGGTGCTGTTGCTAATTGGGATATTGCTCCTTCCAATGATTGTTGCGCAGCTAGCTTTTAATGGGCTGCCTTGGAAAATGACTTTTGTATGGGGACCTTCCTCTCTCATTGAATTAGCGATTTCTTATTATTTGTTTTTCACTTGGTTTTGTACGATTGGTTTCATCAAAGGATTTATGGTGACATCTACTGCTGGAAAGAGAGGACAAAAAGATGACCGTCAAACAGATTTCGGGCATTCATCCTTATAATGATTTGTTTTATCGAAGCTGTTTCTTCAATTGCTTTTTTCCAATTGTGAAGCTGCATAATCAAGAAGTCGCTCCATACTTATTAAATGATCAATTTGCCTACGGGCTTACAGAGGACGGCTTGCTGCAGATTGACTGGATGTCGGCACACGATCCAGAAAAGATTATGAATTTACAAGGCATTCAAGTCGAAAAAATGACGTATTGTGCCAATCTTATTGAAAAGGTCAAACAAGATGTGATGCGTGACCGCCCGGTAATTGTTTGGGTAGACCCCTACGTTCAGCGAGGCAGAAAAGAGTATTTGACAACCCATAGCCGTCATTCAATTTTAATTACGGGTTTCGATGAAAATCAGCAAACCTTTCAAGTATTAGAGAATCGGCATTTAGATAATTTGTCTTATGAGCATCAAGTGCTGTCTTTTGGAGATGTACAGAAAGGGTATGACACCTTTCATGATCATTTTCAGCCGAATGATCAATTTCATTCCTATGCGTCCTTCTACTTTGAACCGGACAAGCTTTCGACTGAATTATTTGATCAAAAAACGACTTATTTCCTGAGAAATATGCATGGTCAGATAGACGTAATAGAAAAAGGAATCACAGCTCTTGAAACATTTTATGAGCAGTTTCGGCAATGGGATGATATCGAGAAGCTCGTGGCGTCGTTCAATCAGATCATCAATACGAAGAAAGTGGAGCTGTATCGGTTGAATCTCATCAAAGGCGATCTACCTGAGCTGGTGGGATGGATGGAACGTATTTTAGCAGAATGGGAGAAAGCGAGGCATCAGGCAGCAAAACTCCTTTTTTCAGGTGAGATGTCTAGTAGGTACAAAGCCAATATCAAAGCTTCTTTAGAACAAATCATCCATGATGAAAAACACTGGCTGGAAGCGTTGGCAATCAAATGCAAAAGGGAGTGTGGCGTGTCGTGAAGTTATTTTGCTTACCGTACGCAGGTGGAGCCAGTACCGTATTCAGTACGTGGAAATCTTATATAGACCGGTCGATAGAAATTCATGCCCTTGAACTCCCTGGGCACGGGACAAGAATGACAGAGCCTGTACTAACCGATTTACAGCAGGTCGCAGATGATCTTTATGTACAGGCGTCCTCCTCCTTAAAAGAAGGAGAGCCCTATGCCATTTTCGGTCATAGTATGGGAGCCGTCCTTGCGTATGAATTACAAAAAAGAATGAAAACAAGGTTAAACAAAGAGCCTGTCCATGTCTTTTATTCTGGGCGCTTTCCACCACATATTCCAGAAAAGAAAGTCTATCATCAACTGTCAGATTCCAAACTAAAAGAGGCGATCATAGCGATGGGAGGCGTTCCTGAGGAACTTGCCGATAACCATGCAGTGCTTGATTTCTTTCTGCCGATTTTAAGAGCAGACTTTCAGCTTTTGGAGACCTATCTGTGTGATGAAGTCGTTCCAGCTGCTTGTCCAATTTCTATTTTTTATGGTACACGTGATTTGCCTTCTGTGCTGTTTGATTTAGACGATTGGGATCAATATACAAGCGAAGATTGTGCGTTTTTTGAATTCGATGGAGATCACTTTTTTATTCATTCATTAACAAATGAAGTCGTAGAAAAAATCAATGTCATTTTAAAACGAATTGGAGTGTTGGAGAAATGAACACGAAGCACGTAGGCGTGATTGGAGCAGGTGTGATGGGGGCTGATATGGCATTAGACCTTTCAGCAAATGGCTATCAAGTCACATTAGTTGATGTCACAGAAGAAAAGCTAAATGAAGCGCTGGAAAAAATCAAGAAGACCTATCAATTGGTTCAATTTGTGAGAAAGAAGAAAATCTCAGTGTCTTTAGAAGATGTATTGTCCCAAATCCAGCTGTCGACTTCACTTGAAGGCTTACATGACGCACATATCGTCATTGAAAATGTGACGGAAGATTGGGAGATTAAAAAACCTATTTATGAAAAGCTGCGAGATATTTGTGCGAGAGAAACCATCTATTTTGTAAACACGAGCTGTATTTCGATTACAAAAGTAGGGTCCCTTATGCATCACCCTGAGAAGGTCATTGGGGCGCACTTTATGAACCCTGTTCCTCTTAAAGCATTGGTTGAAGTAATTAGAGGAAAAGCAACTTCTGATGACACAGTTGAAACGGCAAAAGGGTTCTTGAAATCGTTTGATAAAACACCTGTTGTGGTGCATGATTTTCCGGGATTTGTTTCCAACCGTGTGCTTATGCTGACAATCAATGAAGCGATTTGGGCTGTGCAAGATCAAGTCGCCACACCAGCAGATGTCGATAAAATTTTCCGCGGGGGTTTCGGCCATAAAATGGGACCACTTGCGACAGGGGACTTAATTGGTCTTGATACGATTTTGAATTCATTGCTTGTTTTATACGAGAGCTACAAAGATCCGAAGTTCCGTCCATGTCCTTTACTTGTCAAAATGGTCGACGCAGGCGAGTACGGCAAAAAATCAGGTAAAGGCTTTTTCCAATATGACATGTGAGAGGAGAAAAACAAATGGCTAAGCAAATCAAGTGTGTTGTCTGGGATTTAGATCATACATTATGGGATGGAATTTTACTTGAATCAGATGAAGTGACATTAAAGCCTTCGATGAAGGAAGTACTAACAGAATTAGATGAGCGCGGTATCCTTCTTTCTATTGCAAGCCGGAATGATGAAGCAGCCGTGAGGGAAAAGCTCTCCGCCTTTGGGATCGAGCATTTCTTTCTCTATCCAGAGATTCATTGGAATGCCAAATCTAGTTCTTTAGAGAGAATCAGCGAGCACCTAAATATTCATAAAGATACCATTCTCTTTATTGATGATCAGCCATTTGAACGAGAGGAAGTGAAGGCTGTTCATCCAGAGATTACGTGCTGGGATGCAGTGGATTATATGTCATTACTCACTGATGATCGGCTGCGTCCAGTCTTTATCACAGAAGATGCGAAACGACGCAGAAGAATGTACTTAGAAGCGGATCAAAGGCAGCAAGAAGAAGAGAAATATGAAGGGCCGCCTGAGAAATTTTTGGCGTCTTTACATATGAAATTCGTGATATCAGAAGCAGGAGAACAAGACCTCCAGCGAGCCGAAGAACTGACCGTCCGTACCAATCAATTAAATGCGAGCGGGAAAACCTACGATTATGAAGAGCTAGATTTCTTCCGTCAATCAGACTCTCACTTACTGCTTGTCTGTGAACTTGAAGATAAATTCGGTTCCTATGGGAAAATTGGACTCTCTTTAATAGAAGAAATAGGTGACACCTGGCATGTCAAACTGCTGCTTATGTCTTGCCGCGTCATGTCTCGTGGTGTCGGGACCATTTTACTCACAACGATTTTGCAAGAAGCGAAAAAGCGGGGAAAACGGCTTGTGGCTGACTTTAAACAAACCGACCGAAACCGCATGATGTATATCACATATAAGTTTGCCAATTTCAAAGAAATCGAGAAGGGGGAGGATGGCTATATCTTGTTTGAAAACGATTTAAGCATGATTCAGCCTTTCCCAGAATACGTAGATGTCAACATTGAATTACATCAGAAAGACCCAGCCAAACAATAAAAAAGTGAAAAGCGAGGAGATTAAATCATGAACCTACACGAACAAGTAAGAGCCTATATCGAGCAAAACCTAGTGGTATTTGATGAGGAGATTGAGCTTGGAAATGATGATCATATTTTTGAACAAGGTTTTGTCAATTCTCTATTTGCGATGAAACTAGTGAACTATATCGAACATGATTTTCACTTCCAATTAGACAACGAAGACCTCGACATTGCTCATTTTAGTACGGTCAATCGCATTGTCGCCTTAATTGAGAGAAAACAACAGGGGGCGGCTCTTCATGAAAACAGCTGAACAAACGCTCAACGCCATTGAAGAAATACGACAGTATTGCGATGAACATATCCGTCCATTTGCCAATGAATTCGATGAGACAGAACATTTGCCAGAGTCGCTCATTCGAGATATGGCAAAAAGAGGCTACTTGGCAGCAGGTATCCCGTCTTCCTATCAAGGGCTGGGGCTTGATCCAATAGCATATGGACAGTTCACGGAACAAGTGGGGAAAGCTTGCTGTAATGTACGGACATTATTGACAGTGAATTCACTCGTAGGAGAAGCCATTCTTCGTTACGGGACAGAAGACCAAAAACAAGGCTGGCTCGTTGAATTAGCTAAAGGAGAAAAAATCGGTGCCTTTGCTTTGTCAGAGCCGAATATTGGTTCAGATGCCAATCATGTTGAAACAAGCTATCAAAAGAAAGGACAATCCTATGTATTAAATGGGAAGAAAAAGTGGATTTCCTTTGGAGCGATTGCAGATTTCTTTATTGTGATTGCAAGAGACGGTGAACAAGTCACGGCATTCCTTGTCGATCGAGATCAGCCGGGTGTAGAGATTGAGAGAATTACAGGAATGATGGCCAACCGAGCGTCATATTTAGCGGAAATCACCCTCGATCATGTCCAGGTGCATGAAGACTGTGTCTTAGGACCAGTTGGGGGCGGATTTAACCACGTGGTGTCACTCGCATTAGACCATGGAAGATACAGTGTCGCTTGGGCAGGGCTTGCCATTGCACAAGAAGCCGTTGATTCTCTTGTTACGTATTCACGTAAAAGAACACAATTTAATGAGAAATTGTACAAGCATCAAATGATCAAAGGCATGATCGGAGATGCGGTCACCCAGCTCCATGCAGCGAGAGCCTTATGCCTAAAGGCTGGGGAAATGAGAGAAGCGAATCATCCTGATGCGATCACAGAAACATCCATTGCAAAATATTTCACCTCTAAAATCGCTGTTGACATTACAAATACAAATGTCCAAATTCATGGCGGAAGTGGATTTAGCCGGGAAAACTCAGCTTCAAGACTATATCGTGAAGCGAAGGTGCTTGAAATTATTGAAGGGACTTCGCAAATTCAGCAGCAGGTTATTGCTAACTATGGTTTACGCCATTATTTCGTGAAACATTCTTAGAGAGAAAGGAGATGATCCCATGGCTTTACAGCCGCAGAAGCTGGATAAACAGAACATTGAAAATATGTTAGGTATCACTACGATCCAAGAGGGACTGCTGTTTCATCATTTAATGGAGCCGAACGGAACAGCTTATTTTGAACAACTGCTGATCGAAATAGACGGACCGATAGATCGAGACATGTTTGAACAATCATGGATGAATGTCACCAAACAGCATGAAATGCTTAGAACATTGTTCAGATGGCAGGAACTCGCAAGACCAGTACAAATTGTGCTGAAGGAGCATCAGCCAGACATTCGATATCGTGATTTGACACAAGCTAAGGAGCCTCTTCATGTACTGAAAGAGGAGGTGACGGCACAGAACCGAGAAGAACGTTTTGATCTGCAGGAAGTCCCATTTCGACTGACGTTATGTGAAGTGAATGAGGAAGTCAGCTGGGTTCTCATTAGCTTCCATCACATTTTATTGGACGGATGGAGCCTTGGGATTGTATTAAGTGATTGGATGAGTGCATATGAGCGCTTATCGAATGGGGACAAACCTCTTCTTGAACAAAGACCGTCCTACCAGTCATTTGTCAAATGGCAGCAGAAAAACCTTCAACAGACAGAAGCACAAGCCGCCTATTGGAAAAATGTTTTCAACGGCTGGAATTATGCAGAACTGCTTCCGAAGTCAAGCGGCGCATATGAAAATTCAGAAGTTTTTCATCAATATGAACATCAAGTGGATACTTCCATTGCGGAGCGCCTGAGCAAATTCACGAAACAATATGACGTGACGCTGGCATCTGTGATGTATACGCTGTGGGGAGTTTTGCTATCTAAGTATGCCAATCAAGATGATATTGTCTTTGGGACAACAGTATCAGGGAGAAATGCGGATGTTCCACATATTGAAAAGATGACAGGGCTGTTCATTAATACATTACCGCTGCGAGTCTCATTCGAACAGGAGCGGCCGATTCTTGAACAGATGCAGGAAGTGAGCCGTGAGATAGCTGTAAGAAATGAATATGAACATACCCCGCTATCTGACTTAAAGAAATATGCAGGAATGACAGCAGAGCAATCGTTATTTGATTCAATCGTTGTCATTGAAAACTATCCATTAGATCAAATGCTCACGAAAAACGATCAGCCAATTCGTATTCGTGGATTTGAGATGACAGAGCAGACAGAATTCGATCTCACGCTTAGTGTCCAGGCATTTGATGATCAGCTGCACTTTTCATTGGTGTATAACCCTGTCAGCTTTTCAGCTGAACAGATCGAAAAGTGGTGTCAGCATTTTCTTCATCTCCTGTCTGATGCCTGTGCTCATCCGCACAAAACTGCTGCTCAGCTCCAGCTGCTATCAGAAGAAGAGAAAGAAAAGCAGTTAGCGGTCTTTCAGCAATATGGCGGGGCAACATCTAGCCATGAGCCAACGGTGATTGACCTATTTGAAGCACAAGTGGAACGAACGCCAGCGGCAGCCGCAGTTGAGTTTGGCGATACGACGGTTACATATGAACAACTCAACAAGAGAGTGAATCAGCTCGCACATTATTTACAAAACAAAGGAGTCAAACAGGAGCAGCGTGTCGGCATTTTAGCAGAGCATTCCATTGAAATGGTGATAGCATGCTTAGCGATCTTAAAAGCTGGCGGTGCTTACGTGCCGATTGATCCTGAATACCCGCAGGAACGAATAGAATATCTATTAGAAGACAGCGGAGTAGAATGGCTCTTAACCCATCCAATTAAAGGGCTCACCTATGCCTATCATGGAGAAAAAATTGATATCACACAGCCGGATCTATACACCGGACCATCAGACAACTTGGCAGAAGCCATCACCTCAGACCAAACAGCCTACTGCATTTATACATCAGGTACGACAGGAAGACCTAAAGGTGTACTCATTCATCATCTTGGCTTAGCCAACTATATTGATTGGGCGAAACAAGTATATGTTCGAGGAGAAACAAGGCATTTTGCTTTGTATACTTCACTGTCCTTTGACCTGACGGTTACTTCTATTTTCACGCCGCTCATTTCAGGAAACACCATCATGATTTATCACCATGAAAACCGGCAGCTGCTCGTCGAAGACATCATAAAAGATAATCGCGTACATGTGATGAAACTGACACCATCTCATTTACAGTTTATTAAGCATTTGTCTTTCCCAGACAGCCAAATGAAATGCTTCATTTTAGGCGGAGAACAGCTGGAAACATCCTTAGCGAAATCCATTCAGCAGTCCTTCCCGCAGCCAATTGAAATTGTGAATGAATATGGACCAACTGAAACGGTGGTTGGCTGCATGATTCATCGATATGACCAGGATCTTGATCAAGACGTGTATGTACCGATTGGAAAGCCTGCACAGCATACAGATATTCTTCTTTTTGACAGACATATGAATCTCATGCCGGAAGGAACAGTCGGTGAGTTATATATTGGCGGGAAAGGTGTAGCAAAAGGCTATTTGAATCGCCCAGAACTGACCGAAGAAAGGTTTGTCGACCACCCTTTCCAGCCAGATGAAAAAATTTATAAAACAGGTGATGCAGCTCGTATTCTGCCTAATGGGCTCATTCAATTTTTAGGTCGAAATGATGATCAAGTGAAGCTGAGAGGCTATCGTATTGAAACAGGTGAAATTGAATTTTGGCTGAATGAACAGCCAGGAATAAAAGCAGCAGCTGTTGTTGTAAAGCCAGATGCTTCCGGTACACCATGTTTGGCCGCATATGTTGTCACGACAGCCATACTTGATCAAGCTGAAATGAAGCAAGCGTTGTCTGATCAGCTGCCGGATTATATGATCCCAACTCACTTTGTTCAATTGGACGATATGCCGCTGACTGCCAATGGCAAACTAGATAAACGAGCTTTACCTGCTTTGAAACAGGCGCAGCAAACGAAAAAACAGGCGGGCGCTGACCATCTTTCTGATACTGAGAAAGTCATTCAAGACATTTGGAAAAAAGTCCTCGGCTTAGATGAGGTAAGTGTTCATGACAAATTCTTTGACATTGGCGGGCATTCACTCAACTTAATCCACGTCAATCAACAGCTCGCTAAGCAATTGAATCAAAGCATTCCAATGGTCGAAATGTTCCGCCGTCCAACGATTAGAGAGCTTGCCGCATATTTAACCGGCGATTCAGAGCAGGTAGCGGCAGGCACGCAGCCTGCGAAACAAAAGACAAGAAAAGCCAATGAGCCGATTGCCATTATTGGAATGGCCGGTAAATTCCCTGGTGCGAAAAATGTTGAGGCATTTTGGCGAAATTTGAAGAATGGAGAAGAATCGATTTCCTTCTTTTCCGATGAAGAACTGCTTGAAGCTGGTATTGACCGTCAAACCTTCGAACGATCCGATTATGTAAGGGCAAAAGGTGTCATTGATGGACCTGATTTATTTGATGCATCCTTCTTCGGCTATTCGCCAGGTCAGGCAGAAATGATGGATCCTCAAATACGCCTCCTGCATGAATACGCATATAAGGCGCTGGAAGATGCGGGGTATGTGCAGGAAGATTATACGGGGAAGGTCGGGTTGTTTACTGGATCCACATCGAACTTTCAATGGATTCAGCGTTTTGCAGCTTCCCTTGACAGCAGCATGTCAGAGCTGTTTGAAGTGGGTTCACTCAATGATACGTATACCGTAAGTACAAGAATTGCCCATAAATTGAATTTGAAAGGACCGGCGCTCACGCTGCAAACCGCTTGTTCGACTTCTTTGGTCGCCTTGCATTTGGCCTGTCAATCCATTGCAAATGGTGATTCAGATGTAGCACTTGCGGGAGGTGTGTCGATCCTGCACCCAGTGAAATCAGGCTACGTTTATCAGCAGAACATGGTGAAATCAAGCGATGGCCATTGCCGCGCCTTTGACGATCAAGCAGATGGAACGGTTGGCGGAGATGGTGTTGGTCTTGTTGCTTTAAAAGCACTGAGTGAAGCCATAGAAGATGGTGACCATATTTATGCGGTCATTAAAGGCTCTGCCATCAACAATGATGGTGATCAAAAGGTTGGTTTCAATGCTCCAAGCGTTGAAGGACAGACACGTGTCATTCAGGATGCCCTGCATCAAGCAGATGTTTCACCAGATACGATTGAGTATGTAGAAACACATGGAACTGGCACATCACTTGGTGATCCGATTGAAATAGAGGCGCTCACAAAGGCTTTCAACACAGAGAAAAAACAATTTTGCCGTATTGGGTCTGTGAAAACAAATATTGGACATTTAGATGCAGCGGCAGGAGCAGCTGGCTTGATCAAAGCTGTGCTTTCGCTTCAGCATCACACATTTGTACCTAGTCTTCACTTCAAAAAAGCCAATGAAAACATTGCATTTGAGCATAGCCCTTTCTTTGTCAACACTGAGCTGACCGACTGGAAGCAGCCAGCTTCACATTTGCGCCGGGCAGGGGTGAGCTCATTTGGAATGGGTGGAACCAATGCACATGTCATATTAGAAGAAACACCACAAAGAGATCGTCAGCAAATGCCTCGTTCTGCTGAGCTGCTTGTTCTTTCAGCAAAGAGCAAAACGAGCTTGGAACGGATGAAAGACCAACTCGTAAACCAAATAGAAAACACGCCTTCTATCAATTTGGCAGACGCAGCTTATACTCTGCAAACAGGAAGACAATCCTTTGGTTTCCGTCAGGCATTTGTTGCGGCAAGCAGAGAAGATGCTCTAAGAGTATTAACAGAAAAGCAAGGCAAAGGCATTGGAAAGCTCATGCATTCGCATGTGGAGAAACAAAAGATTATTTTTATGTTTTCTGGACAAGGCAATCAATATCTCAATTTGGGTTTAGATTTGTACCGGGAAGAGCCTTACTTTAAGAAGCAAATGGATGCTTGTTTTCAAGCATATGAAGAAGCAGCGGGGCGAAGTCTTGCCCGTATTCTTTACCCATTAGCGGCTGAAACAGAAAAGGCGCGCGAAAAATTGGCAAGTACTCAATATGCACAGCCAGCCATTTTTGCCATTGAATATGCCTTATCCATGCTCTTCATTGAATGGGGGATTCGTCCTGATGCAATGATCGGCTATAGCTTTGGCGAATTAACGGCAGCCGCTATATCAGGGTTATTCAGCTTAAAGGACGCAATGTCCATGGTCGCCTATCGTGCGAACGCTATGCAATCGTCACCAGCTGGCGTCATGATGAGTGTTCCATTACCTGAGGCAGAGCTAAAACCGATGCTTCCAAAAGATATTTCTCTCGCGGTTGTCAATGATTCTTCATGTATCGTGTCAGGTCTAGAAGAGGCGATAAGTGAATTTGAACAAGAGCTGAAAAGCAACAGATTGATGTGTATGCGGTTAGGTGGAACCATTGCTGCCCACTCACATGTCATGAAGGAGGCAGCGGAGCAATTCGGAGAAAAATTAAAGCATATGAAAGCCAAGTCGCTTCGTATTCCATTCATTTCGAATTTGTCAGGAGATTGGATGACAGATACGAGTGCGAAAGAGATGTCTTATTGGAAAAGGCATATGACCGATACAGTTCGCTTTGCTGAAGGCATCACAAATATTTTACAAGAGGACAATATTCAATTAATTGAGATTGGACCAGGGCAAGATTTAAGCGTGATGGTCAACCGGTCGCTGAACGGCTTGAATCAGCATGTATGTCATGTGCTCAGACATGCAAAACAAGATGTGACGGATACTGAATTTTTACTTGGTCAAATTGGCCGTCTATGGACAAACGGATTATCCATCGATTGGGACAGGTTCCATCTAAACCGTCAGCCGCGGAAAATGCCGCTCCCAACGTATGCGTTTGATCAAACCTCCTATTGGTATGATGCCGCAGATCGTGTAGAGCACGAAAAACCAAAGCAGTCTGGACGAAAGCAGCAAATGGATGAATGGTTCTATACCCCTCATTGGGAAGCGGATCTTTTACCTTGCGTGCCATCAGAAGATGCGTCTGGCGGAGCCTTGCTGTTGTTTGCAGATCCATCTGCTTTCGGAGAGAAGGTTGCAGCTGAGCTCCTGACGAAACGGAACGAGTTCGTAGTGGTTCATAAAGGAAATGAATTTACGAAGCATGACGAAAAAAGCTATACCATTCGGTCATATGAGCCATCTGATTATGAAAGGCTCATATCAAATCTGGCAGATGACGAAATCAACGTGTCAGAAGTTTTCCATCTATGGGGGCTTTCAGAACGACAGCCATCTCACACGGAAGAAGAATGGGTGAAGCAAACGCAGCAAGATGCTTATTACTCCTTGCTTTATATCGGCCAGGCATTGAAAAAATATGTTTTGGACCAAAAGGTATCGATTACAGTTCTTTCCTCATTGACGTATGCCGTTGGCGGGGAGCCTGTACTTTATCCTGAAAAAGCGATCCATCTAGGACCTGCCATGGTTATTTCACAAGAAACACCGAACTTGCGTTACCGCATTCTTGATATTGATCGCCCGGTGGAAAATGGGGTTCAGGAAAAAAGATTGCTGAAGCAAATAAGCGATGAGCTAGATCGAGCGTATGGACAGCTTCTCACGGTCTATCGGCGAAATAAACGATATGTGAAAAAGTATGCGAAAGGTTCAGTTCCCGAAACTGGACATGCTCATTTAGCTAAAAAAGATGGGGTATACATTTTAATTGGTGGACTTGGGTTTATTGGATTGAATATCGCCCAGACTTTAGCTGAGCAAACGCAGGGAACATTGATCTTAACGAGCAGATCTGGACTCCCTGATAGAAGCAGATGGCAAGAATGGCTGTCTACGCATGATGAACAGGATCCAACAAAGAGAAAAATACAAAAGGTAATGGCACTGGAAGAGACGGGCGCAGACGTTCTCATACAGAAAGTAGATGTTCGTCACAAGGAAGATATCCAGCAATTGATCAACACAGTGGATGCGTCATATGGACAGATCGACGGTGTGATTTATGCAGCTGGAGTGACAGGCGACCAATCTTTCCGGGTGATGGAGCAAACAGATGTCACATTTTCGGAGCCGCATTTTGAAGCGAAGATGAATGGTGTACATCATCTTGATGCCGCCTTAGGTGATCGATCCCTTGATTTCTGTTTTGTCCTGTCATCTTTGTCACCGATCTTGGGCGGGCTCGGTTTTACAGCCTATACAGCTGTGAATCATTTCATCGATGCGTACGTGTATGAACGCAATCTACGTTCAGAAACACAGTGGTCTGTCATTAGCTTTGACGGCTGGGAATTTGAGCAGGGGAAGCAGCTCGATCTTCCAATCGGAGATGATGTTACCGAAACGTTAATTACAGAAAAAGAAGGAAGAATGATCTTTGAACGATTGCTTTCACTGGATCAAGTGGAACAAATGGTTATTTCGACAACCTCTTTACATGACCGTATTCACCGATATGTAGACCGTTTATCTCGTGAAGAAGAGAGCGGCGGAGAGCATGTACAAGATGGAAACTTGTATTCTCGGCCAGCGCTTTCAACGAATTATGCGGCACCTGAAACGGAGCTGGAGAAGGAATTAAGTCAACATTGGCAAGCATTCTTTAAAATTGATGAAATTGGCATAGATGATCATTTCTTTGAAATGGGTGGAGATTCTCTAAAGGCGATTACCTTCATTGGCATCATTCATCGTGCATTTAGTGTAGAGCTGACGCTGCCACAATTTTTCCAAATACCTACGATACGATTAATGGCAGCATATATCGACCAAGCAGATACTGCTGCTTATCATGCGATTGAAAAAGCCGAAGTGAAGGAGCATTATCCTCTGTCGTCTGCGCAAAAACGGTTGTATCTCATGCAGCAAATGGATGTAAACAGCACAGGATACAACGAGTTTAAAGCGGGACGAATCAAAGGAAAGCTTGATATCAGCAGATTGGAATGGGCATTTCAGCAGCTCATTAAGAGACACGAAAGCTTGCGGACAGCGTTTGTACTAGAGAATGGCGTCCCTTATCAAAAGATTGAAGAAGAGGTACCCTTTGCAGTCAGATTGTTTGACCTCACAAAGGGATCGACACAAGGATCTGAGGAAGGTCAGAAACAAGTGATTGAACAATTTTTGACTGCCTTTACGTTAAGTGAGGCTCCATTGATGAGAGTCGGTGTGATGAAGCTGGCAGAAGAGGAATTCGTGCTCATGCTGGACATGCATCACATTATCTCAGACGGTCTTTCTCAAGATATTTTGGTCAACGATTTTATGCAGTTATATGACGGCAGGACGCTTGAGCCCCTCGCTCTGCAATATAAAGATTTTTCAGAATGGCAAAATGACATGCTTGCGTCTGAAGCACTGAAAGATTCGAGTGATTACTGGAAAAACCGGTTAGAGGGTGCTCCGCTACTTGATCTGCCAACAGATTTCGACCGGCCAGAGGTGAGACAATTCCGCGGCGGACATTATACATTCCGTATAGAAGAAGCGGAGCTGAACGCGTTTAAGCAGGTGATTTTAAAGGAAGACGCTACGCTGTTTATGGGTCTGTTAAGTGTATATCAGATTTTGCTTCATAAATTAAGCGGACAATCAGATATCACGGTCGGTGTTCCGGTAGCAGGCAGAAAACAAGAGGAGCTGCAGCAAGTCATCGGTATCTTTGTCAATATGCTGCCACTTCGTTTATATCCTAAAGCAGAGCTAACGTACCAGCAATTCCTACAGGATGTGAAGGCACATGTCATCGGTGATTTCGGACATCAAGAATATCAATATGAACAAATGGTACAAGACCTCCAATTAAGCCGGAGTGTCAGCCGGAATCTATTGTTTGATGCTGTGTTTGCCTTGCAAAATATGAATCAGCCAGAACTGAAGGTAGGCGGTTTAACCTTTAGTGATTATCCGTATGAGACAGGAACGTCGAGATTTGATTTACTCTGGATTGCGTATGAACAGGAAGACGGTCTTTCTTCAACGATTGAATATAATACCGAGCTTTTCACAGAGGAAACCATAGAGCGGATTGCCGGCTTGCTGAAAGACATCATGCGGGCTGTTTCAGCAGATGCTGTGAGAATAGAGGAAATCGAACTGACTTCTTCATTCAAGCAATTAGACGACGTATCTCTTTTCGAATTAGATGACTTAAAAATATAAGTAAAGAGGTGAATGGAAGAGTGATTGAACATGATGATTTTCAACTGAAAGCAGCGGCGAAGGAAAGGGCGTTAGAAAGAGCCTACTGGACATCTGTCTTATCAGGTGTCCAACTGGATGGCCGTATTCCTCATACGGTTTCACAAGCCCATTCTGCTGCAATGAACCGATCGCTTCATTCGTCCTTCCCGGTGGCTATGAACCATTCGTTAAAGCAATTATGTGGAAATTCTGATTTGCGCCTGTTTATCGTGCTGACCACAGCTGCTTTTGGCTTGCTTCAACGTTATAGCGGAAAAACTGAGTTGATGGTGACTGTTCCTACAATGGAACAGTCTGCCAATCAATCAGCCATTAATCATATGCTGCCGCTTAAGGCAGAGATAGAGCCTCATATGAGCTTTAGTGCAGGGCTAGAGGCTGTGAAACAATCGTTTCAGGAGGCAGTGCGTCATCAAAACTATCCTGTTCATATTTTAATGGATGAGCTTTGGCATTCAGTAGGAGATGACAAGAAGCGTGTCAATCTGGCATGTGCGTTTGAGACATTGCATGGGCATGCTGACCGAGAGCAGCTGCATGCGGATGTGCTCATTGTTTGGAAGAAAGAACAAGATCACCTTCATACTGAAGTTCATTGGGATGCTTCCATTTATGACGATCAAATGATGGAGCAGTTCTCCAGACATTTCATGACACTCACAGAGCAATGTCTCAAAACGCCTGAACAAGCGATGAGCACACACTCATTTTTATCTGATATGGAGAAAAGTCAGCTGTTTGATTCGTTTCAAGGAGAGTCGCTCGCTTATCCAGTGGATCGTGATATTGTGTCGTTATTTCAAGAACAAGTCCAATTGCATCCAGCACGAACGGCCGTTGTGTTTGGCACCACCTCCTATACATATGAAGAGGTAGATGATTTATCGGATCGCATTGCGCTTAGACTGTCTCAAAGTGAGATGACACGTGAGACTCCAGTTGGTCTCAGAATGAACCGGTCCGCTGAACTGGTCATTGCCATTCTTGGCATCTTAAAGGCTGGCTATGCTTATTTACCGATTGATGTCCATCTGCCGATTGAAAGAATTCGGTATATGCTCAAAAACAGCGGCGCTGCAGCTATTGTCTCGGATGCAGAAGGACATGAAGGATTGGATGTCGAGGTTCATGTGATTCAATACATGCTTCAAGAATCACCAATAAAAGAGAATCTGACTTGGTCTATCTTGCCTTCGGATATGGCGTATGTCCTGTATACATCAGGTACGACAGGGCATCCGAAAGGAGTCGTTATTGAACATCGTCATGTCATTAATTTGGTATATGGGATGAAAACGCGCTTTTTTGACCTGCTCCCTGATCCTTTGCAAGTAGGGATGCTGGCTTCACACATTTTTGATGCGTCTGTTCAAACATTGTTCCCGGCATTGCTCCTCGGGCATACGCTGCATATTGCCAAAGATGAAGTCCGTATGGATGGGCATGCGTTATGGTCGTTTTACCAAGAAAACCACATTCAGCTGTCAGATGTGACACCCTCTCATCTAAAGCTGATGAACAAGGCAGCAGGGCAATCGAAACAAGATCTGCCTGCTTTGAACATGCTGCTGGTGGGCGGAGAGGTGTTCACAAAAGAGCTGATGGATCAATTTTTACAGCATGTATTAGGTGAAAAACCGATCATGATTAATGCGTATGGGCCGACTGAATGTACGGTACAGTCATCATCCTTTTTGATTCCACATGACTGGGACGAACAAGTCATTCCTATTGGGCAGCCGATGCCGAATGAGCATATTTTCATATGTGACGCGCAAGGGGAGCCAGTTCCGATTGGCGTCTTTGGCGAACTATATATAGCAGGCGATGGTGTAGGTCGTGGGTACATCAATCACCCTGATCTGAGCAAGGAGAAATTTATCAAAAAACCAGAGCTGAGCAGCGGGTTGTTATACGGTACGGGAGACCTTGCACGATGGCGGTTTGATGGATTGATAGAATTTGCTAAAAGAAACGATGGCCAAGTGAAAATCAGAGGATATCGAATTGAGCTCGAGGAGATCCGCAGAGCCATTCTTGATGACCCGAACATGCAAGGACTGATTCAAGATGTCATTGTCATTCCTAAGGAAACAAAGGATCAGGACCAATACATTTGCGCATATATGATGGCAAAACAAGCGATAGATCAGCGTGTGCTTCGTCAGTCTTTAAGTGAAAGATTACCAGGTTATATGGTGCCGAGGCATGTCATTCAAATAGAGCAATTTCCTTTGAATCTATCAGGGAAATTGGATATCCAAGCACTGCCGAGTCCAGAAGATCAGGCGGCAGACAATCAAGAGCCGTTGACCATTCAAGCCCATAATGAAACAGAGCAGAAGCTTGTTCGCATTTTCGCATCTATTTTACAAGTCCCTGCTTCTCACATTCGATTAGATGAACCGTTTTTCGATTTAGGCGGGAACTCTTTTAATATCGTTGAGCTGTCCAATAAAGTGAAAGAGGAATTTCAGCAGGAGCTGACAGTGATGGAGCTGTTCCAATATACAACTGTTTCGCAAATAGCTGCTCAATTAAAAAACAAAGCATCAGGGCAAGAGAAACAAATGGAAGATGATGGAGAAAATGAAGCGGATGACTTAGAAAGTGCCGCACAACTGTTAGGCGGGATGATAGATGAGTAAGTTCACAGGATTAGAGGTTGCAGTGGTTGGGATGGCCTGCCGTTTTCCGGGAGCAAAGAATATTCATCACTTTTGGGACAACCTTGCAAATGGAAGAGAGTCCATTACGTTCTTTTCGAAGGAAGAGCTGCTTGAGGCAGGGGTTGAGAAAGAAGCATTAGACCATGAGCAGTATGTACGTGCCAAAGGAGCAGTAGATCAGCATGATCACTTTGATGCGGATTTCTTTGGTTATTCACAGCGTGAGGCAGAAGTAATGGACCCGCAGATCCGCATGTTTCATGAGGTGGCGTGGGAATCCCTTGAAGATGCAGGCTATAACCCTGAAACCTATCAGGAGCCGATTGGTTTATTTGGAGCTGCTTCTGCTAATTTATTTTGGCAAGCTGCTTCCATGCTGATGAGAACGAATCACTCATCTGAACAATTTGCGGCTGTTCAGTTAACAGATAAAGATTTCATGAATACAAAGGTATCCTACAAATTGAATTTGAAGGGACCGAGCGTAGCTGTTGATACAGCTTGTTCCTCCTCTTTGACTGCCATTCATATGGCGGCGCGCGCCCTGATTACTGGAGAATGTAAAATGGCACTCGCCGGCGGCGTCACCATTACGACCCCTCACAAAAAAGGATACATGTATCAAGAGGGCATGATCATGTCGCCGGATGGGCACTGCCGGGCTTTTGATGAACAGGCAGAAGGAACCGTTGGCGGTGAGGGCTGTGGAGTTGTTGTGCTCAAATCATTAAAGCAGGCACTAAAGGATAAGGACCATATCTATGGCGTGATTAAAGGTTCAGCCTATAACAATGACGGCGGGCGGAAAGTTGGCTACACAGCACCAAGTATAGAAGGACAAAGCGAAGTGATTAAAAAGGCGCTCAACATCAGTCGTGTAGAAGCTGAGAGTATATCTTATATTGAAGCACATGGCACAGGTACGACTCTTGGAGATCCAGTTGAAATTGAATCACTTAAGCAAGCTTTTCAAACGGATAAAAAACAGTTTTGTGCGATTGGGTCTGTGAAAACCAATATTGGTCATCTTGACTCAGCCGCAGGGATTGCAGGTTTTATCAAGACAACGCTTAGTCTGTACCATCAGATACTGCCGCCTAGCCTTCATTATAAAAAAACGAATCCGAAAATTGATTTTGAATCAAGCCCATTTTATGTAAATACAACACCCGTACCATGGACGAAACCAGAGCAGCCGCTGCGTGCCGGGGTCAGTTCATTTGGAGTTGGTGGAACGAATGTACACCTGATCATGGAAGAGGCACCCGCCGCCGACAAACCGTCAGTAGAAAGAGATCATGAACTAATGGTGATTTCGGCACGATCGAAGCAAGCGGTTCAAACGTCTGCTGAACAAATGACATCTTATTTAAAAGAACAAAAGCATGTCACGCTATCCGATGCTGCCTTTACCCTGCAAGAGGGACGAAAGCATTTTCCTTATCGACAAGCTTTTCTTGCAAGTCCGGGCCGCACATTCCAGTCAGCCGGACAGCCGCAAAAGGCCTTTCAACAGCCTGCAGTCGTTTGGATGTTTTCTGGACAAGGTGCTCAGTATGTGAATATGGGCAAGGATTTATATGAGAAAGACCTTGAATTTAAACAAATGCTTCAGAAATGTTTTGCCATCATTTTATCCTTATCAGGTGTTGAGATCGAGAACGTCTTATATCCAACAACCGAAGAAGAGTTCATAAAAGCAGAACAACTCATGCAGCAAACATCATATACACAAATCATCTTGTTTAGTTTTGAGTATGCGCTCGCATCGAAGCTGATGGGACTAGGCATACGTCCGCATTATTTCATTGGTCATAGTATTGGAGAAATTACGGCTGCCTGCGTGGCCGGTATGATCAACCTTGAAGATGCCATCCGGATCGTTTTAAAAAGAGGCAGTTTGATGCAAAAAATGCCTCCAGGTGAAATGGCCGGAGTGTCACTCCCTGCCGAAGAGATTGAACATGATCTTCCAGAAGGTGTCGAGCTTTCTGCGGTGAATAGCTCACAATTATCCGTTGTTTCCGGTCCTTCAGAACAGTTACAGATCTACCTCGCACAAGCTGAAAAAAGAGGAGCTTCTGTCCAAAAGCTGAAAACCTCTCACGCCTTTCATACAAGTATGATGGCTGAAGCGTCCAAACAGTTTAAGGACGTTCTCTCAGAGATCACCTATCAGCAGGGCAAGGTACCGATTCTTTCGAATGTGACAGGCAGCTGGTTAACAAATGAGCAAGCCTTATCGCCTGATTACTGGGCATCTCATATTAGGCAGCCTGTTTTATTTAGTCAAGGATTAGAGACGTTACTTGGACTCGGAGAAGTGGTTTTCATTGAAGTGGGGCCAGGTCATACGTTGACTCAATTTGTGAGACGACATGATGACTATGATGTGAACAAAGCAGCGGCTGTTTCATTGGTGCGACATCCAAAAGAACAAGCTGCTGATGATGAATATATGAAAAAGGCCATAGGGAAGCTTTGGACTTTCGGAGTGGAACCGAACTGGAGCGCTGTCAGAAAAGAAAAGGCCCCATATCGAGTGTCACTGCCAACATATCCATTTGAGCATCAAATATTCCCCTCTCCGCAGTTTAAAGCGGATCAGCTGATGACCGCTTTAGCGCCATCAGAAAAGGGGGAGAAACTCTCCGCTGATTTTCAAGACTGGTTTTACATTCCGGTATGGGAGCGCTCTACACCTGTACTAAAAGAGCAGCATCATCAAGGGAAGCGTATCTTGGTTTTTGAGAAAAATGGCCATATTGGCGCCTATTTGAAAGAGCGGCATGCAGAGGTTGTCAGCGTCTGTCAAAGTGATCATACGATCAAAGAAAATGACCAGTTGATGAAGGCTGACGTTCATATGCTGTCACACTTAGAGTGGGTGATGGCTGAACTGCAGCAATCTGGATTTATACCGGAAGAGATCATCTGGATGCATGATGAACTAACAGAAGATACCGATGATCAGCCAAACTACTTATCTGTGCTCGATCTCGTCAGGCTGATCAGCCAGCATCATAACACAACCTTGCGTCTTCATCTCGTGACAAACCAAGCGCATGATGTAATCGGGATGGAGAAGGTCAATCCTCTTCAAGCAACATGTACTGGACTAGCTCTGACCATTCCTCAAGAATATCAGCATATTGCGTGTCAGCACATTGATTTATGTCAGGAAACAAAGGCGGATTGGCCGCTCTTTCTTTCATACGAGGTTGCAATGCACGATCAAGATGCGGTCGTGGCGTATCGGGTGAACAGCAGGTGGGTTCGAAAAGCTTCAAGCACATCTTTAAGCAAAGAGGAATCGTCCAAGCAGGCTTTCAGGACTCATGGTGTTTACCTCCTGACCGGCGGTATGGGGGGCATTGGCTTCACACTAGCTCAACATTTAGCAGAAACGTATCAAGCGAAACTTGTGTTCATGAGCCGAGTACAAATACGTGAACGCTCTGCATGGCAGGAGCTGCGTGATGCAGATGGGAAAGAAGCTGAGACCGTGAAAAAGCTGATGACTCTTGAAGAGTTAGGAGCTGATGTACAAACTGTACACGGTGATGTGTCAGATAAAGACGCTGTGCAGAAAGCAGTCCAGCTGGCTCATACGTCATTTGGTGATTTACACGGTGTCATTCATGCGGCAGGAGAGGCAGATGGGAAGATCATCCAAGCAAGAACAGCAGACGATGAAATTCGCATGTGTCAGGCAAAAATCAACGGGACCTACGTGCTGAATGAAGCACTCAAGGATGAAACGCTTGACTTCTTTTTGCTTTGTTCCTCCCTAGTGTCCTTTCTTGGAGCGGCTGGACAAGTGGCTTATGCGGCTTCCAATGCTTTTATGGACAGCTTTGCTCATGCGAAGAGGCAGGAAGGGAAGCCAGTGATTTCTTTAAACTGGGATCGCTGGGAAAAAGTCGGTATGGCACACGACTCAGCATTGGCTGCCAAAGTCAATGACATGATGGCACTTGAGGAGCAGGTGGGAATTTCGCCAGAACAAGGGATAAAGGCCTTCCAGGAAGTGCTGCGTCTAGATTATCCGCAAATTCTTGTTTCCGTTCAGGACATGGGTGAGAGAATGAAACATCGCTTAACACCTATGCAGCAGGAAGAAGAGCCGTCTCAACAAATAGCGCAGGTCATAGATGATCGTCTAGAAGCATCATTGAGTGATGTACTTAGCTCCTTTTTTCCTCATGAGCCGGATGTGAATGAGAATTTCTTTGAAATGGGTGCGACATCCCTTGATTTGCTGCAGATGAGCGGTCATATTAAATCAGTTTATGGTATAGAGGTTCCGGTGGTCATGATGTATAGCCACCCGACCATCGCGTCATTGGCTGCCGAACTGAAGAAGATACATGGGGTAAAGGAAGAAAAGCAAGCTGTCACTGAATCATCTAATCTCCGTAAACAGGCGATGGCAGATGGGAAAAACCGCCGTAAACAGAGATTAAAACGAAAATAGATGGGAGAAATGCAGCGTATGTCTGATCAAGAGCAATGGACCGAATCTGGACTTGAAATTGCAGTTGTAGGATTAGCAGGTACGTTTCCCGGAGCACCGAATGTGCAAGCGTTTTGGGAAAATGTATCGCAAGGGAAAGAATCCGTTACGTTTTTCACTGATGAAGAATTAAAGGCAGCGGGTGTAGATGAGACGCTGCTAAAACGTTCTGATTATGTGAAGGCAAAGCCATTTTTACAACATGCATCATCATTTGATGCAGACTTTTTTGGCTACTCTCCGCGAGAGGCATCCATTATGGATCCGCAAATTCGATTGATGCATGAATGCACATGGCATGCGCTAGAGGATGCAGGCTATGAGCCAGAGCAATACGAAGGATTAATTGGTCTTTATGCCGGGGCATCTAGCAATCTATCGTGGATGGGGCAGCATATGTCGTCACTTGCAAAGAGCGAAGATGTGTTTCAAATCATGCATCTCAATGACCCGTCCTTTGCTTCGCGGATTGCTTATAAATTAAATCTAAAAGGTCCAAGCGTATCGGTACAAACGGCTTGCTCCACGTCGCTTGTTGCTATCCATATGGCCTGTCAAGGATTAATCGGCGGTGAATGTGACCTTGCGTTAGCAGGAGGTGTCACACTCCATCAGCCGCAAATCACAGGATATCAATACCAAGAAGGAATGATTTATTCTCCTGATGGTCATTGCCGTCCGTTTGATGAAAAAGCAAAAGGAACCATTTTTGGTGAAGGTGCAGGCGTGGTTGCGCTAAAACGATTGAAAGATGCGATAGAAGACGGAGATTTTATTTATGCTGTCGTAAAAGGATCTGCAACGAACAATGATGGAAGCAATAAAGTCGGCTATACAGCCCCAAGTGTGAGTGGACAGGCAAGTGTCATTGAATCTGCGTTAGAAATGGCTGAGACAGAACCAGAGACGATTTCTTATATCGAAGCACATGGAACGGGGACGCCTGTTGGAGATCCGATTGAGATTGAGGCGCTTACTCGTGCTTTTCAAACAGATCAACAAGGCTATTGCCGGATTGGATCAGTCAAAGCCAATATTGGGCATTTAGATGCCGCAAGCGGCGTAGCTGGTTTTATCAAAACAGTCATGATGCTGCATCATCGTCAATTTGCCCCGATGCCGCACTTTGAGAAACCGAATCACCGCATTTCATTTGATCAAACCCCATTTTATGTTGGGACAGACAAAGAGGAGTGGAAGACATCTCATTTGCCAAGGAGAGCTGGAGTCAGTGCTTTTGGTATAGGGGGAGCAAATGCTCATGTCATCTTAGAAGAGGCGAAGCCAAGAAAAGCAAATAGCACGGCCTCGTCCAAAGAATTAATCGTGCTGTCAGCTAGATCAACGCATGACATGAAGAACATGACAAAGAACTTGAAGGAATATGTCTCCTCATATCCTGACCTCTCACTTGGTGAAGCGGCTTATACCTTACAAAGTGGAAGAAAAGCCTTCAAATATCGAAAAGCGTTTGTCTGTTCCACGCGGGATGAATTATTAGAGCAGCTACAAGTGCTGAATGAAGAGACAGCAGGCAGAGAAAGTCTTCTTTATAAACGGATCAGCATGAGGCTGACCGGGTACCATGAGGCAGGTTTACGTGATTACATCAAGCTGTATGAGAAAGATCATTCTTTCAAAACAGAAGTGGATCGATTCATGAGCCTCGTCCAATCCGTGGTACCTATCAAAAAAGACAAGCTGTTCCATTCCAAACAAAGCAGTCAATCAGAAGTGGCAATGCTCATCATGACATCGGCTTTTGCCAACATGCTAAGGTCACTCGGAATTGAACCAGATGAATGGATTGGAGAAGGCAGCGGAGTCTGGACAGCTTTATATGCAGCAGGCGGGCTTGAGCTAAAAGATGCGGCATCTATTGTATACCATCTTCATGACACCGAGACGGTGAATCAAAGGCTGGCTTCCCTGCCTCAGAGGACACTAAAACAGCCTGTTTACTTGCAGCAAACCGGGGAGGAACTAACCACTTTCCACCCATCGTCTGCAAAGCGTTTCCTTGATATGGATCAACCTGAAATATCGCCAATGATTGAGCAAGAATCAACAGCCTTGATCATTGATCTTTCAATAAAACAAAGCATTGTGAATGAAAAGGGAGTAGAAAAAACAACCGAACCACTTGATGGAAACATTCTTCAAATCGCCGGTGTACTTTGGGAAATGGGTGTCGGCTTAGCCTTTCCTTTAACAGAGGAGAACAACAGGCAGCGCATTCCGCTACCTGGGTATCCATTTCATAAAACGGATTTCTCTGCACAAACAAATACGCTGGCAGCCATTGAAACGCAAAAGCCGCAGAATGAAAAGCGTGTTTTTACTTCGCTCGCTTCTTTACAAAAAGATATTCACGACATTGTGCAAACTCATTTTGGATTTGATCAAATGGATGATGAATCGCCATTTTTTGAATTTGGTGCGACATCACTTGATATATCTCAGCTTGCAGCGAAAATATCTGAGCGAATGGATCAACAAATTGACACTGTTCAATTGTATCGGTTTGCTACAGTGGCAAGCCTTGCTGAATATTTGTTTGAAGAACAGTCGGAACAGATTCAAACGCCTGCTTCTCGCCCAGTAAAGAACACGTCACAGGAGCATACGGATATTGCGATTGTCGGAATGGCTGGAAGATTTCCAGGAGCTTCGTCGCTAGAAGACTTTTGGCAGCGTCTTGTGAATGGCGAGGAAATGATTCACTTTTTCACAGAAGAAGAGCTCAAGGAAGCAGGGCTGGATGCGTCTGTTTATCAGCATCCGAATTTCATTGGAGCAAAAGGCCGTTTACAAGAGATCGAAGGCTTTGATGCAGACTTCTTCAACTATTCTGCTAGAGAGGCAGAGCTAATGGATCCGCAGTTCAGGCTTTTGCATGAATGTGCTTGGGAGGCGCTGGAGGATGCTGGCTGTGACCCTGATCGAATGGGAGGGAAAATTGGTGTTTATACAGGAACGAGTCCAAATCATGAGTGGCTGACGCGCTTTGCCCATCAAATGGAAGCAACTGAGCAATTCAGCGCAATGCTGTTAAATGATCGTGAGTTCTTTAGTACGCAGCTTTCTTATAAATTGAATTTACACGGGCCTAGTGTGACCATGCAGACAGCTTGTTCGACCTCACTTGTCAACATTGGCATGGCCTGTCAAGCATTATTGAATCAAGAATGTGATGCAGCACTGGCTGGCGGTGTGACGGTCAGCTCTCCAGAAAATATCGGCTACATCTATCAAGATGGGATGATTCAATCAAAAGATGGACATTGCCGTCCGTTTGACCAAGAGGCGAGCGGAACCATTTTTGGAGATGGAGCGGGGATTGTTTTGCTCAAACGTTATGAAGATGCGATGAGAGACGGCAACCCGATTCATGCGGTCATCAAAGGAGTTGGTGTGAACAATGATGGCAGCCGAAAAGCTGGTTTTACCGCTCCGAGTGTGGAAGGACAGGCAGAGGTTTTAAAAGAAACGTATGAAAAATCAGGTATCGATCCCGCATCCATTGGTTATGTAGAAGCACATGGTACGGGGACAAAAATGGGAGATCCAATTGAGGTATCTGCCCTTAGTCAAGTGTTCAAAGGGACAGATCCGCTGACGATTCCGATCGGTTCTGTGAAAAGTAATGTCGGCCACTTAAATAGTGCGGCAGGGATTGCAGGTCTGTTTAAAGCCATTTTGGCCCTCCAGCATAAAACGATCCCGCCAACCATTCATTATGAATCACCCAATCAGGAGATCCCTTTCAAAGATACACCGTTTTATGTGAATCAAAAGGCGTTGTATTGGAAGGAAACAGATGGTCCGAGAAGAGCGGGAGTTAGCTCTTTTGGTATCGGCGGAACGAATGCCCATATGATCATAGAAGAAGGCATACAGGCGAAGCAAAAACCAGCTTCTAACCAAAAGCAGCTGCTCGTCTTATCAGCAAAAACGGATACTGCTTTAGCGAAAATGACAGAGCAATTAAAGCAGTATGTGATCCAGCATCCTCAAGTCCCGCTTGAAGATATTGCTTATACATTACGGTATGGCAGAAAGCAATTTCCATACAGAAAAGCCATCGTGCTCGCGTCTGCTGATGAATGGATGCAGCAGAAACAGCTTGAAACGAGTGTGTTCCGAAGCAAAAAATGGCGTAAAGCGACCTTTATGTTTTCGGGTCAAGGCGCTCAGTATGCTGGTATGATGCACGGATTATACGATGCAGAACCAGTCTTCAAATGGGAAGTAGATAGATGCTTTAAATATGTAATGGAAACGGAGCAAGTGGATTTAAAGGGCATTGTTTTTTCCGAGAATGAAACGAACGAAGACATCACAAAAACGTCAAATGCCCAGCCGCTTCTCTTTATATTTGAGTATGCATTAGCAAAATTGCTTCAGCATAGCGGTGTTGAGCCAGAATCAATGATTGGACACAGTATCGGCGAATACGTTGCCGCTTGTTTGTCAGGGGTCTTTTCTCTGGAGTCTGCATTAACACTCGTAATGGCAAGAGGCAGATTGATGCAAGACATGGAAAAAGGCGCGATGCTTAGTGTGCAATTACCCGAGGAAGAGCTCGTCTCAATGATCGATGAATCGCTTTCTGTTGCTGCTGTCAATGCAAAAGACCTTTGTGTCGTTTCTGGAAGAGAAGAGCATATCGCTGCATTTGAAAAGAAACTGCAAGACAAAGGAATTGTCACAAGACAGCTCCATACTTCTCATGCCTTTCATTCCTATATGATGGAGCCGATGCTTGAGGCGTTTCAACAATTCGTAGAGAAAGTAGAATTGCATGAGCCGAAGATTCCGTTTATATCGAATGTGACAGGCACCTGGGCGACAAATGAAGAGGTGATGACAGCATCTTATTGGACGAACCACTTGCGTGGAACCGTTCGTTTTCATGAAGGTCTATCTCAGCTGTTAACCGATGAAGTACGAGCGCTCATAGAAGTTGGGCCTGGAAACAGCTTGACGGCACTAGCGAAACGTCATGAAAACAAAGAGTCTCATCATGATGTTCTGAATATGGTGAGGCATACAAGGGAACAAGCGGATGACCATGCATATTTCTTAAAAAGAATAGGAGAGCTATGGGCAGGCGGTTACGAGGTCAAAGCGCAGCAACATCCAACTCAAGAGGAGCGTCAGCTCGTATCGCTGCCGACCTATCCATTCGAGCGTAAGCGATATTGGGTTGAGGCAGGAAAGCCCGCTTCTCCGCAGCTATCCGCTCCTAAGGAAACGAAGAAGAAAGAGATGGAGGAATGGTTCTACCTGCCTTCATGGGAGCAGCAGCCGCTAAAACCAGTTTTCGAAAAAGAAACAGAAGAACAAACGTGGCTCATTTTCAGGGAACAGGATGCTTTTCATGAACTGTTTACCCATTCATTTAAGCAACAAGGTATCAAGATCATTTCTGTCACAAAGGGTGAAGCTTATCAAGAGCTAGATCAATCGTTTACGATCAATCCGGCAGAAGGCCAGCACTACCGTAACATGCTAGATTCATTGTCTCATAGAGGTATCAATATCCATCGGATTCTGCATTTATGGGAAGCTGCGAAAGAAGATGACAACTCGAATCGTCAAGCCGCTTTTCAGGCGCACATTGAAAAAGGCTATTACAGCTTAATTTTCTTATCTCAAGCGATTGCTGCCCAAAAAAATATTCGAGAATGCCGTCTGTTTACGATCACTAGCGGAATTCAGCCAGTCACAGGTAATGAGACGATATGTGCAGAGAAAAGTGCAATGCTTGGACCGTGTAAAGTGATTTCACAGGAATACCATCATATCAAATGCTGGAATATTGATGTGGAAGATGTGCCAGAAGTCATGTCTTGGAAGGAACAAGTACTTGTCGATCTTATTGTGCAGGAAATCATGCAGCCTGGAAAGGACCAGCTTGTGGCGTATCGTCATCGAAAGCGCTGGGTGCAGAGCTACAAACATTTGCCGCTCCAAAAAGAAGATAGACTTCCGAAGATGATCAGGCCAAATGGTGTGTATCTGATCACAGGAGGTTTAGGCGGCATCGGATTTGTTCTATCAAAGATGCTGGCGAAGGAAGGAAATGTACATCTTTATTTAACTGGAAGAACGTCATTGCCGCCAAGAAATGAATGGGCGTCATACGTTCAACAAGTAAATGCCGATGAAGCGCAGCGCACGAGAATTGAGAAGGTGCTTGAGCTCGAACGATTAGGTGCAACAGTAGAAGCGGTGCAGGCGAATGCAGGAGATCTGGATCAGATGAAAGGTGTATTTGATGCCATTCGCAAAAAGCATGGCGGCGTTCACGGTGTATTCCATGCGGCAGGATTACCAGGAAGTACATCCTTCCGTGCAATCAAAGAAATCCCTTCTACACTGGCGCAGGGAGAGGATCAATTCCAATCAAAGGTGAAAGGGCTCGATGTGCTAGAGCAGCTGCTGGAACAAGAACAAGCAGATTTTTGTCTTCTCTTTTCTTCCATTAGTGCATTGCTTGGGGGCTTAGGATTCTCCGCTTACTCAGCGGCTAACTTATATATGGATGCATTTGCAGCTAGACTTAATCAACATAGTCAAACCCCGTGGATGTGTGTGAACTGGGATGCGTGGAATTTCTGGGGTGAGCTAGAATCCACAATTGGTGAATCGATCAATGAGCTTGCGATTTTACCAGAAGAGGGTGCTGAGCTGTTCCAGTATATTCTGTCTAGCCGGCAGAATCGACATATGCTCGTGTCCACAGGAAATCTTGATGAACGGATAGATCAATGGCTGTCACTAGAGTCAAAGGCCGCAGCGGATGAGGATTCATATGAAGTGTCTAAGCACGAAAGACCAGAGCTGGGCAATCCCTATGTGGCTCCTCGCAATGAAACTGAAAAAGCGATCTGTCAAGTATGGCAGGATTTTATGGGCATGGAACAAGTGGGCATTCACGACAACTTCTTTGATCTCGGCGCAACCTCGCTGGATATTGTTCAAGTCACCAATCGGTTAAATCAAGCACTTCAAACAAATGAAGCGGTTGTGACGTTGTTTACGTACCCATCTGTTGCAGAGCTTGCAAAATATATCCAGCCTTCTGAGGACTCGAAGGAAGAAACGATGGAAGAAGAACTGGCCGTCGTCACTTCAGGTGATCGAAGAGCTCGTTTTAAACAGCAACGGAATAAAAGATTGAGAGGCGGAATCGAGAATGAATGATACAACGAATCACTATCATGGCGCAGAAATTGCTGTTATCGGTCTTGCAGGTCGTTTTCCAGGGGCCAAAAATGTAGAAGAGTACTGGGAGAATCTGAAAAAGGGAAAAGAAACCATCTCTTTTTTTACAGAGGAAGAATTACGGCGTGAAGGTACAGATGAAGCTTTATTGAAAAACCCCCGTTTTGTCAAAGCAAAAGGGATGCTAGATGATGTTGATTTATTTGATGCAGATTTCTTTGACTATACACCAAAGGAAGCGGCCATGATGGACCCACAGTTTAGACTGTTTCATGAATGTGTGTGGACAGCGCTTGAAGATGCTGGGTACGATCCGTTTGAATATAAAGGGCAAATTGGTCTTTATACAGGTGCAGGGATCAATACAGAATGGGTCATGAGAGCACTTCAAGGGGCGGCTCAAGGTGAGGATTCGAAAACACTGGAAGCTGCAGTTCTGAATATGCGTGATTATTTAGCGACGATGATTTCATATAAATTAAATCTGAAGGGACCGAGTATGGTGGTGCAAACCGCCTGCTCGACTTCAATGGTGTCGATTCATTTAGCCGTTCAGGCTTTATTAAGCGGCGACTGTCATATGGCTGTTGCAGGCGGCGTGTCCATTCGCCTGCCGCAAAAATCGGGCTATCTGTATCAAGAAGGCATGATCCATTCATCTGACGGACATTGCCGCGTCTTTGATAACAAAGCCGATGGAACCGTTTTTGGTGATGGTGCAGGAGCGGTTATTTTAAAAAATTTAGAGGATGCCATTGAAGACGGCGATCACATTTATGCTGTCATTAAAGGATCATCTATTAATAATGACGGAAATAGAAAAGTAGGATATACAGCGCCGAGTACGAAAGGTCAAGTATCAGCGATTAAGACAGCACTTCGAATGGCTGAGGTGGAACCTGAAACCATTTCGTACATTGAAGCACATGGAACCGGGACAACCCTCGGAGATCCGATCGAAATTGAAGCGCTCAAGCAAGCATTTGATACAGATAAAAAAGGCTTTTGCCGCATTGGTTCTGTCAAATCAAATGTTGGTCATTTGAATGATGCGTCAGGTGTCGCGGGCTTTATTAAAACCGTTTTAAGCTTAAAGCATCAAGTGATTCCGCCGACGATTCATTTTGAAACGCCGAATGAAAAAATTGAATTTGCCAATTCGCCTTTCGTTGTAAATACCGAATTGACGCCATGGAGCAAGCAGGAATCTCCTCGCCGGGCAGGTGTAAGCTCATTTGGGATTGGTGGAACAAATGCTCATGTCATTTTAGAAGAAGCACCTGCTACACGTGTCGCCGCAGATAGCCCTGAGGATAGTGAACTTCTTTTATTATCTGCCAAAACACCAGCAGCTCTTGAGAAAATGACGGGTCGCCTTGCGAACTATTTACTCCAGCATCAGCAGCAAGTTCGTCTAAGTGACGTTGCCTATACGCTACAAACAGGGCGCCATCATTTTCCGCATAAACGTGTCATTCTTGGAAGTAACACGGCTGACATGTTACAGGCGCTGAATCAAAGGTCAAAAGAGGTGGTCAAGACGGCCAGCTCCCAAACATCGAGCCGGCCAGTCGTCTTTCTTTTCCCAGGCCAAGGATCTCAGTATGTAGACATGGGGCGTCAGCTTTATGACAAGTATCCAGTCTTTAAGGAAGCGCTGAATCAATGCTTGAATCAATTCAAACAGCATGTCTCAGTTGACCCATTCAGCATTTTATTCTCAACAGAAGCAAGTGATGATCAACTGATCAACCAAACAGAATATACGCAGCCGCTTCTATTTAGTATGGAATACGCTTTGGCTAAATTGCTGATTCATTTTGGCGTCAAACCGCAGGCGATGATCGGTCACAGTATTGGAGAATACACAGCTGCTGCCGTATCTGGTTTACTATCTGTTGAAGATGCCGTAGATCTCGTGTCTTATCGCGGACAGCTCATCAGCCAGCTTCCAAAAGGCTCTATGCTGAGCGTTCCTTTGAGTGAACAGAACGTGCTGCCATATTTAACAGATGATCTTTCACTTGCAGCAGTAAATGGTCCTGAGTTATGTGTAGTGTCAGGTGAGACGTCAGCTATTGATGCACTTGCTGAGAAGCTGGAGGCTGCTGGACATGGGTGTAGAAAGCTTCACACCTCTCATGCCTTCCATTCTAAAATGATGGCTGACATCCTGCCATCATTCAAAGAAAAGGTAGCTGAGTATCAATTGAATGCGCCGTCTATCCCGTATATTTCTAACGTCACAGGTACGTGGATTGATCATGAAGCAGTGCAAGACCCGGCATATTGGGCTGATCACTTGCGGCAAGCGGTACGTTTCCGTGATGGAGCGGAGACATTATTAACGGAGCTTGATCCTATTTTCATTGAAGTCGGGCCGGGGAATACGTTAAGCGCCTTTATTCGCCAAGCCTCAAAGGAACACCATCAGCAGCCGATTCCATTAATGCGTCACCCGAAAGAAGAGGCAGCAGACGATCGCTATCTGCTGGGCAGGCTGGGTGACATCTGGCTTCAAGGGGTGCCGGTTGACTGGACAAAATTACGAAATCAGACATCAAATCAAAAAGTATCCTTGCCGACCTATCCATTTGAACGACAAAGATATTGGATTGAAAAGGTAGATACATCGGCACTATCCTCGTCTTCAGGTGTTCAAATGGTTGTGCCGAAGGAAAACAAGGGGCAGGAAACAGAAGAAAGCAATCAAGGACAAGCCATTGCAACAAGCGACATTGAAGCAACACTAAAGCGGATGTGGAAAGACATTTTAGGAATCGAAAAGGTAGAAAGAGACGACCACTTCTTTGAGCTTGGCGGACATTCGTTAAATGCGACCGGTCTGATTTCTCAAATTCACAAAGAGTTTGGTGTAGAACTTACGCTCACAGACATGTTCAACAATCCGACGATTGAAAAGCTACAAGCATTCATCGAAAAGGCAGAGAAGCATCAATATTTCAAGATTGAACCAGTGGAAAAGAAAGATACGTATCCATTATCTGCTGCTCAAAGACGGACATTCCTCATTCATCAGCGTATTGGTCAAGTGACCTCATATAACATGCCGATGGCACTAAGATGTAAAGGTGAAATTGACGTCGAGCGCTTTGAGCAGACCTTCAAGCAATTAATTGATCGTCATGAAACCTTGCGAACGACCTTTGAATTAAAAGATGGAGAACCGGTTCAGCGGGTCCATGATGATTTCCAGTTTGCTGTTGAAATGACAGAGGCTGATGAAGATGGATTAGAAGCACAAATCGATGAATTCATTCGTCCATTTGACTTAAAGGCTGCACCATTGATCCGTGTGCGTTTTGTGAAAATCGCAGCACATGATCATCTCTTATTAGTCGATATGCATAATATTGTGGCCGATGGAGCAAGCATGAACATCTTTATTAAAGAATTTACTGAGCTCTATCGAGGGGAAACCTTGCCGGAACTGACCGTTCAATATAAAGATTATGCACAATGGCAAGATAAATATTTCCGCAGCGAAATGTTTCAAAAGCAGCAGGATTATTGGAAGCAGCAAATTGGCTCAAATGTGCCAACTTTGACAATGCCATATGATTTTGAACGGAAGGAACAATCCTTCTTAGGAAGAGCGATCAAATTTAATATTGAACCGCACATCGTTGAGAAAATTGAACAGCTCGCTGAACGGTATCAGCTGACAAATAACGTCATCTTGTTCCAGCTCTATGGGCTGCTGCTCTCACGTTATGCGGATCAGCAGGAACTGATTGTCGGTTCACTTGTGGCTGGAAGACGTCATGCAGATATCGAGCATACAATTGGCATGTTTACGAACTTCCTGCCAATTAAACTAGACATGGTACAAGAAGCAACCTTTACAGAGCAATTGGCTCAGACAAAGCAAGTGCTGCTTGATGCGTATGACCATCAAGAGTACCCATTTGACCAAATGGTTGAGCATCTGAATCCAAAAACAAGACCGCATCGCAATCCATTCTTTGATACGATGCTCATCTATCATAATGAGTACGATCCGAATATTAAAATTGAAGCCGATGGACTGACATTTGAAACACATGAGTTTGCAAAGGGAATTTCCAAACTCGATATGAAAATGGATGTTGTCAGAGAGGTAACGGGTGAATTAAAGTGCGTGCTTCAATACAATCTTGCGCTGTTTAAACATGAGACGATGCAAGCTTTCGTCAACCACTTCCAGCACCTGGTCGAACAGGCTGTTCGAACACCTGATCAACTGCTCAAGGATTTCGATGTGCTTTCACAGGAAGAAGAACAAGCAGCAAAAGAGAAAAGGGAGCGTGCAGAGGAAAAAGCACCGCTCGTACTGACAGTCAGCTCGACATTTACAGCAGATCCAGTCGCACCTTATATTCAGTACTGGACCAAGCAGTTTGATGTGCAGCTTGATGTTCAATTTGCACCGTATGGACAGGTATATCAGGAATTACTAAATGAGCGCAGTCTTATTTCACAGAAGAAAAACGGTGCGAACCTTCTGCTCATTCGTTTAGAGGATATCACTGGTCCAGCTCATCTTTCACTGGAAGAAAAGAAAAAACTGGCTTCAGAGCATGCTGAAGAACTTGCAAACGTTCTGAAATCAAAAACGAAACATAACCTATATTTTGTTGGGATTCTGCCGATAAGTGCTGCTCTTAAAGACACCCTGCAAGACGTGGAACAAGAGTGGATTGCTCAATTATCTGAGATAGGCGGTGTTCAGTTGATCGATTGTCGTCAGCTTGCTCAGCAATTTCAGATGGATGACATCTTTGATGAAAAAGGAGAGCAAGCCGCACACCTCCCATTCACTGAAGTCTTTTGTGGAGCCATCGGTACAAAAGTCGCACGCGAGATCATTGCATGGCAAGGTGCACCATTTAAGGTAGCGGCCATTGACTGTGATCATACGCTTTGGAGAGGTGTCGTTTCAGAAGACGGTGTGGAAGGCATCGACATTACGCCAGAACATCAAATGCTTCAGCGCTTTTTAAAACAAAAGCAGCAAGAAGGGCTCCTGCTTGTCTTAAGCAGCAGGAACAATGAAGAAGATGTGTGGCGCGTGTTTGAAAACCACCCAGATATGATCCTGCAAAAAGACGATATCGTCGACTGGCGCATCAATTGGGAAAGTAAACCGGCACATCTAAAAGAGATGGCAGATTCTCTGAACCTTTCATTATCTCAGTTTATTTTCTTAGACGATGATCCAGCTCAGTGCTTGCGTATGAATGAAGAGCTGCCTGAAGTAATGACGCTGCTGTTACCTGCCAATGAAAAAGCGATTCCATTATTCGCTCAGCATGCTTGGGCATTCGACCGCTATGATGTCACAGATGAAGATAGAGGACGAACAACGAGCTACAAGGCTGAAAAGGCTCGTCAAAAAGAGAAAGCAGAGTCGCCGTCAATGGAGCAATTTTTACAAGATTTAAATTTGACCATGAGTGTAACAGAGTGGGGAGAAGAGCACCTTGCCCGCGTGGCGCAAATGAGCAGTCGTATTAACCAATTCCGCTTAAATGATCAGCGCTTTGATGAACATCAGCTGAGAGAGCGGATGGAAAATGAGCATGTCCAGGGCTGGGTCATTGAGGCAGCGGATCGCTTTAGTCATGAAGGGATTGTAGGGGCTATCTTGGCTCATCATGCAGACGACACCTTGAAAATTGATGCATGGATGCTAAGCTGCCGTGCTCTAGGGAAAGGGATTGAGCAAAAATGTCTGACATGGCTCGCTGAATACAGCCGTCAGCACCAGCTTTCTTCCATTGAATTTACGTTTGCATCGACTGGACGTAATGAGCTGTTCAAGTCATTTATGAAAGAGCACCAGATGCAGGAGGTTGAGGGGCAGCAAACATATCGTATACAAGTGGAAGAAATTGATTCACTGAGCAATCACATTGAGATCGTCGACCAATTGTCATCTCGTCAGCACTCGGCAGAAGAAATAGAGGATCAAAGGGTGGAGGCAGAAAGTCATTCAGCTTCTAAAGGTTATACATGGGAAACGGTTCAACCAGATCAAACGCTGCACAGCGGTTATGTAAAAGCCCTTAAGGTACATGATCAAGAAGGTCTTCGTGCATTATTAAAGACGGAACTTGTACAGGATCATGGACTTTATGCACAGCCAACCAATGAACGCGAGGCACTGCTTTTTGATATTTGGTGTGACATTCTTCATGTGGAAAAAGTAGGAATTGACAACGACTTTTTCGATCTAGGAGGAAATTCTTTACTTGCTGTCAAAATGGAAGTAGAGATTGAAAAGAAGGGTTGGTATGTTGATGATTTGAATTTTGCTGAAAAACACACCATTCGAGAATTAGCAAAATATATGAAGAGGGAGAATCAGCATGCATAAAGATGTAAAAGCCATATATGAAGAATCAAAAATTTTAGATGAGGCCACTCATTTATACGGGGTCCAGCGAAGTGACATCCATTTTATCGCAGATGCAGAAAACTATGTGTATGAACTGAAAAAAGACGGAGAGTCTTTCATTTTAAAAATTACCCATACCATCCGCAGATCACCTGATTATATTTTAGGTGAAATGGAATGGCTCCATCACTTAGCAAAAGGCGGACTTTCGGTAGCGAAACCAATTGCTTCATTAAATGGCCGTGATATCGAGCAAGTAGACGATGGGCAAGGCGGTTCATTTTTACTTCGAGTCTATGAAAAAGCACCAGGCCATAAAGTTGAAGAGGCAGACTGGAACGATGAATTATTTTATGCCCTTGGACAGTACACAGGCCGCATGCATAAACTGACAAAAAGCTATCAGCTGTCAGACCCAAGTTATAAAAGACAAGAGTGGGATGAAGAGGAGCAGCTAAAACTGCGTAAGTATGTCCCGGCCGATCAGACCATTGTGTTTGAACAAGCGGATCGGTTGATGGAAAAGCTGGCAAAGCTTCCGAAAAACCAGGATACGTACGGATTGGTTCATGCGGATCTTCATCACGGAAACTTCCACTGGGATCAAGGGAAAATTACGACCTTTGATTTCGATGATATCGGGTACAACTGGTTTATGAATGACATTAGCATTTTGCTATACAATGTGTTGTGGTACCCAGTGATTCCATACGAAGACAAAGCTGCTTTTGCAGGAAACTTTATGAAGCAATTTCTTAAAGGCTATCGTGAAGAGAATGAGCTTGGGGATGAGTGGCTTGCCTACATTCCTGACTTCCTTCGCTTACGTCACATGCTGATCTATGGCTTGCTGCATCAAGCATTTGATTTGGCTACCATCGGAGAAGAAGAGAAGGCCATGCTCGCTGGCTTCCGCTCCGACATTGAGCAAGCAGCACCGATTACGACGTTTGACTTTACAAAGCTAAGTCAATCTTAAAATGAAAATCCCCGCCTATGTGATGAGGCGGGGATTGTTTTTTTAAGGGCGATAGGTGGATGGTGATTCAATGATGTGAAACAGGTTCTTTCCTTGCTTTGTATTATCGATCCAGCCTTGAAATGCTGCTTTACCAGGTCCATATGCATAGACAGGGACATCCTCACCTGTATGGGCAAAGGTTGTCCAGCCTGAGAAAGAACGCTGATCAAAGATATGTTGAATGCTGAGTTGAATCGTACTGGCCTTCCCTGATTTTGCCGCTTTCTCCACCTGTGAGATTTCCTCTTTTGTGAGCGCGAAATCAATATTGGTGTGAAGGACATCACGTACAGATTGGCCGCCTGCAATTTTCTTTGCCATATACACAGGCGTTTTCTTTGCAGCTAGAATGGGTGCTGGGTCCCATTTATAGCCGGTCTCACTAGTCATACCATCTGCGCCAAACGAAAAGCCGCCAGTCGCATGATCTGCTGTGATGACAACGAGGGTTTCTTGATCCTTTTTAGCGAATTGAAGAGCCGCTTGAACTGCTTTCTCAAAATCCTCCATCTCACTCATTGCGCCGACCACATCATTTTCATGTCCAGCAGAATCAATGGTACTGCCTTCAAGCAGCATGAAAAATCCATGCGGATTGTCTTGATTTAATTGGGCTAATGCTGCCTGCGTCATGTCTTTTAAAGTAGGCACATGCTTTGGACGATCGATGGCTCGATCCAGCTCGTCCTCTTGGAATAAGCCGAGCATTTTCGAAGATGATTGAGAGGTTAAATCATCTTTTGATCGCAGAATGGAATACCCGCTCTTCTTAAATTCTTGCACAAGATCACGGTCTTTTCGGTCAAAATATTGCATTCCGCCACCTAGAAGGATATCAACTTTGTGCTCTCCGCCTATTTTCTCATCAAAAAAGTGGTCTGCAATTTGTTCTTTGTTTTTTCGGGAGACGTTATGTGTGCCAAAAGCGGCAGGTGTTGCATCGGTGATGTCAGATGAGACAACAAAGGCTGTTTTCATTTTTGCTTCCTTTGCTGCTTCGACGACGCTTCTAAGAGGTTTTTTTTCATGGTTGACGGCGATGGCATCATTGTATGTCTTTTTCCCAGTCGCCATGGCCGTGGCTGCGGCAGCTGAGTCGGTAATATTATCTCGAGGATCATCTGGATGTGTGGTCTGCATCCCGACTAAATACGGGTCCCAGACGGTTTGTGCTTTTGTAGAAGCATGTTTTTCCTGCTTGAATGTGCGGTAGGCTTTGATCACGGGCATCCCCATTCCATCGCCAACGATAAAAATAATATTTTTTGGTGTTTTCGTTTGTTTCTTGTCTACTGCATTTGTTGATACGGGAGTGACATCATGTGAGGTCAATAAAGCAGATAAGACGAGTACCGCTAGAATCCCACTCATAAGAAAAATACGATTTTTACGATCCATAGAGCCCATGAAAAATCCCCTTTTATCATTTATTTCATAATTTGTATTTTATTTGAATGAAGGCGATGGTTCAACCCCTTTTCCTATAAAAAAAGTTGATGAGACTTTTGTCTCATCAACTTTTATACCGTATCACACTTCACGCCAACGACGCCTTCTAGATCTTTAATATCAAAGTACACATCGGTTGTATAGCGATCTTTATGCACGCGTACGCGAACTTCCATAATCGGATAGTTCTTTTCTGTTAAATCATCAATTCGAACAGAATGAATGCGAATATTGAGGGCTTTCATTTCTTTTAAAATATCCGTCATGCGGTTTCGATCAGAAAGAGACATTCTGATGCGGATTTCTTTTTCTTGTAAGCGAATCGGTCCGATCCGCTGGAAGAGCCATGGTAGAAATTCGACACTGATCAGAATAAAGAAAAGACTGAGGAAGGCTTCTTTATAAAATCCTGCACCTGTTGCAACCCCAAGTCCTGCTGCTCCCCAGATCATCGCAGAAGTCGTGAGACCTGAGATGACATCATTGCTTTTTCGCAGAATCACACCTGCTCCAATAAAACCAACACCAGATATAATTTGCGCCGGTAACCTGAGTGGGTCCATTTGAAGCTTAGAGACTCGAGGGAAATTGTAGGCTGCATCAATGCTGATGATGGTTAATACGCAGGAGCTGACAGCAATGACAATACACGTTTTTAAGCCGAGGGGCTTTTTCTTCAGCTCTCGTTCAAGCCCGATAATCAAACCGATTAAGGTGGCCACGGCTAATTTTAAGACCGTATCCCATTCAATTGTCCAAAACATGCGTATCGCTCCTTCACTTCATGTACGTTTCACATCATGTATATGATCTTCTCACAGCCCATATGGCTGCACAACTCTTATTTTATTCAGAATCAGAAGAAAGAAAAGCTTTTTATTTTATTTAAAAAAGAGAGTCATCCGCATAAGGCAGATGACCCTTCATGTTCTTTATTTTGTTTCTTCTTCAAGATGATTTTCCATTTTGGTAAAAAGCTTCTTAGAAGCTTTAGATGGTTTATTGGTCAAGAGGCTGACAATGATGGCAGTCAAACCACTCAAAATAAATCCGGGAACCATTTCGTACAAGCCAGTTGTATTATTCAAGCCAGTTGAAATCCATGTTAAGACAACAACTGCTCCTACAACCATTCCTGCTAGTGCACCGTGATGGTTCATACGCTTCCAATATAGGCATAGAAGGATAACTGGACCAAATGAAGATCCAAAGCCTGCCCAAGCATAACCAACAAGGTCAAGAATGGTATCACTTGGATTAAGTGAAAGACAAAGCGCGATAATGGCAACGACTAGTACAGACATACGTCCAATCATCACCAGTTCTTTGTCTGACGCTTTCCTTCTAAAGAAGGTCCGGTATAAATCCTCTGTCATTGCACTTGCAGTCACGAGCAGCTGTGAAGAAATCGAACTCATAATCGCAGCTAAAATGGCAGAGAGTAAAAATCCAGTAATATACGGATGGAATAACACCTTAGAAAACACAATAAAGATGGTTTCTGGGTCTGCTAAAGTGGTACTAGTCTCATGTACATAAGCGACACCGACTAATCCAACAGACAGTGAACCAATGACAGACACAATCATCCAGCTCATACCGATACGACGTGCTGGCTTTAAATCTTTTACGGTCGTAATGGCCATAAATCGAACAATGATGTGCGGCTGTCCAAAGTAACCAAGCCCCCATGCTAAGAAGGAAATAATGCCAATGACGCTCGTTCCTCTGAATATATCAAGCAATTTTGGATCAATTTGTTGTATATCTTGATACGTGGCAATTGGACCACCTAATTGAGTAAAGGCAACGATCGGCACGAGCACTAATGCTAAAAACATAATGGCCCCTTGAACAAAATCAGTTAAACTAACTGCCAAAAAGCCGCCGAATAAAGTGTATAGGATCACGATACTAGAGGTTAAAATTAAACCAAACATATAATTCGCACCAAACGCAGATTCGAATAAACGTCCGCCAGATACCATACCTGATGAGGTGTACAGTGTAAAGAAAATCATAATAATGACAGCTGAGACAGCTTTTAATAAAGTAGAAGAATCTTTAAATCGTTTGTCAAAAAAGTCTGGAATGGTAATCGCATCATCAGCAACCTCAGTATACGATCGTAAGCGCGGAGCTAAAAATAGATAATTCAAGTAAGCTCCACTAATCAAACCAACAGCAAGCCATCCTGACGAAAGCCCTGTTGTATACATCGCGCCTGGAAGTCCCATGAGCATCCACCCGCTCATATCTGAAGCACCAGCAGATAGAGCTGTCACGTAAGGACCCAGCCCGCGTCCGCCCAACATATAATCATTCAAGTCATTTGTTTTTCTAAATGCATACCAGCCAATGGCCAGCATTCCAATAAAATAAATAGATAGAGAAATTCCAATCTCAATACTCATGTTTCCATATCACCTTTTTCGTATTAATTTGACATCACCTCATTCGAAATATACACAGAACATCCGATTCGTCTGTCTGCTCACTGCTATGGTTACTTAACCTATCAGAGTATTCCCTGCTGATCAACCTTCTTAAACTTCTTTCTCACATAAAAAAATGCGTGAATTATTGATGAGAATCTATATGTAAGCGCTACCAAATATATTTAAAAGAAAAAATTTCTGAAAAATAATCAATTCCTGATACAAATGATTTTCATACTTTCTAGTTTTAAAAGGTAATTGGGTGAATAGCTCCCTTCTCAAGCCTTTGCAAAGTTGCTTTAGAACAGTAAAATTTGATATGATAAAGTGTATATGACTTATGATCATGACCACGAACACGTATCATTTTTGGAGGTGAACCTGCATGTCTAGAATTTCAATAGAAGAAGTAAAGCACGTGGCGCATTTGGCACGGCTTGCAATTACAGAAGAAGAAGCTGAGATGTTTACTGAACAGCTTGATAGCATCATTTCATTTGCAGAGCAGTTAAACGAGGTAGATACGGAAAACGTTGAACCAACAACACACGTATTAAAAATGAAAAACGTCATGAGAGAAGATGTTCCGAATAAAGGTCTTTCCATTGAGGCAGTCATCAAAAACGCGCCTGATCATAAAGACGGCTATATTCGTGTGCCATCAATTTTGGACTAAAGGAGGCCTGAGACATGTCACTGTTTGATCACAAAATTTCTGAATTAAAAGAGCTTTTACATAAAAAGGAACTGTCTGTTTCTGATTTAGTGGACGAGTCTTATAAACGAATCAATGAAGTAGACGGGAAAGTACAAGCATTCCTTGCACTGGACGAAGAGAAAGCTCGTGCGTATGCAAAGGAATTGGACGAGGCAGTTGGTGAAAAGGACGAGCTTGGTCTATTGTTCGGTATGCCAATCGGTGTGAAAGATAATATCGTCACAAAGGATTTACGTACAACAGCATCAAGTAAAATCCTGCAAAACTTTGATCCTATTTATGATGCAACGGTTGTCAATCGTCTGAGAGATGCGGAAGCAGTCACAATTGGTAAATTAAATATGGACGAATTTGCGATGGGATCTTCTACAGAGAACTCAGGCTACAAAGCAACAAAAAACCCATGGAATTTGAACACTGTTCCAGGTGGATCAAGTGGTGGCTCAGCTGCTTCTGTTGCAGCAGGAGAAGTACCATTCTCACTTGGATCAGATACAGGCGGTTCGATACGCCAGCCGGCATCATTCTGCGGCGTTGTGGGACTGAAGCCGACATATGGCCGTGTGTCTAGATACGGCTTAATCGCATTTGCTTCTTCATTAGATCAGATTGGGCCGATTACGCGTAACGTAGAGGACAATGCATACGTTCTTCAAGCGATTGCTGGTGTCGATCAAATGGACGCAACGAGCGCAAATGTCGACGTCCCAGATTTTCTTTCTTCATTAACTGGCGACATCAAAGGCATGAAAATTGCAGTGCCAAAAGAATACCTTGGAGAAGGTGTTGGCGAAGAAGCAAAAGAGTCTGTTCTTAAAGCGTTAAAAGTATTAGAAGGACTTGGTGCAACATGGGAAGAAGTGTCTCTCCCGCATTCTAAATATGCGCTTGCGACTTACTACTTACTGTCTTCTTCAGAAGCATCTGCGAACCTTGCGCGCTTTGACGGCATCCGCTATGGCTACCGTACAGATAACGCAGACAACCTGATTGATTTATATAAAAATACACGTTCTGAAGGCTTTGGAAACGAAGTGAAACGCCGCATTATGCTGGGTACATTCGCTCTTAGCTCAGGATATTATGATGCATACTATAAGAAGGCGCAAAAAGTCCGTACATTGATCAAAAAAGACTTTGAAGATGTTTTTGAAAAGTATGATGTCATTGTAGGGCCAACAACGCCAACTCCTGCATTTAACATTGGTGAAAAGACAAGCGATCCATTGACTATGTACGCGAACGATATTTTAACGATCCCTGTGAATCTTGCAGGTGTTCCTGGAATCAGTGTGCCTTGTGGATTTGCAAACGGTCTTCCGTTAGGACTGCAAATCATCGGTAAGCACTTTGATGAAGGAACGGTTTACCGCGTCGCTCACGCTTTCGAGCAAGCAACAGATCATCATAAAGCAAAACCTGAACTGTAAGGGGTGAATCAGAATGAACTTTGAAACGGTAATTGGACTTGAAGTCCACGTTGAGCTAAAAACACAATCAAAAATTTTCTCCAGCTCGCCGACACCTTTTGGTGCAGCTGCCAACACGCAAACAAGTGTCATCGACCTTGGATATCCTGGCGTACTGCCTGTATTGAACAAAGAAGCGGTAAACTTTGCGATGAAAGCGGCAATGGCGCTGAACTGTGAGATCGCAACAGATACAAAATTTGATCGTAAAAACTACTTCTATCCTGATAACCCAAAGGCGTATCAAATTTCTCAATTTGATAAACCAATCGGTGAAAACGGCTGGATTGAAATTGAAGTAGACGGCAAAACAAAACGAATTGGTATTACGCGTCTCCATTTGGAAGAGGATGCAGGTAAACTGACGCACACAGGCGACGGTTACTCACTTGTCGATTTCAACCGTCAAGGCACACCGCTTGTTGAAATCGTATCTGAGCCCGACATTCGCACTCCAGAAGAAGCGTATGCTTACTTAGAAAAACTAAAATCCATTATTCAATATACAGGCGTATCTGACTGTAAGATGGAAGAAGGCTCACTTCGCTGTGATGCCAATATTTCCCTTCGTCCGATCGGCCGTGAAGAGTTTGGTACAAAGACAGAGCTTAAGAACTTGAACTCATTCGCTTTCGTACAAAAGGGCCTTGAATTCGAAGAGAAACGCCAAGAGCAAGTATTGCTTTCTGGCGGCTTGATCGAGCAGGAAACGCGCCGCTATGACGAAGCGTCTAAAAAGACGATCCTGATGCGTGTCAAAGAGGGCTCTGATGATTACCGCTACTTCCCAGAACCAGATTTGGTGGAGCTATACATTGATGACGAGTGGAAAGAACGCGTAAGAGCATCCATTCCAGAGCTTCCAGACGAGCGCCGCAAACGCTACATCGATGAGCTTGGACTTCCTGCATATGATGCCATGGTGCTGACGCTGACAAAGGAAATGTCTGATTTCTTTGAAGCAACCATTTCAGAAGGTGCAGAAGCGAAGCAAGCTTCAAACTGGCTGATGGGTGAAGTATCTGCCTACTTAAACTCAGCTCAAAAAGAGCTGGAAGATACAAAGCTAACGCCGCAAGGGCTGGCTGGCATGATCCAGCTCATTGAAAAAGGAACAATTTCCTCTAAGATTGCCAAAAAGGTATTCAAAGAGCTGATTGAAAATGGGGGAGACGCAGAAACAATCGTCAAAGAAAAAGGACTTGTCCAAATTTCAGACGAAGGTGCACTGCTCAAACTTGTCACAGAAGCACTTGATAACAACCCGCAATCCATCGAAGACTTTAAAAATGGAAAAGACCGCGCGATTGGTTTCTTAGTCGGACAAATCATGAAAGCATCGAAGGGACAAGCAAACCCGCCGATGGTCAACAAGATTCTCCTAGAAGAAATCAAAAAACGCTAATTAGAAATAGCAAAAACCGTCTCATGAGAAGAGGCGGTTTTTTTGCTTGAAATGACAGGGTCTTATCATAGATTCAGACCACCGCCGTATATCAATTCGGAGATTCTTTTCTTATAATGAAGCATAAGCGAAAGTGCACATTCGAAGGGGGATAAAGGTGAACTAACCGGAAAAACAGCACGTAATGTTATTGAAGAAACAGCTTCAATTGTTCCACTACCTTTAAGACAGCCGGGTCCTCACACTTTTCTAAATTCGTCAGCATCCCTTGAATGACTGGCTTACGAGGCTCAGCTTTCGCCAGTTCTTCTTCAATGACTTCAATGGATACAAGGGTATCATCAGAAAGCAGATGCTCAAGCTTTAACAAACGAAGCTCCTCTTGAAGGGAAGCAGCACTCGGCGCTTCATCATCCCAAATGGTTGGCTTTAAGATCGGTTTCGTCTGAGAACGAAGCAAGCCTTGGACCAAATCATCGAATCGTTCGAGTATAAAGGAAGAGAGCTCATCAAATGATAATTGCATCTGATCTTGTAAAAGTAGGACCTGCACATACGATTGGATGATTCCTTGAATCATGACTGACAGGTCAGTTATATATGGTTCGATCTCCTGTCCATAAGTGGTCAAGATGGAAATTTGAATTTCATCATTCATTTGCTTTTTCACAGTTTTTGAATACTTTTTAATTTGCTGATTTTCTGGAATAATGTTCTCGCTGAGGATCAAAATGATAAAATCCTTGTTCTCTGCAAAATGCTGAAACTGTTCAGCGATTTGTTTCTGGAAGATCTTTCTCGGCGCGAGATGCTGATTCTCTTTTCGAATCGTTTCAATACTTTGCATTGAAGTGTCGATATAATATTCAAAGGCTCGATTGAAAAGCTGTTCTTTTGATTTGAAATGTAAATAAAATGCGCCTTTTGATATTCCGCACTCATCTGCAATTTCCTGAATGGTCGTAGAAGAAAAACCTTTTTTCGCAAACAACTGAATGCTTGCTTTAATGATTTTTTCTTTTTTTTCGTTCATGAAATAAGGCCCCTTCAGCTTTAGAATGTTACGTCAAACGCAAGTGAAATGGTTGACGGCATTGTATATCACCGTTTATTATGATATAGAATGACCAGTCAGTCAATACATAAAGGAAAATGGAGGACATAATGAATTCGATCATCAATTTTGTATTAAAGAATAAGTTCGCTGTATGGCTCATGACGATTATCGTAACAGTTGCTGGTCTATATGCCGGATTGAATATGAAACAAGAATCAATCCCGAATATCAACACTCCAGTCATTACGGTTTCTACAACGTATCCTGGCGCAACGCCGGACGAAGTATCAGATAAGGTGACCGACCCAATTGAGAAGTCTATTCAAAACCTCAATGGGGTCAAGGTGGTCACTTCTAATTCTTTTGAAAATGCATCATCCATTCAAGTCGAGTACGATTACAACAAAGACATGGATGAAGCAAAGAAGGAAATTGAAGATGCCATTACTAATATCAATTTTCCGGAAAATGCAGAAAAACCAAAAATCGCACGCTTTAGCATCAACGCGATTCCAATCTTAGCACTCAGTGTCTCTGGTGATAAAGAATCATTAGAAGACCTTACACAGAAAGTAGAAAACGACCTTGTTCCTTCTCTTGAAGGATTAGATGGTGTCTCTTCTGTCGAAGCTTCAGGACAGCAAATCAAAGAAGTGGAATTTTCTTTTAAACAAAAGAAATTGAAAGAATACGGTTTAGATGAAGAAACCGTCCAAAACATGATCAAAGGCTCTGATGTCAACGTACCATTAGGTCTATACACATTTGGCAACAAACAAAAATCAGTTGTCGTGGACGGCAATATTTTAAGCGTCAAAGATTTGAAAAACATGCGAATCCCTGTCACACCAAATGCAAGCGGCGTTGCGGGAAGCGCTGGAGCTGGAGCACCATCTAGCGGCGCTGGAAACCCAGGTGCGCAAGGTGCAGAGCAGCAGGCTGGAAATGCTAGTCAACAGCAAGCAGCAGCTCAGCAGCAAACTGGTGGAGGTGCAGCAAGCGGTCAATCTGTAGAGCTGCCGACGATCAAGCTTTCTGAAATTGCGGATATTAAAGTCGTGAAAGATGCAGAATCGATCTCTAGAACGAATGGAAAAGACAGCATTGGTCTGCAAATTGTCAAAGGCTCTGATGCCAACACCGTGAGTGTGGCAGAAGAAGTGACAAAAGAGCTTGAGAAATTCAAAAAAGACAACAAAGGAATTAAAGTCAGCACGACATATGATCAAGCAGAGCCGATTAAAGAGTCTGTCAGCACAATGCTAAACAAGGCAATCATCGGAGCAATCTTTGCGATCATTATCATCCTATTGTTCCTTCGAGATATCAAATCAACATTAATTTCGGTCATCTCCATTCCGTTATCTCTGTTGATTGCTGTTTTATTATTAAATCAGCTGGATATTACATTAAATATCATGACGCTTGGTGCCATGACCGTCGCCATTGGACGTGTGGTCGATGACTCGATTGTGGTCATAGAAAATATCTATCGGCGAATGGCGTTAAAGGATGAACCGTTAAAAGGCAAAGCACTCGTCAGAGAAGCCACAAAAGAAATGTTTATCCCAATCATGTCTTCGACAATTGTTACCATTGCGGTATTCTTACCGTTAGCATTAGTAGGTGGAATGATTGGTGAACTATTCATCCCATTTGCTCTAACGATTGTGTTTGCTTTACTTGCATCACTGCTTGTCGCCATTACGATTGTTCCAATGATGGCACACAGTCTATTTAAAAAGGACCTGTACGGCACAGCGAAAAAAGTAAAAGAGCATAAACCAAGTAAGCTTGCTGGCGGTTATAGACGTATACTCAATTGGACACTGAACCACAAATGGATCACATCAGGAATTGCCATTCTTATGCTTGTCGGAAGCTTATTCTTAGCACCCCTTGTCGGTGTCAGCTTCTTACCACAGGAAGCAGAGAAGACGGCGATGGTGACTTATACACCTGAACCTGGACAAACGAGAGAACAAGCTATCGATGAAACGAAAAAAGCAGAAGAATATTTGATCAAACGTGACCATGTCAATACTGTTCAATATTCACTAGGCTCTTCAAATGCCCTGACAGCAAGTGTAGGCGGCAACTCTAACGGTGCGTTATTCTTCGTACAATATGATGAAGACACGCCAAACTTTGATAAAGAAAAAGATAAAGTGGTCAAAGCCCTGCAAGACAAAACGTCTAAAGGGGAATGGAAATCACAAGACTTCTCATCTGCTGGCGCAAGCAATACAGTAACGTACTATGTCTACGGTGACAAAGTAAGCGATATTGAAGGCACAGTAAAAGATGTCGAGAACATCTTAAAAGATGAGAAAAACCTGAAAAATGTCAGCACAAGCTTATCTGAGAAATACGACGAATATACGTTTAATGCAGATCAAGAAAAACTGGCGAAGCTGGGTCTAACTGCTTCACAAATCGCTCAAGCGATTGCCCCTCAAAATAGTGAAACAACACTGACGAAAGTTACAGAGGACGGCAAAGAACTAGATGTGAAGCTTCAAACTGAAAAAGATGAATATAAGAGCAAAAAAGATTTAGAAAATAAAAAGATCACAACACCAACAGGGCAAGAAGTCCGAATTGGTGATGTCGTAAAAGTAAAAGATGGTACGACAGCAAATACGGTGACAAAACGTGATGGGAAAATCTACGCAGAAGTGTCTGGTGACATGACAACAGACAACGTCTCAAGTGTGACGCAGGATGTTCAGAAGAAAGTCGACAAGCTTGATTTGAAATCTGGCGTAACGATTGACACAGGCGGCGTAAGTGCGGATATTGAGGAATCCTTTACACAGCTTGGTCTCGCAATGCTCGCAGCGATTGCCATTGTGTACCTCGTTCTCGTCATCACATTTGGCGGAGGTCTTGCACCATTTGCGATTCTCTTCTCACTTCCATTTACAATTATTGGCGCACTCGTTGGATTGTTTTTAGCAAAAGAAACCATCAGCTTAAACGCCATGATTGGACTGCTCATGCTGATCGGAATTGTTGTGACAAATGCGATCGTCTTGATTGACCGAGTGATTCATAAAGAAAAAGAAGGTCTTTCAACAAGAGAGGCTTTACTTGAAGCAGGAACAATAAGATTACGTCCAATCTTAATGACGGCACTTGCAACGATCGGTGCACTGCTGCCACTCGCATTAGGATTTGAAGGCGGAAGCCAGATCGTATCAAAAGGACTTGGTGTCACCGTAATTGGCGGTTTAACAAGTTCTACACTTCTCACATTGGTCATCGTCCCAATCGTGTATGAAATTTTAAGCAAGTTCAGACGTAAGAAAAAGTACGCTGAAGAAGAATAAGAGGAAGCCCCGCTCATTGGCGGGGTTTTTTATTTGAAATCTGACAAACAGCTTTTCTCATGAGACCTTCAAATGCGTGGAAAAAGGCATCACGATTGACATGGTCAATCACTTGTAGTGACTTTCCATCTGGATGCTCTTCTGTGCGTCCTTGCTTTGGCGTCTCAGTATAAACGATCGCATTCACTTCTTTTGAACGGGTAAATGATGAAGAAGCAAGAGTCATCGTAGTCAGCACGTCCCATAAGTAATACGTCGAATTCGTTTCATGATGAATGAGCGGTGGACAAAAGGCGTAGCACTGTCCGATAAAATCTATTCCAATATGAGAACGAAGGGAAGCCCAGCGCTGACGCACATCTAGTGTAAGCGGAACTTGATTCGTGCTTTCAAGTGCGACCATTTCAATAGGAAAGCGTTCCTTGAAGACAGTGCTGACAGCATAAGGGTCCCAAAAGGCATTCCATTCTGCTGTCCCATCATGCTCGGGTTCTTCGACATTGCCTTTTTCAAGGAACGTACCGCCCATCCATACCAATTTTTCAATTTTATTAGAGATTGAAGGATCTTCTTCTAAGGCGCGAGCAAGGTCTGTGAGCGGACCTGTAAAGAGCAGCGTGACAGGTTCTGCTGCCTTTTTAACCGTTTCAATTAGATGAAGGTGGGCTGGAAGCTTGGATACTTTTGTATCAACAGTGCCTTTCTCGTTTAAAATAGGTAAGGCATCTACATAAAAAGCATGCATGCGCCACTCTTTTGGAAAAGGATTGACGCCTCTAGAATTTGAAGCAGCGACTTCAATTTCATATGGGCTAAATCGATCAATGATTTTTTGAGACGCACTGAGAGCAGGCTCTCTCTAAATAACAATCAGCAGGAATCACAGACGTCCCGATCACTTTCAGATGTTCCATCTGAAGGAGAAGAAATAACGAGACAAGGTCATCAACACCGCCGTCATGATTAAAATAGACAGGTTTTTTCATCGTATATCATCCTTTACAGCGTTTTCTTTTATCTTATCAGAATGCTTTCTTGCTTAGGGAAATGTGGCAGGAGATTTCTCATATTAGGGTGTTGTTCTGTTGCCATTTTCAAATCTCATAGTATAATTAAAGGTTGTTAGTGGTGAAAATAGATTGCATAATGAATATAGGATGATGATGAATGAAACGTGCTCGAATTATATACAATCCGACATCTGGGCGTGAACTCTTCAAGAAGAATTTGCCGCAGGTTTTGCAAAAATTTGAACAAGCTGGCTATGAAACATCTTGTCATGCGACGACATGTGCAGGAGATGCGACACAAGCAGCCGAAAAAGCTGCACAGAGAGACTTTGATTTAATTGTAGCAGCAGGTGGAGACGGCACGATCAATGAAGTCGTCAACGGACTAGCACCGCTTGAAAAAAGACCAAAACTAGGAATCATTCCTGTTGGAACAACAAATGACTTCGCAAGAGCACTTGGAATTCCACGAGAAGGTGTTTTAAAAGCGACAGATGCCATTATTGATGGTGTAGCGAAGCCGCTTGATATCGGTAAAGTCAATGGCCATTATTTTATTAATATTGCAGGCGGCGGCCGGTTAACAGAGCTCACCTATGAAGTGCCTAGTAAGCTGAAGACAATGCTCGGACAGCTTGCTTATTATTTAAAAGGCATGGAGATGCTTCCTTCTATCCGCCCGACAGAAGTCGAAATTGAATATGACGGCAAATTGTTTCATGGAGAAATCATGCTGTTTCTTGTTTCACTCACAAATTCAGTAGGCGGCTTTGAAAAGCTAGCGCCAGATTCCATTTTAGATGATGGAATGTTTGACCTGATTATTTTAAAGAAGGTCAATTTAGCAGAAGCCATTCGAGTAGTCAGCCTTGCACTGCGAGGCGAGCATATTCATGATAACAATGTCATCTACGCAAAAGCGAATCGCGTGAAGGTAGATGTAAAAGATAAAATGCAATTAAATTTAGATGGCGAATTCGGCGGCATGCTGCCAGGTGAATTTGAAAACCTGTATCGTCATATTGAATTTATAGTGCCAAAAGCAACAGCTGAAAAAATAGGGTAGAGATTGAACTTGGTTCCTTATGGCGCCAAGTTTTTCTTTGCAAATGAGGTGATAAAATTGGTGAAAATGAAACCGCCTGTTGAAAAGAATGAATACTACAATGTAACCTTCGAAGACTTAACGCACGAAGGTGCAGGTGTAGCGAAAATTGAAGGGTTCCCTGTCTTTGTACCGAATGCCCTGCCTGACGAGCAAGGGAAAATCAAAGTCACACGTGTCAAAAAAGGATTTGCTTTTGGGCGACTCATGGAGCTGACAAAGGAAAGTCAGCACAGGCAAGATGCGCCATGTCCTATCTACAAGCAGTGCGGAGGCTGTCAAATTCAGCATATGAGCTATGAAGGCCAGCTGCTATTTAAGCAGAAACAAGTAAAGGACGTATTAGAGCGGATCGGTAAGCTTGATATGAGCCGTGTAAAAGTTCATCCTGTACTCGGCATGGAAGACCCTTGGAATTATCGAAACAAAGCACAAGTTCCAGTTGGCGAACGGGAAGGCGGACTTGTTGCAGGATTTTATCAGCAGCGTACCCATGAAATCATCGATATGGAAAAATGTTTGATCCAGCAATCAGAAAATGACGAAGTGGTACAGGCAGTAAAAGACATATGCAATGCGTTTGGCATGAAAGCATATAACGAAGAGCGGCACAAAGGCTGGCTGCGACATGTGATGGTTCGCTACGGCATTGCAACAGGTGAAATGATGGTTGTGTTTGTCACTAGAACGGCTGACTTTCCGCAAAAGCAGCAGGTGATTGAGCAGATGATAACACGATTCCCACATGTTCGGTCAATTGTGCAAAACGTGAATTCAAAGAAAACAAATGTCATTTTCGGAGACGAAACGACTGTTTTATGGGGAGAAGAATACATTTATGACACGATTGGCGACATCAAATTTGCTATTTCAGCCCGCTCGTTTTATCAAGTGAATCCAGCTCAAACAAAGGTGCTTTATGATAAAGCGCTTGAATATGCAGAGCTGCAAGGCGAAGAAACCGTCATCGATGCCTACTGCGGAATCGGTACGATTTCCTTATTTCTCGCACAAAAAGCAGGCAGAGTATATGGCGTGGAAATTGTGCCAGAAGCGATTGAAGATGCAAAACGCAACGCTGCCTTAAACGGGATCAACAACGTCGAATTCGCAGTCGGCGAAGCAGAAGCCGTCATCCCAAACTGGTACAAAGAAGGCATCAAAGCAGATACCCTCGTCGTCGATCCGCCAAGAAAAGGCTGTGACGAAGCACTGCTTGACACCATTTTAAAGATGAAACCAAACCGTGTTGTGTATGTGTCTTGTAATCCCGGGACGCTAGCTCGTGATTTGCGTATTCTTGAAGATGGCGGGTATGTGACAGAGGAAGTGCAGCCTGTGGATATGTTTCCGCATACGAGTCATGTGGAGTGCGTGGCAAGTCTTGTGATTCATCAGTAATTGAGATGTCCCGATTTCGTGAAAAATATCGATATCGGGATATTTTTGCTTCCCCTCCGTTAGAATAAAAAATTCACTCTTGTAATTTGAGGAGTCAAACGGAAGTAGGTAAAACGAATGGATTTCTCTTTGAAAAGTAGTTTTATCTAACTTCCGTAATTTGTTAGAAATGCTATTAAAATAAAGCTCTATAGACATATGAATATAGATAGAAAAAGCTATGAAATGAATATAACCCCATCTCCATTAATGGATAGGAGGTTCTTCTTCTATGTTCTTATTTTTTTGATCCAGCGCAGAGGATATGATATCAAGGCCAATGTATAAAAAGCTAACAAAGAAAGATAAAATTAATACACCATTCCCCCATATAGAAACTTCAATTTTCTCCAAATTTAGTACATATTTAATCGAGAAGTAAATAAGAGCCCACGAAGCAAAAAATTCTGAAATATAAGTTATCCATTTTGGGACCTTTAACAAAAAAGTGATTCCTTTCCCTATAAATAAAACGATAAATGACCAAAAAACTACGATGATGCTGACTAACAATGAAAAGGTGATCAAAGAGAAGAAAGAATCATAAGTGATGTATTCACCGAAAAGAAAATTCACTCCCAATGTGACTAAATAGAGCATGGCAGTTGGAAGGGCAATAACGATACTAAGGGAAAAAAATATTAGTAAAATAAGAAGAATGGCAACAATAGCGCCAGGGGCTTCATCTACAACGTTTTTCTTCCTTAAAAAAGTATAGAATATGATAGACACTAATAGGAGTATTAAAAAAGTCAATGAAATCACGTAAGAAAAAGACATGAATACCTCCATAAAAAAGCGCTATTTAGCACTTATTGTTTATTTAAAGAAGATTAATAATGAATTTTGCCAAAGTTTTAGCAACTTTTAATAAAAGCATAGTGAACTGTTTTTCTGTCCACTTTTCTCCTTTATCCATATAGGTCTTTACTATAAAATAATCACTCCTTTCTATAAAATACACAAAAATCGTAACAATATCCTTATTAAGGTTGAAAGATATTTTTGTACTATTTTTATAATGTGATATTTCTAAGTGTCGATTTCATTTATGAAATAATTGCGGTTTCTTTTCGGTGTGGAGTCATACCGAAAATGATAATATGTGTCATTATAAGGGATATTAAGGAAGGGGATAGCGGGAGTGGAGAAAATTCTTTCTTCTCAAGTTGGTATCTTGATAAATGATTGGTATAGATTTATAAGAACATTCAGCGTGCCGGATGCAGAGATTTTAAAAGAACAGGTTGAAAGAGAAATAGAGAACATGGAAGAGGATCAAGATTTACTACTTTATTATCAATTAATGGAGTTTAGGCATCGACTCATGCTTGAGAGTCTTGAGCCTATTGAAATGAATCAACAACGCCCCACTTTACCCAACTTACTCAAAGAAATAGAGAACAAACAACCCCATGTCAAAGGAACGCTTGACTACTATTCAAACTTCTTTAGAGGTATGCACGAATTCCATCACAAAAATTATGTTGCTGCTATAAATTTTTATAAGATTGCTGAAGAACATTTAAAGAATGTACCTGATGATATAGAAAGAGCGGAATTTCATTATAAACTGGCTGATGCTTATTATCGCATTGATCAACATTTCGTATCATTAAACCATTTGGAAAAAGCAAAAGAAATGTATTCAACAAGCGAGTTTTACAAAGCGAAAGTAGTCGGTTGTAATATCAAATTTGGAGCGAATATGTACGACTTATACCGCTTAGATGAGGCAGAATCTTATTATCGGGAAGCCTTGAGTTTGGCTCAAGAGCTTAAAGAGGATACAGCACGAAGAATCATTGGTGTAATACATCATAATATAGGATTAGTAAAAAAGAGAGCTGGGAAAATTGAAACCGCAGAGAATGAATTTCAAAATTCAATTCAAATTAAAGAACACGCCGAAACGGTTTCGGGAATTAGAACTCTTTATATGTTGTCATGGGTATTCTACGAACAAGGTAAAAAAGATAAAGGAAATCAATATTTTATTTGTGGCATAAATAGAGCAAACCTTGCAGACGATCAAGAATATATAGCTAAATTAAAAATCATTTATGCACTTTTTGAAGAGTATAATCAATTGGAGATAAAAGAAAGCCTCGGTTATTTAGAAAGTAAACTTCTATGGCAAGATGTTGCAGAGTTATCAGAAAAACTTGCAGATTATCATTATCAAAAAGGGAATTTTGAATTGAATAGAGAATATCTAAAAAAGACCATTAAAGCTCAACAACAAATACTAAAAATGGCGGAGGCGTTATAATGAAAAAGTTATTTATCAGTTTAACAATTTTTTCTGTGTTATTCGCTGCCGGTTGGTCACTTGATAAAATCATTACTTCTAAAACTTATCATGTAACAGAAAAGGCAATTACAATATAAAAAAAGCCCCTGCATAGGGCTTTTTTTATTTGAATATCTTTTTCATTAGTTTAGCGGATGCTTTACCTACTACCCGTCGCATGACAAGTTTCCCAGTAGTACCTTTTTGAACAACGTTTACGTCTCCTCAAATTTTTGATATTTTATATAGTGCTGATCGTATTTTGTTAATGTTCATTTTACGCTCCTTTTGCGTTGAATCCTTACTAAAGTATATAATGATAAAAATTGCTGAAAGATTTTATAGAAGGACATGCCCTTTAAGGCGCTATGTCATGAGAGGAATTGGATGAAAGATGAGTAAAAATTTCTGGCGTGATTTACCACGGCCATTTTTTATATTAGCACCAATGGAAGAAGTGACAGATGTTGTGTTTCGTCATGTTGTGAGTGAGGCGGCGAGACCGGATGTGTTTTTCACAGAGTTTACGAACAGTGAGAGCTATTGTCACCCTGATGGCATTCAAAGTGTGAAAGGGCGTTTAACGTTTACAGAGGATGAGCAGCCAATTGTTGCTCATATTTGGGGAGACAAGCCTGAGAACTTTAGACAAATGAGCATTGGAATGGCGGAGTTAGGGTTTCAGGGGCTTGATATTAATATGGGCTGTCCTGTTCCGAATGTCACGCAAAACGGGAAGGGCAGTGGCTTGATTCTTCGCCCAGACGTTGCGGCAGAGCTGATTCAGGCTGCAAAAGCTGGGGGATTACCTGTCAGTGTGAAAACGAGACTTGGTTTTACAGAGGTCGATGAATGGCGCGGTTGGCTCAGACACATATTGGAGCAAGACATTGTGAATTTATCGATCCACCTTCGTACAAGAAAGGAAATGAGCCAGGTGGATGCGCATTGGGAGCTCATTCCTGAGATTAAAAAACTTCGTGATGAAGTAGCACCTGATACTCTTTTGACGATTAATGGTGATATTCCTGATCGTCAAACAGGCTTAAAGCTCGCTGAGCAGTATGGAGTGGACGGTGTGATGATTGGGCGCGGGATTTTCCATAACCCATTTGCTTTTGAAAAAGAGCCGAAGGAGCATACGAGTGATGAGCTGCTAGGGCTTTTAAGGTTGCATCTTGATCTTCATGATCAATACTCCTCACTAGGTTTGCGTCCATTCAAGGCACTGCATCGATTCTTTAAGATTTATGTAAAAGGATTCAGAGGAGCGAGTTTCCTAAGAAATCAATTAATGAACACATCATCAACAGATGAAGTGCGTGCAATGCTAGATGAATTTGAAGCGAGAAATCAAGAACAATCATGATTCAAAAAGAGGAGGGGAAGCCCTTCTCTTTTTTTATAAATAGGACTATTAAACTAGTTCACTCAAATGGTAAAATGAGATAGAAATAACAATTGGAGGTATTTTATTTGAAATCATTTTGGGATAAAGACATAGAAAGTGAAGAAACATTTAAGAAAATTAATGAAAAAGGAATTGCAAAAGCGGAAAAGAAGCTAGGTGTCATGCTGCCGGATACATATAAGAAGCTCATCCTTGAACAAAATGGCGGTTATACCCTGCATAACGCTTTTCCAACGGATCAACCGAATGGATGGGCAGAGGATCATGTGTCATTTGATCATTTAAGAGGAATTGCCAAAGGCGAAGGCATCATGGATAGTGATTATTTAATAGAAGAATGGGAATTGCCTGAGGGGCTTGTGCTCATCTGTGGTGATGGACATACGTGGATCGCATTGGACTATAGAGAAACAAAAGAACATCCACCGGTTCATTACTTTGATTTAGAATATGAGACAGATTTCAAATTAGCGAATTCGTTTGATGAACTGCTTGCTGGGCATTATACGGCTGAATAACATTAATAGGAAAAGACAGCCGCAAATAGATATGTTACATCAAATCTGTTAGACAGAAGGTCGCAGTCATCACTTATTTCAGAAAAATGTTTTGGTGTTTTTTGAGAGAGACAAAAGTGTCTCTCTTTTTTTGTGAAGCAATATGGATTCTTTCACCATTTCACTCCAAAACTGTACCTGTTATTTTTAAGTCCTATTATTCAATTGGTTCCATTTCCACTCACTAAATTTCCTAACAATAATATCTGCCACAATGTAAAATGGCAGAAAGCTGGAGTTGTCCACTTTGTTATACAAGGGAAACGGGGTGCTGCTTACATAGATGTTAAACATGGCATTTTGTGCAAGGAGGTTATTCCTCAATGTGGTCATGCTGATAAATTTGATATGTCTTGTTTTCACCAGTTGAATGATTTCATCTAAATTCTTCGATTCTCCTGATAAAGAAATAATAAATAAAAGGTCATCCTCACCAAATTCAACGATTCCATCTGTTAAGTCTCGCTTACTTCGTAAAACTTGAGATTTCTTATGCAGGGACCATAACTGTCGTTGTACATCATTGGCCAAATCGAGCTGTGCTGTTCCTGTACCATAAATATAAATATACGGTGCGCGATCAATCAGTTGATTTAATTGATGAAAGTCCAGCTGCTCCATATATTTCCTCGTCTGCTGGATATCTTGATCGAGCAGCTTCATTAAATCTTGTGTTGTTTCTTCAGTAAGATTATTTAATTTCACATAAGACTTTAAGTCACTGTAGCCGTCGAAACCTATTTTCTTGGCAAGCCGATGGATGGATGAGATGGAAGTATGAGCATAATGAGCAAGATCCTGAATTTTCATTGTCTTCATTTCTTCAAGGTGATCGTGAATCGTTTTAATAATGTGCAGGTCATTCTTATTTAAATCTTCGAAGTATTCATTTACCAGCTTGTCCAATATCATGCGATGTGCCCTCCAACATGAAAATATTTTCTTCCTGTGAAAATATAATCTAATGTTACAACTTGATTTCTAAATACGTCAAACCTATTGGTTTTTGTAAGCGCTCCCTTTACAGTGGTCTTATGGATCAAACAAAGGGGTTATGCTTATGAATGCAATCAAGCGATTTGGCAGTGCTATGGTAGTTCCTGTACTTTTATTCGCATTTTTTGGTATTGTTGTTGGCCTTGCGACTTTATGTAAGAATCCAGCGATTATGGGGGAAATGGCTGCAGAAGGTACGATGTGGTATAAGGTTTGGGCACTGATTGAAAGCGGGGGATGGACGATTTTCAATCATATGGAGCTGGCATTTGTGATTGGCTTGCCCATCTCTCTTGCAAAAAAAGCGCAAGCACGTGCTACGCTCGCAGCTTTGATGATTTATCTTGTGTTTAACAATTATATTTATGCTATTTTGACACTTTGGCCGTCCACTTTTGGTGTAGATTTATCGCAAGGTGTCGAGAACGTAGCGGGTGTAAAAGAAATTGCGGGTATACCTACACTGGATACAAGTATCATTGGTGCGGTGATGATATCTGGAATCGTGATTTGGATCCATAATCGTTTTTATGATCAAAAGCTGCCTGAAATGCTAGGCATTTTCCAGGGTCTTGTATTTGTTGTCATCATCGGATTCTTTGTGATGATTCCTATTGCTTTTATCGTTGCTTTTGTATGGCCCTATGTTCAGCAGGGAATTCAATCTCTCCAAGGGTTCATGTCACAGTCCGGTTATATTGGTGTCTGGCTGTTTCATTTCTTGGAAAGGGTGTTAATTCCAACAGGACTTCACCATTTTATTTATACACCTTTTGAGTTTGGTCCAGCGGCTGTAGATGGGGGGTTAAAACCATATTGGATTGCTCACTTAAATGAATTTGCGACCTCAACTTCCGATTTGAAAAATCTTTATCCATACGGATTTTTACTGCATGGAAATATTAAGATGTTCGGCTGTTTAGGGATAGCTCTAGCGATGTATTTTTCTACCCCGAATGAAAATAGAAAAAAGGTTTTGGCATTGGTGTTACCCGCCACATTAACAGCAATATTTGCCGGAATTACAGAACCACTTGAATTTACATTTCTATTTCTCGCACCTTATTTATTTGTAATACATGCACTTCTTGGAGCCACCATGGTGACAATCATGAATATGTTTGGTGTTGTCGGAATGATGGGTTCCGGGCTTATTGAGATAGCTGCATTGAACTGGATTCCGCTCTCTTCAAATCATGGAGGGATTTATCTGATCCAAGCCATGATGGGACTTCTATTTACAGCATTGTATTTTGTCATATTTAGATGGATGATTGTGAAATTTGATATTCCATTACCAGGACGAAAACATGAGGAGGAGACTAGACTATATACAAAACAAGATTATGAGAATGCTAATAAAAAAGCTCATGACAAAAAGGAAGCGCCCGTTTATGCGTCTGAGTATGAAGAGAAAGCCGTTTATTTCTTAGAAGGCCTTGGCGGTAAAGAAAACATTAAAGATGTGACAAACTGTGCCACGCGTCTGCGTATTACAGTGATTGACCCTAGCTTGGTGAAAGATAGGGAATACTTTACAAAACATAAGATGGCACACGGAATGGCTAAGAGTGGTCAAAGCATTCAAATCATTGTTGGCTTAAGTGTACCGCAAGTGAGAGAGTCCTTTGAGACAAAACTTTCATTTAATTGAAAAAGGAGCTGGATATCATGAAAACATTTAATATTACCATTGCTGGAGGCGGAAGTACATTTACACCAGGGATCATTTTGATGCTGTTAAACTATCTAGAGGAGTTCCCAATTCATACAATTAAACTCTATGATAATGATGAAGCTAGACAAAAGACGATTGCAGATGCATGTGAGATTATGTTAAAAGAACGAGCACCAGAAGTGCGATTACTGGCAAGCACGGACCCAGAAGAAGCCTTTACTCAAGTCGATTTTGTCATGGCACATATCCGTGTCGGCAAATATGCAATGCGTGAATTAGATGAGAAAATTCCATTGAAGCATGGAGTCGTCGGACAGGAAACATGCGGCCCAGGCGGAATAGCTTACGGAATGCGGTCCATTCCAGGTGTATTAGAACTTGTCGATTATATGGAAAAATACTCACCTGAAGCTTGGATGTTAAACTATTCTAACCCTGCAGCTATAGTAGCAGAGGCAACACGTAAGCTAAGACCGAATTCCAAGATTTTAAACATATGCGATATGCCAATTGGAATCGAAGAATTAATTGCAAAGAATTTAGGTTTATCTTCACGTAAAGAACTAGAAGTAGATTACTATGGTTTGAATCATTTTGGCTGGTGGACAGATATTCGAGATAAAGCAGGGAATAGCTTAATGCCTGAGGTGATTAAGCATGTAAGCCAGCATGGTTATGCAACAGATGGAACATCTGAACTAGAACAGCAGAAGAGCTGGAACAGCACATTAAAAAAGGCCAAAGATATTCAAGCACTTGATCCAAAATCAGTACCGAATACGTATTTGAAATACTATCTATTTCCAGATGAAGAAGTGGCACATGCAAATATAGCGTTCACACGTGCCAATGAAGTGATGGAGGGGCGGGAAGCTTTTGTTTTTAGTGAATGTCAGGCCATCATTGATAAAGGGAGTGCGAAGGAAACAAAGTTAACCATCGATGAACACGCTTCCTATATCGTTGATTTAGCAAGAGCCATTGCTTTTAATAAAAAAGAACGGATGCTGATGATTGTAGAAAACAATGGCGCCATCATGAACTTTGACCCAACAGCCATGGTCGAAATTCCTTGTATCGTTGGCAGCAACGGTCCAGAAAAATTAGTGGTTGGAGAAATTCCTAGATTTCAAAAAAGTCTCATGGAGCAGCAAGTTGGCGTAGAAAAATTAGTAGTAGAAGCATTTGAAGAAGGCTCCTATCAAAAACTATGGCAGGCTATCACATTATCGAAAACGGTGCCTAGTGCTAAAGTAGCGAAAGATATTTTAGACGACTTAATTGTGGCAAATAAAGCATTTTGGCCAGAGTTAACATAACACGAGAATAAGCAATATGTGCGTTACAGCGTTCATATTGCTTATTTGTTTTTTCAACCGATGTATTTCGCTTTTTTTGCGATAGCGACAAAGCGGTTTTCACTGGGTACTAAAAGACCCCCTCACCAAAAAGGGGGTCACCATTTCCTTACTCCGCATTCTCCTCAACCTCACGGCTATCCTCTGTTTCACCAATATAAATAGGGCCGTTTGCGTGGTCGATTCGGATTGGCCATTCGTATGGGACTTGCAGGCGTCTTGCGATGGCTCTCCAAAACTTTGCAGAATCAAATTCTAGTTCTTGAAAGTCTTTGAGCAATTCTTTATAGGAAGATCCATCAAATTGAATGTACGAGTCTTGCAGACGCATAAAGGCGTAATGTCTCACTTCTAGTGCTGCCGCGGCTTCCATTTCTTCTTCTGTTGCTTCTCCGATGATTGTGCCTGCAGGTGGAAGCATGTCGTATACATTGAATTCCTCTTCTTCTTCGTGTGCTGCGTTGTGCTGTTGATCTGACATTTTCTTCACTCCTTCTAGTATTCATCAAAATTTTATTCCGTGCTTACCTCTATTATCGGAAGAAAATGCGAAATGTGGAATGATATAAGAACAGAGTGATTTAACGCTTGGATTGATAGACAGAGAGATACATGTGTTGTGTAAGAGATGTTCAGCGATGAGCGGTTTTTCTTTTTGCTAAGACGTGAACTGCCCATTCAAAAAGTGCGTAGATGATAAAGAAGATCAGAAGCCAGCTGCTGACATCGACCCATACATTGGTGATATGAATGATGTTCGCTTGATCAAGTCCCGCCTGTATCCACATGGTGATCAGAGCTGTAAGGAACACTTGTAGAGACCATTTTGATTTTTTCAATTGGTCACACCTCCATCTCTTTCCATCATATAAGAAATGACAGTTTATTTCCAATTGTTTTTCCATAAGCTTCGACGGTAAAATAAGAAATAAAGCCAATGAAAGGAAAGCGAATGAGCGATCAAACCAATAGATTTTTAAAAAATCATTTTCCTGATCTTATCCTCACGCCGCCTCTGGCCTTTTGGGCTTCGCTTTGAAGTGTCAGATTGGTCATTAGGGAAGGAATCGGTTGTATTAGAAAAAGCGGGGGATCGTGCTTTAGAAATTGTCAGATATGCTTTTGACCCAGAAGACAATATGCTGCTTGTAACGGATGTCTATACGCAGCATGAACATGAATTAACAAAGCGAAAGCTCCTAGTTTATCAGAAATATGTCCGCCGGCAAGTACGCAATCGATTGCGTCACGAGCTTTTGACTTATGTACGACCAGAACTAGATGAACCACTGACATTGGAGAGATTTACACTGATGTGCCAGCTACAAGATATACGATTACGCCCGCTTCTCTATGCCATATGCCGAGAGGATTTCTATGCACCGAATCAAATCATGAAGGGAAAGCTTGATGATGAAATCTATCTGATTAATCTCTCAAAACAGATGATTTTTCACTTATATGATGATCGAGGCTGTGATCTCATTGCGGCAGATCCTGAGTGCCTACGCCCCCGTCTACGAAGGCTTACAGCAGTGGTTATTAGACTATGATCGCGTTCAGATGGACCGGCTGTTTGCAGCGAAATAAGAAAACCGCACTTTTGACAAGTGCGGTTCTGTTTTATGCTTCTACTTTATTGAAGAACTGTGGTAAATATTCTTTGTGTGCTTCTAGCATTTCATCTAGGATGCTTTTTGCAATGGCATCTGATGGGACGAGCGGGTTGATCGTCATTGCGACAAGTGCTGTGTTGTAATCGCCTGTCACGGCTGCTTCAGCGGCAACACGTTCAAAGGATTTAATTTGAGAAATGAGTCCTTTGACTGCGACTGGCATTTCGCCAACAGCGATTGGTTTAGGACCGTCTTTTGTGATAACGCAGTTGAGTTCAACGGCAGAATCATTTGGAATGTCACTAATCGCGCCATTGTTAATGGTGTTTACCGGCTGAATGTCATGCTTGTCGTTATAAATGGATGCAATCAAGTTACAAGCCGCATCACTGTAGTAGGCACCACCTCGTTTTTCAAGCTGTGGCGGCTTGATATCAAGATCAGGGTCTTTGTAAAGCTCGAACAGGTCATTTTCTAGTGCACGAACGACTTCTGCACGAGTGCCCTCATTCTCTGCTGCTTTCTTTTCTTCAGCCAGCATATCACTAGTTTTGTAGTAGTAGCGGTGATATGGACAAGGAATGACGCCAAGCCCTTTTAAGAAATCAGCATCCCACGGAATGGCTTGAATGTTGTTCATCGACATGCTGGAGTTTGGATCTGCCATGTCTTCGATGACTTGATCCATGATGCTTTTGCCATCTAAGAATACATTGAGGCCAAAGACCATATGGTTTAATCCAGCAAAGCTGACCTCGACTCTGCTTGCGTCGACATCAAGTCCTTTGGCGATTCCCATGCGAATACCGATTGGCACGTTGCATAAGCCAACGACTTTGCGATGGTTTGAATAGCGAAGTACGGCTTCTGTAACCATACCAGCTGGATTTGTGAAGTTCACAAGCCATGCATCTGGGCACAGTTCTTCAATATCTTTCACAATATCAAGAATGACTGGAATGGTGCGTAGTCCTTTGAACAGACCTCCTGGACCATTCGTTTCTTGACCAATGACATCATATTTTAAAGGAATGCGTTCATCCTTCATACGTGCTTCAAGAAGTCCGACACGGAATTGTGTTGTGACGAAATCAGCGCCCGCAAGCGCTTTTCGGCGATCTAATGTTAAATGAACCTCGATTGGAAGTCCTGCCTTTTTCACCATGCGTTTTGCAAGATTTCCGACGATTTCAAGTTTTTCTTTTCCAGCTTCAATATCGACAAGCCAAAGCTCGCTAATCGGAAATTCATCGTACCGTTTAATAAATCCTTCTACAAGCTCTGGTGTATAGCTTGATCCTCCGCCAATTGTGACAACCTTTAATCCTTTTGCCATGTTCTGCACCTCCGAATAATGTAACGCACAATGTTATAATAGAGAAAAGCCAATTCTTTTGTTTGTACATCTATAGCTTATCGTGAGAGCATCTAGTGCGTAAATGACTTTAGCGTCTTTAGGCAAGGGTGTCTCATTTAGAGATTTGTTACATAAAAGAAACACATTGTGACATGCTGTTGGAGAAAGGGGAAGTCAGATGTTTTCAAGTGAGGTCATTTCCAGCTTTAATGAACTAGAAAGCGCTTTATACCGATACATCATGGAAAACAGTGAAAAGGTCGTGTATATGAGAATTCGGGACTTAGCAGATGCTGCCCATATTTCCACCTCGTCTGTCCTTCGTTTTTGCCGAAAAGTAAATTGTGAAGGCTTTTCAGAGTTTAAAGTGAAGCTTAAAATGTATTTAGAATCAGAGCAGACTCCTACTTTAAAAAGCACCCAGCACTTTCTATATGAATTTATTGAACGCACACTGAAGGGGGACTTTGAAGGGAAAATTAAAGAGGCAGCAAGGCTCATTGCCGACGCAAAAAATGTGCTGTTTATCGGAACTGGCAGCTCTGGTATTTTGGCGCAGTATGGGGCAAGGTATTTTTCAAGTCTTGAGAAATTTTCATTTTACATCAATGATCCGTTTTTCCCGATGAATATGCAGTATTTAGATAATAGTGTCACCATTGTGCTGTCTGTATCAGGGGAGAACCGTATTACGATTGATCATATTTCGAAGTTAAAAAGAGAAGGAAGCAAAATCATTAGCATTACAAACAATCAGCACTGTACGGTTTCGCGAATTTCTGATTTAAATATTGCTTATTACGTGACAGACGAACGGGTTCACAGAGCCAATATTACGACACAGACGCCAGTTGTGTATATTTTAGAAGCGATGGCTCGTGATATGTTTGCGATGTTAAAGGAAAAGTAAAAAGAGCCGCTGCATGAATCAGCCGCTCTTTTTTTTCTGCCTCATAAAAGCAAGGATGGCAATCCCGGAACAGACGAGCACAAACAGACCGCCCAGCAAATACACAGCCCTCGCTCCGAATGCATCCGCAATCAATCCAACAAAGAAAATAGATAAACCGGCAGATACAGAAGAAAGGACGTAATGAGCCGAGTACACCTTTGATAAATCTCGGACGGGCGTTTCCGTTTGAAGAATGGTTTGCTGGGAAACATCTCGAATTTGATAAGCAGGCCCCATCAAAATACAAAGCAGTAAAGCAAGCCACGGCAGGCTGTTCAGTGAAAAGACAATGGTCAGAACTGCATAAATGAATGAACCAGCTGCCATAAAGAGAAGAAGCTGCTTCTGAATCAACCGGCTGATCCACGCAGCCAAGAGCCCGCCTAGAATGGCGCCTGTATAATAAGCGGCATTGATAAAGCCCCACCATTCCTCACTTTCGTTTAAATCATGGGTGACAAAGGCAAGCGTAATCGCCCCGATCCACACAGCACCCGCTATATTTTCACAAACATCCATAAAGGTCAGAGTGCGAATCGTTTTGTTTTTCCAGATAATCGTCCAGCCATCCTTGAAACTGTTCATCTTATTTGCTTTTCGAACGGTGTCTTCTTGCTTAAGAAGAGGAAATACAGGGATGAAAAACAAATAAGACAACACAATCATAAAACAAGTGATCCACATTAAATAAAAGGGGCCAATGAACAGGACGAGCATTCCAGTAAACGAATAGCCGGCAATTTGCACCGTTTGTTGAAAAATGGAGGCTGTACTGTTCGCTTTCACAAGCTGATTTGCTGGCACAAGCATCGGCATGATGGCCTGTAATAAAGGATTGATGAACCCGCCTGTGATGGAAATCAATATGAGCGCACCAAACAGCCAGACCATATGCTGCTGAAAGAAATGAAATTGGGCTGTAAACACGATGAGCATCCCAAGACGTAAAAGCGGGACCCATTTCAACAGCCGACCCGCTTGAAAGTGATCGGTCAAAACAGGTGAGATGAGCCCGGCCAATAGCTGGCATAACGTTCTGATCAGTGGAAATAATGCGGCATATGCAATAGATTGTGTATCTTGATAGATGACAAACGTGATCGTCATCACAAATAGAATATCACTTAACATAAGAAGGCTTTTACTGCCTGTATAACACCAAAACTTGTTTCCCATATCCAACCGGCTCCTTTTCAAAAACAAGTTCAGTATAGCATGGTCATGAAGTTCCCAGAGGCTTTTCATTGAAAAATACATCTTAAGGATGAGAGGATGGTGATAAGCTAAATGAAAGATATCGTAAGGAAAGGGGTTCAAATCAATGAAAGTACTGCCAGCACATGAATTCTTGAATCAGCACAGCATCCCATATGAGATCAAAACATTTTCTTCCGAAACAGAGAAGGGAGCAGCAAATGTAGCCGCAGCCCTTGGTTTTCGCGAAAGACAAATGATCAAAACATTGATTTTTGAAACAGGGGAAGGCGAGCAGCTGCTTGTGATGGTTGGCGCTGACCAGCATATTAAGTCAGGGAAACTAAAGAAAGCGGCTGGCTCTCGTAATATTAAAATGGCATCACCAGAGAAGGTTCTGGAAGTGACGGGCTACCGAATTGGCTCGATCCCGCCGTTTTGCTGGCAGCCAGAAGGCTTCCGCACCATCATCGAAGCCTCGCTATTAGAGGAAGAAGTATTAGGCGTTGGAGCAGGCGAATGGGGAAATGAAATCCTCATCACACCAGAACAATTAGTGAAAGCCTCAAAGGCTGTACCGTATGACATTGTTCAACCAGCAGAATAGAAAAAGTGCCTGTTTCTCAAGCAGGCACTTTTTTTTAATTTGCAGCAGGCGTTTTAAATGGACCGATACCTTTCATTTGCAGGAGGGCATCCACTGTTCTATTTTCTTCAAGATCCTTCGCCCGTTTGCAGACAACAACTGGTCTGACGATCTCAATGCCTTCGATATACACGCGCCCAATCTCTTTCCGCTTGAGGCTGCCTTGAACCGCATCACGGGGGACAAGTGTGATCCCATAGCCAGCTTTGATCATTTGAATCGCTTCATGAACACCACTGAATTGTAAATCAACAGTCGGTTTTTTAATTCCTTTCGAAGTAAAAAGGGAAAAGAGCTTATCTCTTGTGGAGCTGCCTTCTTCACGCATCAAAAAAGGCTCTAGACTCAGGCGCTCTAGCGGAACGGTTTTTCCGTTCAACGGATGGTCTGCTGGCACAATAAAATCATAGTTTAAACTCGTTAAATGGGAGGTAAGGATCTCCTCATGATGCAAATCTTCAATCACAGCGATGGCCACATCTGATTCATATTGAAGCAGGCTGTCTATTACTTGAGCGGAGTTTCCGCTTTTTAATTCAATTTCTGTCTGTGGTGATGACGTTTTAAAAGCAGCCAGCCAATCAGGCAGTAAAAAGTTGAGTGGTACGTAGGTAGAAGCGATGCGGAGGCGCCCCTTTTTCCCGTTTTGTAATAGTGTGATCTGATATTCTACTTCCTTTTCAGCCTCGAACACTTGCCGGGCATAAGGATACAGAATCTTTCCCATTTCTGTGAGCACAATTCCTCGGCCGTTTCGTTTAAAAAGGCGAAAACCGATCTCTCGTTCAATGCTTCTAAGCTGAGCCGTCACAGCTGGCTGTGTCAAAGATAGTGCGTCTGCTGTTTGTGTGACGCTTTTTGTCTCTGCGACCTTTGCAAAAATCCGAAGGGCATGTAAATTCAACTGTACACCACCTATCAATTATTTTGATGATTCAATCAAAAACATTCATTAGATTTATTATAAGGTATCCCTTATCGTAAAGGTAGCGAAGGGGGAAGAAAAAATGGATCGTCGTCACAAGCAAGTTGTGTCAATATCGCTCATCACAGCATTTGCACTCATTGGGGATTCAATGCTCTATATTGTTCTTCCAGTCTATTGGAAAGAGATTGGTTTATCATCCATTTGGGAGGTCGGGTTACTTCTGTCCATCAACCGATTCATCCGCATCCCGCTAGCTCCTGTCGTATGGTGGCTCTATCGATATATCCCAATGAAGACCGGTGTATTGATGGCGATTTTGATCGCTTCAGTGACCACGATATTATATGGGATGAGCGGTTTTTGGCTGCTATTGATCTGCCGCTGCGCATGGGGCCTTGCTTGGACGTTACTCCGTATGAGCGGGATGAGGGTTTTGGCTGAAATGGACGAAGGCTCACAAGGACATTTGACGGGTCTTTATAATGGGCTTTACCGGCTTGGCAGTTTATTTGGCATGTTATTTGGCGGGATCTTTGCCAGCTTGATCGGCTTCCAGTCCATGACGCTTGTCTTTGGTTTACTCACATTGATGGGGTGCGTTTTTTATGTATCTTTGGATGAAATTGAAAAGAGAGATGGCACGCAGGTGTATCATGGCATCAAACAGAAGTGGTTTGCACGAGATGTTGTAAAAGTACTGATAACAGGCATGCTGGTCGCACTTATCATACAAGGTTTATTCGCATCCACACTGAGTCATGTCATCGAAGCAAAAATTAGTCAGGATGAATTTACTCTGTTTGGCTTTGTCATCGGAGCTTCGGCTTTAAGCGGTGTCATTCAAGCAATCAGGTGGGGCTGGGAGCCATTTGTCGCACCGAGAACAGGCAAATGGTTTGATCGGCTTGTGATGAAGGAACGAATGCTATGCTGGATGTTTCTTACATTTGGAGGGATCAGTTTTCTTGGGGTCATGCTGAAGGTAAGCGGGTGGTTCCTTGTGATGCTGCTTTTGATTCAGCTGCTGGCAACGATTGTAACAACGTTCACCGATACACTTGCCTTTCAAAAAGCCTCTGCTCAAACAGATAAGAATCGCTTTCTCGCCAGCTATTCTTTTGTTCAAGATATGGGCGCTGCTTTAGGGCCTTTGTGCGGATATACGTTGATTCAGTTTTTCGGAACAAACAGCGTCTTTTGGCTGATGCTCATCATAAGCTTAATGCTTGTCAGCATGTGGGTAAAAAGCAGGCAGCAGCATGTTTCTTCTGGTGCAGTGTGAAAAATCGAGCGATATAAACAAAACTGCCTCGCCTCATGCAGCTGATCGCAGGAGGCAGTCATGTTCTCTTATTCTATGTCTGAATCGTAGGCTTTTTGCGTCAGCTGGCTGACAACCTCTTTTAATCCATTTGGTTTATGGAATTCAACAGGTGTGCTTCCTTTTTCGAATACGATTTGGTCTGCTTCAACGAGCACGACATATCGATTGTTGACCTTCGCAATATGGATCGAGTGGCCAAAGTCCGCTAAAAGTCCTTTGATTTCTGTTTCGCCTAGACGCATTTTCATTGTGATATCAGGGGTTTGTTCCACAATATGAGAAGCTGCTAGTGTGACCTGCTCTGTATCGAGTGTTTCTCTAATTTCTCGTTTTTCACTCGCTTCCCATATTTCAAGGTCCTCTTCAAATTGCTTTAATTCTTCACTTTCATCCTGTAATGTTTCAAATACTTGTTCCTGTACCATATTCATGACCTGTGATTTCATGATTTCAGGCATAGATTCCCCGTATTCGACGAATTTCAGAAAATCCTCAAAATATCGAGCATGTGACGATTGGTGAATTTTCACTTCAGCTTCCTCTGTCATGCCCTCTTCTGGCATAAACGGATATTGAATCGATTTCATGTTTTTTGTTGTAATGGCCATTTCGACTTTTTTGATCAAGGTAGATGTATCAGCGATAGAAGCGACTTTCTGTTCAAAATCGCATTTCATGATAAAGACAAAGGAGTCATCGAAATACTTTTTAGGAACGGCAGACGCAACTAAAAAAACGCCGCCTCTGACAGCACTTGTATCTAAATACGTGCGAACAAACTGTTCACTGCATTCATTAAATACTTCTTTTGTATCGGCGAATCTCGTCTGATGAAATAAATTGTAGTTTGGATTTGAATCGAGTTCATGACCGGGTTCGACAATGAATCGGCCAATTTTGGTCGGTACTTGTTCAGATTTAGGGTGTCTGTCCACTTTTCGTTTGACGATTTTTTTCAGCTCGCCATCTAAAAAGTCCTTCAGCTCACTTTGTTCAAATTCGTCTTGATCTAATGTTTGATAATGCTTGAACCGTTTATTTGCTTGTTCATCTTTGCCTTCGATTTCTACGACAAAGAATGATAGAAAACGTATCGTAAAATCCATTGATTGGTCACCACTTTTTCTTCTTCGGATATGTTGAGTATAGAAAAAGGAGAGAAAATCGTCAACGAATGGAGAAATATCGTGTCATTATTTCCCGAGAAATGTTTAGTGAAAAACACTTGATAATAATTATCATTCTTGATAGAATGATAAAAGAAAAGAAGGAACCTGCCAGTTCCTTCATCTCAGAAAAACAACTTATTTTGTTTCAAATGTTTCGCAATCAGTTTCGGCATTGCGAGTCACATCAGTCATTGTGTTTTTACCAATTTTAATGGTTGAAGCAGTACAGCTGTTATCAGCCCAAAAACGGCAAGAGTTCACTTCACAAAGTACGTTTTGTGCCATGGGATTTCACCTCCGTGATTCATATTGAGAATGAAGCAAGCTGCCACTTGAATTCATTCCTTCTAGTAGTCTCTTTATAAAAAGAGGCTGTTTGTGCTGATGATGCACATGTTTATCATACCATCTACCCTGATAATATACAATTTAAACTTTGAAAGAGCGAGAATACAAATCTTGCTCTTTTTTATTTGTAAAATTAGTTAAATGCTAGGTGGCACCCTCTCTCATTTCGACATATGAATAGAGTAGATTCAAAACCTGATGTCGGACAAAGTATGAAGGTACATGTACTGATTTTCCGCATAAAGATAAGGTTTTCAATCAAAAATTTTCATAGAGAGATGAGGGGAGAAGATGAAAGCAGTCATTCTCTGCGGAGGAAAGGGAACGAGAATGAGTGAGGTCACACAAACGCTTCCTAAACCACTTGCTATGATCGGAGATCGGCCTATTCTATGGCATATTATGAAAATCTATCAGTATTACGGAGTAGATGAGTTTATCTTATTGCTTGGATATAAAGGAGAGAAGATCAAAGAGTATTTCCTGAATTACGACTGGCGGCATCACAGCATGCAGCTCGATATGGCGACAGGAGAAATGAAGCTTTTAGGAAAGTCAGAGAACTGGAAAATCACCTTTTTAGATACGGGTGAGGAGACGATGACAGGCGGACGGTTAAAGCAGACACAGAACTACATTGGGGATGAGACATTCATGATGACGTATGGTGATGGACTTGCTAATATCAATATGTTTCATCTGTTGAAGCGTCATCAGGATCTTGGGGTAGCTGCGACTGTCACAGGAATTGAAAAGAAGTCCCAGTACGGGACACTGAAGGTGTATAACGGGATGGCACAATCCTTCTCTGAGAAGACAGACAGTGTCGGGATGATCAATGGAGGGTTTTTTGTGTTGTCTCCAAAGGTATTTGACTATTTGACAGACGATGATCAATGCGTGTTTGAAGCAGAGCCTCTTCAAAATCTTGCGAATGATGGAGAGCTTGCGGTTTATGAGCACCACGGATTTTGGGCAGCAATCGATACGTATAAGAACCTGAAGGAAATCAATGGCATGTGGACAAATGGAAAACAACCATGGAAGGTTTGGTGACGGCATGAGCGGATTTTGGAATGGAAAGAACGTATTTGTGACTGGATGTACAGGACTATTGGGGAGCTATCTTGTCAAGGAATTGATTGATCAAGGGGCAAACGTAACGGGACTTGTGCGTGATCAGGTGCCTCGATCGAATCTATATCAAGGCAGTCAATTTGAAAAGATGAATGTGGTGCAAGGCGCATTGGAGGATATGCAGACGATTGAACGTGCGTTAGGAGAATACGAAATTGATACTGTCTTCCATTTGGCGGCCCAAGCCATTGTTGGGGTCGCAAATAGACACCCAGTTTCAACATTTGAAGCCAATATTTTAGGGACATGGAATGTGCTTGAGGCTTGCAGAAGACAGCCGCTGATCAAACGTGTCATCGTGGCATCAAGTGACAAAGCATACGGTGATCAGGAGCAGCTTCCATACGATGAAGACATGCCGTTAAATGGGAAACATCCGTATGATGTATCGAAGAGCTGTGCAGATTTAATTTCACACACATACTACAACACATATGGTCTCCCAGTTTGTATTACACGCTGCGGCAATTTATATGGAGGCGGAGATTTAAATTTCAACAGAATCATTCCGCAAACCATTCAGCTTGTGCTAGAAGGAGAGGCGCCGGAAATTAGAAGTGACGGGACATTTATTCGTGATTACTTCTACATTGAAGATGCGGTTAAGGCTTATTTGCTTCTAGCTGAGAAGATGGAGGAAAAAGGGCTCGCTGGAGAAGCCTTTAACTTTAGTAATGAAATTCAGCTGACGGTGCTTGAGCTTGTGGATAAGATTTTAAAGGCGATGGGGAGTGAACTGAAGCCGCGTATTTTGAACCAAGGAACGCATGAGATTAAGCATCAATATTTGTCGGCCGAAAAGGCGAGAAAGCTGCTTGATTGGAAGCCTGACTACTCCATTGATGAAGGTTTAGAGAAGACGATTGAATGGTACCGCGAATTCTTTCAAAAATAGAGGTGTAAGTAGATGAACAGCATATATTGTACGGTTCTATCAAGTGGAAGACTTTATCAAGCCATTGCGTTTTTCTTATCATTGAAGCAAGTAGATGATGATGCTGTCATCAAGACGTTATGTATGGATGATGCTGCATTTGATCTGCTTCATCAAATGAATTTTCCTCATGTTGATCTTGTTCATGTACGGGAGCTCGAAACGCCGGAGCTGCTGGAGAAAAAAGAGGAACGGGATGCCTCGGAATATTGCTGGACATTAAAGCCGATTTGGATTGAGTGGTTATTTGAACAGGAGCAGGCAGAGGGCGTAACCTATCTTGATGCGGATTTATTTTTTTATGAGAGACCGCAAGTGATTTTTCAACATCAGCCGGAAGCTTCTGTTTTACTCTCGAGAGGGGATATTGTGATTCCGAGCTTCGATCCTGAGGAAGTGAAGATGCTTCAGAAGCTTTTAGGACGCTATAACTCTGGCTTCCTGTATTTTAAAGGAGATGAAGCCGGACGAAAATGCCTCAGCTGGTGGAAAGAAGAATGCTTGAAGGAATGCAAAAATGCGCCGGGCGAAGGGAAGTTTGGCGATCAAGGATATCTGGATCATATGCCGAAGCTGTTTGAAAAAGTGGAAGATATTCAAACAAAAGGCGTGAATATTGGTCATTGGAATTATGGACAGCATTCTTATCGGGAAGAGAATGGACGTATTTTGCTGGAGGATGGGCATCCGCTCATTTGCTATCATTTCAGCGGCTTTCGCATCATGAGCAAGGATGAGATGCAGCAAATTCATGAAAAAGGGAGAAATGATCTGCCGTTTTTCCAAGAAGCCTATCGAAACGTGCTGCGCCATGTGATTGAATCTGTTGAGCAGGTCGATCCGCTGTTTAACGGCTATGCCAAATTGGAGGGGGATGACGCATGAATGAGAAACCAAAGGTAAGCGTCATTATTCCGAGCTATAATGCCAAAGAGCGTTTAGAAGGGAGTCTTTTTTCCTTAACGCTTCAGGATACAGATATTCCATTTGAGGTCATTGTCGCTGATAATGGATCAACGGACGGCACGATGGAAATGCTTGAGAACATTGAGGTGAATTTCCCGTTTAAAAAGGTGCGTATTCCTGTCAATCAAGGGATTGCCAAGGGTCGCAATCATGCTATTCGCGAGGCGGAGGGAGACCTGTTGATATTCCATGACAGCGATATGCTGGCAGAGCCGCAATTTATTCAAAAGCATGCGGAGGCACATGCTGATCATGAGGACCTTGTCATTTGTGGTGTATGCTGGAAGCGGATTTATCGTTATTTTTACGAAGCATTTGATCAGGATCATATCAATCAGTTGAAAAAGCAAGGCTTGTATAAGTGGAAAATGAATGATAAAACGTCTCTTTTATCAATGAAGGAAGTTGAAAATGGTGCATTTCTAGAGAAAAGCTTCGATTTGCAGTCTGAGTTTATTGATATCCTCAAAGACATTTTGCGTACGTACAACTATGATTTAGGCTCTTATGAGCTGCCGTGGAGATTTTTTATTACGAATAACTCCTCTGTCAAACGCAAGCATGTCATCGCGCTCGGGATGTTTGATGAAAATATCGTTCGGTACGGGTTTGAAGATTATGATTTAGGAATTCGTCTGCATCAGCTTGGTCTCTCCTTTGAATTGCGAGAGGATATCATGAGCGTGCATCAGGAGCATCCAAGTAATTTAACGTCATTTGATGACATCAAATATAACATTTTGTATATGTGCGAGAAGTACAACAATATTGATGCCATTGATGTCCATTTGGCTTTCTCTGGTCCATTTTCTCACACCGTCACAAATGACATTGTGAAAGAGGTCCGGCAGCTGCGTGAAAATCCGGCATTCGATGGTCTGCTTTCTTATTTTTTAGAGCTGCTTCATTTGATCACAGAGCGGAATGTAGGCATCAAACGCGATAAAAAAGATCAGCTGACAGCTAAGCATGTCCCTTTGAAAAAGCTGTCAGAAGCAGCAAAGCTTGCACGGCAGGAATATGGCTGCACAGTGCTTGTAGAAGCCATTCAAGGGCTGACGAAAGAGTTATTACGCGTTGATTTGTTCCAAGTGGATGTGTTGTAGATGGCGTCCTATCATTTTACAACCATTGTGTCGAATACCCATGTTTTTAAGCTTTTGGCGCTGATTCATTCACTTGAACAAACCGCCCATTCATTCAAGCTGTCGGTTTTATGTGCAGATCCTTTGGCTTACAAGGTGTTAAGTGAATTCCCGCATCCGCACGTTCAATATGAACAGCTTGAAGACATTGAAGATGACACACTGCGAAAGGCAAAGGATGATCGGACGTTTCATGAGTATTGCTGGACGTTAAAGCCTGCTTTTCTGCTCAAAATCCTTGAGTCCTCAGAAGCGGATTATCTCGCTCATTTGGATACGGATTTGTATTTTTATCATGATCCAGAGGCGATATTTGCAGAGAATCCATTCGCTCATTTATTTTTGACGGATCATATGAATTCCAAGCGGTTCTATCACTTTTATGAGTTGTCTGGCCGCTTTAATACTGGATTTGTAGGCTGCCGCAACACAGACGTTGCCAAACAGGCGGTCACACAATGGAAGGAAAACTGTCTTGCACACTGTACAGTAGAAATGGATACCGAAAATAAGACATATGGAGATCAGCGGTATGTTGAAAGATGGATCGATGATTTTGAAGGGGTCCATGTGGTGACGTTTAAAGGAGCCAATGCCGCGATTTGGAATATTGAAAACTACAAGCTTTCGGTTGTGAAAGGGGATATGTATCTCGACGAATGTCCACTCTTGTTCTATCATTTTTCTGCCTTTACGATCATTGATGAGAATACCTTTAATCTTAATTGGTATTACTATATGACAGAACAAAAGCTTGTGGATCATCTATATATTCCGTATGCCGATTTAATTCATCAAAAAATTAAACAGGTGCAAAAGGTCTTTCCAGAATTTCAGCAGGGATTTATTGCAAAGAAGCACGTTCCTCATACGCATTTTTATGAGATATGAAAAAACCGCTCAATAACTGAGCGGTTTTCTCCTTTTTATGATTCATTCCATTTGGAGATGGTTTGATCGCTAGGTAGTAAGAAGGCTAGGATGCCTAATATCGGTAAAAAGGCGACTCCGATCATGGTAGGCGTTAAACCGAAGGCATCAATGAATGAGCCTAGAGCGACCGATCCGATTGCACCCATACCAAACGCAAGCCCAACAGTTAAACCAGACATTGTGCCAATTTTCCCGGGAAATAGTTCTTGAGCATAAACGACTGTGACAGAGAAGCTTGACGTCAAAATGACCCCAATTAGTCCAAGTAAAACATAAGCAAAAACAGGTCCGGCAAATGGCAGCAGCAGGGCAAGTGGAAAGGATGCCAATAAGGAAATTAAAATCACGGTTTTCTTGCCGAAGCGGTCTGCAAGCGGCCCGCCTAAAAATGTCCCAATTGCACCTAGAATGAGAAATAAGAAAATATAAGTCTGTGATTCTTTAATCGTCAATCCATATTGTTCAATCGCATAAAACGCATAGAAATTCGATATTGCATTTCCATACCAAGAGCGGGCAAAGATGAGAAAGACGATAATGCCAAGTGCTGTGAGTGCTGACTTACGATGAAGTTCAGATCTTGCAGCTTTTGCTGGAGCCTTTTTCGCTTGAGCTCGAATGGTTTGAAGCCTTCCTGCGTACCATCTTGAAATATAAAGAAGGAAACCGACAGCAATCATTCCAACAATCGTAAACCAAGCCACTCCTGGCTGACCAAGCGGGACGAGCATGAATGCAGCGATCAGCGGAGCAAAGGCTTGACCTGTATTTCCGCCTACTTGATAGATGGACTGTGCAAGTCCTCGTCTTGGACCAGCTGCCATGTTGGCAACACGGGAGCCCTCTGGATGGAAAATGGCAGAGCCGAGTCCGATAAAGACAACGCAAAGCAAAATGGTGGCAAAGGAAGGCGCAAACGCAAGCCCGAAGATACCAACAGCACTTGAAAATAAAGCAATCGGGAGTGCATAAGGCATCGGCCGTTTATCTGTGTACCACCCGATAGCGGGCTGCATCACGGAGGAGACCATATTTAATGTAAAGGCAATCAGCCCTAATTGTGTAAAGGACAGCCCCATTGAGCGTTCTAAAATAGGGAACATCGCAGGAATAACGGCTTGCAAAGTGTCATTGAGCATATGGCAAATGCCAATAATCAATAAAATGGGATAAACTGTTGATCCGGTGACAGAATTTTGAGGTTTATCCTTTGTACGAGCAGCAATAGCCAATGAGACTACCTCCTTTCATTCAACTGTTTTCTATTTTGCATTCTTCTCATTTTATTCATAAGGTGAACTATAAAACAATAGCAAATTGTCATGATTTAGAAAAAAGAGACACAAGCGCTTGTGTCTCTAAAGGGTTATTGATAAAAAGATGCGATTACAGGCTTCATTTTTTGAATGACGAGTCCACTTCCGCCGCGGTTTTTTACATCTTCAATCATGCCGACGAGGACGTAATCTTCTTTTTTAGGATTAAATGCAAGTAAAAATCCATTTTCAGAACCGTCTGTTGCCCCTTGTTTGCTCTTCAGCTCTGCCGTTCCTGTTTTAGCGGCAATATCCGCTCCTTCAATTTGTAAGGAGTGAGCTGTACCGTTTGGACTTGTCACGACCTGAGTCAGCGCGTCTTTCACTGTATTTGCCGAGTCTTCTTTGATGATTTGTTTTGGTGAAGCAGTTTTTTCATCTTGAACGACTCGTGGATAGACAAGCTTGCCTCCTGTTGCAAATGGAGAATAGGCATGTACTTGTTCAATTGGTGACATGAGTAATTCGCCTTGGCCATATGCCGAGTCAGCAAGTAAGATGTCCGATTGAATGCCATCGTTCGATACCTGTGCTGGTTTCATAGTAAATGGCATATGCAAATCTTCGCCAAATCCAAATGCTTTCACTTTTTTCTCGTAGGTGTCTTTGCCAATTTCCAGTGCTTCCTGTCCGAAGTAAATATTATCTGAGTACACGAGGGCATCAACCATATTTACGTTTTCTTTATCGTGAACCCGTGTAATTCGATAATTGCCCCAAGATTGATCCTTTTGCCATTTCAGTCCATGAATGGTGCGTACTTTATTAGGTTTTGTGACACCTGTTTCCAGCCCGATGGCCGCTGTAATGGTTTTAAATGTAGACCCTGGTGCATACCGGCTCGCATACCGGGCTTGGAATGGGAGGTCTGGGTTTTCACTGTATACCTGATATTGCTTAGGTGTGATCCCGTTTGTCATGAGATTGACATCGTAGGAAGGGGCGCTGACAAGTGCTAATAGATCGCCCGATGATGGATTCATGATCGTGACGGCCCCTTTTTCATCTTTCAGCTGTTCATAGGCTTTTTTCTGTAATGAAGCATCAATGGTCAGCTTCACTGTTTTCCCATCTTTTCGATCTGATTTTTGCAATGTTTCTTCAATGCCTGTTTCATCATGGACGATTAGAATGCTTCCGCCATCTTGTCCACGCAAGTTTTTGTCAAATGTGAATTCAAGTCCGGTTTTGCCAATGATTTGATCTGCTTTTAATGCCGGATTTCTTTTGATATCATCTGCATTTGCCTTTCCGACATAGCCGGTGAGATGGGCGGCGGCTTTGTTATAAGGATAGTAGCGCATTTCCTTCGGTTGATAGGTGACGCCTTTTACATCCTTTGGAATCGGCTTTTGCTCTAACATCGATTTGAGCGGGACAAACGTGTCGTCTGTGACCCATGCTTGTTTTAACTGATTGTCAATCAGTTCTTCCTCAATATCAAAAGCCTTGCTGATTTTTTTGATATTGCGTTCTTTTTCTTTCCCTGTTCCGAGCTTTCCTGGGATGATGCCAAGTGCGTTTCCACCAGTTGTTTCTGCTAGGGTACGTCCTTTTCGGTCTACAATGTTTCCGCGGACAGCAGGATCTGAATTGACCTTGATGGTATCTCCCTTCTCCATTTGCGGGAAGATGAGATTTGGCTTCCAGTCCACTTTCCACTTGTCGTCTTCTTCTGAGAGAACGCCCTTGTAAGAAAGCTTGTGCAGCTTGCCAAAAGACGTTTTCATTGTCACATCATAGGAAAATTGATACCCATTTCCTTTGTCCTGTTTTTCAACGTTGAGCTTTGATATGTTCAGATCATAAGCACCAATTCCGTTAAAGATATTGTCATATTTTTCGGCTAGTTGTTTTTTTGAGAAGTCATTGGCTTTCAAAGACGCACTCGTTACCTCATCAGCCAGCTTTGTAAAGTCTTTCTTCTCCATTTGTTTCGTAAAGGATTGAGCCGCTTTTAAAGCCTCTTTTTCTTTTGAGAAAAAAGAATCTTTTAAGAAAAAGAGAGCAGAAGCAACTACGATGATACTAAGAATGGGGATGATGACTTTTTTCTGTTTCCAAAATGATTTTCGTTGATCCGTATACAATGAAAACACCTCAATTTTTGATTAGATCTTCTATATTTTACAGTGATTGCACATGATTTGTATAGTTTCTCCTATGAAAATAGACCAAGGCACGATGTCATGGTTTTGGGAATGGGATGAAAATGATAGCTGGTTTCAATGAAAGATATCTTCATTTTTTCTTATGATTTAAAGGATTTCTTAAGAGTTCATCGAATGTGGAAAATTAGAAAAAATATGAAAAGCGCTTTCAATAGGGGGGGAATTGTTATCGTTTATAAAAAGGTGAATTTGATTGGACTTGTTCTTGGACCGGCACTCTTCTTGCTCGTTCTTTTTCTCATACCTGAACATGAATTGACCTATACTGCGAGGGTAGTCTTGGGCATTACGGCTTGGACGGCAACATGGTGGGTGACAGAAGCACTGCCCATACCAGCAACATCTTTATTGCCGATCATCCTACTGCCGACACTTGGCGGGCTTTCTATGGAGCAGGCATCAAGGGCTTATGGAGATCCGATCGTTTTTATGTACATGGGAGGATTTATGATCGCAATTGCCATTGAAAAATGGAACTTACATAGAAGAATGGCCTTGCATATTTTGAGGCTGATTGGCACAAGAAGTGACCGCATTGTATTAGGTGTCATGATCGCGACTGCTTTTTTATCTATGTGGATCTCGAATGCAGCGACAGCCCTGATGATGCTCCCAGTGGCACTGGCTGTGATTAAAGAGGTCAAGACAAATGAAATCTTAGCTGGTCCATCTCTTGAGCGATTCAGTAAAAGTATTTTATTGTCGGTTGCGTATTCAGCGTCAATTGGTGGTTTGGCAACACTTGTCGGGTCTGTGCCAAATGCTGTGTTTGCTGCGATGTCAAAAAAACTGCTAGATCGGGAGATTATGTTTTTTGAATGGTTTTTGTTTGGTTTTCCTGTTGCGATGATTCTGCTCATTCTTTTATTTCTGTATTTGACCAAGGTACAGTTCAAGGTAGAGCACACAGATGAAATGAGTGTAGCGTTCATTCGAAAGGGATTAGAGAATTTAGGAAAAATGAAACAAGAGGAAAAATGGGTATTTGTTGTTTTTCTTATGACGGCGTTTTTATGGATTTTTAAGCTCTTTTTGTTTGGAGGGATCACCGTATCTGATACATCTATCGCCATTTTCGGTGCCATGCTGTTATTTCTCATTCCAGCAACAAATGGAGAGAGAATATTAGAATGGCAGGATATGAAACAGCTGCCGTGGGGGCTTTTGCTTTTGTTTGGAGGCGGGCTGTCGCTCGCTACGGGCTTTGCAGAAACCAATCTAACAGGATGGATTGGCGAAAATCTACAGCATTTACATGGGCTTTCGTATATCGTGCTGTTGATCATTTTAACGGGAGCGATTTTGTTTATGACTGAAATTATGTCAAATACAGCTGTTGCCAATATGATTATTCCGATTACGGTAGGGCTTGGGCTTGCGATTGGCATCGAGCCCTATGGTTTAATGGCTGCGGCTGCTTTGGCTTCCTCATGTGCGTTTATGCTGCCGATTTCCACACCGCCAAATGCCGCTGTCTTTAGTGCGGACGTGCTGAAAATATCTGATATGGTCAGGGTAGGCTTTTGGTTAAATATCATAAGTATTGTGGTGATTGTCCTTGCGGTGTATTTCTGGCTCCCGATTGTGCTTAAAAGCTGAATCGATGAAAGATGAGGGATTTGAACGGATCCGAAATTAATTCCTTTGAAAATGCGTAAGCGGTGAATGTCGGACAAATAGCTAGCAGAGTGGCAAAACTCAGATGAAAAAATCAGGGGTACGGACAGAATGTTGGAGATGCAAGCGGTTTTGCCGGAAAAAAAGCCATGTAGATGATCGAGATCAAGTGGACTCACCTGTCTCTTTTTCACCAGCAGCTAGATCCATTCATAGGAAGTACGAGTGTGTGGACTCGAAGTCAGCAAAAAACAGTTTCATTTAAACAAATAAAGAGACCGGGAATCCCCGTGTCTCTTTTCTAATGTGTTTCATTAAGATGGCTTTTTCGTCTTGCATAGGTGAAATAGACAACGACACCAATGGCTATCCAAATGAGGAAGGCTCTCCATGTTACCCATGAAAGGGTCGTCGCAAGTGTGATACAAATGACCGCACTGATAATCGGAAGTACAGGCACGAATGGTACTTTAAACGCTGCTTTGACATTCGGGTGCTTTTTCCGTAAAACAATGACGGCAATTGAAATCACTGTGAAGGCTGCAAGTGTACCGATGCTCACTAAATTCGCGAGTGTCGATAAGTTCACAAAACCTACGATACATGCTGCGACAGCACCTGTCAGCCAAGTGTTGGCAACGGGTGTTTGCGATTTTGGATGAACATTTGAGAAAATCTTTGGCATGAGTCCATCGCGGCTCATCGCAAAGGTCAAGCGTACCTGCGCATAGACTAAGGCAAGTAAAACCGTTGTGATCCCAATAATGGCACCGGCTGATATGATACCTGCCACACTATGAAGGCCAACGACTTGAAGAGCAAATGCGACTGGGTCACTGACATTCAGTTTCGTATAGTGAACCATTCCGGTTAAAACAAAGGACACACCGATGTATAAAATGGTACAAACACCGAGCGCTCCGATAATGCCGATTGGCATCGCCTTTTGCGGATTTTTAACCTCTTCAGATGCATTGGCGATCGCATCAAATCCGAGGTAAGCAAAAAAGACTGTTGCCGCGCCTGCGATCACGCCCTCAAAGCCCATCGGCATAAAGGGTGTCCAGTTTTCAGGTTTGACGTAAGCAAAGCCTGAGATGATAAAGAGAAGGACGATGGCAATTTTGATTAACACAATGATGTTATTCAGCTTCGTGCTTTCTTTGACGCCTCTTGAGACGATAAAGGTGATGAGTAAAATAATGAGTGCGCCTGGAAGGTTAAAGACGGCACCATCAGCGGCTCCAGGTGCAGCTGATAAAGCCTTTGGTATGTGCAGACCGAATCCACTGAGCAGGGATTGAAAATAGGACGACCATCCGCTTGCTACAGCAGAGAGCGCAATGACATATTCAAGCATGAGATCCCAGCCCATTAAGAAGGCGAGAAATTCCCCAAGTGTTGCGTAGGAATACGTATAGACGCTGCCTGACACAGGAATGGACGAGGAGAATTCAGCGTAGCAAAAAGCAGCAAGGGCGCATGCGATCGCAGCCAAAATAAAAGATATAATAATCGCAGGTCCCGCATCTTTCGCAGCAGCAACCCCCGTAATTACAAAGATACCAGTCCCGACCACGCAGCCAATGCCAAGCAAGATTAAATCAAACGTATTTAACGATCGGCTGAGCCGCTTCGTTTGACTTTCAAGCATGAGCTGGTCGAGAGATTTTTTTCGAAATAAAGAACTCATGTTGACCTCCTAAAGGATAAATCTTTTCGTAAGACGAGTGTTAGTATATGCGTAAATGACAATTTAGTCAATTGGTTGAAAAACGCTTTAAATCACTAAAGTATTAAATATCACAAGCGAATTCATGTATAAAAAGAGACATCCGCCGGTAGATGGAAGACGGATGTGGTGACAGACAGTTTATGTCTGTTCAGTAAATATTTTTTCATTGTACAGCACACTTGGATGAGTGGGGTAATGGGCAGAGGAGGCAAGATGATGTGTTTTGGCTTTCTCCAAATCGCCGAGCTGATAATAACAATAGCAAAGCTGAAGGTGAGGATACCACGTTTTATATTGTGTGAGTGTGAAGGCTGTTTCGATTTCAGGAGCCTTCAGTGCCTGCTCATACCAAAAGATCGCTGCCTGATGTTTATTTTGAATTTTTAGATGATCCCCGATTCGGCAGCAAAATTCTGGCCGAGGCTGATCATATAAGAAAGAGCGTAATAATGAGGATAAGGCCGCTTCCTCGAAGCCTACCGCATAATAGCAGTCGGCTAGATATTGGCATGTTCGAATTTCATCCTCAATCCAGCACTGTTTTGTCGCTAAAAATTCATGATAAAAACGAATCGCTCTGACATGCTGCCTGTTATCTCTTAATTCATTGGCAAAGTAAAAGAGATCTCGGGGCGTCATGTCCTCTCCCTTTGCCAGCATGTCTTCATAAATTCGCAGGTTGCGCCCAGGCTCACCAGCGGTTGTTTTCTTGCGCTTTTGATGTGTGACGGCGATATCGGCTGGTAAGATGTTTCCATATACCTGAAGAAACTCATGAACGGCCCCGTACCACTGAAAGTTCAAGGCACGCTTCACAAGGCGATTTCTTCTATATTTAAAATTCACCTGACCGTCTTCATCAAATCCCACATGATAAAACATTGAGACGGCATCCACCGAAGGATCAAGCGTCTCTTTGAGCTGAAGAAATTTTTGACGGTCTTCTTCTAGCAGAACATCGTCTGCATCAAGCCATAAAATATACTCTTTCGTTGCATGTGAGAAAGCGAAATTGCGGGCTTTTGCAAAGTGCTGAACCCATTCGAAATCAAGTACCTGTGCTGAAAAGGAGTGAGCAATCTCCTTCGTACGATCTGTTGACCCTGTATCAACGATGATCATCTCATCTACAATGTCTTGGACAGAGGAAAGGCAGTCCGCTAACACCTCCTCTTCATTTTTCACAATCATACATAAGCTAATGGTTACCATCTTTAGATCACCTCTTCATAGTGTATCGAGCAGCAAAAGGAAACATTCTTTTCAGCAGCGGGTTTTTTAAAACTAGTTTTCTGCTACTGGCTGATTTAAAATAAAGGAAGAATCTATGTAAGGGCTGATAAAAATGAGTTTATTGAATGTTGAAGGATTATATAAAACCTATGGCGAGAAAACGCTGTTTGATCATATTTCTTTTCATATAGAACCAAAGGAACGCATCGGATTGATTGGACCAAACGGAACAGGAAAGTCAACGCTCCTAAAGGTCATTGCAGGACTTGAATCGTTTGAGGAGGGTGATATCACGAAGGCAGGGACACTTGAGATCGAATTTCTTGAGCAAGACCCTGAAATGATCGGGGATGAAACGATTCTTGATTACATTTTTTCTGGAACGGCACCCATAATTCAAACGATGAAGGCATATGAACAGGCGCTCGCTGATTTAGAGCATGATCCGCAAAATGAAGCAAAACAAGAAGCGCTCATGCGCATGCAAAATCGAATGGATCAGGAAGACGCATGGGATGCGAACCTGTCAGCAAAAACAATTTTGACAAAGCTTGGCGTCAAAGATGTGAGCCGTTCTGTTCATGCCTTATCAGGTGGACAGAAAAAGCGTGTCGCGATTGCTAAAAATTTAATTCAGCCTGCGGGATTGCTGATTTTAGATGAGCCAACCAACCATCTCGATAATGCAACGATTGAATGGCTCGAGGGATATTTGAGTCAATACAGTGGTGCTGTCATTCTGGTGACACATGATCGTTATTTCCTAAACCGTGTGGCCAACCGAATTTATGAATTGAATCAAGGGCAGCTCTATACGTATAAAGGAAATTATGAAGTCTTTTTAGAAAAAAGAGCCGAACGAGAAGCAGAGGCTCAAGTGAAAGAAACGAAGCGTCAAAACTTACTCAGACGAGAGCTTGCATGGCTGAGAAGAGGAGCAAAAGCAAGAACGACGAAGCAGAAAGCACGCATCGGCCGAGTTGAAGAGCTGAAGGATCAAAAAGGACCTGATGCGAAGGGAGAGCTGGATTTCGCCATCGGCTCCCACCGCCTTGGAAAACAAGTCATAGAGGCAGAAGACTTGTCGATTTCATTTGCTGGCCAAACTCTTGTGGAGCGGTTTACAGACTTAGTTGTGCCGGGCGACCGGATTGGATTTATCGGACCGAATGGAGTCGGAAAAACGACTCTTCTTAACTGTCTAGCGGGGAAAATAGAACCGACTTCAGGACAATTGACGATTGGACAAACCGTTCGTATTGGCTATTACACGCAGGATCACAAGGAAATGGATGATGAGCTGACCATCATTGAGTACATCAAGGAAACAGCTGAGATCGTCAAGACATCTGATGGTGCCATAGTGACAGCAGAGCAAATGCTGGAACGGTTCCTATTCCCAAGATCCATGCAGCGGACGTTTATTCGCAAGCTGTCAGGGGGAGAACGCCGAAGATTGTATTTATTGAAAGTCTTAATGGAAGAACCAAATGTTCTCTTTTTAGATGAGCCGACGAACGATCTTGATACGGAGACCCTCAGCATTTTAGAGGATTATTTAGAACAGTTTCCTGGCGTTGTCATGACCGTATCCCATGATCGTTATTTCTTAGACCGAGTGGTTCACCGTCTGCTTGTCTTTGAAGGAAATGGCCGCATTTCACACTACCAAGGCGCTTACAGCGATTACATGGAACAGGAAAAAGAGCAGAAGCGGACAGAGACAAAGCCTGCTGAGAAACAAGTAGAAGCGGCGCCTAAAAAGAGAAAAAAGCTTTCTTATAAAGACCAGCTCGAATGGGACGGAATTGAAGACCGGATTCAGGCATTAGAGGAAAAACATCAGCAGCTTGAAGCGAGCATTGCCGAGGCAGGTAGTGATTTTGGAAAAATTCAAGAGCTGATGGACGAACAAAAAGCCGTTGCTGAAGAACTAGAACAAGCAATGGACCGCTGGACAGAACTGTCGCTGATGATTGAGGAATTAGAGAGTCATGACTAAGAAATAAGAAACCTGTAGAGTTGATCTACAGGTTTTTTTGATAAGAGCATTTCGCATAGGCATCATGCTGGTGAATGGATTCCTCGTTACGACACTCGACTTGAAACCCTCTGATCCATGGCTGCTCATATAATTCGATGGCCATTAACCTAGTGACATCTTCTACAAAGCGTGGATTTTCATAAGCCTCTTCTGTCACTTTCTTTTCATCAGGTCTTTTGAGCACGGGATACAGCGGTGCGCTCGCATTGGACTCAATGATATGTAAAAGAGCTGCTTTCATGTCGTTAGGAAGTGATGCTTGTTCAAACAACTCTACCTGAATGGAAACAGAGCCGCGTTGATTATGTGCACCATATTCACTTATTTCTTTAGAACAAGGGCATAATGTGGTGACCTTTGCATCGCAGCCAACATGACAGGTCCATCCATCCTTTTCATGAAAATGAATGTCATATGTGATTGTCGCATGCATCAAACCCGATTTCCCGGTGACTGGGCTTTGCTTTTCCATGTACCAAGGGAAGGAGACTTGAATCGAGGCAGATGACTGGTTCATTTGACGGGCAAGCGCTGCTGTCAATTCTTTTAAGCTATTCACATCAAGCGGCTTGCCGCTTTCGTAAAACGAGTACAGCTGTTCAGTGAGACGGCTCATATGAATGCCTTTTTCGTGAGCTCTCAGGGAGGTACTCAGTGCAAAGTCAGCAGAAGTGATTTGGTCCTGCGGTGCCGTTTTAGACAAAATTCGTACAGGATAAGACAAGCGGCAGATGCCGACTTGTTCAAGAGGAAAATAAAAGTCCTGCTCCGTCTTTTGGATGTCAGTCATGTTCTCTTTTTGAGAAGGCTTTGTTCCAAGGCTTGGCGGTACAGATCCGAATTGTTGGTGTCGTTCTTTTTTGGGTGGAAAAGAAAACATGAGATCCCTCCTTTAAATCGTAATAATTACTATTTATTTTGCATCAAAAGACGAGAGAAATCAAGAGTGGAAACATTTACGTTTACGTTAAGGTTATAAAGGTGTATAATAAATCATGAATTGATGAGCAGGAGGCACTGGCGATGGAATGGATGAAAATTGATCAAGTGGCGAAAAGAAGCGGACTGACTAAACGGACGATACGTTTCTATGAAGAGATCGGTTTATTATCAGCACCAAAACGGACAGAAGGCGGTGTCAGACTTTACTCAGAGGACGACATGGAAGAACTAGAGAAAGTGATGCAGGCAAAAGAGGTGCTCGGCTTTTCTTTACAAGAGCTTCAATCGTTTATGGAAATAGGAAAGCAGCTAGAGCTGAATAAAGAGGGCTACTTGCTGTCGCTTGATCCGAAGGAACGATTAGAGAAGCTGTTAGATATTGAGGCGCAGCTGTCTGTACAGCATCAATTGATTACAAAAAAGCTTGAAACGATTCAATCCTTTAAAAAGGATCTTGAAACAATGAAAGAAAGAGCGGCTCATGCAATTGAGCAATTACAAAAATAAACACCTCTGCGTGTTTATTTTATTTTGTCAACATTTGAAGGAAAGGTTCTGATGGAATGAAGGAAGAAGAAGTGTTAAAACAGCGTACAAGTCTGCTTAGGCAGCCGAAAGCCGTCTGGGCTGTTGCCTTTGCGTGTGTGATTTCATTTATGGGGATAGGACTTGTGGACCCGATCTTGCCAGCTATAGCATCACAATTAGATGCATCTCCAAGTCAGGTCTCCCTTTTATTTACAAGCTACTTACTTGTGACCGGCTTTGTCATGTTTTTTACCGGCTTTATCTCTAGCCGGATTGGTGCGAAATGGACGTTATTAATAGGACTCATTTTTATTATTGTCTTTTCTGCTTTAGGCGGTACCTCTTCAACGATTAATGAATTAATCAGCTTTAGAGGCGGATGGGGCATTGGGAATGCCTTATTTATTTCAACTGCCCTCTCTGTCATTGTCGGCGTGTCTGTTGGAGGAAGTGCGAAGGCTATTATTTTATACGAGGCAGCACTAGGTCTTGGGATTTCGGTTGGACCGCTGCTTGGCGGAGAGCTTGGGACGATCTCTTGGCGCGGACCATTCTTTGGCGTTGCGGTGTTAATGCTTGTTGCTCTTTTAGCCATTACGTTTATGCTCCCGCCGATACAAAAGCCTCAGAAAAAGGTGAAATTATTCGAGGCTGTCGGGGCGTTAAAATATAAAGGTCTCTTAACGATGGCTTCTGCCGCTTTCTTATACAATTTTGGTTTCTTTGTGCTTTTAGCCTATTCGCCATTTGTGCTTCATCTGGATGAGCATGGTCTTGGTTATGTCTTCTTTGGATGGGGGCTATTTTTGGCATTGACATCCGTCTTCTCAGCGCCGGTCATTCATCGCAAGCTTGGGACATTGACTTCTCTTGTGGTTCTGTTTGCTTCATTTGCTGTGATTTTATTCGGCATTGGGGTATGGACTTCACATGTTGTAGTCGTCATCTGCGGAATTGTCATTGCTGGGGGCATCCTTGGCATGATCAATACAGTACTCACGACCGCTGTGATGGGATCAGCGCCGGTTGAACGTTCGATTGCTTCATCTTCTTACAGTGCTGTACGGTTTATTGGGGGCGCGATTGCCCCTTGGATTGCTGGGGTACTTGCTGAATCTTATACAGCAAGCACCCCTTACTATGTTGGGGCGGCTGTCGTTCTGTTAGGCATGATCATCCTGCTTCTTGGCCGTAAACATCTCGTCAATATTCAAGCAGGTCATTAATAGAAAAAAGCCTTATATCTTCTGAACAGATATAAGGCTTTTTTGTCGTTATAATACTTTTGTCGTCCAAGTTTCGCAATTCCAAGTTTCAGTTGCTACATCTTGATAAAATTCAGGTTCGTGAGAGATCAATAAGACGCTCCCTTTGTATTCTTTTAATGCACGTTTTAGTTCTTCTTTTGCATCGACATCCAAGTGATTGGTCGGCTCATCGAGAACAAGTAAGTTGGTTTCTTCGTTGATCAGCTTGCAAAGACGGACCTTTGCTTTTTCTCCACCGCTTAAAACAGACACGCGGCTTTCAATATGCTTTGTCGTTAATCCGCATTTTGCAAGAGCGGCTCTCACTTCATATTGCGTGTAAGAAGGGAAGGTACCCCATACCTCTTCAATACAAGTGTTGCTGTTTTGCTCTTTTACTTCTTGCTCAAAATAGCCTATATGCAGGAATTCTCCGCGTTCCACCTCACCAGAAATTGGCGTGATTTCTCCAAGGAGACTTCGCAGCAATGTCGTTTTTCCGATACCGTTAGCGCCGTATAACGCAATTTTTTGCCCGCGTTCCATTTTCAGATTCAATGGACGAGAGAGCGGTTCATCATAACCAATGACCAAATCTTTTGTTTCAAAAATCAATTTCCCTGAAGTACGTGCCGTCTTAAAGTGGAATTCAGGCTTTGGCTTTTCTGCTGCCAATTCAATCATATCCATTTTATCCAGTTTCTTTTGACGGGACATGGCCATATTTCTTGTGCTGACACGCGCCTTGTTCCTTGCGACAAAATCCTTTAATTCAGCGACTTCCTGCTGCTGCCTTTTATAAGCTGCTTCAAGCTGCTGCTTTTTGACTTCATACACTTGTTTAAATTGATCATAATCACCAACATAGCGCGTGAGCTCTTGATTTTCAACATGATAAATCAAGTTAATGACGCTGTTTAAAAACGGAATATCATGTGAAATGAGGATAAACGCATTTTCATATTCCTGTAAATAGCGCTTCAGCCACTCAATATGCTGCTCATCCAAATAGTTGGTCGGCTCATCGAGAAGGAGAATTTCTGGCTTCTCTAACAGCAATTTCGCAAGCAATACTTTTGTACGCTGTCCGCCGCTCAGCTCCGTCACATCACGGTCCAGCCCAAGATCCGTTAACCCAAGACCTCTTGCTATTTCTTCGACCTTGGAATCAATGATATAGAAATCATTGTTTGTGAGCGCATCTTGAATGACGCCCACTTCCTCTAACAGCTTTTCCAGCTCATCAGGGTCAGCTTCACCCATTTTGCCGTAAATGTCATTCATCGCAGCTTCCATGGAAAATAAATAGTGGAATGCATCCTGAAGCACTTCGCGGATCGTTCTTCCCTTTTCTAGTACAGTGTGCTGATCAAGGTAGCCGACACGGACATTTTTTGCCCATTCGACTTTTCCGGCATCTGGCTCCAGCTTGCCAGTAATAATATTCATAAACGTTGACTTTCCTTCACCGTTGGCGCCAATTAAGCCGACATGCTCGCCTTTTAATAAACGGAAGGAGACTTCGTGAAAAATGGCTCTGTCGCCAAAGCCATGGCTTAAATCTTTAACAGATAATATCATTTTTTACACCTCAAATAGATTCAAAACGGCTAGTGCCTCTCATGATTATATCGAACTGTCCGGCTCGATAAAAGCATCAAAAGAAAAATTGCGTTTCAAAGCTGATTTTGAGATACTAAAGGATAGATTGAATGAGGATAAAGGAGATCGACATGATAGAAAATTGGGCATTTTTGAAAGAAGCAAAGCCATTTATTCAGGAAAACTTTCAAGCGGCTGGCTTCGAAAAACCAACAGCTATACAAGAAAAAACAGCAGAGTGGATTACGGAGAAGCGTGATGTGATTGCAGAATCGCCCACGGGAACGGGGAAGACACTGGCGTATGTTTTGCCGCTTTTAAATAAAATCGATGTGAATATCAAGCACCCGCAAGTCTTAATCGTGGCACCTTCAAGAGAGCTTGTGATGCAAATTTTTGATGTCGTGCAAGAGTTCAAACAAGGATCAGACATCAAAGCTGTCTCCTTGATTGGTGGAGCGAACATCAAAAAGCAGCAGGAAAAACTAAAGAAACACCCAAACATCGTTGTCGCGACACCTGGCCGTGTACAAGAATTAATCAAAATCAAGAAACTGAAAATGCACGAAGTCAAAACGATCGTGCTAGATGAAGCAGATCAGCTTCTTGTGCCAGAGCATATGAAAACGATCCAAGCAATCATTAAATCCACATTAAAAGAAAGACAAATTCTTTGTTTTTCTGCGACGCTGAAAGAGGAAACGGTTCAGCTGATTAAAGAAATGACATCTGAACCAGAAGTATTGAAAATTGCCAGAAGTGAGGAAGAAGCGCAGAAAGTAGGACACTATTATCTGTTATGTGATCAGCGTGACAAAGTGAAGCTACTGCAAAAGCTATCACGGCTTGAGGACATGCAGGCGCTCGTCTTTGTGCGTGATATTACGAATTTAAGCATTTACGCAGAGAAATTGGCGTATCACCATGTCGACCTCGGTGTACTTCATAGTGAAGCGAAAAAAGCAGAGCGTGCTATTATTTTAAAGGAATTTGAACAGCGTGAATTCCCACTTCTCCTTGCAACGGATATCGCAGCAAGGGGCATAGATATTGACGATCTGCCGTACGTGATCCATGCCGACCTGCCAAACGAAGAAGGCTATATCCACCGTTCAGGCAGAACCGGACGCGCAGGAAAAGAAGGGGCTGTCATCAGCCTAGTCACACCTCAAGAGCATGCAACGCTCAAAAAAATGGCGAAAAAGCTGAATCTTTCGCTTCAGGAAATTGTTTATAAGCAAGGCCAGCTACATCTTGCACCCAAACAGGCATAAAAAGGCCCCTTCCACATGGAGGGCCTTTTTTATTATGAAATTTTGACAAGCTGTTTTCCGACATTTTCCCCTTTGAATAATCCGATGAATGCATCAGGAATGTTGTCAAAGCCTTCAATGATTGTTTCTTTATAAGTCAGTTTGTCTTCTTTAACCCATTGTGCGAGATCTCTTGCAGCCTCTTCAAAACGATCTGAATAGTTGGCAACAATGAAGCCTTGCATCAATGCGCTTGTTTTGATGAGTTTTGTTTGCACACGCGGTCCGATGTCCTCGCTTGCGCTAATGTTATAAGACGAAATCGCACCGCACACTGGAATACGTGCGAAGCGGTTCAAATGATTCATCACAGCATCAGAAATTTCGCCGCCTACATTGTCAAAATACACATCGACGCCGTTAGGGCACGCCTTTGCAATGGCATCATCTAAATCATTTGTTGTTTTATAATTAATCGTTTCATCGAAGCCCAGTTCTTTTAAATAAGCCAGCTTATCATCAGATCCTGCAATGCCAACGACGTAAGCGCCTTTGATCTTAGCAATTTGTCCCACAACGGAACCAACAGCACCTGCGGCCCCAGAAATGACAACGGTCTCGCCTTCTTTTGGCTGGCCAATCGCAAGAAGTCCGAAATAAGCGGTTTGTCCCGGCATGCCTAAAATACCTAAATAATAGGACAATGGTGCAATGGATGGATCAATTTTGGTCAGAGATTCAGCTTTGGCTGTAGAATATTCTTGCCAGCCAAGAAATCCTAGAACAAAATCACCTTTTTCAAATTGAGGCGATTTGGATTCAACGACTTCTCCGACAACACCGCCCTGAATCACTTCATTTAGCTTGAATGGAGGTGTATAGGATTTTGTATCCTGCATTCGTCCTCTCATATAAGGATCTACAGAAACATATTTCGTTTGAATCAAGACTTCGCCATCTTGCGGCACAGGTATATCGACTGTTTCAAAATGAAAAACATCTTTTGTAGGTAATCCTCTTGGACGTTTGGCTAATTGAATTTGCTTTTGTTGACTCATGTCAAATCCTCCCTTTCACTTGCAGCCTAGATTTACATTAACATGATGCTTCTTTTCATTCAAAACATACGGTCATTTTCAAACACATACAAAAAAGCAGCCGCCATCTCATTGATGAGGACTACTTCTTTGGAAGTCAACAGAGAGGAGCGACGGCAGACAGCCAAACAGCTGATATACGTCCGCATCACGTTCTTTTAACAAATATTCGTTCGCATTTTGAATGGAGGCTTTCATCATATCGCGCGTCACAAAAGGAAAAAGGATATTCAAGTATGAGGACAACAGGTCTTGTGGATCTTGTTCAATCGACTCGATATCTCCAATGTTAATGATGATTGAAAAGAGATAATCAATGGAGATGCGAAAGTGCTGTTCAGCAAACAATGTAAGCGGCTTTGCTTTTGCTTCTTCAGGATTCCACTTTTGAAAAAGCTGTTTCACCAAATCACTGACAACCCAAGCATTAAACTGCTGCTCCGCTGAAAAGTAATACATCAGCTCTCCCTCATTTCTAGCCTCCAGTATAAGAATTGTACAACAAAACAACAGGGATGAATACAATATTTCAGAGGATGTGCTCAAGGAAGGTTTAATGACAAAAGTGACGGGTAAAAGATTCGTAAGACGCTAAAGGAGGAATATAAAATGAAACCTGTTGTAAGAGAGTATTCAAATGATGAAACACTTCAAAGAGATGTAGAGCAATTAAAAGCACTCGGTGTTGCAAGAGAGGACATTTATGTTCTGTCCCATGACGATGATCGTACAGAGCGTATTGCTGGAAACGCAGATGCCAATACGATAGGTCCAAGAGAAGTTGGACTTAAACATGCTGTTGGAAACATCTTTAGTAAAAAGGGCGATGAGCTCCGAAATAAAATCCATGAAATTGGTTTCTCTAAAGAAGAAGCTGAAAAATTTGAAGAACATTTAGACGAAGGGAAAGTTCTTCTCTTTGTGACAGACCATGAAAAAGTGAAAACTTGGGCATAAACGCCAACTGAAAAAAGTCTCTTACTTTCGTAAGGGGCTTTTTTTCATGCCGTCATATTTGAAGGAGAGGGCACATCTTTTTTACTATAATAAGATAAAACTATAGATTGGAATAAACAGTAAATCATCTAATTGAAAATGTAGATATACCAAAGGAAATCATCGGATATCAGTAAAGAATAGTCAAAATATCACAAAAAACCACTCGGGAAATAATCATTGTATCTTTCAATTTTGTTTCAAAATGCTATAAAAATCTTGTGTAATTTAGTAGATAAATTTTTTAGTTCTATTGGTTTATGTTGTATTTTTGTGTAGAAATAAGTGTTTTGAGGTCAAAAAACCACGAAAAATACCTGTATTTTCAATTAGAAAATTCATTTTAATGTTTAGGAAATAATTGTTGACAAAATAATCTAAAAACAATATATTTGGCTTAATCCAGTCATTATGGAATTAGATGTTAAATTTCTGGTGGGATTTTCGAGGTGTATTCTAGTGAGAGGTGGTGGTATAAAACCAAGGTAAAAGCACTTTTAAAAGAAAAACTCGCTCGGGAAAATTCTACTAAAACACAAGAAAAATGTTTTTTTACATGAAAAAGAAATGATAGCCGATTTAAACTGTAGATAATCTTTCTACTATGATCACTTTACAAGAGATATTCGAAAGACGTCGTATTCCTGTACAAGAGAGAAAGCGGTTTCAATAAAGGCTGTGAGTTGATCGAATGGTGAAGGAGGTGAACTCATATGAAAAAAAGAGAGAACAAGCTGAGGCGCTGCAGCTGTCAAATGGCTGCATATGAGGATGCATGCTGAAAAAGAAGAGTGAACATGTGGGATGCTTCTCTCCTTTTTCAAAAATAGATTTCCTAAAAAATCCATCTTTTATTTTAACATAAGGTTTTTGGCTTGAAAATGATCTTTGCCCGAAAAGCCGATTTTGAATAGAAGGAGGTCCTGTGATGAAAAAGGCTTTATACCATGAAAACAGTGGATTGTATCTAGAAAAAATGCGTATGGCATTTCAAGAACATTATGAGAAAAGAACAGATATGTGGTCTACTGATCCATCCTTAACAGATGCAGCCGTGATGTCATTAAAGGCATGGCGTTCAAAGGAAAAGAATGCACTTGCTTCTGTGCTCGATATCGGATGCGGGAACGGCCGGGCACTTGAACATTTAAGCGGACTTTCCGCATATGTCGGCATCGACCTGTATGAGCATGAGGAGTGGGAAGGATTACAGAAAAGAGAAACGGTTCCTGTCCATTTTGTTCATCAAGATTTTATGTCCTGGTCGATGGATCAGGGACGAGAGATGCAGTTTGATTTAATTTTAGATCATGGCTGCTTTCATCACCAGCACCCCGATGATCATGAGCGTTATTTAAAACAGGTTTCCTCTTTGCTTCATGAAGGCGGCGTCTTCTCACTTGTTGTATGGGGAGAGGAGTGGAGAACAGGATTAATCGGAGAAGATGGCCGTTTCCACTTTTCATTTTCAGACTCTCAGCTTGGAGAAAGAATTTGTTCATCAGGTCTGGAGCTTGTATCGATTACACCATTAAAAGCAAAGGCCGGCATTAGCCAGCATCATGTCATTGCCGTCAAAATCTAGTACAAAGGTGATCACTCAAAGCTAGCAGAGGGGTTCATTCTAAGAAAGAGCATGTGCGCATCATGTAAGAGAAAGGCGTTATGAACATAGATTTCTGCTCCTTTGTACTAGACAAGACCTAGGTTGAAACATCGCTAGAAGAGGTGGAACGGAGACATTCTTGCGACAATCAGGGTCTGAACGATGAGAGGCATCGCACATCCATATTCTTTTTTTAGGCATGAGTGCCGCTTGAAATAGGAGCACACATGCTAGTGCGGACACATATTCATCACTCCATCACTGCGCTACCTGAGTCGATTTGGGTGCAGCGATGAATAGGGGGGAGACAAATGAACAAGTTTGTAGATGAATTACAATCAATGATTCATCATTTTACCTTTCAAGAAAAAAACTATTTGCTCGTGGGGCCAGTGAACCTGCCGATCTCCATTCAACATGAAGAAGTGCCATTTAAATGGTATGCCTTCGCACCTGTTGAAGGGGAGACAAAACCAACGATCGAATCTATTGTCCAAATGAGTACCGCGCAGCAAACCTTTTCCTCTTGTCTCTTATTTGGCGACTTTGAAAATGAGGTGCCGCCGCTTGTGCGCATTCATAGTGTCTGCCAAACAGGGGATGTGTTTGGATCACTGAAATGTGACTGCGGTCCTCAGCTTGCGTTATCGCTGAAGAAAATCACCGATTACGGTAAAGGCATGCTCGTCTATATGGCCAATCAAGAAGGGCGGTCAATCGGGCTGATGGCGAAAGCATTGACGTATAAATTACAGGAAATGCAGCTGGATACATTTGAAGCCAACCGCCTGATCGGGTGCGGAGATGATGACCGGCATTACGAGGAGGCAGCGGCTGTTCTGCATTATTTAAACAAAGGGAAACCAATGCACCTCCTAACGAACAATCCAGATAAAGTCGATTCCATTGCTGCCTACGGTCTTCCTGTTTTGCGGTTTGATCATACGGTCGAAGCCTCTCTCTATAATGAAGCCTATTTGAAGGCAAAAGCAGCCTCAGGGCATATGGTCGATGAGAAAAAATTAATTAATCAGTAGATGAGTTTACTTTAAAGAAGGCGGGAGAAAAGCGTGAAACCTGAAATCAATTGGATTCAAATCCCAAGCGGCTATGCAATAATCGGAAGTAATGAAGAAGATATGAAAAAGGCCTCAGAATTTTGGAAGGACAAGCTTCTCAATCCAACCTACGGCCGTGAGAAAAAATTTCAAAAATGGCTGTACAAAGAATTTCCATCCTATCAGCCGTATATCAATGAATTTTTTATTTCAGATACGGTCGTCACCAATGAATGGTATCAAAGCTATTGTGATGAAACAGGCCAGTCGTACCCGGAGAGCTTAACGAATCAAGAGCTTGGCGGCGGGAAAGATCATCCGGCTTGGGGAATGGATATCGAGGAAGCCCTCTCGTTCTGTCAGTGGCTGAGCGGGAAACTTGGGATAGACGTGTCGATTCCTACTGAAGAAGAATGGGAATATGCTGCCCGGGGAAACACGAGAAATCAATACCCGTGGGGAGATGAGTTTGATCCTTCTTACTGTAATACGTACGAATCAAATATCGAAAAAACGACGCCTGTCCGCCATTACAATAAGGGCAGATCCTTATTTGGTCTTTATGATATGGGAGGCAACGTCGAGGAATGGGTCAACACCAAATATCATGTATACGAAGGCGGCATCGAGGTCGTAGACGATTTAACGGAAACGCTTGGCAGTGATTACTACATTTTAAAAGGCGGCTCCTTTGCAAGAGGCGGAGATTTATGCAGAGTCGCAAGAAGACACGGGAAGCACCCAGATCCCGTTTTTCGATTTACTGGCTTTCGTGTAGTGACTCGTCAAAAACAACATATAAAGGTGGGAGTGTAAAACCATGCATAGAGGACCAATTACATCTGTTTTATCAACTCAGCAGGACCAAATTGTTTACACTGGCGGTTATGACCGCTGTATTTATCAGTGGAACCGGGCAACAGGAGAAGGAACGTTTATTGGAAGTCACGAGCATATCATTAACTCTTTATCTCTTTCTGAAAACGGAAAGTATTTAGCGAGTGCATCGTCAGACTACACCATTCAATTGTATGATACACACACTCATACTCGGATTCGCTCTCTGTTTGGACATGCGGATGATGTAGAAGCCGTCGCTTTTGCGAAGCAGGATACCTTGCTTGTATCGGTGTCCAGAGATAGAAGATGCTTAGTCTGGGATATCGAAACGGGAGCCATTTTAAGAGAATTTCATGGACATAGCAAGGATGTATTAGCGGTATGGATACATGGCGATAAAGCTTATACAACAGGTGATGATGGCTACGTTCTTGTATGGCTGTATGATACAGGAGAAATTGTAGGGGAAATCGGTCCGTTTGATTATGAGCTGGACACAATCAGCGGCAGCAATCAAAAAGAAGTGTTCGCACTTGGCAGAGACGATGGCACCGTCATTATTTATGATGCGATTACTTTACAGGAGAAAAAAATCATCAAAGCCCATTTACAGGGCGTCAAGCGGGTGAATTTTTCTCCAAGTGGCAATTACTTGCTGACAGCAGGCTATGACCATTTAATTAAGCTGTGGAATTATGAAACAGGGGATTTAGTCGATACGCTGCTGCCTCATAAATATCAATGGGAGCGCTCGCTTGTCTGGACGGAGGATGAGAAATCGATCCTAGGAGCCAGCTTTGGAAAAACGTATTGTGAATGGTCTATTGAAAAGGGAAAAGTTGTATCAGATGAGATCGAAATGGCGACACCCTCTATTAATGATATTGCGCTGACTGATGCGGGAGATATCATCACAGCATCAGATGACGGAAAATTCAGAAAAAATGGGATTGAAATCGCTAAATCGACAGGCGTTTTAACAAATGGAGTGGCTGTCGCACGAGATGGAAGCTATTATGCGTGGGGAGATCATGCAAGTCAGGTGCATATTGTTCATGAATCATTACAGCAAATGGTTTCGTTTGATCTCAACACAGGGCCGGTCAACAGTGTGTATTTCCACGAGGAGGATCGGCAATTCTATATTGGAACTTACGGCGGTTATGTACATGTCATTTCGACAGAGCATTTAAAGGAAATTGGCCGTTCCAAAGCACACGATTGTGCTGTTAAAGCACTAAAAGTAGAAGGAGATCATATCATCACAGCCGCGGTAGAAGGAACCATCTGTCTTTTAGATAAGAAGAGCTTGTCTTTAAAAGCGAAATATATTGGGGCGACAGAGCTGTTAAATGACGTATTCATTGATAGCAAAAGAGATCGTATTGCCATTGTCAGCCGTGACAAGAATGTGAGATTGTTTGATTTGCACACAGGAAGAATTTTAGATCAGCATAATGAACACCAGTATTCTATTAAATCGGTCTCTGTCACAGACTCTGGCTATATTGTGAGCGGAGATTATTGGGGCTATATCGTTGTGTGGAATCCAGAGCTAGAGGTCAATACCGGCCCAATTAGAATTGCGAAGAATGGGATTAGTGCCATCAGACAATTAGGCAATGACGTATATGCAAGCTCATATGACGGTGGGATTTATCACATTCGAGAAGATGGCACGCATACCGAAGTACTGCGCTTATTTGAACAATTTCCAAAAGAAGTAATCTCTCATTAAGAAAAAGAATGTAAGCGGGGGATTCTCATGATAAGTGTTTGCAAGGAACATATGAAAAAAGGCCTGACTGTACTCAATTGTCCGCATGTGCTCCTCATTAATAAATATGAATTACGCAAATGCTGTTTTTGTAAACAACGAGCGTCATATAAACTTTTTTATTCCTTGCCTTACTATGATCGATCTGAAAAGAAACGGATGGAAAAAATATGAGAATAGAACTCCTTCATTTTCTGAAGGAGTTCTTTCCCTTGAAAGAGAAGAAAGGAGACTCACATGAAAGACGATGTTTTTTATATGAAGCTGGCGATTGCTAACGCAAAGGCAATGAAAGGGCAAACCTCCCCAAACCCGCTTGTCGGTGCAGTCATTGTACAGCGGGGTGAAATTGTTGGAATTGGTGCTCACATGAAGGCAGGTGAACCGCATGCTGAAATTCATGCGCTGCAAATGGCAGGGGAAAAGGCAAAGGGAGCTGACATGTATGTGACGCTTGAACCTTGTTCTCATCATGGGAAAACGGGTCCTTGCACGGAAGCCATTATCAAGAGTGGTGTAAAACGTGTAGTCATTGCGACACAAGACCCAAATCCGCTTGTAGCAGGTAAAGGGATCACTATGTTGAAACAGGCAGGGATCGAAGTAGAAGAAGGAATATGTAAACAGGAGGCGGATCGCTTAAATGTGCCTTTTTTTCATTTCATTCAATCAGACATTCCTTACGTCATCTTAAAATCAGCCATTTCGTTAGACGGGAAAATAGCAACAGCTCATCAAGAGAGCAAATGGATCACAGGAACAGAAGCAAGAACAGAAGTACAGCGTTTACGTCAAGAAGCAGATGCGGTGATGACAGGAGTTGAAACGATTATTCAAGATGATGCAGGTTTAATTGTGAAGGATTCATTCATCACTCAGCCCATTCGTGTCATTTTAGATTCCACATTAAGAATTCCACTTCATGCGAAATGTTTAACAGATCATATGGCTGAAACCATTATTTGTACCTCACGAATGTACGATCAAAAAAAGTATGATCAGCTTGTGCAAAAAGGGTATGAAGTATTTGTCACAAACGGGGAACAAAGGACAGATCTTCATGAAGTGTTAAACATGTTAAAGAAGCGTTCTGTGATGTCGGTACTTGTAGAGGCAGGAGGAAACGTGAGTGCATCATTTTTAGAAGCGTCACTTGTTAATGAAGCTGTTATTTATATGGCACCTTTATTGATTGGTGGAAAACATGCGCCTACTTTCTTCGAAGGAGAAGGTGTGAAAAAACTAAAAGAGGCGATCCGTCCAGCGGATATTGAATATAGTATGGTAGGGAAGGATTTAAAAATGACGATGAGATTTCATTGAAAGAAAGACCTTGTGCATGGAGCGCAAGGTCTTTTCGATATTTCCAAATAAAAATAAAAATGTACATACACCTTTCCTGGTATGGATGAATACGATGGATGGGGGTGACTCTATGAAAAGATGTAGACAATGTGGAAAAATCTATCCCGCTCATTCTAAAGGCCATTACCAAAAAGGAAGCTGGTATGATGCGTATAAGAATGATGGATGGGAATGTGATAGTTGTAAGAAAGAAAAAACAAGGAAACCAGTGAAAAATCCTTGCTGTGGAAAGGATCCTTGTGTTTGTGTCATTCAAGGTCAACCAGGCGTAAGAGGAAGAAGAGGTTCAGCAGGTCCAGCAGGTCCAGCAGGTCCAACAGGGCCAACGGGACCAGGAGTAGGAGCTACGGGAGCCACGGGCGCCGCAGGAGCAGCAGGAGCCACGGGAGCAACAGGAGATCCAGGAGCAACCGGAGCCACGGGCGCCGCAGGAATAGCAGGAGCAACCGGAGCCACGGGAGACACAGGTGCAACAGGAGCAACCGGAGCAACAGGAGATCCAGGAGCAACCGGAGCCACGGGCGTCGCAGGAATAGCAGGAGCGACCGGAGCCACGGGAGACACAGGAGCAACAGGAGATCCAGGAGCAACCGGAGCCACGGGCGCCGCAGGAACAGCAGGAGCGACCGGAGCCACGGGAGACACAGGAGCAACCGGAGCCACGGGAGACACAGGAGCAACCGGAGCAACCGGAGCAACAGGAGCCACGGGAGCCACGGGAGACACAGGAGCAACCGGAGCCACGGGAGACACAGGAGCAACCGGAGCAATCGGAGCAACAGGAGCAACGGGAGCCACGGGAGACACAGGTGCAACCGGAGCAACCGGAGACACAGGAGCAACCGGAGCAACCGGAGCAACAGGAGCAACGGGAGCCACGGGAGACACAGGTGCAACCGGAGCAACCGGAGACACAGGTGCAACCGGAGCAACCGGAGCAACAGGAGATCCAGGAGCAACCGGAGCCACGGGCGCCGCAGGAATAGCAGGAGCAACCGGAGCCACGGGAGTGACCGGAGATACAGGCGCAACGGGAGCCACAGGTGCAACTGGATCGAGTGCAATTATTCCGTTTGCATCAGGTTTACCTGTCGCTTTAACAACGATTGCAGGCGGTCTAGTCGGGACATCTAGTTTGGTTGGCTTTGGTAGCTCTGCAACTGGTGTTAGTATACTAGGTGGTATCATTGACTTAACAGGTGCAGCAGGTACTCTTTTAAATATGGCATTCTCTGTACCTAGGGATGGTACCATTACTTCATTTGCTGGATACTTTAGTACCACGGCAGCATTGGCTTTAGTCGGTACGAATATTACAGTGACCGCTAGCTTATTTGCTTCACCGACACCAGATAACAGCTTCACTCAAGTAGCGAGTGTCGCATTGGCTCCAGATTTAACTGGGATTTTATCCATAGGTGCTATTTCAAACGGTATTGCGACTGGTCTGAATGTGCCAGTTACAGCAGAAACAAGATTACTCGTTGTTTTCTCTGCGACTGCAACAGGCTTATCTTTAATTAACACCGTAGCAGGCTATGCGAGTGCAGGCTTATCCATCACATAATTGAAACAGGGATGACTATTTGAGTCGTCCTTTTTTGTTTGAATGAATTTTCTCTCAACTTCGTAAGAAAAATGATATGATTTTATTAGAGTCTATTCGATGAATCTACTTGAATTAGGGGTTGTAGCGGTGAGGATGGGCAAAAGGAAAGTCACTTTACAAACGAAAATCTTGGGGTTAATTATCGGGCTTTTGCTTGTTGTCATTGCGTTATTGACCATTTGTTTTGGTTTTTTGCAGACCTCAGAAAGGCAGCGGCAAGCAGAACAGCTGGCGGTGCAAACCGCTAGAACAATCTCATATATGCCGCCCATTAAAACATCGGTGGCCACATCTGCATCGAAAAATGAAGAACAGGCAGTGCTTGAGCAAATGAAGGATCAAGTTAGAGCACATGCCATCTTCATTACCAATCAAAAAGGTAAGGTCCTTTTTCATACGAACCATGAGAATGTAGGAAAAACCATCAGTGTATTTAGAGGAAGAAGTACCCTGCTATTTGGGGGAACCTCCATATCAACGGGTGATTCTAATGGTGAAACCGTTGTCAGAGGCAGTGCCCCGATTATGAAAGAAACAGGCAAGCATGAAGAAATTATTGGCACAGTCACCGTCGAATTTTTAAAAAAGGAAATCGATCAAGCGACAGCCCATCAACTATTCAAGCTTAGCTATATTGCTCTTCTTGTGCTCTTGCCTGGTATATTCGGAGCGATTTTTTTAACAAGGAGTATTCGCAAAGATACATTAGGGCTTGAACCACATGAAATTGCTTCATTATTTCGAGAAAGAGAAGCGATGCTGCTTGCTATAAAAGAAGGGATTATTGCATTTGACCGCAAAGGCGCGATGACGATGATGAATACATCTGCTGAACACATGCTGCGCGTTTCATCCGAGCTGCCGCTTCATATTGACCAAGTCTTGCCAAAAGCCAACCTCCTTTTCTATTTAAAGGCAGAGACGATTGAACCGAACATTGAAACCGTCGTCAATGATAAAACCTATGTCTTAAATGTGAAAAAAGTGGTGCAGGACAACCGTGTCTTTGGAGGAATTGTGAGCTTCAGGGAGAAAACAGAGCTGACGAAGCTGCTGGATACATTGACAGAGGTAAGTCAATATTCAGAAGACCTTAGAGCGCAAACACACGAATTCTCAAATAAGCTGTACGCTATTTTAGGCTTGCTTGAGCTGAAGCAAGTGGATGAAGCCATTGACTTAATTAAAGAAGAATATACACTTCAAAATCGCCAGCATGATTTACTCATGAAGCAAATTCGCTCTCCGAAAATACAAGCCATTTTACTAGGGAAGTTAGGAAAGGCATCTGAGAAAAAGGTTCATTTTCACATTGATGAAAATAGTTCTTTGGAGCCGCTCCCAGCCCATTTGAGTTTATCTCACTTTATCATCATCATTGGCAATCTCGTAGACAATGCGTTTGAGGCTGTATTGAATAAGGAGAAAAGAAAAGTAAGCTTGTTCATCACAGATATTGGATTTGATATTATCATAGAGGTGTCTGATTCAGGGGATGGTGTCAATGAAGGAGCCATTTCACAACTTTTCACAAGAGGACATTCATCAAAGGGAGAAGGACGAGGCTATGGACTAGCTAATGTCAAAGAAGTATTGGACGAACTTGGGGGCTGGATTGAAGTGACGAACCAAAAAGAAGGCGGAGCCATCTTCACTGCATACATACCGAAAGGCACAAAGGGGGAATAAATGGTGATGAAGGTACTCATTGCGGAAGATGATTTTCGAATCGCTGCCATTCATGAATCTTATATACAACAGATAGAAGGATTTCAAGTCGCCGCAAAGGCAAAGAGTGCAAAGGATATGTGGGAGGCGCTCCAAAAGGAACAAGTTGATCTCATTTTGCTTGATGTATATATGCCTGATGAGCTCGGCACAAACCTGCTGCCTCTTTTAAGGAAGCGCTATCCAGAAATAGATGTGATTATTATCACGGCTGCAACGGAAACGACACTATTAAGAGATGCACTTCATTACGGAGTGGTTCATTATTTAATCAAACCAGTGACCGCACAAAAGTTTGCACAAGTTTTAACCGAATATCAAGAGAAGAAAGACATTATCAATTCTAAGGATGAAGTCAATCAAACGATGATTGATTTGTTTTTTGGGCAGATGCAGGAAGAGCCAAAAGAAAAAGATGACCGCGACCTGCCGACAGGCATCAATTCACTCACCTTGGAAAAAGTGAAAACGCTGTTGGCATCAGAGAATAGCGGGATTACAGCGGAAGAACTCGGAGAAAAAATGGGGGCATCACGCACAACAGCGAGACGGTACGTCGAGTATCTCGTGACAACAGGAGAATGCCGGGCAGAGCTTGCGTACGGAATCATTGGCAGACCAGAGCGAAAATATTATCCTGCTAATAAGCAAGCGGAGTCATAAAGATGAAAAAAGGAATAGGCCTTGTCATCATGATCTGCCTTTGTATGACGCTCACCTTTAATGAAAAAAAAGGAGGCGACTCTTTCCTGAAGCACAGTCCATTATATATTGTGGTGTCTGGTGTCCCTGACGGCGGCTTTGACCAAACAGCTCATGTAATGAAATCAGTGCTCGAGAAGGAGAAGTTGGTGAAACGGCCGGTGAATATCCTTTATCAAAGAGGCGGAACGGTGGATAAAGGATGGACATATATGATGGAGCGAGATACCAACTATATTAGTTTAAATTCAAGCTTATTGTTAAGCCGTAATTTGCTTGGCAGCAGTAACATGACAATGAGTGATGTCACACCACTCGCCATTTTGGCAGAAGAGTGGCAGGTCGTCGCAGTCCCAGTGGATTCTCCCTTTTCAAATGGGAAGGAGCTATTAAACACACTAAAGAAGAAACCGGATTCCTTAAAAATTGGATTTGCCCCGGACTTTGGAAATGATGATCAAATCTCATTCGCACGAGCGGCAGAAATGGCAGGAATTGATCCATACCGCATTCAATTTTTGAAATTTGACAGTGCAGATGATTTATTTCAAGCGCTCATAGAACATGAAGTCGATGCAGCAACGACCACGATTACAGAGGTTCGTCATGATTATGAAAAGAAAAGGCTAAAGCTTGTGGCAACCACAACGAATCAGCGTTTAGCGGGATTTGAAGATGTGCCGACTTGGAAAGAACAAGGCATCCCGCTCATCTTCTCTCATTGGCGTGGTGTGATGGGCCCAAAACAAATGAGTCAAAATGACATACGTGAATGGGATCAGGTTCTTCAAAAAATGACACAAACGAATTCCTGGAAAAAGCAATTAAAACAAAAGGGCTGGACAAGTCGTTATATGAACAGCAAAGAGGCAAAGATCTTTATGGAGGATCAATTAAGGCGATATGAGCAATTTATCCAAGGAGAACAAGCGGTCGAGTGAGACCGCTTTTTTTCATGGAATCCATCAAAATCAAAGTTTGAACAAAATGAACAAAATGCATTTATCGACCGAAAAAGAATTAAAATTCATAATATTTACTTCAATTTCAACGTCAGATATCATGACAGAAAGGGTTGGAAATGGGATGCCAACATTTAATGAAAGCGTATACAACATAAGGGGTGAACAAAGTGCTAGCAATCTTAGGATTTCTTATGATGGTTGTATTTATGGTTTTGATTATGACGAAACGTATGTCTGTTTTAACGGCACTGGTGTTAACACCAATTGCATTTGCTCTTATTGCAGGTTTTCATTTTACTGAAATTTCAGACATGATTGTCAAAGGTGTGCAGCAAGTCGCACCGACGGCGGTCATGATCATGTTTGCGATTTTGTACTTTGGCATTATGATTGATGCTGGTTTATTTGATCCGATGGTGGCAAAAATTTTAAACATTGTCAAAGGCGATCCATTAAAAATTGTCGTCGGAACAGCTGTCCTGACCATGCTTGTTGCACTTGATGGTGACGGAACCACAACGTACATGATTACAACAACAGCGATGCTTCCGTTATTTACACTGCTTGGCATCCGGCCGATTATTTTAGCGGGAATTGCCGGAGTTGGCATGGGGATTATGAATACGATTCCATGGGGAGGTGCCACACCTAGAGCAGCGAGTGCACTTGGCGTTGATCCATCACTTTTATTTGGCCCGATGATTCCAGTCATTGGCGCAGGGGTTTTGAGTATGATTGTTGTGGCATACTTTCTTGGGAAGTCTGAAAGAAAGCGTCTTGGTGTCATTGAACTCGAACAGCCGATTCATGCAAATGAAATGGCAGCGGCACTACAGGATGATATCAAACGGCCGAAACTTTGGTGGTTTAACCTGACGCTTACGTTGTTATTGGTGCTCCTTCTTGTCTCAGGAAAAGTCAGCTTAACGGTTCTATTTGTCCTTGCATTCTGTGTGGCGATTATCGTGAACTATCCGAACCTTGAACAGCAGCGTGAGCGGATTGCGGCTCATTCAACCAACGTCTTAGCCATTGCTTCGATGATATTTGCGGCAGGTGTTTTTACAGGTATTTTAACTGGGACGAAAATGGTCGATGAAATGGCGATTTCGATTGTATCTGCCATTCCAGAGCAGCTTGGCGGCTTCATTCCAGTCATTGTTGCGTTAACGAGCGGGATCTTTACGTTCTTTATGCCGAATGATGCATACTTTTACGGGGTCCTGCCGATCCTATCAGAAACAGCGGCAGCATACGGTGTAGATAAAATTGAAATTGCCAGAGCCTCTATTATTGGTCAGCCGATTCATATGTTAAGCCCACTTGTTCCATCGACTCATTTACTTGTTGGACTTGTTGGGGTATCACTGGATCAGCATCAGAAGTTTGGCATGAAATGGGCTGTGCTTGCAGTTGTCGCCATGACGGTCATGTCGGTACTCATTGGGGCCATCTCCATTTGGTAAATAAAAGAGTGTCTGCTACCTGAGCAGGCACTTTTTTTAGGTCATATTGCCGATCAGGCTCGATTCATTTGCCCTATACAAAAAACATGCCTGTTCCTCCAAAAGATATATTTTTGAAAAATACTGACACTTTTACTGCTTTTTTCTTTATAATGCAAATCAACGAAGGGAGAGGATAGCATGTCCAAACGAAAAGGCGCGATTCTTTTTGCTGCCGTATGCCTCATAGCAGGAAGTTTGTCGATGGTGAGCCCAACTTCAGCTCATGCAGATACCCCTTATTTTGGAAAGAGTTATGAACAGCCAGCCTCAGTGAAGAAGCTATACCCTGAGCCTGACGAGACGTTCGGCACCCCTGCCTTTCAGAAAAAAGGAGAAGCCTTTACGACGCAAGAAGAGCTTCAAGAATTCTTACGTGATATTGTCCGCAAAAGTCCTTACGCTACTCATAAACAGATTGGAACATCCATTGAAGGACGATCCATTTCAGCCCTCTACTTTACAAAGGATCGTCATATCTCTCCACTTTCAAAAAAGCCAACGATCTGGCTTCAAGCACAAATACACGGAAATGAACCAGCCTCCGGTGAATCTGCTCTCGTCATCGCAAAACGATTAGCTGGTGAAGAAGGAGAGCGTATACTCAATCATGTCAATATCATCATTGTCCCGAGAATTAATCCTGATGGTTCTTATGCGTTTGACCGCAGGCTTGCAAACGGAATGGATGGAAACCGTGATCATATGACATTAGAATCTCCAGAGCTCACAGCCCTGCATCAAGAATTTAATCGGTATGCACCAGAAGTGGTCATTGATGCCCATGAATACGATGTAGGACAAAAGCAGTTTGATGATATCGGCTCAGCGGGTGCCCTCAAATATCACGATTTACTGATATTATCAGGGAAGAACTTGAATATTCCCGAAAGTATCCGGCTGACGTCAAATGAATTATACGTAAGCGGTGTCCGTGAAACGCTGACAAATCAAGGATTTTCGAATGATTTATATTATACAAGCACAAGAGGAAAGGATGGAAAGATCGATCTCTATGAAGGTGGAACGGATGCGCGAATTGGTCGAAATGCCTTGGCACTCTCGCCAGCTCTGTCATTTCTTGTAGAAAGCAGAGGGATTGGCATTGGAAGAGAGGATTTTACCCGCCGCGTCGCAGCACAAGTCACCACGCATGAAAAAATCATTGAAACAACTGTGAAACATGCGAAGCAGGTGAAGCAGCAAATGGTGACGGAGCGTCTGAAGCTAGTGAAAAAAGGACTTCAATCAAATGATGACGATCAAGTGGTCATTCAAGATGATTTCATAGCGCCGATGGATGATTCGCTGGAAATGGTGGATATTGAGAAAGGGCAGACCATCAATGTCCCTGTACGCTTTCACAGTGCGAGCGATGCTGTTCCTGTCATGTCGAGAGAACGACCGACAGCTTATCTCGTTTTACCTGGGCATGAAGGGGTAGAACGGAAGCTAAAAACCTTAGGGTTAAAAAGTGTCACATTGCCTGTCGGTGTAAAAGTACCGGTACAAGCCTATCATGTAACAAAACGAGACGAAAAGAGCAAAACAGATATTCAGCTTGAAACAGAACTCACCCAAAAGAAACGTCAGCTGCCAAAAGGGACAAAGGTATATATCACGGCGCAGCCGCAAACAAATTTGTTGTCACTTGCCCTTGAGCCAGAATCAAAAGACAGCTATATGTCATCTGGGTTTATTGCTTCAAAAGTAGGTGATGAACTGCCAGTGTACCGGTTCTTGTTATCTAAAAAGGCGTTAGGCATTAAATAAAAAAGGCTAACATCATTTTAGTCCTTTCAGCGTGTAGACAAACCCTCGCATTCGCCCGCAGTCCTGCGCGCTGGTACTCACGAATGTCAAATTCGTTCTGCTTCGGTGCTCGTCCTTCCTAGACTTCAAATGTTTTCAATCACACTGAAAAGAAGACAAAGGGCTAAAATAAACATCATTTTAGCCCTTTGTCCACAATCTAGAAGCGGCACAGTGCGTGCCGCCTTTTTATTTTCGTCCAGCTCTTATTTCATCAGTCAAGCCTTCATATGGTGCTTCGGCGATAATGGTTTCGTCATTTACACCTGCATGATGGATATACGTAATGTCCGCAAATTCTGGAACAACATATTTTGGATAGGTTTCGTATTTTTCACGAGATTCTTTCATGAGATCGATATAGTCATTTTGATAGCAAACTGTGATATCTGGACGTTCATGCACCCATTTTGGGAAGAAGATGACGCCATGCATGCGTTTTTCTTCAGGCATAAAGTTCAGAGAGACGTCTGTCCCAGTTGGTTCTGTCCAAGAAACTTTGTAAACGCCTTTTGTCAGCTTCACAATATTCACTTCTTGATCACGGACCCAGCGGCCTCCAACCATTCCGCTATGAATGCGGTAATCAATGGTGTGATCGTTTTTAATGTAAATCTCATATTCCCAGCCATTTTCATACGTATAAATCATATGAAGTCCAACGAATTGATCCATGTTTATTCCTTCTTTCATTAGAATGATGTTATTTCAAACATGTCGTGATTTACATGTTTATTTTAAAGTCTATGGTATACTATTGTCAAAGAATAAGCGTTGGAGGCACATTATGAGAGTTTTGAAATATGCCATTCTTGGCTTACTAGATCAGTGTGAGCTGACGGGATATGATATAACCAAACATTTTAAGGATTCCCTTGGGCAGTTTTGGAGCGCGAAGCACAGCCAAATTTACCCTGAGCTGAAGCGTCTCACAGAAGAAGGGTTTATTGAATTTGATATTCGTATACAAGGAAAGAAGCTGGAAAAGAAGGTTTATCAAATCACAGAGGCAGGGAAAGTAGAATTGCATCAGTGGCTAAGGACAAAAGACCCGATACCGGAAACAACAAAGGATGAATTCATGCTGAAAACATTTTTCATCTCTTCCATGGATAAAAAAGAAGCGGCTGACCTGTTTACACATCAACTGCTAGAGCGCACCAAGAAAGTAGATATGCTAGAACAGAAGCTGCACGCTTTAACAGAGGAAGACCCTGCTGCTGAATCGCTTCATTCAGCACAATTTGGGCATTACTTAGTGCTGACAAGGGCAATTGAAAGAGAAAAAGGCTATGTCCGCTGGCTCGAGCAGACCCTTAAAAAGATTGATTCATCCACGCACTAAGGACAATGGTCGGATGATATGATAAAAAATGGTTTGAAACTAGTGAATTTATAAATAGAAACCGCTACAATGGATATATTCGTATTAAAGTGAGGCGAGTATGTTTGAGTAATCAAGAAGCGTTGTGGAATGAAGCAGAAGCTTTTATTTCTGTATGCTATGAAGAATTAAGCAAGTCAAATGAAGAGAAAGCAGCACGTCTGCATGAAATAAAACAAGAAATTGACTCTGAAGGGATGTATACTCACACACAAGAGGAATTAGCGCACGGGGCAAAAATGGCATGGCGCAACAGCAACCGCTGCATTGGCCGTTTGTTTTGGTCAACCTTGCATGTTCACGACTGCCGGCATGTGAAGACAGAAGAAGAGGTGAAAGAGGCACTCTTTCATCATATTGAGTATGCGACAAATGGCGGGAAAATCAAACCATCCATTACGATCTTTCCCCCAGAAAATAATTCCCAAAAGGAAGTCGTCATTTATAATCATCAGCTCGTTCGTTATGCAGGCTATGAGACGGAGTATGGCATCATCGGCGACGAGGCATCTCTTGAATTGACAAAGTTGTGCGAGGCCCATGGCTGGAAAGGAGAGGGCACGCATTTTGATATTCTGCCTCTCATGTTTCAGCTAAAGGATCAGCCTCCAGTTCTGTATGAACTACCGAAAGAAATCGTCCAAGAAGTCGAGATCACCCATCCTGAGTATGAAGGATTTCGTGATTTAGGACTGAAATGGTACGCGGTTCCGATTATTGCTGATATGAAATTGGAGATTGGCGGTATTCATTACAATGCAGCACCGTTCAATGGCTGGTATATGGGCACAGAAATTGGCGCACGTAACCTAGCCGATGAAAATCGCTACAATATGCTGAAAAAAGTCGCTTCTATTTTAGGACTGGATACGACAAAGAATGCGTCGCTTTGGAAGGACAAAGCCATTGTCGAGTTGAATGTGGCGGTTCTCCATTCTTACCGAGAAGCAGGGGTGACCATTGTTGATCATCATACAGCAGCACATCAATTCAAGCAGTTTGAAAAGCAGGAAGAAAAGGCTGACCGCAAGCTGACTGGGGACTGGACATGGCTGATTCCGCCAGTATCACCAGCTGCTACCCATATCTTCCACAAGCATTACGACAATACCATTGTGAAGCCGAATTATTTTTATCAGGAAAAGTCCTATCATGGAACAGAAAAAGCCTAGCGAGAGCTAGGTTTATTCAGCGTGTAGACAAACCCTCGCATTCGCCCGCAGCAGGTCTGTAAAGGTTTTCTATCACGCTGAAAAGAAGACAAAGGCTAAAATCAAGATTATTTTAGCCTTTTTATTACCATATTCGAAAATCCTTATAATGAGCTAACTCAGTGAGCGGTTCCATCTGCATATCTGTGACCTTTGAAAAAGGGCTTCCTTTTCGAACGGTTTTTAAGAAATCAAGCACTTCCTGCTGCTCACCCTCTACCTTTAACTCGACATGACCTTCATCTGTGTTGCGTACCCAGCCTTTCATCCCGCGATTGACGGCTTCTCCTTGAACAAAATAGCGAAAACCGACTCCCTGCACCCGTCCTTTTACAATGGTATGATAATGAATCAATGTCATCTCTCCTTTTTCTCATCGTACCATAGCATGTAACTGACCTTCACGCATCGACTATGATTTCATTGTCTAACGATGTAAAATAATAGCCATGAGACAACCAAAGGAGATGGTCATCGTGGGACAGAAGAGATACGACATAGTAGGAATCCAAGTAGGACAACCCATCACGGCCTATGCGAACGGAAAAGAAATCAAAACAGCCATCAACAAAAAGCGTATTCAGGAACCTGTATATTTGAGTAAGGTCAATTTTGAGGGAGATGGTCAAGGTGATTTGGTTCATCATGGAGGATATGATAAAGCCGTCTGCATCTTTCCATATGATCATTATGCTTACTTCGAGCAATTTTTAGGGGTTCCGTTACAGGAAGCTGCCTTCGGCGAGAATGTGACAGTGCATCAGCTAGTTGAGACGGATGTGCGTATTGGTGATGTATTTCAGCTTGGAGAAGCACTTGTTGAAGTGAGCCAGCCAAGACAGCCGTGTGTGAAACTATCTTTTAAGCATGGTAACATGAAGCTTGTCAAGGAAGTACAGCAAACGGGGTATACCGGTTTTTATTTACGGGTGCTGAAAGAAGGCATGGTGCCGCTTGATGCTTCTCTTGTATTAGTAGAAAAAGCGCCCCATCACATTACAGTCCATGAAGTGAACGAAGTCAAATATCGTCACACAGATCCAGAGAGGCTGAAAGCCGTTCTAGAAGTAGATGCCTTGGCAGATGTGGTGAGGAAGTCTTTAGAAAAACGAATTTAGCATATTGAAAAAAAGCCGTACATCAGCATAAGATGTACGGCTTTTAAGCGCCTATGAACTAGGTTTCTTTTGTTCAAGAAGATTTGCAAGGAAATATGTTTTTAAGCTTTGAAGCTTTCTTCCTTCATGCTTGGTCACACCAAGCTTCTTTAATTCTTCGACATACCAGCCTTTGCTACCATAATGCATGATAGAAAACTCCTTTCAATTGAAACTGCCTGCATTGTAACATCTCAAAAAAGGACGTGAAAAGTGTGCAGGTATGAATAAATGAAAACTGAATCTATCTGCCTATGATCCATGTATATGCTGGAAATCATCATTTATGAATTGGGCGGGTTGAGGGTAACGATGATCATGCCGACCGTCATAATCATGATGACAATACCAAGATAAGTCATCATGGATTGTTTTTTCTTAATACCTACAACCGTTAAGATAATACTTTCAATCAAAAATATAATTCCGATGATGATGAACCACATATCAAATAAGACCCCTTTCGCATATCTTTGCCTATTTTACCACAGGCATTTTTGTTTAGTCGTGACAGATTCGTGAAAGGGAAATGACAAAATCCCCTCTAATGAAGAAGGGGATCTGCTGGCTTATAGCTTCGTTAAAATAATCGGTTCATCTTTTGTGATCACAATGGTATGTTCAATTTGTGCGACTAGGCTTTTATCTGGTGTTTTAAATGTCCAGCCGTCATCAGTCTGATAAACCGATTCAGCATTTGTTGAAATGAAAGGTTCGAAGGCGATCACTGTGCCATTCTTAAACAAAGCATTATCGAATGGATCATAATAGTTCAAAATATGGTTAGGTGCTTCATGCAGATTTTTCCCAATGCCGTGTCCTGTCAGGTTTTTAATGACGGTAAAACCTTGTTCTTTGGCTGTATTGTAGACCGCACGGCCAATTTGGTTTTGTCTTTTACCGGCTTTTGCATGCTTTAATCCTTCAAGGAATGCATCCTCTGCACACTGGCATAATGCTTCAAGACGAGCATCACCTGTACCTAATACGAATGAAATGCCGGTATCGGAATAATAGCCGTCCAGCTCTGCTGAGATATCAATATTGATGAGGTCGCCCTCTTGTAAAATGGTTTTTTCACTCGGGATTCCATGTGCCACTTCATCGTTCACGCTGATACAAGTCGTCCCAGGGAAGTCATATTCCTTTTCAGGTGCCGAATTGGCTCCATGCTCTTCTAATATTTTTTTTCCAATCAAATCTAATTCTTTTGTAGACATGCCTGGTTTCGCTTGGCTTTTCATTTCTTCTCTTGCCAAAGCGACAATTCGGCCGACTTTTTTTAAGGCTTCTAACTCATGATCATGTTTGACAATCACTGTTCATTCCCGCTTTCTATAACTTCATTCTATTCAATAGCTTACCACATTTTACGCGAAAAGAGTAAAGTGCGGAATGTCAAATGAATGTGGACAAATTGGTATAGATAACTAGATGTGCATATGATATATTTTTTATGAACATCATGAACGAAACGATTGGGTCATGATGATGACAAAGGGGGAAAAGCAAATGGTGTTTCAGTTTTTTCAAAAGCTAGGCAAATCATTTATGCTTCCAATCGCTGTACTTCCAGCAGCAGGGATTATTTTGGCTATTGGGCGGGAGGATGTATTCGATATCCCGTTTATTCATGCGGCAGGGAATGCTATTTTTGCAAACTTGGCTTTAATTTTTGCAATGGGTATAGCGATCGGCATTGCAAAGGATGGTAACGGGGCAGCGGCATTATCAGGTGCGATCTCTTATTTTATTTTATCAGCTGGTACAACGTCAATTAATTCAACGAACAATATGGGGGTATTGGGCGGTATTTTATGCGGGCTATTGGCAGGTTATGTGTACAATCGTTTCAAGGATACGAAACTGCCAGAATACTTAGGTTTCTTTAGCGGAAGACGGCTTGTGCCGATTATGACCGCCCTTTTCACCATTTTATTAGCAGCCGTTTTCGGATATGTATGGCCTCCGATTCAAAGCGGGATTAATGGTTTAGGGGAATGGATTTTAAGTCTTGGTGCAACGGGTGCCGGGCTGTTTGGTTTCTTTAATCGCTTGCTCATTCCATTAGGGCTTCATCATGTGCTGAATAACTTATTTTGGTTTCAATTCGGGGAGTTCAGCGGGGCAACAGGGGATTTAGCGCGATTCTTTAAAGGAGATCCAAGCGCGGGTGTCTTTATGACTGGGTTCTTCCCAGTGATGATGTTCGGTCTGCCAGCGGCATGTCTAGCCATGATTGTGACCGCAAAGCCTGAAAAGCGAAAAGCAACGGCTGGCTTGATGATTGGGATGGCGCTTACGTCATTTATTACAGGGATCACTGAACCAATTGAATTTTCATTTATGTTTTTATCTCCACTCTTATATGGTGTCCATGCTGTACTAACGGGTTTTTCGCTCTTTATTGTGAACACCCTCGGAATTCATAGCGGCTTCGCTTTTTCAGCAGGAGCGATTGATTACGTTTTAAGCTTTGGCATCGCACAAAAACCACTCATGTTGCTTGGGGTTGGGGTGCTTTATGGCATTGTGTACTTTGTCGTTTTCTATTTCCTCATTAAACTGTTAAAGCTCAAAACACCGGGCAGGGAAGATGATGACATTGAAGATATTGCAGCCGATGATACGAAGACGGCAGGTGCGAGTATGCTTGTAGAGGGACTTGGCGGCAAAGACAATATCACCGCCATTGATCATTGTGCCACTCGTCTACGTTTAACAGTAGAAGATACAAATTTATTAAATGAAGGCACATTGAAAAAAGCAGGTGCCAAAGGGGTACTGACTTCAGGGAAAACCTCCGTACAAATCATCATTGGAACGAATGTAGAATTTGTCGCAGATGATCTCCGCAAGGAAGTTGATCGAGATTAAAAAAAGCGTTCAGCCAGTTCAAATGGGCTGAACGTTTTTTTGTTTGCGCTGTTCGATCACCAGCACAATACTGATCACAACAAGTAAAAACCAAGAACTGATTTTCCCAAGATGTACAAGTGACCAAGCGTGCTGTTGATTTGGATATTGCCATGCCCCTAAAAAGGTGGTGACATTTTCGGCAATCCAAATGAAGAAACCAATCAGCAGAAATGAGACGACAAGCGGCATTCGAAAGGTAGAAGAGCCAACCTGAAACGAGACGGACGTTTTTCGAAACACGACAACAAGCAGCAATGTCAGCCACCACCTGAGATCATAGAGCCAATGATGCGTAAAGAAATTGAGATAAATGCACAAACTGATCCCGATTGAAAGAAACGGATGAGGCCATGAAGCCATCTGCACGCGAAGCCGGGACAGTGCCTGATAAATATAGCTTGCCACACTCGCATACATAAACCCGCTATAGAGCGGAACCCCAAAGACCTTCGTATAAGCTTCTTCAGGATAGGACCAAGAACCCATATGTACTTTATACATTTCTAAGCCAATTCCAATGAGGTGAAATAGACAAATCACTTTCAGTTCATTCAATGTCTCCAGCCGAAGCGTCAGCATGAGGATCTGCGCCATAAGGCAAAGCAGTAGAATGAAATCATACCGGTGAAGAAAAGGAATCGTCACCATCTTTGATAGGGCAAGCGCCGCAAAGATCATAACGGGGAATAGACACGACATCGCTTGTAAGTAAGCAAAATGGAATAATGTTTTCATACGAAGTTAAACCCCTTCTTATTGTCTGAAATGACTTAGACGGTTTTAGCAAGGGAAAAGTTTACCTTCAACTAGATATTCATGAACAATTTGTGAATATATATGTGAAAAAGATCACAAACCAAATTTAACATAGTACAATAAGATCATAAATAAAATGTGAAATATTTCACATAAATTAAAAGGGGGCATCATCATGTTTACAAAATTCTTACAAACGAATGTATGGGCAGCGGTTATCCTTTTGGCAGCAAGACTTTATATCGGATGGACTTGGCTGACATCTGGTATAGGAAAATTAACAGGCGGATTCGATGCATCAGGATATTTGCAATTTGCGATAGCTGAACCTGTTGTCAAAGATGGTCATCTTGTGTATCCGTTCTATGTATGGTTTTTAGAAAATGTCGCTTTGCCGAATGCTGGACTATTCAGTGCCATGGTCATGTGGGGAGAAATCTTAGTAGGTTTAGGATTAATCGTTGGTTTGTTCACAACAACCGCAGCCTTTTTCGGAAGCGTGATGAATGTCTCTTTCTTACTAGCTGGTACCGTCTCTGTCAATCCGCTTCTCTTGCTCATTGCCATCGTCATCATGGTAGCGAAAGGGAATGCAGGCAAATTTGGACTTGATTATGTCGCAGGTCCAGTCTTGAAACGAACAATGAAAAGAAAGCCGCATTTAGAAGTGGCTTCATAATAAAGAAAAAGCATCCTTGAGCAGAAGCACAGGATGCTTTTTTTATTTAGGAATCTGCTTTCACCAAGTTAATATGCAGGACGGTGAGCTCCTGCTGATTTATATCTGGGTCATGGCCGACGATGAATTCAAGCTCATAATCCCCAGTTCGATACACGTATTTTTTCTCTTTTGTCTGAGGGATGGTGCTGACTGAATCCGCTGGTCCAAGTTGTTTCTGTAATAGGGAAGGGGTCATCCCGCCGATATTCGTTTCTTTTTCTACATTTGTACCAAAATAACGGATTTCGTCAATTTTGCCTTTTGCATCATAATGAAAAGCAAATCCCGGATTCCCCATTTCAGCATGATACAAATCAAAGCTGCTTTGACCTGTTTCTGGATATGGATTTCCTAGTTTATGATGGACATCCTTCTTTGTTTGAACACCAATTTTAAGTCCTTTTGCATAGTACGGCATTTGTCCTTTATGTGCCAGCTCATAAAGGTTGTTTAATGCGGTTTTCGGACCTTGAGGAACGGATTGTTCTACTGCTGTTTTGGTCATGGCGTGTGCTGAAACTGCAGGACTGAATCCAATTAGGGCGGATGTAGCGAGTGAAGCAGTCATGACAAAAGCGGTTGTTTTTTTCATCATAAATCCCTCCTTCTTCTTTCTATACCCGGTGCAATACCGGTCAAACGTGAAAAGAACCAGCTGATCAGGGATCGGCTGGTTCTTAAAATGAGAAAGTTATTTTGATGAAGAGCTGGATTCATCTTTGGCGGAAGAGGAATCTTTTTCATCCTGTACTTTCTTTGTATAGTCATATTGATTGCGATCAATCGGTGTAAAGCCTTTAGGCTTGTAGAAACGGAGTAAATCTTCGGTGACAATCTTATCAGATGTCTCAAGCATCTTTTTCACCGTTTCATTTTCTTGTGATGCCTTATCAGTCGGCTCGATTTTCTCGCCTGTTTTGTTGCTGTAATAGTTATTGCCTACTTTTGTGTAATCCTTAGAGACGAAGTCACCATTTCTAAATGGCACTAGCTCTTTGAAGTTCTTCGATAAGATATCAGAACCAGACATTAAATAGTTCTTCGTATCATCGCCAAGCAGGTGCAGAAGGGTTGGTGCGACATCGACTTCACCAGAGTATTTATGAATCTGTCCGCCTTTTACGCCTGGTACATGAATAAAGAGCGGCACACGCATGAGCTGCGCATTTTCATAATCTCCAATTTTTTGTCCTGTCACTTTTTCCATCGCTTCATTATGGTTTTCAGAAATGCCGTAATGGTCTCCGTACATAATGACGACTGTATTGTCATAGAGACCAGACTTTTTCAGGTCGTTGAAGAACTGTTCAATGGCTTCATCTAAATAATGAGCCGATTGGAAATAGTTATCGACGACAGAGTCTCCGAAGTCACCAGGCTCGAAATCGGTATCCCCTTCATCCATTCCAAATGGGAAATGGTTCGATAACGTAATGAATTTCGAATAAAACGGCTGCTTCAAGTTTTCGAGCATTGGCATAGATTCTTTGAAGAATGGTTTGTCTTTCAGCCCATAGTTCTTCGTATCTTGCTCGTTCATATCGTAGTACTCAGAATCGTAAAATCTGTCATATCCAAACGACTTAAACATTTCATTACGGTTCCAGAAGGTTTTCGTATTGCCGTGGAATTCTGCTGACGTGTATTGATCCTTCTTCAGAATGCCAGGAATGGCTTGATACGTGTTTTGTGCTTTGTTAATAAAAACAGAGCCCTGTGATAATGGGAATAGCCCAGTATCCATCATAAATTCAGCATCAGACGTCTTTCCTTGTCCTGTTTGATGGAAGAAGTTATCAAAGTAAAACGTTTTGTTGTCGTGAGCCAATGAATTAAGGAATGGCGTCACTTCTTTTCCGTTTACTTTATAATCAATGACAAAGTTTTGCAGAGATTCGAGAGAAATGGTAATCACGTTCATGCCTTTCGCTTTCCCGTAATAAGCCGGGTTAGGATCAGCGCTGTTCGCTTTTAAATAGTTCTCTACATCTGTCACGTCATTTGAATTTGCCAGAGCACGCTGGCTGTTTGATTTCACATTTTGAATGGCATCAAACACAGTAAAGTTATACGCACCTAAATATTTCACTAAATAATTGCGGTCAAACGATCTTGATAAAAGCTCTGGACGATCAATCTCTGCAGCGACTAAGTTCACCACAAAGATCACAACAGAGGACACAAGGACGAGTCTAAACGATTTTGACTTTTGAACAGGTACAGTAGCTGTACTTGCTTGCTGCTTTTTCATGCGGACTGCGAGTACGATCAAAATGATTGTATCCATAAAGTAAAACATATCAGTCCAACGCATGAGTGAAAATGCACTATCACCTAATTGTCCGCCATTCGTTCCTGCCTGCATCACGGTAGGCAGCGTGATAAAGTCATTGAAGAATCGATAGTACACGATGTTTGCGTATAGTAAAAATGACATGAAAAAATGAATCACAATGATAGCGGCAGGCTGCCATTTTTTCTTGAACAATAAAGCAAAGCCAAGAAAGAACAAGCTGGAGCTAATAGGATTCACGAAAAGCAAAATATGCTGAAGCACATTTGATATACCAAGTTTAAATTCAATTAAATACGCTGAATACGTTTTGAGCCACAGTAAGATGGCTGCAATAACAAAGAAGCCGAGGCCTCGTTTTTGAATAAATGTTTTCATAAAAACACTCCTTTTCTCCGATACACGGAAGAGGCGGAACGAAAGAAAACGAACCATTAGAATATACCATGAAATGCTCAAATAGAAAAGTGTTAACCGAAGAAGAGCGTCAGCAGCCTGTCCGAGTAATAAAAGGGAAGAAAACGAAAATATTCGCTCTTCGAAAAACTTTTTATGAAATTCATCCTATTATTAACAGAAAATTCCGCCATTTTTCAGTTGCTATATCAATAAAACAGGTAAAAAGGCACGAGTCTAAAGAATTAATTTGGTTTCTACAATGATGATTTAGAGAGTATTTCCAGTGTTTCTTAATGTTTATGCAGATTAAGTAAAAAAAATGAGGAAAAGAATGGAGAAAGAACATGGATGAAATTTCCTGATATGAGATATATCGATATAATTTTTTGTTTCATCAAAATAATGGTTTCGATGTGTTTTGTAAGGGTTTTATTTATTTTGATGAATGAACAAATTATCTAAATATACTTAAGTGAACATTTCGAGACTATAAACTTTTGAATTGGGGTCGATATAGACTTTGACAGGAAATCTTCCATTGAAAGGATTGATAGTATATGACTGTACGAGCAAACAACCTCGTTCAGAACTGGTTTCCGAGTGAGGACGGAAATGCAGCAGAGCGTAAAGAACTCATCAAATTGATGGAGCAGATTGTTTCAGGGGTCGATCACCTGAAAGATCCGAACCGTGCACACCTAAAGGGTGAAAAGAATCGTGGGGAGGATTTTTACCAAAAGCTCACTGAAACAAGTCAAATTCCGGTGAACGGCCAACAAGCGGAACTTGTGAATGAAGAATTACTGAAGCTTTTACATAACCATCCATACCACACAAAGTATTTCTTCACGAACATTTTGCCAATGGCAAGTACACCAGGAATTCTAGGCATGCTGACGGCCATGCTGGTAAATGGAAACAACCTATGGGATGTTTATGGACCAGCAGGAGCGGAAGCTGAGGTCAGAGTGGTCTCAATGATGTCTAAGCTCATCGGATATGATCCAAGTGTGAGCGGGGGATATACAACATGGGGAGGTCAAGGAGCCATTTTCTCAGGACTGCGTTTAGCGATTGCAAAAGCTGCGCCGGAGTCACTGCGAAAAGGTGTTCCGCAAAACCTTTATGCGTTTTGTTCTGATGCGGCACATTACAGCTTATTTAAGTCAATGGAAGCAACAGGACTTGGCACAGACAACTTGATCAGAATTAAAACGAATAAAGATCATTCGATGGATATGGAAGATTTGCGTTGTCAAATGGAACGTGTTGCACAAAATGGCGGAATTCCCGTTTATATTGTCGCAACAACCGGAACAACAGATGCCATTGCAATTGATGATGTAAAAGGGGTACGGGAAACAGCAGAAACCATTGCTGAGGAGTATGGTCTAAAGGTGCCGCATATTCATGCGGATTCAGCGCTCGGCGGATTCTTTGCTTTCTTTAATGAGTATGATCTAGCTGAAAACCCGCTGCAATTCTCAGACGGTGTTCTTCGTATGCTAAAGGAAATCAAAGCGAAATTCCAGCATCTTTCTCTTGCTGACACGATGTGCTTTGACTTTCAAAAGCTCGGCCAAACACCTTACACATCTAGTTTATTCTTAGTGAAAAACGCTGCTGATTTAAAGCGTTTAGACCTGGAAGAACAAGAGACACCATATGTTGGTCATAGAGGCTACGGCGAATACCATACGGGTTATACACTGGAATGCTCAAGAATGGGAAGCTCGATCAGTATGCTGAGTGTGCTGTTAACGTTTGGAATTGAAGGCTACCAGCGCTTGCTCGGTCAATTCCTAGAAGTGAACCTTGCCTTCAGAGAAGCACTCAGTCAAGAAATTCCGCAAGCAGAAGTCGTGAATGATGACAATGTCGGTATGGCTACATTATTTAGAATTTACCTAGACGGCTCACCTCGCTTTCAAGAAGAGATTTCAGGCGAAGCGACTGCAATGGAAATTGAGCGGAACAATGAATTGAACAAAATGCTGTTTGAAAAGCTTGGGGAGAAAAGGGACGAAATGTTCTTTGGCGATACAACGAAGTTTTTACTTGTAAATGCAAGAGAAGGACAAGAATTCTATCTAAGTGTTAGTAAGTTTTTTGTCATCTCACCTTATACATTACCAGAGCATATCCCACATATCGTATCTTATTTAAAAGATGTGATCGCATCTGTTTGTGGACAATTTGAACATGTACATGCTTAAATCAAATCTGAGAGTGGAGATGTAGGAAAAAATGGCGAAACAAAGGAAATTTGGAGGATACACGATATCCTCTAAAATCATGTCAGTCGTTGTCGTAACATTACTCGCAACCGTTGCATTATTCGTTCTAACATTTTATCTAGTCAGCCAGGATTTATCATCCCAGTTATTAAAGCAATTTGATTATCGATTAACAACAGATATTGATACTACAAAGAAAGAAATCGATCAGATGGATGGAAACGTTCTTGGCATTAGCGGGAAGGATGATCCCCTTTATGTGGAGGTCAAAAAGAAATTCACGGAGCTTCAAGAAGATCATACGCTTGAGAACTTATACGTGCTATCTAATAAAGGCGGCAAAGAAAGAATTATTATATTAACTGGGGAAGAAAATGATTTTGATCAAGATTATGCCTTTTCAGATGAGATGAAACAAGCGCTCTCTGAAGATAAAATGGTCAAAAGTGATATTTACAAAGACTCATTTGGCACACATAAATCAGTCTTTTTACCAATCAAAGATTCAGGCGGTGAACTGACGGGAATTTTAGGAATTGACTTAGATGCATCTGTTGTGCCTGAAACAACGAAAAAGCTGACGATTTATATCACAGTTGCATCTGCTATTGTGCTCATCGGCGGATTACTCTTCTCATTCTTCATGGGAAGACGAATTGCGAAACCAGCACGTTCGTTAATGGAATCAGCGAACAGAATTGCTGACGGTGATTTAACTGGAATGGTAGAGGTTAAAAGTAAAGATGAGATCGGTCAGCTTGCCGCATCCTTCCAAAAGATGCAGGGGCGGATCAAAGAGCTCATTGCGAAGATCTCAAATTCATCTAGTGAAGTGTCGAAAATGTCTTCACAGCTTCGCACCGTAACGAACGAATCGAGTCAAAGTGCGCAGCAAGTATCAGAAGCTATGACGAATATGAGTGAAGGAATCAATGATTCTGTCGCAAATATTACGGATTGTACGACATCCGTTGCAGAGATCGATACTCAAATCGAAGGCGTCACAAAAGAAGTCGATGAAATGAAATCAGTTTCATCTGACGTACAAGAGCAGTCAGAATCTGGTCAAAAACTAGTGAACCATGTGCTTGATCATCTGAATATGTTACATGACAAGATGACCAACTCAAAGCAGGCAGCAGAAGAATTACAATCCCATTCAACGGAGATTGAAAGTGTCATCTCGATTATTACGGACATTTCAGCGCAAACGAATCTGCTTGCACTGAATGCTTCAATTGAAGCGGCACGTGTTGGAGAAGAAGGAAAAGGATTTGCTGTTGTGGCAGATGAGGTGCGTAAGTTAGCTGAGCAATCAGCAGATGCGGCTAAAACCGTTTCAGACCTCGTCATCGGCACACAGGAAAATAGTCAGCGTGTTCTTGAAAGCGTAGAGGAAAGCAGTAAAGCAGTGGAAGAAGGACGTGAGCAAATGGAAGGCACGTCACAAAACTTCGCTGTGATTTACGACGGCGTGTCTCAGTTTGCAAGAAGAACGAACAATTTGCTTGCTTCTATTAAGCAAGTAGAACGAGCATATCAAACGATTTCTACATCGATTGAACAAATTTCGGTTGTATCGGAAGAACACGCAGCCAGCTCTCAAGAAGTAGCGGCAGCAACAGAACAGCAAAGTGCTGGTATGCAGCAAATTTCAAGTGCGATTGAACAGCTCTCTGATATGTCAGAGGACTTAGCACAGATGGTATCTACCTTTAAAATCGACAATAAGTAACGAGAAAGCTGACTCTTGTGAGAGAGTCAGCTTTTTTGCTATGCTTAAACAAATCGTTGCGGACGAAAGGAGAAACGCCATGGATTTTGCGCAGAGATTATCAGAAGAACGGATCAAAAAAGCGATGGATAACGGGGCTTTTGAAGGATTATCTGGCTTTGGCAAACCTCTGCCTAAAGATGACGCTGCTCATGTACCTGAAGAACTAAGAATGGGCTACCGAATGATGAAAAATGCTGGCTTTGCTGGGGAAGAAACAGCACTGAAAAAAGAACTCATGACCGTTAAAGAGCTACTTCACACCAGTATAGACGGAGAGGAAAGAAAAAAGCTTTCTCTCATATGTGAAGAAAAACAAAAACGCCTGGATGAACTCACATCTAAGCGCCAAACTTTTGCCCGTCCAGCCTCCTCCTTTTATAAAAACAGGGTCTACGAAAAATTAACGGAGCATAAAAAAAGATGATGACACGCTGCCTCTCCTGAGCACATTGAGGGAGCTTTTTTTATGAAAGCGCTACATTTTATTGTTGACTACATGTATATACAAATATAAAATAAGAAACAAACATGTATATACAAGTTTTTTGGTTCTTTTTTCTTATAAAAAACGATCTCGGAGGGGATAGCATGGCTGATTATCAGGCAGCAGCAGATCAGATTGTGAAAGCCATCGGCGGCAAAGAAAATATTGATCAAGCGACACATTGTGTGACAAGGCTGCGCTTTGTGCTGAAGGATGAAGGAAAGGTTGATGAGAAAGCACTTGAACAAATAGAAGAAGTGAAGGGATCATTCTCAGCGAACGGTCAATACCAAGTTGTGATCGGCCAAGGGGTCGTCAATCGGGTATATGCCGAAATGGTGAAACAGACAGGCATTGGGGAAGCCACAAAAGAGGATGTTAAGCGTGCCTCTGATCAAAAATTAAATCCATTGCAGCGTGCTGTGAAAACGCTTGCGGATATCTTTATTCCGATTCTTCCTGCCATCGTCACAGCCGGTTTATTAATGGGGATTAATAATATTTTAACAGCTCCAGATATTTTCTTTGATCAAAAATCGATTGTGGATGTGTATCCGACATGGGCTGATTTAGCGAATATGATCAACTTGATTGCAGGCACTGCCTTCACATTCCTGCCCGCATTAATCGGCTGGTCAGCAGTGAAGCGGTTTGGGGGAAATCCGCTCTTAGGGATGGTCCTTGGGCTGATGCTCGTACACCCAGACTTATTAAATGCGTGGGGTTATGGAGCGGCTGAAAAGTCCGGTGAGATTCCTGTCTGGAATTTGTTTGGACTTGAAGTGCAAAAGGTAGGCTATCAAGGTCAGGTTCTTCCAATACTCGTCGCCTCGTATTTACTAGCGAAGCTCGAATTGTTTATCACAAAACGGACACCTGAAAGCATTCAGCTGTTAGTGGTTGCACCGATTACGTTATTAGTCATTGGCTTTTTATCCTTTATCGTCATTGGACCTATTACATTTGCGATCGGAAACGTTTTAACATCTGGTCTTGTGGCTGTATTCCAGCAGTTCGCAGCACTTGGCGGTCTATTATACGGCGGTTTGTATGCTGCGTTAGTCATTACAGGAATGCACCATACGTTCCTCGCTGTTGATATTCAATTGATTAATTCCAAACTGCACGGCACGTTTCTATGGCCGATGCTCGCACTGTCTAATATCGCACAAGGATCAGCCGCACTTGCGATGATGTTTGTCTTAAAAGATGAAAAGCAAAAGGGGCTCTCACTGACATCAAGTATTTCCGCTTACTTAGGAATTACCGAACCAGCGATGTTCGGCGTTAATCTGCGCTATCGATTCCCATTTATTTTTGCACTCATTAGCTCTGGGTTAGCTGGTATGTTTATCGCCTCTCAAGGGGTGCTGGCAAGCTCAGTTGGTGTTGGAGGCATTCCAGGAATCTTCTCCATTATCCCGAAATATTGGGGCGCATTTGCGATAGGGATGGTTATTGTACTCATCGTCCCATTCATCGGAACCCTTTTGTATGCAAAACTAAAAAAAAAGAAAGATGTTTCACAAGAACTTAACTAGTGGTGGTGAAGGAAATTGAAACAACAAACAAACGAACCGTGGTGGAAAAAAGCGGTGGTCTATCAAATCTATCCGAAGAGCTTTTTAGATACAAAGGGTTCAGGTACAGGCGATATCAATGGTGTGACAAAAAAGCTTGATTATATCAAACAGCTGGGGGCGGATTGTATTTGGCTCACGCCAATGTATGAGTCTCCGCAGCATGACAACGGCTATGATATTAGTGATTATACAAAAATCCATGATATGTACGGTACAATGGCGGATTTTGAACACATGCTGAAGGAAGCCCATGATCGAGGCATACGAGTCATCATGGATTTAGCCGTCAATCATACATCCATTTTCCATGAGTGGTTTCAAGCCTCGCGCGAGTCAAAGGATCACCCTTATCGAAACTATTATATTTGGAAGGAGCCAAAAGCGGATGGCTCCCCGCCGAATGATTGGCAGTCAAAATTTGGCGGTCCAGCCTGGGAGCTAGATGAAGCAACAGGAGAGTATTATCTTCATTTATACGATGTCACCCAGGCGGATCTCAATTGGGAGAAGGATGAGGTGCGCAGGCAAGTATATGACATCATGCACTTTTGGTTTGAAAAGGGAATTGATGGATTCAGGCTGGATGTCATCAACAATATCTCGAAGGATCAACGCTTCTTAGATGACGCCGGACAGTCTGTGCAAGGAGACGGCCGGATGTATTATACGGATGGCCCAAGAATTCATGAGTTTCTGCACGAAATGAACCAAGAGGTTTTTTCGAAATATGACAGCATGACAGTCGGGGAAATGTCTTCAACGAATATCGCAGACTGTATTCGGTATACAAGAACGGATCGGCAGGAGCTGGATATGACGTTTAACTTCCATCATTTAAAGGTCGATTATCCAAATGGAGAAAAATGGGCCCTCGCACCATTTGATTTCCAGGAATTGAAGTCGATTCTGTCTGAATGGCAGACGAAAATGCATGAGGGCGGCGGCTGGAATGCGCTCTTCTGGTGCAATCATGATCAGCCGCGTATCGTCTCAAGATACGGTGATGATGAAACGTATCATAAGCAATCAGCGAAGATGTTGGCGACCACCATTCATCTCATGCAAGGGACTCCGTATATTTACCAAGGTGAAGAAATTGGTATGAAGAATCCTCAGTTTGAGGACATATCGTCTTACCGTGATATCGAATCTCTCAATATGTATGAAGCCATGCTTGAAAAAGGGAAATCAAAGGAAGAAGCCCTCGCCATTTTACAGGTAAAGTCAAGAGATAATGCGAGAACACCGATGCAGTGGACCTCAGAAAAGAATGCAGGTTTCTCAAAAGGGACACCTTGGATTGAGTCAGCCAATAACGGCATTTCAGTGGAAGCTTCATTAAAGGACCAGTCGTCTATTTTCTATCATTATCAAGCCCTTTGCAGGCTGCGTAAAGAACTTGACGTGATCACATATGGAAGCTTCACGTTACTCTTAGCAGATGATCCGAAGGTTTTTGCTTATGTCAGAGAAAGCCATGAGGAGAAGCTCCTTGTGATCAATCATTTTTATGCAGGGGAGGCGGACTTTACGCTTCCTAATGAGCTTGTGCAGGCTGTAGATGAGATGGCGGGGCAAGTGCTGTTATCCAATTATGAGGATGTACCGGCGGATATGAAGGGATTTACGTTGCGTCCATATGAGTCAATCGTTTATCATTTAACCAAACGCTAGAAAATGGGGCGGAGGGAAAATGAAAGAGAATAAGTTTCGAGTGATTTATGATCAGCTCGCAAGACGAATTGAACAAGGTGAATGGCAGGATAAAGGCATTCTGCCATCAGAGCATGAGCTGTCCTTGATGTACGACACGTCCCGTGAGACGGTGAGAAAGGCATTAAATATCCTTGTGCAAAATGGCTATATCCAAAAAATCCGCGGGAAAGGCTCTGTCTTGCTGAATCGTGAGAAAATGCAATTTCCAGTCTCGGGTCTCGTCAGCTTTAAAGAACTTTCCCAAACGCTTGGCCGCAAGACCGTTACGACGGTTCACGAATTTGGTTTAATCAAGCCGGATCAGTATATTCAGTCTCAGCTGAAAATAAGTGGGCAGGAGGATGTCTGGGAAGTCATTCGATCTCGCAATATTAGCGGGGAAGAAGTAATTTTAGACAAGGATTACTTTTTGCAAAAGCATGTGTCAGTCTTGTCGAAGGACATATGTGAAGGATCAATCTACGAGTATATTGAAGGAGAGCTCGGTGTATCAATCAGCTATGCCCAAAAGGAATTTGTGGTCGAGCCATGTACAGAAGAGGATGCCAAGTATCTTGATTTGAACGGATTTGATCATGTCGTCGTCGTGAAGAATTACGTGTTTTTAGAGGATACAAGTTTATTTCAATACACAGAAAGCCGTCACCGATTAGACCGCTTCAGATTCGTCGATTTTGCAAGAAGAGAAAAAGTGGACAGAGCATAGGCTCTGTCCTTTTCAGGTTTTGGGAGAAGCCGAGGGATAGATGACGAATAGTGCACCATTTTCAGGAGGAAAGATGATTAGATTAAATAGACCACTAAAATTAAGAGATTTAGAAATTTTCAGCGTGATGAAAGATCATCAGATTTTATGTTACGTCATCATTGAAGATACGCGAAAACCGTTTACGGAAGAAGACAGAAAGCTAGACCCATTATGTTATATGGATGAAGAAGATATACAAGCGATTTTGAATGTGTTTCATATTTCGATTATCAATGATGAAAAATTAAGCAAAGAGGATTTAACTCTTGTAAAAAATTATTTTGCTGATTTTGTAAACAATACGAACTTGACGAATTTTATTACGAGGGATTATGTTTTAGAGGATTTATATGATGTCGATGATGAAAATGACATCATGTTCTTTAATAGAATGCTTCGTCATATAGGGTCAGATGATGTGAAAGAATTTGACGACCGCAATTGGATCTATTTATCTCAAGATTGATGACTTATTCCATGAAAAGTGGACAGAGCATAGGCTCTGTCCATTTCCTTTAGGATGATACATTTTTTCTTGTACGCTTGCGCTGGTAGTAATAAAGGATACCGCCTGCTGCGAGCATGAGCACGCCAATCAGTACAGCTGTATACATCATCGTGGCTGTATTCGGCAGTGTGCCGCCTGGAAGGCCGGTTCCATCTTGGTTTGGATCTGTACCTGTACCTCCGCCTGGTGCTGTTGTTCCGCCGTCTCCACCAGTTTGATCTGGCGTTGTTCCAGCTGCCCCACTTTGGTTGAGGACGGTGTATTCGCTGAAGTGCTCAGTTTGACCTGATACGACTCCATTGTCGAACGATCCGTTACTTGTTTTGGCGTAACGATTTTTCTTGCGATCCACATAATATACACTAGGTTTTTTCGCCTTTTGAGGCTCGTCTAATGTAAAGGATAGTGTGACAGGGTCTTTAAAGGTAGTAACCTTTTTCTTGTCTTGTTTGATTTGGAAATCATACGTATCTGTTAATGCGTTTTTCACCTTATCCGTCTTTGTCATCCATATCTCTGCACTTTTCTCTGACAAATTGGAGAGCGGCAATGCGAGTCCCACTTTGTCATGATAGATGGTGACGATTGGATCTTGCTCTCTTTTCTTCAGCTCGGCTACTTGCGCTTTTGATAGAGACAATTGAACGTTTTTCGCTTTGCTTGCTTTGTCTAGATAGAGCAATGCTTTGTTTGTATGCTGCACATACGTTTGGAACTTCTTATCATCTTGAATGTCATAAGCGCCTTTTCCTTTCGCACGAGGAAGGAACACTTCTTTCACTCGATGATCGATAACAGGCGAAATTTGACCGTCTGCCTTTTCAATTTGCTCTTTGAAGATTTCATAGTCGACATAGCCTAAGTCTTCGCCGTGAGAGGCTTCTGTAAAGACGCTGTAGCCGTCGCCGCCTGTGCCGACAAATGCGTTTGTGGCTACGCGGTATGTTTTCTCATCATCAATGTCTGTCAGTTGACCTTTTTGGTCTTTCAGTTTCACATCAATCAGTCTGCTTCCAGCTGGTTTACTGAGTGTAAACGTATATTCAATGCCAGCTACATGAGGGAATGCACCTCCGCCTTCCTCAATGCCTGACAGCCCCTGTTCAAGTGCTTTTTTAATTTGACTGCCTTTTAAATCTGCGACATAAAGTGTATTTCCGAAAGGCATCACTGTTAAAATATCACCTAACGTGATATCTCCTTTTTCGATGCTGTCACGAATACCGCCGCCGTTTGTGATGGCAAGGTCAGCACCGGCAGATTCTTGCGCTTTCTGCAGCATGCCGTCGGCAATAAAGTTCCCAAGATTTGTTTCCTTCGCACGGACGTGCTCGCGTTGTCCGTCTAATAGGACATCTGTATGGCCGACTTTTTCTGTTTTTAAATCTTGAATATCTGCTTTGTACCCATCAAGGATCGCTTTTGCATCTGCATCTTCTTTGACAGAGTCATCAATAGAGATCAGGTCAAAAGAAGATTCTTTTGGCTGTACGACTCCTTTTTTGTCAAAGGCCACGTCTACTTTTCCTAAAAATTGTCCATAGTCTTTCACCTGAGCGACAATGGTAGGTTCTTTTTTATTGATGACCTTTAATTTTTCAACAAGGGTGTGCGTGTGACCGCCAATGATTAAATCAATCCCGTCTACTTTTTGAGCGAGCTCAAGATCACGGTTGTAGCCAATGTGTGTTAACGCAATGATTTTATTGATTTTTCCTTCTGTTTGAATGGTGTTGACTGTTTCTTTTGCTTTCTTGTACGCATCTTTAAATTGAATGTTAGGGCCGCTGCTGGATGTAATCGCTGTGTCTTCAGTCGTTAAGCCGAATACGGCAACCTTTTCACCATTAACATCAAGCAGGATGTAAGGGTAAATCCCGGCTTCTTTTTTCTCACCAGCTTTAAATGAGGCTGGTTTTTTCACTAAGTCGATCAATTGTTTTTCCTTCGAAACATCCACGTTTGATGACACAATCGGGAATTGAGGCTTTTCAAATTGATGACGGTTTTTCGGATCGACATCTGATGCATCACCTGTCAGGAATTGACGGAGTACAGAAGGGCCTTTGTCAAATTCATGATTACCAAACGTCATGGCATCGTATTTCATTAAGTTCATCAATTTCAGATCGGCAAGTCCTTGCCATTTTGTGAAGTACAGGTCACCCGAGAAGACATCTCCAGCGTCTAATAAAATATTGTTCTCGCTTTCAGCACGGACTTCCTTGATCTTTGTTGCGCGTCTTGCCGCATCATCAAGGTGTGCATGTGTATCGTTCGTATGCATCACCGTTAAATTCCAGTTGTCTGATGCAGGCGGTTCTGTTGTGCCATCCTCTTTAAAGGCTAGCTTGTACACACCAAGACCGTCTGTGCTTGCGTTACGAACAAAGTCTACGTTGCTTGATTTCTCAGCAAATGGTTTTGCTAAAAGAGAAGATTCAAAAGTTACTGTTGCGCCTTTGATCGGTGCAATGGACCAGTTTTGATCCGCACTTGGGTTGATGGTTTTTTGTTCGATAATATAATCCATCAGCACTTGACGGTTCTCATCTGCTGAGGCAAGCACCACTTTATCTTGCGTCAGATGAGGGAAGCCTCCGCCGCCAGAAGCACGATAGTTATTTGTCACGACTAAAAATTCTTGATTGTCAGAGACTGGTTTCCCGTTGTAAGACAGGTTTTTGATGCGGTTTGCATTGGCGTTGACAAGTGTGCCTGTTGTGCTGTATTTAGCAGGCTGCGTCACATCAACTTGGTATGTGACACCATCAATTACATCAAAGTTATACGAGCGGTATTCCTCGTTTAAAATCGGCTGTTCTTTTGAATCGTTTGGTTTGATCTGATTAAACTGACCGGCAGACATCTCTAACCAGTCTTTCACTTCACTACCTCTCAGTTTCACAATCTGCACAGTGTTATCGTAAAGGTAGAGATCGCCGATGTTCTTAATCGCTAAATCTCCTTTTGCGATATTTGTATAATAATTTACTCCGTTTCGGCCGCCGGCTTTAAACGGGGCACCTGCAGATAAAATCGGTAAATTTTTATACGCTGTGTCTTTCATTTTTTTTTGTGCATACCATTTTTGGGCATCTGTCACAATTTGAATCGAAGGGTCATCCATCACTTGAGCGAAAAAGCTATTAATGTCTGCTTCTGTTTTGCCAACAGGCTTTCTCACGTAATCAAGTGTGTTTTGATGCGTTGTTTGAATGGCATCTTTTACTGTGCTGTTCTGAGATGATACTCCGGCAACAGATTCGATCTTGCCTGTTCCGTCTGTGACCTTCCAGCTGCTGCCGTCAGGCTCTAGTGTTAAATCAATGACACCAAGGTAGCTGCCCCAGTTTTTTGACATGACGACTGGGATGCCGTTGATGGTTCCTTTTGAGACATCGAATTTGTCGACGCCGTTATATTCAGCGCTTGGGAATGTGCCATGCTGGTGGCCGGATACAATGGCATCGATACCTTTTGTTTTCGTCGCAAGGTCAAAGATCATATTTTCTGATCCTTTAGGTGAAGCGGTTTTTTCAATTCCTGTATGAGCAAGAGCGACAATGACATCTGCGCCCTTCGCCTTCATTTCAGGAATGGTTTCATTGGCAGATTCGACGATGTCCTGCACTTGCACTTGTCCATCTAAATGCTTCTTATCCCACGTCATAATTTGTGGTGGAACGAATCCTATGTAACCAACTTTCACATTTTGTGAGGCTCCGTTTGCATCTTTAAAGGTTTTATCTTGGATCACATAAGGTGTAAAACGGTGTTCTCCATTTAGCTTTTTGACGTTTGCATTGACAATCGGGAAGTTGGCGCCCGCAATGGTACCGTCAAGAAAGGATAACCCGTAGTTAAATTCATGATTGCCAAGTGTTCCTGCATCGTATTTTAGTTTGTTGAGTGTATGAATAATGGGGTGAACCTTTGTTTGATTGATGATGCTGTCTTTCTCATGTTTGTAAACGTATTCTCCAAGAGGGGTTCCTTGGATCAGGTCTCCGTTATCAACAAGGAGTGTATTTGGGTTTTGTGAACGGTGCTTGTCAATCAGCTCGGCTGTTTTTGCCAAACCAAATTCATTTGTTTCTTTGTCGCTGTAATAATCATAGTTCATCATGTTCGCATGAACATCGGTTGTGGCTAAAATGCTGACCTTTACGGCATTGCCGTTTTCTGTTTCTGCATAAGTAGGTACTGCTGGGAGAATGAGACTAATCATCATAATGGAAGTGAGCAGAATAGACAGGTTTTTCCTTCGTTTAGACCTATGTGCTTGCTTCTTCACCTGATCTCCGCCTTTCTAATTTTTTTGACCACAATACCTATTGTAGAAATGTTTCGTTAACTTTTGTAGTTATTTTTTGCAGATTATTGTAAAGATAACATAAATCATACGAATTACCTTGTTGAGGGGATGCGAATGGGTCGAATTACTTATCTTTGTCATAAGGGGTTTTCTGATAGGGATAGGATGTTTCATTTCAACATGCCCGGGTATAGTGTGTAGTGTAAACGATAATCAAGCAGGAGGGTTTCTACATGGGTAAGAAAATTGCAGTTGTAGTAACAGATTACTTTGAGGATGTTGAATTCACCGAGCCTGCAAAAGCCTTTAAAGACGCAGGCCATGAAATCACAGTCATTGAAAATGAAAAAGGAAAAACAGTGAAAGGGAAGCAAGGAGAGGCAGAAGTGAAAGTGGATGCGTCCATTGATCACGTGAAGCCTGAAGACTTCGATGCACTTCTCATTCCTGGCGGTTTCTCACCAGATATTCTGCGTGCAGATGATCGTTACGTCCAATTCACTAAAGCATTTATGGATGAGAAAAAACCAGTATTTGCGATCTGTCACGGACCGCAATTGCTTATTACAGCGAAGACGCTGGAAGGAAGAGGCGCAACTGGCTATACATCCATTCAAGTCGATATGGAAAACGCAGGCGCTAAATTTAAAGACGAAGAAGTTGTCGTTTGTCAGGATCAGCTTGTGACAAGCCGTACACCTGATGACATTCCAGCATTTAACCGTGAATCATTAAAACTGCTTGAGAAATAAACCGCAGTTGTAAAAGGATATAAAAAAGCCAGCACCTTTGCGGGGTGCTGGCTTTTTCTGCGCATGATGTAAGGAAGCTGCGTGTAGACCGTAAAGCAGCTTCTTTTTGCACCACTATTTTCTTAAGTTTTTTAGCTCGCTTGCGATGGCTTGCATTTCACTTGGGCTGAATGAAGATTTTTTCATCACCATTTGGTGAAGAAATTCGATATCTTCGTACTTGTCTGGACTGAAGTCCTCGGCTTTGATGACTCCAATATTCAGCATATTTAACTTTTGCGAAATGTCTTCAATCAGCTGATTGACTTCAGCCGCTTTTTGCTCTGACAAGGGCGGCACGTCCTTTCCTGCATATGTGTCGAATAATATGTCTATTTTAACAGAAATGCAAAAGAATAAAAGGGCTATTAAGACGACACAGAGATGTTTTTCTCCTTTTTCTCCTGTTTGATTTTATCAATGATTCGTTTTGATTCAAATACGACAACGCCCGATAAACCGATGAGACCAATTAAGTTTGGAATGGCCATCAGTCCATTGAGCATATCTGCTACGCCCCATACGAAGTCATTCTTAAACACGGCACCAAAAAAGACAGCTATGACAAACACGATGCGATAATACATGACGTACGAATCCTTCGCCAAATATGTAAAGCATTTTTCGCCATAATAGGACCAGCCAATGATGGTGGAATAGGCAAACAAGAGCAGCCCGATTGCCACAATGGTTGAGCCAACTGGACCGAGGAAATGAGCAAAGGATAACGAGGTTAACGCATCACTTTTCACTGTTAAATACATATCTGCCATGACAATGGTAATGCCAGTGATAGAACAAACAATGATTGTATCAATAAACACTTGCGTCATAGAGACGAGGGCTTGACGGGCAGGCATATCCGTTTTCGCAGCCGCCGCCGCAATTGGTGCTGACCCAAGGCCTGCTTCATTGGAAAATACTCCTCGTGCCACACCCCAGCGAATGACAGTCCCTATTGCACCACCGGCCACAGCTTGACCTGTAAAGGCATCTGAGAAAATAAGACTAACTGCGCCTGGAACAAGATCAGCATTCATAATAAGAATGATCAGTCCGCAAATGACGTAAAATAAAGCCATGACCGGTACAAAAATAGATGTGACCCGGCCGATACTTTTAATTCCGCCTAAAATCACAAGTGCCGTAAAAGCCGTAATAATGATACCTGTTACCCATGTTGGAATTTGAAAGGTAGAATTCATGACGCCCGAAATGGAATTAGACTGTACCAGGTTGCCGATCCCAAAGGCAGCACTGGCACCGAAAACAGCAAATAGCACCCCTAGCCATTTCTGCTTTAAGCCATGTTCTAAATAATACATAGGTCCACCAGACATTTCGCCTTTTTCGTTTTTGACCCTGTATTTCACAGCAAGAACAGCTTCTGCAAACTTGGTGGCCATCCCGAAAAATGCAGCAAACCACATCCAGAATACTGCTCCGGGACCACCCGCTATAACAGCCGAGGCCACACCTACGATATTCCCTGTACCGACAGTTGCGGCAAGAGCTGTCATTAACGCTTGGAAATGAGAAATATCTCCTTCTGACATTTTATCTTGTTTTGAAAAAGCGAGCTTTAAAGAATACGGAAGTAATCTAATTTGAATGAAGAGAACGCGAAAGGTGAGGTATATTCCAGTACCAACAATTAAAATCAACAGGGGAGGTCCCCACAAAAAATTGTTCATCGTCGTGACAAACTGCTCAATTATTCCCATCTAATATCCCCCTTTGTTTGTGTAATTCTCCTAAAGTTTCTCCTGTTTTTGTGTATTTTGTCAATGGCGATGAGAGCTTTTCTTGCAAAGTTTCCAAAAGAAAAGGGACTTGATATGATAAAGTCAAGGTTTTCAAAAAGAACTCTTAGGGAAAAGATAGGAGGAGAATGAAGGATGATTCGTGTGTTATTCGTGTGCCTTGGCAATATTTGCAGGTCACCGATGGCAGAGGCCATGTTTAGAAAAAAAGTAGAAGATGAGGGGCTTAGCGAGCACTTTGTGATTGATTCAGCAGGTATTGGCGGCTGGCATCAAGGCAGTCCTCCGCATGAAGGAACGCGAAAACTGCTTGATGAAAAAGGCATCAGCTATGAAGGAATGTCCGCAAGACAAATCATGGATGAGGACATCACAACATACGACTATATCATGGCGATGGATGCTGAAAATGTAGGGGCACTTCGCAGTATAGCCGGCTATGGGAAACATCACTTTATTGGCCGTCTTCTTGATTTTGTAGAAGACGACGATCGAGATGATGTGCCAGATCCTTATTACACTGGGAACTTTGAGGAAGTCCATGAATTAATTGAAACAGGAATTGACCGTTTTTTGACGTATGTAAAGAAAGAGAACCACCTTTAACTGAAAGGAGATTAGACGAGATGGAAGAAAAAAATCAAATCGTGCTCCGAGGAGCTGCCATAGGAGCAGCTTGCGGTGCATTGCTGACTTTATTTCATCGGCCAACGAGAATTGCACTGAGAAACAAATGGAATGACTGCCAGCAAAAGCTGGATGAGTACCGCCAGGAGCCAGGCAGGATATCGGCTTGCATGAAAGAAAAGATGGAAGAAACGAAGCAGCTGATGCGAACAGTCTCAGATGATTTGTCATTTTTAAATGAACAGGTCAATCAGTTAAAGGAAACAACCCCAAGGGTATTAGAAATTATTGAAGAAACAAAGGATCACTTTCAATCGAAACAGAAAGATTGATCATTGGAGATGAGGCGTATGGGTTTTATTAAAGCGTTAATTGAACGCTTTTTGCTGCATGAAGGACCGGCAAAATCTGCTGAGCTTGCGTATTTCTTTTTGCTTTCATTATTTCCGTTTCTCATCTTCGTGCTGACGCTGGTTGGGTATTTGCCGCTGACGTCAAAGGATGTCCTGAGCGTCATTTCTGGTTATGCGCCAGAAGGAGCGCTTTCGATGATTGAATCCATTGCCGAACAGACGCTGAATAATCGTAACGGCGGGTTATTGTCGTTCGGGATTATTGCCGCCCTTTGGTCAGCATCTAACGGCATTAATGCCGTCGTCAGAGCATTTAACCATGCTTACGAAGTTGAGGAGAATCGTTCCTTCATTCTCGTACGTTTAACATCGATCATCTTAACGATAGCGATGGTTTTGACCATTATTTTTGCCTTGATGCTGCCTGTCTTTGGAAAAGAACTTGGTTTATTTGTGGCTAAATTAATCGGGCAGTCAGATGCCTTTCTCACCGTATGGACTGCGATGAGATGGATCATTAGCCCGCTGATTTTATTGATTGTTTTTACATCCTTGTACTATTTTGCTCCAAACATTAGGCTGAAATTGAAATTTGTTCTGCCGGGCGCTATTTTTGCATCGATTGGATGGATTTTGGTCAGCATGCTGTTTTCATTTTACGTAGGCGAGTTTGCCAACTACAGTGCGATGTACGGAAGCATTGGGGGAATCATTATTTTAATGATCTGGTTTTATCTAACCGGCATCATGATTATCCTTGGCGGCGAGCTCAATGCGCTTTTACATAAGCGTAAAATCGTACCAGGCAAGCTATAAAGAAATCCGGGCATCCTAAAGAAGAACGAACAAGTTCAATCTGAATGGATGGGGGAAATCACTTATGTCTAAACAATCGAAAAAAGGCGGAAGCAATACGAAACAAAACAAAGGCCATCAGCCTAAGCACAAAACAAGCGGCAGTGCGAACGGGCAAAATGGATATCATTAAATGAAAAAAACTCCTCTGCATAGCGCAGGGGAGTCTTTATTTCACGATCGTATATATCGCCTAAGGTTAAAAGCGGCATCAGGCTTTGACTGATAGTGAGGATCTAGCTGGAATCCGGCATTTATCGCTACACGTTCACTTCGAACATGACCTACAGGACAAAAAATTTCAAATCCATCGACTTTTGTAGAAAATATTTCTGTCATATATTTCACGATCGTTGTCACAATACCCCGACCTTGCGCGTCTTGACGAATCCAATAACCGATATTGCCTATTTTCTGATCAAACGTCAGGCGGAACACCCCGATAAATCGGTCGTTCAGCTTAATGCCAGCTTCCAACCCTTTTTGTTCATTGTAGATGGTTTGAGTGGCTTGAATAAATGTTTTGACATCCTCTATGCTTTTGCAGTGATGAACCCATGGAAGCCATTCCCCTAAATGAGCCTGATTCTCTTGAATCAGTTTAAATAATGTGTCCGCATCATCTAATTGGAGAGATGCCAAAGTCAATTCATTTGTGACGTCGTATGTAAACAAATATCGCCCCTCCATTTTAATGACTTTCAAGCACTGCCGACGTCCGCCCAAATCGAACGCAGAAAAATACGAATAATATCACGATGCTGACAAGGTAAAGTAAATTCATTCCTTCGAACGTTTGCACAAAGATTCCACCGAGAACAGGACCGAGAATACTCCCTGCACTAAATGCCATCCCGCACATCAAATTTCCAGCAGGAAGCAGATGCTTCGGCAATAAGTCGGTCATATAACTGATGCCAAGTGAGAAGGTAGAGCCTACAGCCATTCCGGCAATAAAGAAACAAATCGCAACAGCCAAAACCGATTGAATGAAAATCCCTGCCAATAGGAAAAAGAAAGACCCAGCGAGTGTCACACATAAAATGATACGGCGCCTCCCAAACCGGTCGCTGAGCATCCCGAGAGGAAGCTGAAAGACAATACTCCCAATAGCAAACGCAGGTAAAATAAACGCAACTGCATCTACTGTTACTCCGCTTCTGAGTGCATATACTGGGAAGTTGCTATTAAGTGTCGTTTCTAAAAAGCCATAGCAAAATGGCATCATAAAGGCGACCCACCCAAATTGAAAGGCTTTCTTAAAGCGCTTCAAACTATTTGTCTGCTCTGACGTCTGCACTTCGCCGGTATCTGGATATGTATTTTTCAAAACAAATACAAGCAGCCAAATACATAAACTAACGGCACCAGAAACAATGAAAGGTAAAGATGGGTTGATTTCAATGAGTGGCGTTAAAAAGGGTCCAGCGGCAAAACCGAGTCCAAAGGATAACCCGTACAATGAAATATTTCGCCCGCGATTTCTCGATGACGAAGCATAGGTCACCCACGTCTGTGTAGAGAAATGCAGCATATGATCACCAATCCCGATCACAAGCCGCAGAAAGAACCAGACGACATAAGATTCAAAAAACACAAAGCTGAACAAGCTTAAAAAGACAGCAGCGCCTCCAATGACAATTAACGGCTTAAACCCGAACCGGCGAAGCGGCGCTTCCATAAAGGGAGATGCAAGCAGCACGCCGAGATATAAGCCTGTGGCATGCAGTCCGTTCAACGTAGGAGAAGTGCCGGCATGTTCAAAAATAATTGAAATGACAGGCAGTAACGCTCCCTGTGAAAAACCAGATACGGATACAAGTAAAATTAAAATCATAAAATGAATTCTCGACATAAGATGCTCCTTACAAGTTCATATTTTCATCGTACAATGGAACCATAGGGGTTTCAATAGAAAGGTGGAAAAGGAATGAAACTGATATACGAATCAGGCCGATGGATCGCGGGTACAGGTGACAGGCAGCTGCCTATCTCAGGGAAAGAAGAAACAGGGTACAGGCCATATCAATTGTTCACCTCAGCTATTGCCGGCTGTTTTGGAGAAATGCTCATTCATGTTTGCCGGAAAAGGCGAATATTCTGTGAAGGGCTGACGATTATACCTGAAACGACAAGAGCAGGCGCTGTAAACAAAATCTCCCGCATTCATTTACATATTTTATTTGAGGGCGTCAGTACATCTGATGAACAAATAGAGAAAGTCATCACACTTGCATTGAAGCATTGCTCTATGGTGCAGTCTGTGAAAGGAAGTATAGAAATCACCTTCTCACACGAGCGAATCTAAATGTATATGAAGCCGGCACTCACGAAAGAATAACAGTCAGACATATGTAAAGGAGAATGGCTGTATGAATCGTTTGTTTCTTGTGATTGTCGCAATTGGTGTGCCGCTATCGGTCATTGGCAGTTTTCTTCATTTCCCGCAGGTCATCATGTTTGCTGTGTATTGTATTGCCATTATTGGTCTTGCTAGTTTTATGGGAAGAGCTACAGAAAGTCTTGCCATTATAGCGGGTCCAAGAATTGGCGGACTTTTAAACGCCACATTTGGAAATGCCGTAGAGTTAATTATTTCATTTTTTGCATTAAAGCAAGGGCTGACAGCTATTGTACTTGCTTCATTAACTGGATCAGTTATCGGAAACTTACTGCTTGTGGCGGGGCTGTCTTTTTTCGTTGGCGGATTAAAATATAAGCGCCAAGTGTTCAATGTCCACGATGCAAGGCACAACTCCGGCTTGCTCATGTTTGCAATTATTGTGGCATTTGTCATTCCAGAAGTGTTTTCGGTGGAGATGGCAGAGGATAGGCAATTTGTTTTAAGCATTGGAATTAGCATTGTGATGATTTTGCTTTATGTCGCAGCGCTCTATTTCAAACTGGTCAGCCACCGCGGTGTCTATGTTGCCAAGCAGGAGAGCATGGACGGGGAGGCGGAGACGGAAGAAGAAACACCTGAATGGTCTGGTAAGTTCGCCACTGTGGTTTTGCTGCTTGCGACGATTGCCGTTGCGTACATTTCAGAGCGCCTCGTCCATACATTTGATACGGTGGGAGAACAATTTGGCTGGAGTGAGCTGTTTATCGGAGTCATTATTGTGGCCATCGTCGGCAATGCCGCAGAACATGCCTCTGCTGTCATCATGGCGTATAAAAACAAAATGGATGTCGCTGTGGAAATTGCTTTTGGCTCCACGCTTCAGGTTGCCATGATGGTGGCGCCAATCCTTGTCATCAGCTCTCTTTTTTTCAATAAGCAGATGCCGCTCATTTTCTCCTTACCAGAGCTCATTGCGATGGCATCCGCTGTATTACTCACGGTCATTTTATCAAATGACGGAGATACAAATTGGTTTGAAGGCGCCACATTACTTGCTGCCTATCTCATTATGGCGATTGGATTTTTCCTTTTATAATCTTTTGTGGATAAGGGACGTCTTTGCGGAAAATACTATGGAAAAATGAATGAGAAAGAGTGATGATATGAAAAAGATGCCCCGCATCATGTTTGTTGTTCTCTTATCCTTAAGTTTTCTATATAGCTTTCCAGCGGAGGCGGCGAAGTCATTTAAGGTGCCATCGTCTGTCGCCAGTATTTCTAAGGAGAATACGTATCCGAATGCGTCACAGGATCAGCCATTGCTCCAACCGAGCGAGCTGACAGCCGAATTGTTTAAAACAACGAATGTTCCTATTGAGAATACCCATTTGATCAAAATGCTAAATGAATCCAGCATTTCAGGGACGCCATTAGCTGTTGGTTACCGTGCGACCATTTTCCTTGGCAGATGGGCACTGAGCTATGATTCAAACGAAACGGTTGCCAACTGGGAATACAAAAAAGTGAATACCAATCACATTGATAACAGAGGCGGCAACAAAACAGCCATCGGCAAATACGTTCAAAAGCAGCAAGTGAAAGTGAGCGGCGGGCTCACAGCAAAGGTGCCAAACCCGGAAGATGTGAAAACATTGATGATGCAAAAAGCCATTCAAAAAACAAAGCTGCCCCTCGCTTTTGACACAGTGATTGGCGCAGGAACAAAACGAGATCAGTCGTACCATGTATCTCCGAAAAAAGCAGCTTCGCTTCATGCCTATGCACCGGCGATAAACGAAAAAGGAAAGGTGACATACGGAGAAGTGTACCTTGTGCTTAAAGGAAATAAACGAAAACTCGTCGTGAAAAACGTGACCTCACAAGGAATCGGCGCTTGGATTCCTGTGCAGGATCACCTGACGTTTGGGTTTCAAGGGATGAATTAAAACAGTCATCTCCTCTTATCAAGGGGAGATGACTGTTTTTTGCTAATTGGTTTTATCATTTTTCCCTTTCAATTCACTTTTGTAAAAGTCAAAGATGTTATATAAATACCATGCGATGAAGAGAAAGAAGAAAATTTTTGTTACTATCATGAAGTTGCTGAAAATAAAACTTAGCCCAAGAATAGGAATGATCATAAATCCATAATAAGAAAACCACCATGTTTTAAAAATGAAGCTCAGCTCCTTAAATAGTTGTAGAAATTAACATTTTATTTATATATTACATGTTTTGAGAAAATAAAAAAGCCATAGCAGCAGTTGAATGAACCTAACCACTACTATGGCTTAAATGTTTATTCCCCTAAATCCACATTATGATAAACCTGCTGCACGTCTTCAAGCTCTTCTAATACATCAATTAGTTTCTCGAATTGTTCTTTAGATTCATCATCTAATGTCACTTCATTTTGAGGAAGCATTGTAATTTCAGCAACAGTAAATTCTTGAGCGCCGGCTTGTTTGAATGCTTCTTGTACTTGATGGAATTGATCTGGTTCAGCGTACACGATCACCGTTTCATCTTCTTCCATGATGTCACGTACATCAATGTCTGCTTCCATTAACAGTTCAAGCGTTTCTTCTTCGCTTTTTCCTTCGACACCGATGACTGCCGTTTGGTCAAACATGTAAGCAACAGATCCACTAACGCCCATGTTTCCACCGTTTTTCCCGAATGCCGCACGAACATCTGACGCTGTTCGGTTGACGTTATTGGTGAGGGCATCAACGATCACCATTGATCCGTTTGGACCAAATCCTTCGTAGCGCAGCTCATCGAAATTCTCTTCCGCACCGCCTTTGGCTTTTTCAATGGCACGGTCTACAATGTGTTTTGGGACACTATATGTTTTTGCACGTTCTAGAACAAAGCGAAGTGCTTGGTTTGATTCTGGGTTTGGCTCACCTTGTTTGGCAGCCACATAGATTTCACGCCCGAATTTTGCGTAAATACGACTTGTATTGGCATCCTTTGATGCTTTCTTTTCTTTAATGTTGTTCCACTTACGACCCATCTTATTCACTCTCTTTCACTTAGTAAATACACAGTATGAGGGTCCCCATGCTGCATGAAATCATTCTGCTTTCTATTATACATGAATCAGTCAAGAGGATAGAAGTAAGAGGGCTGAAATGAAGAGAATTGTTAGCTGATGTGGCCAAGCTGTTCAAGCGTTTCATGTTTTTCGTGAGCCCGGGTCAGCTCGTCACATCGAATGATCCTGTCATCTAATAACGTGAAAAGAGCCATGACATCAATGAAACCCCGGTCTCCGCTTGCGAGTTCCACATGTACAGTGTAACGAAAACACCCTTGCTGCGTATCTTCATCAAATAACACATCATGAAAAGCGGGGATCTCAAGCTGTTTTGTTAATCCTTTTAATGTGGATAGATGCTTTTTAAACTCATCAAGTGTCGAAACCTTTCCATCAGTCACTTGCTGATAATCGGGTGAAAAATAAGCCTCCACTTTTTCTATATTGAATTTGATTAATACCTCTTCATACATCTCTTTAATAAATGATATCGCTTCTTTTTTTGTCATGAATCAACATCCTCTCTTTATATTAACTGGTTAACTATATTTTATTATAATTAACTGGTTAACAAAAAACAATCAAAAAAATAACCCCATCACGAATGAGGTTATTTTGCAGGCTGGGGATAAACGAGATCTTCAAGCAATTTGACATCATGCTGATGAAGTTGATTGATCATTTCTTTTCGGACAGCGAGGGCAGCATCGAAGTATTTTTCGTCCTCGACCATTCCTTTCACTGTGATCTCAATCCCGCGGTTTAGTTTGTTCAGACCCATAATGCCATGGACTTGAAAGGGTTCAATGGCGTTTTGAAATTCATCTTTTTTGAGAAAATCATGATGCATCTGATTTAAATGGTCACATGCTGTTTCGAGTGCTTGAAAGGCTGTATCTGGGTTTTGATTCGCACTAATTAATACAGACTCCGTAATCCGCATGTAGTGCATGTTATAGTTTTGAATTTGCCGGATGTCTCCGTTAGAAATGGTTAACAGCTTGCCGCTCCATTCTCTAATTTGCAAAGAGCGGAGACCAATCTCTTCAATCGTTCCGTTAAAGAGGTTATTCACTGTCACATAATCCCCTTTATGAATCTGACGTTCATAGATCAGAAAAATGCCTGCTAAAATATCGCGAATCAGCGTCTGGGCGCCAAAACCGATGACGATCCCAGCAACACCAGCACCTGCAAGGATTTTTCCGAAATCATGAAAGAAGAGAGAAATGACATACATGACAAAGCAAATCGAAGCGGTGTATTTTGTAACAGATTTGACCAAGCTCTCGATCGTTTTTTTCTTCTTGTCCTCTATAAACTCCGTTCGTTTAAAGAAAATTTGAAGCGCTTTGTTAATCATAAAGACGGCAAGCCAAAGAACGAGTCCAACAAGGAGAATTTCAATGTATTTGTTCTTGACTATTGTCAGAAAAGTATCGTCCATCTATCGGTTACCCCCTGGCTGTACGAGAAGTAAAATCAACATCTTGATAATAGCTGTTTTTCACAAGGACATTCGGACCGAGGCATTGTACGCTTGGACAATGACAATTCAGCTCTTTTGCTAATTTTGTGTCCATCCAGCGTGAATAAGCAGATTGCAATGTATCGTTAGCAATGTTTCCAAGCGGCGGTGTATCGCCAAAGTCTGTCACAATAATATTCCCATCAAAAATATTCACATTCAACCGTGAGCGGCCGTCAGGGTCATTTCGTACTGTAACATGTTTCTCCTGGCGTAATCGCTTGAGGAGGCGCTGGTCTTCTTCATCTGTGCTGCAAGAATAAAATGGCAGGGTGCCAAACAGCATCCATGTGTCTTGATCACGAATATCCAGCAGCTGATGAATCGCATCACGCATTTGCGGAAGCGTCAATGATTCAAGGGCGCTGGCAAAATCACTTGGGTACATCGGGTGAACTTCGTGGCGCTGGCATTTCATTTCCTCCACGATTTGCCGGTGGATGTGTTCAATATATGGAAGCGTGCGCTTATTGAGCATCGTTTCAGCAGATACGGTAACACCCGCTTTGACAAGTGCCCGGCTATTTTCAATCATGCGGTTAAATAATTTCTCGCGCTGCTCAAAGGTTGGTTTTCTGTCCATCATCGCAAAACCGACCGTTGCAAACTCTTCGACAGTTCCCCAGTTATGTGAGATGTGAAGGACATCTAAGTATGGAATAATTTCCTCATATCGCGCCAAATCAAGTGTTAAGTTTGAATTGATCTGTGTACGGACGCCGCGTTCATGGGCATACTTTAATAAAGGGACGACATATTCCCGCACAGATTTGAGAGAAAGCATTGGCTCTCCGCCTGTAATACTGATTGAGCGCAGAAGCGGAACTTCATCTAAACGGTGAAGCAGTAAATCAAGCGGCAGTGCATTCGGGTCCTTAGGCTGTAAGGTATAGCCGACCGCACAGTGCTCACATCTCATGTTACACAACGTCGTTGTCGTAAATTCAATATTTGTCAGCTTCATCTCTCCGTAATCCTGCACATCGAGATAGGCTTCCCAAGGGTCGTATGCAGGTGTAATCGGACGAAGTGCTGTTTTTTGGTTCATGGTATCTATCTCCTTTACATTCGGGCAAACGTAGACCCGCCAACAGTTAATTTTAAGCCCCATCACCGTTATACGCAAGTGGGGCATCATTGATTTACAAGGGAAAAAAAGATAAGCTAGAAACAAATGCTAAAGGGAGTGTATCTATGGGCAAGGCAGCAGACAGCAAAGAGCAGCAGGTTGAGTATTTAAAGAACCGATTAGATATGTTTATGAATGTGATTGATTCATTAGATCCTGAATCAACAGATGTTGAGGATATAGACAGACTGATCCAGATGATTGACGACCTAGAAGCGAAATATGAACGGTTTAAAAACGATTGGAAGGAAGAATAGCTCGCGCATTGCGGGCTTTTTTCTTTAAATTGGCAGGTGAATCAGTGTATGAGTCTCGGTCTTATTCTGCACAATAGAAGAAAAACCGGGAAGTGACGTAAATGAAAAAATACATGCTCATCTGTTTATGTGCGCTTTTTGTATCGATGCCTCTCTCAGAAGCGGAAGCCGTGTCTAATAAGCCCGTCCACTGGGGATTTGCGAAAAGCAAAGAACACAAGCCAGCAGATGCGGGTAAAGAATTGAACGTCCTTTTAAAAAAGTATGATGCCTTTTATTTAGGAAACACGAAAAAGAAAGAGATTTATTTTACCTTCGACAATGGCTATGAAAATGGGTACACGCCGAAGATCTTAGACGTGCTGAAAAAACATCAAGTACCAGGCACCTTTTTTGTGACAGGTCATTTTGTCAAGGACCAGCCTGAGCTCGTTAAACGTATGGCAGAGGAAGGTCATATCATTGGCAACCACTCCTATCACCATCCAGATTTAACAACAAAGAGTACGAAAGAAATCAAAGAAGAGCTGGGGCGTGTCAATGAAGCCGTGTACAAAATCACTGGAAAACAAGACAACCTCTATCTTCGTCCGCCGCGCGGTGTATTCAGTGAAAGGGTGCTGAAGGAAACAAAAGAGCTCGGCTACCAAACGGTTTTCTGGTCAGTAGCGTTTGTGGACTGGCATATTCACCATCAAAAAGGAAAACAGTATGCTTATGATCAAATGATGAAGCAGGCGCACCCAGGTGCCATTTACTTACTTCATACCGTCTCAAGAGACAATGCCGAGGCACTGGATGATGCCATCACGGCCCTGAAAAAACAAGGATATTCCTTTAAAAGCCTAGACGATCTCATGCTTGAAAAAGTATGGCATCTGCCTCAGCTATAGAAAAAAGCTTGCAGAAATCTGCGAGCTTTTTCTTTATCCTTCTCTTATTTTACGCTGAAACAAAATCGGGTGATGACGCGTAAAAGAGTCGATCAAGCCCTCACCGAAAATCGTGATGCTTTGCTCCCAAGGATGCCCTAGCAATCCCCAATGCATCTCTTTTGATAAAAAGAAATAGTAATCTCCATCAGGAAGCACAGGAATTCTCCATTCCCCAATTTCATCTTTTTCAAATGAGCCGTATGGTGTGATCCAGTAGCATTCATACTGCCAATCAAGTGCCAGTATATATTCGTCTGTTCTTATAAGCTCCTGAAAAGCACGTAATGCTTTCTCTTCAAGGTCTTCCTCCGCATGAAGAAGGGAAGGGGCATCAAAATAAACAGAGATATCATATGTAATGAAAGGAGAAGGTACGTGAAATGAGCGGAAACGAGAGAGGCTCGGACGTAGCGTATACCGTAGCGAATGAATCAACCTATCTTTATTCATAAGACATTGCAAATAAGCTCAATGTCTCCAGCGTCACGATACGTAAATACGCCGCCATGCTTGAGAAAAACGGTTATAACTTCGCCAGAGACACTAAGGGATGGCGTCAGTATAATGAGTCCGATTTATCCGCTATGGAGTATATATACACACACTCTAAATTGAGTGGTAAATCACTAGAAGAAGTAGCCAAACTTGTCCATATCGGATACCGCTACACCGCTACAAGATATCAATGTCGCCGATCTCATTCAAAGACAAGAAGAATTCAATCGGGCCATCCTAAAACGACTCGAACAATTTGAAGAACAACAAAAAAAGCGAGATGAAAATCTCATGCTCGCTTTGAAAGAATCCATTGAAGCAAAAAAAATGATTGCTGCTGCTCAACAAAAAAAGTGGTGGCAATTTTGGAAATAGGACACCCATGAAAATGGCGCACTTATACACACCCCTGTGTGCGTGCTAAAATCTCTCGATTTCCGTCAAGCGTGTAAAGAAGAAGCCAACTCAATTGTCGGCTTCTTCTGTTTCTGAAATCGCACATGCAATGATCATCAAAACAAACATAATGATTGCCCCTAAATCCATCACATGAATTTCAATTGTCATCACGTTCCCCTCCACAGTCAACGGATTCTATCACAAAAATATTCCTCAAAACGAAGCACTGAAAAATAAAAAAAATGATTGCGGACACCGCAACAAAAAAACAATATTCTTAAATTTACCTTAAATCCATTGATACACTCACTTTAATTAGATAACCTTAATTTTGGAATTTAATACAAAAGGAGGCATATAAACGAAAATGTTCAAAAAAACACTTTTAACCCTAATTACCCTAGCTCTTGTCATCTCTATATGGACTCCATTTTCATCAGAAGCATCAGCAGAAACAAACACTATCAATTCACAAGAATTAGAAGCGTTAGTAACACCGACAATTCTACAAAATGAACAAGCTAACAAAGAATTAGACGAACTTGAAAAGAAAATGGGGGAATACATAGAAAACCTGCCATTTACAGAAAAAGAATTTGGAAACATGTCAGAGTCAGAACAAAATAAAGTAATAGATCAATATTTCAACAATGAAGAATTTTTAGCTTTAGAAAACCGAATGGAATAACTTGACTCGAAAAGTAGTCAGAGTGAAATAACAACACAAGCACTACCAATATTCTTCGTACCAATCGCAATGACCGTAGGAAGAGTTGCTTTATGGGCCATAAGATCAAAAGGCGCAAAAGTTGCACTGAAGTATTTGAAAAACAGAATAAAAGGTTTTGGGAAGAACTATCATATCGATTGGTATGTAAAAAATAGAAAAGGAAAAGTCGAGAGTCTTGTAAAAGTGTTCCATAAAAAAGGAAAAAAGAAAATACGAGTATTTGCAGTTGATAACGGAGTCATACCACTAAAACCAGGATCATCAAACTGGTACTGGCATTTTCATGTAGCTCCAAAAATTAATATACACCATGCTCTGAGAGCATCAGTACCAAGTAAACACAAAGCTGTAAAAGGTAGAACAATACTCCACTAAAAAAGAAAAGCCCTATTATAAGGGCTTTTCTTTTTTAGCATCGTAATCTTTAATAATTTCAATTGGATCAATTGCATCATCATCTTGTACATATTTCTCTACATAAGGAGTCATCAATTTCTCAAACTGATCTTCATCATCTACTAAAGCAATACAAGTTTCATATCCTTCAAAATCAGATGGGTATAAATTTGCAACAGCACTACCAGTTTTTAAAGCCTGATCTATCGCATTTTTTAATTCCAATAGACCCTTCCTGTTTCCTAGAATCAATGCTTCTCTGTGATGAGTTTCTTGAGCATATATATTACACATCTCTAAAACATCATCATCATCCACTTGAATAGACATACAAAAGTCACCTCCAAAGTAAAATTTAGTTAATTATATAATTATTGATGCCAACATGCCAATTAGCCATGACTTCAAATGTCTCATTTGCCCCCTCATCATCATCTTCTTCAATTCTGATCAGATCCCCGTCCTCAGCATCCGTCAAATTCAGTTCCTTATGAATCTCTTTCAAGATCCCCCCATAACCGATTAAACGCCTGGCACTTAATGCATCATCCAAATAATAGACCGTATCCAAATTCTCATCGGTCACGGATTAAATTTGAAATCTCGATAGAGCGTCTCCCATACGAGCTTTAGTTTTTGATGAGACAATGGAATCAAGTTTTTCATCTAACCGCCTCCTCAGCCATTCTCTTCACACATTATTTGAAAATGCGGAACCACCCTTTATGCTTAAACCACAAAAGCATACCCGAGACGAGCAGACCCATGAAAATCAGCACGCCAAAATAGCCATATTTCCAGTGTAATTCAGGCATATTATCAAAGTTCATTCCGTACACCCCAACAATAAAGGTCAGTGGAATAAAAATGGTTGACACAATGGTCAATGTCATCATGATCGCATTCATTCGATTTGAATTCAGCGTCTGATAGCTGTCTCGTAAATCGGCCGTCATATCACGGTTTGACTCGACGATTTCGGTTAATTTCAAAAGGTGATCATAAATATCATTAAAATATGCTTGCCGGTTCGTATCGTTTCTCATCGTATTTGTGTTCACAATACGGTATAAAAGGTCCCTCATTGGGATAATTGTTCTTCGCAGCTTGAGCAAATCGGATCGAATTCCGAATACTTCGTTCATCAGCGTTCCATATGTTTTATGACCTTCTTCATCCTCGATTTCATTCAGCCTGTCCTCAATTTGATAAATAATAGGGAAATAATCATCGACAAGCTGATCAATCAGCATGTAGGCAATATGCTCAGGTCCACTGTTTCTGTCTTTGTCAGACCCTTTAAGCTTTCGAATGACACGGTCAATGTATGGCGCCTCCTTTAAATGAAAGGTCACGATATAATTATCACCAAAAAACAGATCGATTTCCTCAGATCGAAGCGTCTTTTGATTCAAGGCATGAAGCACGAAAAATAAATACCCTTCATAAAAATCAAGCTTCGGCCGCTGTAAATAATGGAAGCAATCCTCAATCGCAAGCGGATGGAACTGAAAGTATTCTTTTAAAAGCGCTGCTTCCTTTTCCGTTGGCGCATGAAAATCAATCCAATACCAGGCGATATCGGGGCTTGAAAGCTGCTGCAATGTCGCATGTTCAATCAAGTCGCCGTTTTTTGTCACTGCAATTTTCTTCAGCATGTGCACCCCTCCAGACTTGCATTATATCATGAAGCAGCGCGGGTGAACTTATACGTGTTCTCCATAAAAAAAGCCGATCTCATCACTGAGATCGGTCCAATGTGCGTGTATGATTGATGGATAAAACCGAGAATTAAGGACGACGGAAGTTGACGAAACCACCGTTACGGTCGAACCAGCCTCTAAATGCCCAGTTGATGTAGCCGCCGTCACCTTTGTTTGTGAAAGATCCATTTTCAAATACCCAAACTCCGTAAGTAATGCTTCCGTATTTCACAGTAGCAAACGTTTTGACTCCGCTGAAACGAGTCTCATAACCTTGGCTTAAGTTAAATACCATGACATTGTATTTTGCGCCCGCAGCATAGAAAGCAGACTCCATTAGTCCTTTGACAAAGCCTTCACGGTTTGTGTTAGCATTTGCAGCATTGATTAATGCATTAGCTATACCAAGTACGTCAAAGTTAATATTAACGTTTCCTGCGGTTGTAGATGCTTTACTTTCAGCAGCTTTGTTTAAAACAGTTTGCTGAACAGTAGTTGAAACTGGAGTAGTTTTTTGTTCAGCAGCGTCAGCGAATACTGGTAGTGTCGAAGAAACAGCAGTGGCAAGGGCAACAGAAAGAATGGTTTTTTTCATTGGTCGGATCTCCTTTGTTTAAAAATTTTGGGTCTTCCTTTTCGTAAAAAGTGAAACTAGGTGAAGCCGGTTATCAATGAGGTAAAATATGTTCCTGCAAGATAAAACAAATGATTGCCTAATCCGCTAATTCCTTTGTTCACCTCCTTGATATGTCATAATTATACAAATGTTTTCGGAATAGAAGATATCACCCAGAGGTTCTATTTCTAATTTAAGGTAAATAATCCTAAAATATTGAAGGATGCTGTCGAATTTTAGCTGAATTCGACTAAAAATGTTCCTTCATCCAAAAGGAAAATGACCATAAATAAGGAAGATATAACTGATAAATTCTTGTACTCTTTATGTTTAAATGTATTCAATCAAGAGAATGATTCATACAAAATGAACCAATCACATCTGCGTGTGTTTGCAGAAGGGAAGAGGAAAAGCATGTGGGAAAAACAGCTGGTGGTGGAGCCGCCGTATCATTTCGATCAAGTGCTCAGGCGCTTATCAAGTGATCCATTAAAAGCAGTCGATTTGAATAAAAGAGAAATCAAAGTGCCAATCAGATTAGAACAAAAACCATACGTTGTCGTCATTCAAGCCACCGGAACAAAAGAAGCGCCCACGTTTCGGGTGCAAGGAAACGGTCCTATGGAACCTCTCATATCTGAGGTGAAGCGGATATTTGGTATGGAGCATCAATTACACGCTGTGCATGAGCATTTTTCTCAAACAAATCTAGCGCCCATTTTTGAGCGTCATATTGGGACACCGCTCATGCTGGATTTCCATTTATATCATTGTTTGATGAAATGCATCATTCATCAGCAGCTCAATCTGGCGTTTGCTTATGAGCTCACGAAACGGTTTGTTCATACGTACGGCGAGCAAATAGAAGGCGTTTGGTTTGATCCATTACCGGAAACCATCGCCTCACTTGAAACAGAGGATTTGAGAAAGCTTCAATTTAGTCAGCGGAAAGCGGAATATGTCATCGATGTATCGAAGCGAATTGCGAGCGGCTCTCTTTGTTTAGAGGAATTACACGATTTAACTGATCTGGAGGTGGAAGAACGTCTGCTTCCGATTAGAGGGATTGGACCTTGGACGGTTCAAAATGTGCTTATGAATGGACTTGGAAGGCCCAATCTCTTTCCGGTGGCAGATATCGGTATTCAAAACGCCATCAAGCGGCACTTTGACCTGCCTGAAAAGCCGACAAAAGAAGAGATGGCAGCATTCAGCAAGGAGTGGACCCCGTATTTAAGCTACGCTTCTCTATATTTATGGAGAAGCATTGAGACAGATAAATAAATGAAAGGGATTTTCTCTCTTTGTCCAAGTCATGATATACTAATGAGATGGAATAAAATGAAGACAACCTATCAAGGGTTCAGATAGAACGGAGAGAATGAAGTGAAAGAAAAACAGCAAGGTGCCCTTTTACAAAAGGGACAGCAGTTCCCGCTTACCATTAAACGCCTTGGCATTAATGGGGAAGGGGTCGGTTATTTTAAAAAGCAAGTGGTCTTTGTCCCGGGTGCGCTTCCAGGCGAGGAAGTGGTTGTGGAAGCAACAAATGTCCAAGCAAAATATGCAGAAGGTACGGTCAGGAAAGTACGAAAGCGCTCCGAGCATCGAGTGAAACCGCCATGCCCAGTATACGAGCAGTGCGGCGGCTGTCAGCTACAGCATTTAGCATACGAGCAGCAGCTAAAGGAAAAACGAGATATTGTCATTCAATCGATGGAACGACATACAAAACTATCAGTCGAAAAGCTAGATATTCGACCGACGATCGGCATGGAAGATCCATGGCACTACCGAAACAAAAGTCAGTTCCAAGTAGGGCGTTCTCATAGCGGCGACATCATTGCAGGGCTTTACGGACTGAATTCTCATAAGCTTGTACCGATCAAAGAATGTATCGTCCAGCATCCAAAAACGAACAAAACAACGGGCGTTGTCCGCAAAATTTTAGAGAAATTCGGTGTATCGGTCTACAATGAACGGACAAGAAAAGGCGACGTACGCTCGATTGTCGTACGTGTCGGCTTTGAAACAGGTGAAGTACAGGTCGTCCTTGTGACATCGAAACCTGAATTTCCAAAGAAAAAAGATATCGCCGAAGCCATTCAAAAACGTCTGCCAGAAGTGACATCCATTATGCACAACATCAATGGCGAAAAAGCGTCGGTCATTTTTGGTCATAAGACATCTCACCTGGCTGGCAATATGGTCATTCAAGAATTTTTAGGAGACGTTTCCTTTGAACTGAGTGCACGTGCTTTCTTCCAATTGAATCCGAAGCAAACACTGAAGCTTTACGACGAAGCGAAAAAAGCGGCCAAACTGACTGGCAAAGAAAAGGTTGTCGATGCGTATTGCGGCGTTGGAACCATTGGTATGTGGCTCTCAGATGGCGCAAAAGAAGTAAGAGGAATGGATGTCATCAAAGAATCGATTGATGATGCAAAGAAAAATGCCAAAAAACACGGCATGAAAAACGCGACCTATGTGACAGGAACAGCTGAACAGTGGCTGCCAAAATGGGTCAAAGAAGGCTTCCGTCCTGACGTCATCGTCGTGGACCCACCAAGAACAGGCTGCGAGCGCACCTTCTTAGACACCGTCAAACAAGTGAAACCAAAACGCTTTGTCTACGTCTCTTGCAACCCATCAACACTAGCAAAAGACCTCGAATACATGTCAAAAGACTACAAAATCGAATACATGCAGCCAGTGGATATGTTTCCGCATACGGCGCATGTGGAGACTGTTGTATCAATGGTAAGAGTGTAAAAAAATGAAGTGAATAAAGACTGTCCGTGATTTGAATACTGGTTGCTAACTGGTAGGATGATCACGGATTTTTTTATATACTGATCCATATGTGTCGATCAGAGGAAACCATATGAATGAGGTAGAGGAGGATGGAAATGAGTCAATTCGAAATTCTAACAAAATACATACCGATGCTTCAGGAGGAACGTATTGGAGAATGGGTAATTGATCAAGAAAATGATGGAACAGCTGAACATCCGATTCAGATGCCCTTTGTGAATTATTCCGAAGCGGTCCGTCACTTTATCGAAGATATTTATATCTTTGCAGAACAACACCAAGAGATGGAGCTTACCCGATACAGAGAGATCCTCAAAGAAAATGGGATTGAATCGGGAATGAATGATATGGAGAATATGGACATCTCCAATTTAAATGCGCAGTGTGTGCTTGCTCTTATTATGGGGATTGTGAGAGCTGAACGATTTTGCGAAGGTACCCTATTCAATTTCTTTAAAAGCGGAGCTATTGTCAAATGCCTGGAAAGATTGGATTGTTTGGATTAAGAAATGGGAGCGCCTAAAAAATTGAACATAAATGGATTGAAACACTATAAAACCTAGATGATATGAAATCTAAGTTTTTTTGAATCATTTCTTCTGTGATGGAACAAGATCACGAGTATATTAAATTCTCAGCTTCTTGACGAAATAGATCAAGCAGCAGTTCCTTAGTGTTTTTCAGGGATTGATGGGGTTCCTTATGAGATAAGATACCTATTGGGATAAAAGGGTCCTCCATTTCAATTGGAACTTTCACAAATTCGTCTGACAATGCGGTAGAGGAAAGGACGACTCCGACAGAGGGGAATTCCTTTAGAAATGGTGGAATCGCTGACATCTGGCTGATGGTATAAGTGAACGGCTCAACATTTAATCTTGAGAGCTCCTTTTGTAACTTTATGTGATATAAACAACTTTCCCCGCCTATGATCAAAGGCTGTTTATAAAGATCTTTGATCAAAGAAATCGTTCCAACTTGATCTGCCTGCTGTTTTGAGATAATAAAAGATATTTCCTCTTTGTACAACTCTTCAAACGGAAGTGTATTCATCACTGGTTCCCCTGCAATGGCGAAATCAATCTCGCCCTTGAGCAGCTGTTTGTGAAGAAAGTCTGTATTACCGATGATAAAGTGGCATGTAATATTGGGTTTTTGACTCCTGAATGTTTGAAGAACAGAAGGAAGAATAGAGGCAGCGATTGGTTCTATGACGCCTATATTCAAGGTTCCGACCTCTTCCTTTTGGAGCTTTTGTGACTGATCTAATACAAAGTTCCAATGGAGAATCAACTGATCAATCTCTTTGGCAAACAATCGTCCTGAAGGGGTTAATTCAGCCTCCCATCCTCTTACAAACAATTGAAATCCTAACTCCTGTTCTAATCGTTTGATCTGATTCGTTATGGTCGACTGCGCATAATTCAATTTATGAGCGGCTTTTGAGAATGTCCCTTCCTGAATCACGGCTTGAAATGCTTTTAACTCTTTTAAGTCCATTTCTAATAATCTCCATTCGATTTATGAATACAAATTTATATATTATTCAATTATATAAAACGAATATTGGGATGTAAAATGAAGTGAGTCAGAAAAAGGGAGATGACATTCATGCCATTTGTAAAAGTCAGTTATATGGAAAATGCTTACGATAAAGAAAGCCTAGCTTCTGTTAGCCAAACGATCATGAAGGCTCTGATGAAAGAGTTTCATGTACCTGAAAAAGACTACTTTCATGTGTTCAGTTCACATAAGAAAGAAGAATTTAATTATGATCCCCATTATCTTCTTCGTCACGAGAGGGATATTCGTCTTTTATATATCCAAATTACATGTGGTTCAGGAAGAACTCAGGAACAAAAGCAGTCTTTATATAAGGAAATAGCTGATCAATTGTACTGCAAACTCAATATACGAAAAGAAAATATATTCATTATGCTGATTGAGACAGGCTTGGAGAATTGGTCTTTTGGTGAAGGACTTGCACAGATGATCAAGTAACGGAACGAAAGAAAGGGGAAATAGCTATGCATCAACCAATCAAGCCAACTGTGAAATTAACACTCGGAGATTTTGCTCCAGCATTTGTTGAGTATTCAGAAAAAGTTCTCTTTGGAGATTTGTGGAGGAGAGAAGAGCTTTCTCTAAGAGACCGAAGTATGATTACAGTGTCAGCTTTAGTAAGTGCGGGTAGCCTGAATCAGCTGGAATATCATTTACATCTTGCCAAAGAAAATGGTGTAACGAAGAACGAATTGATTGAAGTCATCACACATCTTAGTTTTTATATCGGATGGCCTAAAGCAGCTTCAGCACTAGAAGCGGCTAAACATATTCTGGAGGACAAATAAAGTTCATCAAACAACGAGCCCTATTTGAGATAGGGCTTTTTATATGCGAACAATTGTATTTTAAAATCTTCTGTTGACCTTCCCCTTAACTGAAAGGTTTATACTTTGATCAGATCAACAAAACGGAGGAGATGCAGGATGTTCAAGATCGGCGATTTTTCTATGTTAAGTAAAGTTCCTGTCAAAACGTTAAGATATTATGACCAAATTGATTTATTAAAGCCTAAGCAGATCGATCAGGATTCGGGATACCGTTATTACTCAGCTGAACAGCTGCTTGAGGTCAATCGAATTTTTCTATACAAGGAGTTAGGCTTTACGTTAAAGCAAATGGCTCAGCTTCTTCGTGAAGATGTTTCGGTAGAGCAGATTCAGGGCATGTTTCTGCTGAAAGAAAGTGAGATTCAGCAATTGATCGAGAGAGAACAACAGAAATTAGCGCGTATTAAGGAGCGGATGCACCTCATTAAACGAGAGGGGTGTGTTGAAAAAGAACAGGAGGTTATCATCAAATCTGTTGAAAGTAAACGTATCATGTCTTTTCAATCCAACGGAACGGTTGATGAAATCCCTTCATTCTTTCAAACGTTTCATCATTTATTGCTTAAAAATCAGCAAGAATCAATCTCGGGACCACAAATGGTGCTATGGAGGGAATCACTCGAAAAAGAAAGTGAGTTCGAATTTGAGGTGGGGTATTCCGTCAAAGCGTTAAGGGGCTCTCTTCCTCAAGGGATCACGATACGTACGTTACCCGCCGAAGAAACAATGGCAACGCTGTTATTTCATTCACATTCTCCATCCGCACAAACTGCTTGTGTTGACCTGGCGACATGGATTGAAAATAACGGATACCGCGTGAAAGAAGACCAGCCGGGCCGAGAGATTTATTACCCGTTGTCAGAAAATGAAGAAGGCAGACTCATTGAAATTCAAATTCCTATTATAGATGAGATCAAATCGTAAACATTGCCCAAAGGAGAAACGTCACGATGAAAAATAAAGCCGTCGTCTATTTACTTGCTTTAGCAGCCTTTCTAATCGGAACGATCGAATATATCATTACAGGCATTATCCAGATGGTCGCAGATGATTTACATGTCACGACGTCTGCTGCTGGATTATTGGTCACCTCTTTAGCGCTCTCAGCAGCAATCGGCGCACCGATTGTCATTGCACTGACCATCAATATGGACCGCAGAAAAATATTATCATGGATGCTGATCATTTTTATTTTAAGTAATTTCATCACAAGTGTCAGTCATTCGTTTGAAATGGTGATGATGACAAGGATTTTACAAGGAATCAGTGGGGGGACGGCGATTGTGGTGGCAATGGCTGTTGCGACTCGTCTTGTAGAACGGGAAAAAAGAGGAACAGCCATTGGCATTATTTTAATGGGATTAAGCAGCTCCTTGGTTTTAGGCGTTCCAATCGGGACATTTCTAAGCAGTATGATCGGATGGAAAGCATTATTCGCAGCCATTGGATTGATCACGCTCATTCCGCTGATTGTTGTGTATAGGCGGATTCCCTCTATGAAAGAACAAGAACCGGTGACGCTTCGTATGCAGTTATCAATTTTAAAAGATAAGCGAATATTACTTGCGGTGGCAGTGACGCTATTTTATGTAGGGGGATATTCCACTTTATTTACCTATTTAACGCCTTTCCTGCAAGCATCAGCAAACCTTAGCATCACAGAAATCAGTGGCATTTTGTTACTAGCAGGAATATGCAGCTTTTTTGGCTCCAGCCTTGGAGGGATTGCAGCAGATAAAAAGGGCCCAATATTCACGATTTTCTCTGGAATCATTCTGCAAATCATCATGCTCGTGCTACTAGCATTTGTCACAGGGAATCTTGTGGTCATGGTGGCTGTCATCATGATATGGATGATCGCTACATGGAGCACATCACCAGCTCAGCAGCTATATCTTGTAACACTTGTACCAAAATCTCCTGATATCGCATTAAGTGTCAATACATCATTTATTCAATTCGGATTTGCTTTAGGCTCTGGCGTAGGAGGGATTGTGTTAAGCGAAACATCTATATTAAACCTAAGCTGGATCAGTGCTGGCACGGTTTTTCTCGCTTTACTCATGACCATTCTAATGGTGGCGTTGGACCGATTTTCTAAGCTTAAGAGTTTGAAGGTGGTGGAGCAAGGAAGCTAACTTAAATTAAATTTTGTATTGAAGGGACTACTTATTTCGGGTAGTTCCTTTTTGATTTGAAGAATGCACCAGTGCAGTTGTTTATTTGCTACAATAGGAGTCAATATCCAAGCCAACAGACAAGGAGATAATACAGAATGCAAAAAAGTGAGGAGATCATCAATCGAAAAGGCGCTCGAAAGGGGACTGATATCCCTCGTGACGTCTTGACCCTTTTGAATCAGGGAGAGATCGAAAGTGTGAATTTAACTGAATGGCTGGCTGTCAATCATATGACGTTAATACAGCATGTTTTGCCGTCCGTTGGTTTAGACCATCATTTAGACGATGTATCATCTGAGATCACTAAACAAAAAGCTGAATCAGGAATGAAAGCAATCCGTCTCATCGGTCAATTGTTAGATGAAGTGCTACACGAAGAGAATGAAGAAAAACATGCGGAAGTGCAACAGGCATTTGCTCACCACGTATCTGATAGCGTTCGCTGCTGGGCTGCTTATATGAACAAACAGCGTTTATCAACTCTGGAAGAGAAACTTGCGTACATTCAGCCATTTGCAGCTGATCATCATTTTGGTGTTCGAGAAATTGCGTGGATGTCAGTAAGAGAAAGTCTAAGTCTTCAGCTTGATCAAAGTATAGAGCATTTAACAGAATGGGCAAAAAGCGAGGATGAAAATCTTCGCCGGTTCTCTGTAGAGGCGATCCGTCCGAGAGGTGTATGGACAAAGCATATTGAGTTATTAAAACAGGAGCCAGAGAGGGCACTGCCTATTCTAAATTTACTCAAATCTGATCGATCAACATATGTTCAAGATTCTGTAGGAAACTGGCTCAATGACGCTAGTAAAACACAACCAAATTGGGTAACGAATCTGTGCGAACAGTGGTCAAAGGATTCTGATACAAAAGCAACTTGCAGGACGATCAAGAAAGCCAAGAGAACGATTGTGAAGGGGAATTTGTAAATAAGAATATGAATTGAAATTCCTTTTTTGAGGGGATTTCTATCAATAAATTATTAAAAAAGAAAGTCTCAAAGCTAGCTCCATTTTTTGTACGCAGATGGCCCCATTTCGTGGGGCTTTTCTTTTTTTATAAAAAATCTAGTCTCCTCGATTCTGCATCCATATTATCTATCTTAACGTCTCAATGTCATACTTTTGAATGAAATTGACTCAATAGAATTGACGAAAGAACAATGAATAGGTGAAGATGAAATAAACTGTAAGATAAAGGGAGACGACTGATGATACATATCGTATTTGGGGCAGCAACTGCCGGTAGTTTAAAACAAGCATTACGCGAAATGAAGCAAGACCAAGTAAATGAGATCATCGCTTTTGATGACATTTATTCGATTGGACCCCTTCTCCATTTGCATGAACATGAAGGCCAGGAGAAGCGTATAGAGTGGCTGCGTAACGTGATATCAAATGAATTTGGCTATTTTGGTGACATGGTCACCAATCATCACAGAATGCTTCAGCAAATAAAAGATATAAAAGACGGTACGCGTATTCTCATCTGGACAGGCAGTAATGCACATGAGCAAATTGGTTTACGATATGCCATCTATTTATTAAAAGAGAAAAGCATTGAATTGTCTCTCATCAATACAACGACTGCATTTGATCAGCTATTCAATACAAATACAAGACGAATGGATATTCGACATGCCGGGGAAATCACATCTGAAAAATTGAAGGTTTTGTACAGAAGTAAAGAGCATATTCATTCAGTGACAAAAGAAGAAAGAGAGAGATTACAAAACGAATGGCTTTCATTTGCTAAAGAAAATCATACGCTGCGGATATGGCAAAAAGGACAAACGATCAGCGTACCAGAGGGTGAATTTGATGCTTATTTAGTGAAAATGGCTAAGCGGCTACATCAGTCCGAGCCAGAAGAGGAGTATATCGTAACTCCACGCTTAATTGGAGAAATCATCGGTCATTTAGAACAGTATATCGGTGATAATTTTATTGAGTATCGACTCAAGACATTAATTGATCAAGGGATTTTTGACATGATAGGAAGGCGCACTTCCATGCGTTATTACTCAATTAAACTGACAGAATTCGGACAGCACTTTAAAAAATGGGTGTGCTGTCGAGAGTTTGAGGATCACCCTTTTGTGAAAATTGAAGGAGATTATGGTGATGAACCTTTTCATTGTGGGCATTGTCAATGTCATTTAGAAAGAGAAGATGTACCAATGAGTGATCCCCTTTTCTCGAAGATCTGGAATTGGAACATACAGTATGGCCGCTGGTTTGACGAAGAGACAGATGATTTGGTGCCAAATGGCGCAGACATGGAAAAGAAATTCAATCAAGAAGGAGAGCGTATCACTGAAGAAGTGAAACGAGCCTTATCTCCTGCGTTTCAAATTGAATACAGTCCAAGTAAATACACTCAACATATCATTTAAAGAATGAATTTCGATAGCACTGCACAAAATAAAGCTTTACATAATCCATCATCTTCATGTAAGATATGGAGAAATTAAAAGCGAAGAAAAGAACATGAGCCATTTTTACTGGTTACCAGAGAGGGAAGTTACGCTGAAATCTTCCTAACACAGGAAATGGTCTTACCACCTTTGAGCTGTATTGGGGAAATCACAGTATCCAATATCGTCTACGCCACGTTACGGCACCAGAGCCATAAAGCGGATACGCGTTATGGGAATTTGGGTGGAACCACGGATCACACATTCGTCCCTTTATGAGGGATGGGTGTGTTTTTTTGTTCTCTCATATATCATTATTGCTTTGAAAAGGACATGAGCAGCTTTTATTGGTTACCAGAGAGGGAAGTCACGCTGAAATCTTCCTAACGCAGAAAAGTTGTCTTACCACCTTTGAGCTGTATTGGGGAAATTTTAGTATCCAATACCGATTATGCCACGTTACGGCACCAGAGCCATAAAGCGTATACGCATTATGGGAATTTGGGTGGAACCACGGATCACACATTCGTCCCTCTATGAGGGATGGGTGTGTTTTTTTATTTCAAAAAAAGTGAAAGGTGTGTCAGTCATGGGAGAAAAAATGGTGAAGATTCAATTTCCAGATGGAAAGATAAAGGAGTTTTTTGCAGGTACAACTGTCGCAGATGTTGCCTCCTATATTAGCCCAAGCTTAAGAAAGAAAGCAGTGGCAGGAAAGATCAATGATCAAATGGTCGATCTAAGTCACCAGCTAGACAGCGATGCTCGGCTGTCTATTGTCACACTCGATTCAAAAGAAGGGCTTGAAGTACTGCGCCATACATCGGCACACGTATTAGCCCAAGCGGTGAAAAGGTTATATGACAATGTCACACTTGGAATCGGACCTGTCATCGAAAATGGATTTTACTATGATATGAATCTAAATCAAACATTAAGCGTAGAGGATTTGGCAGCAATTGAAAAAGAGATGGAAAAGATCATAAACGAGAATCATCTCATCCACAGAATGGAGGTCTCTTACAAAGAAGCTGAATCGTTGTTTGCACATGATCCATATAAGCTGGATATTTTAAAAGGTCTCCCCTCTCAAGAAGCCATCACAGTTTATCAACAGGGTGAATTTATCGACTTGTGCCGCGGGCCTCATCTGCCTTCTACTGGGTACGTAAAGTCATTTAAACTAACACGTGTTGCAGGGGCTTATTGGCGCGGTGACAGTAACCAAGATGTATTGCAGCGAGTGTATGGTGTAGCGTTTCAACATCCAAAACATCTAGCTGATTATCTTCATTTCATGGAAGAAGCAAACAAACGTGATCACCGGAAATTAGGGAAACAATTATATCTATTTATGTTCTCCGAAGAAGCGCCAGGTATGCCGTTTTATTTACCAAAAGGCCAGCTTGTGAGAAATGAATTAATGGCCTTTTCAAGAGAAGTGCGAAGCAAAGCGCAATATGAAGAAGTGAGCACACCGTTTATGATGAACCAAGAGCTATGGGAAAACTCGGGGCACTGGGATAATTATCATGAAAATATGTATTTCTCAGAAGTAGACCATACAAGCTTTGCTTTAAAACCGATGAATTGTCCAGGACATATGCTCATGTTTAAAAACAGCTTATGTTCATACAGAGACCTTCCGATCAGGATGGCTGAATTTGGTCAGGTGCATCGTCATGAATTTAGCGGAGCATTAAATGGATTGTTCAGGGTCAGAACATTTTGCCAAGACGATGCCCATATTTTTTTGAGAGAAGATCAAATTGAAGCTGAAATCAAACGTATTTTCCAATTAGTTGATCATGTGTATCGGACATTTGGGTTTGAATACTCCGTGGAACTATCCACTCGTCCTGAAAAAGCGTTAGGGGATGATGCCATTTGGGATATCTCTGAAGCAGCGCTAAAGAATGTGCTTGATCGGCTAAAGGTCGATTACCAGCTAAATGAAGGGGATGGAGCATTTTATGGCCCGAAGATCGATTTTCATATGAAAGATGCCTTGCAGCGGAGCCACCAGTGCGCCACAATTCAGCTGGATTTCCAAATGCCTGAGAAATTTGATTTAACATATATCAATGAAAAGAATGAAAAGGTACGGCCAGTTGTCATTCACAGTGCCATTTTCGGTTCTCTGGATCGTTTCCTTGGCATTCTTATCGAGCATTTTGCCGGCGCCTTTCCGTTATGGCTGGCACCAGTACAAGTACAAATCATTCCTGTTTCAACTGTTCATCTGGATCACTGCCTGGAGGTGCAGCAGCAATTAAGAAGGATCGGAATAAGAGTCATAATCGATGAAAGGGATGAAAAACTCGGCTATAAAATGAGAGAAGCACAAATGCAAAAAATTCCTTATATCGCTGTCATTGGTGATACAGAAATGCAAGATAAAACATTGAATATCAGACAGCATGGAGAAAAGACATCTAGACAGCTGTCTATTGACGACTTTAAACACTTGGCAGCTCAGCAAATAAAAGAAAGAACAACTGCTCAAATATGATGTGGTGATTTCATGAAGAAGGATCAGACGTTCATTGAATGATGGGCGTCTTTTCATTTGCTGAAAAGCTGAATCTGCAATGGAAAGGGAAAATATTGAAACATTTCTTCGGGTAAAATCGTAATAAAGATAGAGCGTTCAACAGAAACCGTTTGAAACGGAGAGGAGTATTACATGGAACAAGCTGCACTGAAAAAGATGAGGATAAAACAAATAGTCATCTCTAATTTAATAGCCGCTATCATAATCGTCGCTTTTTTTATGTTGATTCAAATTGTTGAAATTCGATTTACACAATTCTTTCTTTGTTTAGGAATTTTAATGCTCCTTCAAAGCATTTATGGTTTTATTAAAAAAGGATCAACAAAGTCTTTCATTCCAATTTTCGAGCAGATAGCTATTTATGAAAAAGAAAAATTGGGGAAAGAGTGGGAGAAAGAACAGAAGATGGATAATCTTTGGAAACTGATATTGAGTGGGCTTATGTTCTTTCAATCATTTAGCTTCCAAGATGTATCGGACCCATTCTTTGATATCCAACCTATATTTCTACTTTTCTTATTGATTATGGCTCTAGCCCTTATCAATATAAGCATGCTTTTTCGCTTTAGAAAAATTGATCGATCGATTGAAGGCGAATTAACAGGCTATACAAAAGAGTCAAACATAATGGGAATCGCTTTAGGATTCTTGACAGTAATCGTCATCTTCATCTTTATCGTTATTTTTGTTCTTCCATAAAACTTAATCAATTTGAGGTGAAACCATTGAATGCAAAAATTCAACAACTGATTGATCAGACAAAGGCGAAATTTGGCTTAGATCTTTACCATCTAAAAAGACACAGCTTTCATCGTTACGTCAATCTGTTTAATGAAACGATTTATACATTGAATATGGAATGGTTCCCCTCTCATGAAGCTGTACCTGAGGACGACGATGTCAATCCAGACGGCACAGCCGTTATTGAAGTGAATTTGAATACGGGACAGGTGGAAACGGTTATTTTTGTCATGGACAAAACCTTTGCACAGAATGGTGTCACATTTAAGAGACCATTTCCAGCTTATGTCATTCAGTGGATTGAACAAGAAACAGGGTTGATCTATGGTGAGCATTTTCACATGAATCATAAAGAAAAAGGGGAACTTTCTTTCGAAGAAGAAATAGATGGTGTGAAAGTGACACCTTCAGGCAGAATTGAAGTGAAATGGAATGAACATGGCCAGCTCATGTACTTTACACACCACGGACCATTTTTAGCCAAAACATTACTGAGAGCTGAGAAATATGTGCTTTCCATTGATAAGCTGGAGAACTTAGCCGAGCAGCAAGTGCAGCGGTTTGAATGGCCTTCCTTCGAGCAAAATCGAATCCGATCTATTTATGCGTTAGAAGAAATGTATGTCAAGAACGATGGAACAGGAACTATACCGTTTGAAATTGGGCGTGAAGAAACGCTTTGTATACACATGAATGAGGTCATTGAGTGGAATGAACCGTTAAACAATGCCTTTGAAAAAAAGGAAATGAATCTTCATGAGGACATTTCAGCTGAACAAGCCTGCTCATTGGAGCCTTCACCGGATACCATCCCGATATCAAAAGAAGAGCAAGCTGAGTGTATCAAAGCAGTCCGAACCTTTTTGGCGCAAAAATATTCAAAGGATACAGGAAAGTGGGTTCTGAAAACACTCCAACGTGATCATGGATATATCCAAGCGATATTAAAAACGAACGAGCAAGAAGGCAGTGGATTTATGGACAAGATCAAGGTCTTCATTGATGCCAGCTCGTTTGAAGCCGTTAATTACATAGACAAAAAAGAAATGTTTCAAGTGTGTGGGATACTGAATCCATCTCAAGCGGCTAGTGAAATCACTATATCTCAAAAAGAAGCCTTTGAAAAATTGAGAGAACACCTCGAACTTACACCCATCTACGTCTATGACGAAGCGCAAAAACGATATGTTCTATGCGGAATGCTTGATTGTCATGATGGCGTTGATGCAGAGAGCGGCGAAGTGTTCTCTTTGAAAGACCTCTCATAACTTTTAAAAGAACAGTGAGGAGCTGTTCTTTTTTGTCCCATATTCCTCTTTTTTGAAGAAAAATGGAATTTTGTAGCAGGAAGTTGTCGTTTTATCACGAAAGAAACAGATAAGAATATGATCATAGGTCCATCGGTTGAAATTCGTTTTTAATATAGTAAACGTCATACATATAGAACACCCCTGACAGGAAAGTTGATCTACAATACATTTAGAACAAAAATGAAATCGTGTCTCTAGTAGTAAGCGAAAATAGGCGGACTGAGATCGTAGGATGAGTTGAACATGTTTGTTTTTATGTAAGCTTAAACCCATAATAGAAGAAAGTGAGGATATCTATCTTGAGTACATTGGAAGTGTTTCGTCAGTTTTTGGTTGACCATTATCCTGCGTTACAAAATGAGCTGTGGCTGAAAGATGTTGATACCCTTCGAATCTCTCCTATTCTTCATCCTTTTCTGAAAAGCAAGCTGCCAGAAGGAATCGAAAAATTCACTTGTGTCCTATTCACGCAGCAGACAGATCAAACCGCTCCACCGCTCAAAGTATACCTTCTATTAGATGAATATGAACAATCGCTTTACGCCATTGATTTAATGAATGAACAAATAGTGCTTCATTAATACAGAACCAAAAAGCTGCTTGAGGCTTCTCAGCAGCTTTTTTTGATGAGCATTAGTCGATCATATCAACCAATCTTCGGTGCAAGTTGTCCAATTCTTTCTTTGTTGGAAATGAGCTGATCAGCAGCGTAGATCGTCCGAATTGAATAGGAAGCTCAGTATCGGTCACAATCATATCAATCCCAAGTTGATCCATCGTTAAATCATTTAATGTATTTTCTGGACTGGTGAAAATGTGAATGAGAGGAGGTACGCTTAATTTAATTAAATCTGCAATAAACAAACTATGATTATAGCCTAATGTTGAAATGACAAATATGTTCAACACGTTTCTCCGCTCCATTTCCAATGGAACAAGCCCTCTCCAATTAGACGTAATGATACGTATCAATTCTCGTTCATTCTTAACAAAAGAAGCGAGTATATCATCTGTTTTTAACTCTTGAATGATATGAGTAATCCTCGAATAGAAGTAGGGAAGTTGTTTTTTTACCTCTGATAAATAACGCGATTTCTTTTTGAAAAGGAATCCATCTCTTCCGGTAATTTCATTAGAATACACATAATATTGGAGAAGAAGCAGTGTCAGCACCTTGCGATTAGCTACTTCTTGATGATAAATCAATTCCAATTGATCGATAAATGAATGGATGGCTTCATATAGACGCGGCGTATGTGACTGAAAGAATGTTAATTTTTCTTCAACTGACTCAATTGATTTAAAGTGGCCAATAGCTGGTTCGATCAATAGTAAAAAGACAAATTCGTGATGATCCAGCGTAATATCAAAAATGTCCTTTGTCATTTGGCAAATGTGCTCTTCCCAGTTTTTGATTTGATTATAGATACCTTTGGCTGTAGAGGTCTGTTTTTCTTCATTCATCGAGTACGTATAATTGCGTCGTATGGTAAAGTTTTTCCTCACTCGGTGAATGGAAACGCCGAGCCACAGGCAGTATTTATCTATAGCCACATCTGGTACATTGACTTCGATCACCTGAAATAGCTCTTGTAATAAATCAACGGCGTCTTGCTTTTGAATATCATCGAATGGCCAAAGCCGGCTTCTATACACTTCAAACAAAAACTCAACAAAGAATTGACGAATCTCCTTCTCATTCCCATGGAACTGCATACTATCTGGGCGTAACTCGATGTCATAGGATGTAAGGATCGAATTGATTTTATGAATGGTGTTATACAATGTAGATCTACTGATATTAAGCGTGTCCATCCATTCATAGAAAGACCTGTTTTGTTCGAAAAAAATGCCGTCAATCAATCGAATTTCAATCGTATCTTTTAGTATTTCCTTGATATAGTAGTCCTCTCGTATCGTCTGTGTAAAACAAATGGATATGCCCTGTCTTGGCTTTATGCGGATTAACGGCTCTCCATTCTCTGTTTGGAACGATTTCATTTGTTCTAAATCACTTTGAATGGCACGAACCGAGCCGATTTTTTCATCCGATATCTCTTGAAGAGTCCACCACTTATTTTTTGATACAAGTAGTTTTAAAATTTTTATCCATCTCTTTGATTTATTGTCAATGAGCTCCATCAAACAACTAACTCCTTCTTCTGGTTTGCCCTATATATTATGAAGTTCAGATAAAGAACATGTGATTCTCAAAATAGGCATGAAATGATTGTAATGTTTAGGCTAAATCGTTTTGTCTTCACTTTTGATGATAAAAGAGAAAAAAATTAGACGAAAACAAATGTTATTCGCTGATTCCCCATAATTTTCTTTTAAAAGGTTATAAGTAAGCCATGAATCCTATAAAAATGGATCATTTTAGATATTCCGTTTATTTTTTTGCTGTTTAAACGGTAAATGTAAGAATAAAAAGCAGGAGCTTTTTGATTACCATATGGATGGGAGTAGAGAGGAATGCGATCTACATGATGCTGAACTGTCTCACCATACATACCATATGATACATACTTGTTTCATATGAACGAACCATATGTGAATACATGCTGATATAAGCATGTACACATCATTTATTGTTCATTCCAGTATAAATAGAAACTTCACATTTGTTCTTTTAATGATTTCCTCTCACTATTCTCCATTTCATAGGTCCCTATCCAGTTACTATATCCACTACTCATGCTTACCTTTCATGCTCATAATTGATCATCTCATTTTGTTCATAGGGTCTTAAGATGCAATTTTTAGAAAATATTTGATCAGAAACGGAGTGGTTTATCAGACAGTATATAAATGATTTTTTATCGATGTTGAAAATTAATTTTAGAAAAGGGTGGATGTATTGAAAAGAATATTGTCATTGGCTCTCATCACCGTGTTAGTCATACAGTCCAGTATATTAGGAATCTTGCCTTTGGCAGGGGCACAAGCCAAAGAAAGCCAAGAAAACATTTATGGGGATATTGAGTTTGCTGATAGCGAAGGAAACAAGTTATCACACATGGAAGATGAGCAAATAAGAAAAGCCACTGTCCATTGGTCAATAAAAGGAATTGATCTAAAAAAGCAATATCCGTATGTTCTCTCTCTTCCTTCAGCCATACAAGTAGAGAAGGAGCAGAAGGAACCAATTATTATCAATGAAGTACCTGTTGGCGAGTATACCGTTTCGAAACAAAATGAAGTGACGGTCATATTTAGTGAAGATGTTGAGCTTGATCCGAATTTAGAAGGATCTATAGATATTGACGTCACCAGTATAGCTGAACAAAAAGAGAAAACAAAGCAAAACGAGCGTGAAGAAAGCCTTCCAAAAGATGACTCAACCTCATCTGAGAAAGACAAAGCAGCTAAGAATCAAGAAGCCGCTCAAACGAAACAAAGCGATGAGGATGAATTACTAAAAAACAAAGTGAACGTATCTAAGCGTGTAGGGCTGCAAAGTGTTTCAAAACAAATGCTGATACAAGAAAATCTCCTCACTGATGCGAAATTAATATTTGAAGATCAGGAAGGAAATTCAGTTGATAGGCCTGACATTAACTCGCTTATTTCCATTAACTATGAGTGGGCCATCCCAAATGGGCATAGCTATAATGGCGGGGATGAATTCCATTTCAAGGTTCCAGATGAATTAGTCATTTACGAAAAAATCGATCGTCTTGAGATGAAATTTAATCAGGCGACCATTGGTTATTTTTCAGTAGATGAAAGTGGAAATGCCTCCATAGAGTTCACTGATTTAATCAAGCAATATTCAAACATCCATGGAACGCTCCAAATTTGGACGAAATTAGATCAACAAACAGTCATCACTGAAGACAAAGAAATCATTATTACCCCGATTGAAGGCAAGGATACCGTCGCTATTCCCATCAATTACCTTCCTAGTGGTCCAAACGTTTCAAAAAAGGGAGAGCCAAATCGATCGTACAATGCTGAAACCATTCAATGGACAGTAGATTTTAATATGGACTTAGATGATGTCAAGCAAGCCAAGCTGGTGGATCCGATTCAAAACGGTCAATCTTTGAAAAAAGATTCAATGAAGCTTTATCGCGTTGATACAAAGCTTAATGGTGAAACATCGATTGGTCAGCAGCTTGACGAAAACCACTACACGATCGGCCAAACAGCAGATGGTCAAGATTTCACGATTGAATTTAAAGATGACGTGCATCTAGCTTACCGTTTAATGTATGAAACGGACATTACGAATCAAGATCAGTCTGCGTTTCGTAATAAAGCGTCCCTTGTCTCTGCTGACAAAGTGATGAGTTCAGCAGAAGGAACAGTGAATGTGACAAGAGGTAGTCCTTTAAATAAAAAAGCCGCCCACTACGACCCAGTCACACAGACAATTACTTGGGAAATTCGTTATAACTATAACGAAAAAACGATGGCTAAAAATGACGCTTTGTTAGAAGACTTTTTTAATGGCACACAGGCGCTGATATCCGATTCATTTCAAGTCAAGGAAGTCACAATTGATCAGAATGGCAATGAAGCAGGGACAAAAGCGTTTGAAAACTACGTGGTTCAACCTATAAAAAAGGAAGAGCAAAACGGGTTTGCCTTGCAATTCAATCAAGATATTCAATCAGCTTATCTCATCACATATCAAACAAAAGCAACCGATCGGATTTTCGAAGCTGAAGAGATTATCAATACTGTGACAGCTGGCAAAGAGAGCAAACAAGCTAAGCAAAGAATTGACCAACAAATCCTAACGAAAAACCATGGGACACCGAACTACAAGAATAAAACCATTCCTTGGAGTATCACCTTCAACAAAGATCAACAAACCATGAACAATCTGACAATAAAAGATACGTTTACAAACGAAGGATTGACGCTGCAAAAAGATCGTTTAAAAGTGACGACAGGTAATTCAGTGCTTAAAGAGGGCACAGATTATCAAATAGTTGAACATGAAAATGGATTTGATATTCAATTTACAAAAGAAATCAAGACTGAGCATACCATCACGTATACAACTTCATTTGATTATGAAAAAAGAGCAGATAAAGATCAAAAAAATCTGCGGAATCATGTGAAGCTTGAATGGACCAATGAAGATGGGAAGGACCTGTCGAAGGAAAATCAGTCTGTCTTCACGCCTGACACATACACGCAGTCAAATGGTTTCAAGAACGGAACATATGATGCAAAGAAAAAAGAGATCACATGGAATATTGGTGTGAACTATAACTTGAAACATTTAGAAGAGGCGAGAATCGAGGATTTCATTCAAGGAAATCAGCGTTTGCTTGAAGATTCAATCACCATCTACTCGCTTGATTTACATGGAGGGGAAAATGGTGCAGAAGAAAAAGAGGTATTAGCGAAAGAAAATTATGACATCAAATTCCTTGAAAATGCAAAAGGAGAATCAGGGTTCGAAGTGATTTTCAAAAAAGCCATAGATTCCCCATACAAAATCACGTATAAAACAAGTGTTGAAGGAATGGATTTAGTAGAGAAAACCTACGAAAATAACGCGATCCTTTATGATGGAAAGACAAAAGAATCAGACGTGAATGCTGTGGTGTCCATTCCAAATGGAGGGAAATACACGAGCAAATCAGGAAATCAACAAGGGAAGGTCATTGATTGGAAACTGAATATCAATTTTGGTCAATCAACAGTCCAAGATGCGACGATTATAGATCATCCGAGCAGTAACCAAGCATTATTAGAAAACTCATTTCATCTCTATTCGACGACAATAGATGAAAAGGGGCAAGTGACCAAAAAGGAAGAGCTGGAAAAAGGGAAGGATTATGAGCTAGACCTTGCATTTGATCCAGATTCTTTTCAAATCAAATTTAAAGAAGAAATCACGAGACCATATATTTTAGAATACCAATCTCTCATTTTAGATAAGGTGGGAAGTACACTTCAAAACGAAGTAACGTTTAGAGGTGAAAATGTACAAGAAATAAAAAAGGAATCTGAAGCCTCGATTGTGGTAAAACGCACTGCTGGCATGGGAGATGGCACAGGAGCGATTGGCGCTTTAACCATTCAAAAGGTAGATACGAGTAGTGGAAAAGCGCTAAAAGGAGCAAGCTTTTCTCTGACAGATGCTGCGAGCGGTATTGTCATTGGAACAAAGGCAACAGATGAAGAAGGAGCTCTTCGATTTGATCGTCTCTTGTATGGTGACTATATAGTGACAGAAGTGAAAGCACCTGATGGTTATATGAAGAGCAAGGAACCGATCCATGTAACGATTGATCAGCCTTACGAATCAGGAGATCAAGCGAAAACAGGAAATAGCATGACGGTGGAGAACCAAGAAATCCGCCAGCATGTCAAGCTCATGAAAAAAGACAAAGAGACGGGTGCGGCATTAGAGAATGCAGAATTTGAACTGAAAAATGAATCTGGAGACACCCTTCAAACCCATTTGAAAACGGACGAAAAAGGAGAAATTCTTTTCAAACATCTTGAGCCAGGTTCCTATTATTTTGTTGAGACAAACGCACCGAAAGGCTATCAATTAAATCAGCAAAAATGGCCGTTCACTATTAAAGAGAATCAAACAGAAACAACGACTGTAACCGCAGTAAATGACATGATAAAAGGCTCTGTAGAATTGAGCAAAATAGGTGAAGGCGGAGAGAGACTAGAAGGTGCACAATTCAAGCTCTTAGATCAAGATGGGCATGAGCTAAATGGTTCGCTTGTCACAGGAGAAAATGGCAAGATCACGATAAACGAACTAAGACCGGGTACGTATCAGCTCATTGAAACAAAAGCACCTGATGGTTATGTGTTAGATGAAACGCCAATCAAATTTGAAGTACCACTTGATCCAAAAGAACCGGTCATCATTTCGAAAAAGAACCTATATGAAACAAGTGCATTAGAAGTGATGAAAGAAGGGGAAGATGGCAAGAAGCTTCAAGGTGTTCGATTTGAAGTCATGGATCAAAATGACGAAGTCGTGCGTAAAGATTTGACAACAGATGAAGATGGGAAGCTTTTGATCGACAACCTCAAACCGGGCAAATATCAGCTCGTGGAGACAGAGAGTGTTGATGGTTACCAAAAGAAAAATAAACCTTATCCTTTTACCATCGAAGTCGCTCAAAAAACTCAGGCAGAGATAAAAGTGATCAATGATCTCAAAACTGGAGCTGTCCAGCTCACGAAGCTCGGTGAAAAAAATGATGTGCTTAAAGGAGCAGAATTCAAGCTTTTAGATGCAAATGGAAAAGAGATTGAAACAGGTCTCGTCACAGATCAGAACGGGCAGATCACATTCAGCGATCTTAAACCTGGAACCTATCAGTTTGTTGAAACGAAGGCTCCATTCGGTCATGAGCTTGACGAAACACCTGTCACTTTTGCTATTCCATTTAACCCTCAGAAGCTGGTAAGTGTGACAAAAGAAAATAGCCGTACAACAGGCGGAGTGCTGTTGCACAAAAAAGGCGAAGATGGGAAATCATTAGAAGGGGTTGTCTTTGATCTATCTGATGCCAAAGGAAAGATAGTGGCAGGAGGAGAAGGGATCACAACCAATCAGGATGGAAAGATCACCTTCACAGGTCTAAAACCTGGAACCTATCAATTTGTTGAAAGAAAGAGTCTTGAAGGCTATGAATTGAGTGCGAAACCACTTGTCTTTCAGGTTGAATTAGGTCAAAAAGAGTTGATTCAAGTGGAGGCAATCAATCAGCTCAAGAAAGGTTCTGTAGAACTAACAAAAATAGGGGAAGAAAAAGAAAGATTGAAGGGCGCAGAATTTACACTTTTCAATGACGATGGTAAAAAATTGATGTCAGGTGTAACAACCAACGAGAAAGGCATCATCACGATAAACGATTTGAAACCAGGCGCTTACCAATTGGTTGAAACGAAGGCTCCTTTTGGACATAAACTAGATGCAGAGCCTGTAGACTTTAAGATTGATTTCAACCCAAATCAACTGGTGAAAGTGACAAAAGAAAATATTCGGACGACAAGTGCTGTGAAGCTTCAGAAAAAAGGGGAGGATGGTCAGTTGCTCGCTGGGGTGACCTTTGACCTGATTGATGAGCATGATCAGCCTATTCAGAAAGACTTAAAGACAGACAAAAACGGTCAACTGACAGTCGATCAACTGAAGCCAGGAACCTATCGATTTGTCGAAACAGCAAGCATTGCCGGCTATGAATTGGATCAGACACCTATCTCATTTACGATTCGTTTAGGTCAAGACAAACCAGCAAAAGTAGAAATGATCAACAAACTGACGCCGGGAGCAGTGGAACTGACCAAAGTGGATGATGAGGGACATACGCTGGAAAATGCAGAGTTTGCTCTTCTGAGTAAAGAAGGGAAAACGTTGAAAAAATCACTTGTAACGGACCAAAAAGGAAAGCTCCATATCAACCATCTAAAACCGGGAGAATATCAATTCGTTGAAACGAAAGCACCTCACGGCTATCAATTGGATGATCAGCCGATCCTGTTTACAATTGAGAAAAATCAGCAGCAGCCACTTCAATTAACAGCGAAGAATCACTTGATCTTAGGAAGTCTGCGTATCATAAAGGTAGACCAGCAGACAGATAGAACCTTAGAAGGTGCAGCCTTTGACATTCGTACAAAAGCCGGGAAAACCATAAAATCTATGACAACAGGAAAAGACGGAGAAGCCATTGTCAAAGGGCTTAAACCTGGAGAGTATATACTCACAGAGACGAAAGCTCCAAAAGGTTATGTAGCTTTAAAGAAACCACTCATCTTTACAATTCAAATGGGCGAAGTGGAGATCAAGACAATGATCGTGAAAAATGCACCAGTGAAGAATGAAGAGGAACACACGAATCCTCCAGCCTCACCTAAAGGTGATCAACATCCGCCTCACGACTCAAACGGTGAGCTGCCAAAGACTGGAGAAGAATGGCTGCGTTATTTGATGTATGCAGGGATTTTACTAGTAGCTTCTGGAACTGTTCTTCTTGTTGTCAGAAGAAGAACCATTCAGTAAAAGGAAGGAACGAGTTTATTGATGAAAAAAAGAACCTTATTAGGCAGCTTTTTGGTGTTCGCGGGGCTGATACTCATCTCCGTTCCTTTTATATATGAGTGGCGAACTTCTCAAGAGACAGCAGCAATGGAACAGGCATTAAAGATGATTGAAGAAAATGACAGTGATGCCCTTTCTTCTATTCCACATCTCACAGTGTCAGAAGAAGACCTGCGAGATGTGATGGAGCTAGAGATCCCGTCAATTGATTTAAACGAAAAAGTGCTTCCTGTTACATCAAAAGAAAATTTAGGTATTGCACTGACTCAAATTAAATCTCATCAAATGCCAGGTGAAGGGAATTTCACGATTGCAGGCCATAGAGGGTATAGAGGCGATCGTCTTTTCAGGCAGCTGCCAGAAGTACCGAAAGGAGAAAAAGTCGTCTTACATCATCAAGCAGAAACATACGAATATAAAATTGTCAGCTCAGCTACGATTGAACCGACGGATGTTGATGTACTCAAGGATCGCGGGAAAAACGAACTGACATTGATCACTTGTACTCTTGATGGTCAGAAACGCTTTGTCTTAAAAGGAATACGAATCAATGCTTCAAAGGGTGAGCAACCGTCGGATGTATAACATCAACATAATAGATGATGGGTACGATGGAAAAGCAGCGCTCACGACCGACATGTTACACCAATTGTTATCAGAGCATTATCCAACATTGAAAAATGAACGTTGGGATGTTGATGTAGATACAATTCGGACTTCGCCTATTCTTCATCCTATATTAAAAAGAAAGCTACCAATTGGTATCGAAAAATTCACGTGTGTTTTGTTCACGCAGCAAACAGCCGTTTTTGGAGAGCCTTTGATTGTGTACTTTTTATTAGATGAAAAAGGCGAAACAATTTACGCAATGGATCTCTTGCTCGAGCAGCAAGATACCCATTAAACGAGAAACAAAAAAGGAAGGGGCTTTGATCCCTTCCTTTTTTGTCATTCAATCACGCAAACAACTTCAGCCCAACCACACCAATCACAATCAGTAGCAAGCTGAGTATACGAATCATGTTTTTCGGTTCTTTAAATAGAATCATATTAAACAAGACAGAGCCCGCCGTTCCAAGCCCAATCCAGACCGTATAGGCAACGGATACTTGAACGGAAGAGAACGAGGCGTATAAAAACAAAAAGGATAAGGCAAATCCGCCGACAAATAAAATGCCTGTCGTGATTTGCTTTTTCTTACTGAACATATTGAGACCAATGGTTCCGCCAATTTCAAAGGCAGAGGCTAACAGCACAAAAAACCAGCCCATTTATACCACTTCTCCTTTCTGTTCATGTGCATCTCCATCAGACACTTTCAATCCAATAATGCCGAGAATTAAAATGCCCATAAATAAGAGCTTTTCTAATGAAAACGAACCGCCGAACAGCGCATAATCCATCAAAGACGTACCAATCGTTCCAACTCCGGCAAACACGGCGTACACGGTCCCTGTCGGCAGCTTCTCGCAGGCTTTCATTAAAAAATAAAAATCAATCGGGATCAGGCAGATAATGATCGCCCACTCCCACACCGCATCAGCTTTATTTAAACCAAACACCCAAAGTAATTCGAATAAACAAGTGAGTGCGACATACATCCAGCTTTTTTTCATCCTATTTCCTCCTAAAACTGACGATTCGTCATTTTAAAGCCAAAAAAGAGCGTACAGCAAGTGCTGTACTAAGTTAAGGTGTCTCTATGCCAAGTGCGTAAAGAAGAAATTGCTTCACCTCTCGCTTTTGAATCAGAACCTCTTCTGTATCTGTTTCTGTAAATAAGTACATTTGCTCAGCAGACGATTCAAGTAAACCGATAATGAATTTCGCTGCATATTGACAGTTCAAGTTCGCACGGACTCTTTTGTCCTGCTTTGCTTTTTCTAAAAAAGCAGCAACCCATTTGTAAATCGGCTCATAAATATCTTCCCATTCCTTTAAATGCTCGGTGGCAGCTAAACCAGAGTAGGTCAGAGCAAGGACATCACGGTATTGTCTTGTAAAAGAGAAAATGAATTCAACAAGCGCATCTGCTTGATCGAGAACATCCGCATGCTGAGTCAGTTCCTTTTCAATAGCAGGGACCATCTGCGAGATCAGATGTTCTGCGATAGCAGGCATGACAGACAGCTTTGAAGGAAAATATAAATAATACGTTCCTTGCGCCACTCCTGCTGCTTTTACAATATCCGATATGGTCGTCTTTTCAATTCCTTTTTCTTTAAACGCGTCAATAGCAGCAAGCATAATCTTTTCTCGTTTTGACATATCATCACCGACCTTAAATGACTGAATGTCAGTCAGTTTAACGGAAAAATGACGATTTGTCAATATGGGTTTCTCGTCATTGAATAGGAGAATAAGTGATGAATAGATGCGGGCAGGCCTGAATAAGCTGTAAATATGGTCAAGCATCATGTGAGAAAGGGGCAGCTCTTCGTATGACATTCAGTGCTATGTTTTCAATTGCTTATTTTCTCTTGCTCGTCCCGCTCTATCTACATATGAGATACAGACAGGCGAAAAAGCAAAAACGATTTATCTATTTACGCACAGAAATCGTTCTTGCCTGTCTGTTTATTTATACGAATGTTTTATTGTATTTGACGGTCTTTCCTAATCGTTTTTCCGCACCAAGGGATCAGGTGAGTGTCAACCTCATGCCTTTGCAGTCCATTTATCAAAATCTCAATGCCTATCATCACGGCTATCCCAATCTTGTTTTTTTAAATTTGGCAGGGAACATTTTGTTATTTGTGCCACTTGGTTTTTTTCTCTATCAAGCATTCCGAACCATGCGCTGGCAAAAGGCGATTCTTGCTGGCTTTTTCTTGTCAACAATGATTGAAGTGCTTCAATGGGTATTCTCGCAATCTGGTATGATTACAAGAAGCAGCGATATTGATGATATTCTCTTAAATACACTCGGCACAGCGCTAGGTTGTATTTTGTATCGAATGTATCGACGAAGGAAGGAGAAAATCAAGTGAAGCGAGTATGTATCATTCCATGTGGGGCGAAGAAAATTTGGGATGTCCATCCAGAAGCAGGGAGCCAGCCAGCGAACCTCGTTTATTTAAGTCCGCTGCATCAGCATACGAAAAGCTATGCCCAAATGTTCTTTTCAGACTGGCTGATCATATCAGCGAAGCATGGATTCTTAAAGGCAGATGAAATCATTCATGAAAATTATGATGTGGCTTTTGGTACACCGCATGCTGATCAGATGACACGTGAAGCATTAAGGCAACAATTTCATGAAAAACATCTCACTGCATATGATGAACTAGTGATACTTGGTGGAAAGAAGTATCGAAAGGTGATCGATCCTTTATTACTTCCTCATCAAACAGCGGTTTATCCGCTGGCTCCATATAAAGGAATTGGCTATATGCTTCAGGCGTTAAAGCAAGCCGTTGAGACAAAAGTAGAACTTCCGCCGCATATTTAACGTATTCACATCTACCGATAAGCAGGGTTTTGATCATTAAAAAGAGAATGACTGAAGTAGCGATGCTGATTGTTTCATATCTTTTCAGCAGCCACTTGGATGTCCGCATCGCTTATAAGAGTGGCTATATGAACAAGGGGGCGTATGAACATGACAACCATCTATTTAGCTGGTGATTCAACCGTTGCATCTTACCCGGATCGTCCTGTTCAAGGAGGATGGGGAGAGTTTTTACATCGCTATACAGCGCAAGGCGTGAGCGTCGACAACCGCGCAATCGGTGGAAGAAGCTCAAAAACATTCATTGAAGAAGGACGGCTTGATAAAATATTGGCTGACATTCAGCCTGGGGACTGGCTGTTCACACAAATGGGGCACAATGATGCTTCAACGGAGAAGCCCGAACGGCATACAGATCCTTTCACGACGTATAAAAGCTATTTGTCTCAATATATTCACGGAGCAAGAGCGAAAGGCGCTACACCGCTTTTATTAACGCCAGTCGGCCGCTTTCATGAAAAAGACGGAGAATATATCAATGACTTCCCTGATTACTGTGCCGCTATGAAAGAACTAGCTGATGAAGAAGAAGTCCTTCTTGTTGATTTAAATACGGCAAGCCTTCAATTTTATCAAATTTCCGGCATAGAGAAAACGACTTCTTACTTTATGCTGTCAACAGGCATAGAGGATCGCACGCACTTTACAAAAGAAGGAGCAGATGCGATTGCAAGACTTGTTTCGCTTGAATTAAAAGACCTTGGATTAGCGATTGTGTGATGGATGACAGGACGAGAAAGCGCTCGTCCTGTTCTTTTTTTTGCAGAAAGCTATTGATTCTCTTCACCAGAGTAGACTACAATAAGTACATATGATAATGAGAATCAATATCACTTATAAATAGATCAATCGATGAAAAACTGGAGGGACTCAAATGACAGAGCAGCTTGAATTGTTTGACGTCACCATTATTGGCGGCGGTCCAGCAGGAATGTACACCGCCTTTTATAGTGGGATGCGGGATTTAAAGACGAAGGTACTGGAGTATAACGAAAGCCTTGGCGGGAAAATCCTACTGTATCCTGAAAAAGTCATTTGGGATGTAGGTGGCTTAGTGCCGACAAGAGGAGAGCAATTGATTAAACAGCTTGAACAGCAAGCCAAAACATTTGAACCTGTCATTGCATTAAATCAAAAAATAACAGACTTTCATCGCTTAGAAGATGGAAATATATTGATTACGTCCGAAAATGGTGATCGTCATTTAACCAAAACCTTGATTTTGGCAATGGGGCATGGTATTCCAGTTCAAAGAAAGCTGGAAGTTGAAAATGCAGATCGATATGAAGTAACAAACCTTTATTATACGGTTCAGGAGCTCAAAACCTTCGCTGGAAAAAGAGTCGTCATCTCTGGGGGCGGCGATTCTGCGGTGGATTGGGCAAATGCCCTTGTGCCAATTGCGAAAAGTGTCACTGTTATACACCGCAGAGATATGTTTGGTGGGCATGAAAAAAACGTGGCGAATATGAAAGCATCAAGTGCACGTATTTTAACCCCACATGAATTAACTGACCTACATGGTAACGGAAAAGAAATCGAAGCTGTCACTGTTCAGCATTTAGAAACAGGTGAAAAAGAACGTATTGAAACAGACGCAGTCATTGTCAACCACGGCATGAAAGGCGATTTAAGTGTTCTTGCAGAATGGGGATTAAAGCAAGGTGAATGGGGGCTCATTGAAGTGAATGAGCAGATGGAGACCAATTTACCAGGTGTGTATGCAGTAGGTGATTTATGTACACATAAAAGCAAGGTCCGCTTGATTGCAGGAACGTTTGTAGATGGTGTGAACGCACTAAATAGTGCGAAATTATATATCGAACCAGATGCGGAGAAAGTGGCGTATGTATCTTCTCATAATGAACGTTTTAAGGAAAAAAACAAAGAATTGCTGGCAGCCGGTGCGGATCGCTAAAAAAAACAAAACAAGAAGGGTGGTGCCGTAACGGCACCATCCTTTTTTATGGCTGAAAGGAGGTATCTCAAGATGAACGCACAAATGGAAACGATGCTACATGTGAAAAAGAAAATTCAGATGTGTTTGAAAGCAAAACAAACGAACAGATGGCTGACAAAATCTCCAAGTGTTTTAACAGCTGATGGTACCGTTGTCATTCAGCTAGAGGGAATGGAGTACGAGCTTGACGGTGGGGATAGCCTGTTTATACGATCTCACATCCCTGTTGTCATCCGTTCTTTATCTAATCAGCAAGTCACAGTCTTTGCTGTTTCATTTGAACATTACATGCTCACAAATGATACTGATGATGAATTAATTTATAAAATCAATTATGATACCCTGCCTGATAACGGGCAAGTGGTGATGGGCTCACCGGTATTATTTCATCATATTAAACGTTTAAGTGATCCCTCTTATTCAGAAAGTAGCCAAGTGAAGCGACTAAAGCTAGTACTGCAAATATTTCAGCAACAAAATGAGAAAACAACTCATGCTGATCATTATTCAATACAAATGATTCTTCAATACATTGCTGAGCATTACCAACAAGAACTGACACGTAAGGACTTAGCACATAAAATGGGCTTTAATGAAAGCTATTTCTCTACTTTTTTTAAGAAAAGCGTCGGGATGAGTGTCACAGATTATATTGCACAAATTCGAATGGATGAAGCAAAAAAGCTATTGTTCAAAACCGATGAACAGGTTCAGGCAATTGCACAAAGAGTAGGCTATACTGATAGCCTCTATTTCAGCAGAAAATTTCGTCAAAAAACGGGCAGATCTCCTAGTCAGTATCGACTGAGTCGCCAACCAAAACGAATTGCCGCTTTTCAGTTTGTAGGCTCTCTGCTTGCGCTCGGAGTGAAACCAATTTGCATGGAAGAAGATATTGCTCTTTATTCAGATGTGCTTCAAGGTCAACTCAGTGATGTCTTCGTCATTCATGAGCATACACCTGACGCCGTTTTAACAGACATGAACTTAGACCTCATTTTAATGCCTGATTATTTCTATACAAACATAGAATGGATGAAACGTATGGAGAAATTCGCTCCTGTGCTTGTTTTTCCATATAGTCGCCTGAGTCCTGTAGATGAGGTACTTTGTTTAGGTAGCCTCATCGGAAGGAGCGAAGAAGCTAAGCAATGGGTGGAACGTTATGAGAAGCAAGCACAGAAGGAAAGAGCTCGCTTGACGCCGTTTTTGAAAAAAAAGGAAACGGTTGCTTTATATGAAGTAAGGGGACATGACAAGGTGTATATGTGGTCTTTTCACGCGAGAGGAGCAATCAACCTATATAAAACGTTGGGGTTGAAGCCCCCTGAAGCCATTCAAGAGGAGGTGCTGAAACCGGATAAACATGTTGTGATTCCGCTTGAGCGTTTAGCAGATTATGCAGCAGATCATATGTTTTTTATTGTTGCTGTTCGAAATGGATGGTACAGACATATGGACAAACGTATGAAGGAAAGTGATGTCCTGCGTAATTTACCCGCAGTGCAAAATGATACATTCTACCTGTTAAAACTAGAAGAATTTAGATTTGGTGAAGGGGAACGGGCGATAGAAATCATGAAACGATTCTCTCAATTTTTAATAAAAGAATAAGAGTATCTAACAATTGTCCATAAACAAGTTATGACGATTATCCATAGACCGATAGACAAGCGGTTGATAGAATACGAGAGACAAATAAATGATAATGATTCTCAGTTATTCATCATGATATGGAGGAGAAAAGCAATTATGAAAAAACAAGGCATATTTCTTAGTTTAATGGCTTTATTGTTATTATTCGCACTAGCAGCCTGCGATCAAAAGGAAGAAAGTAAAAAAGCCGAAGAAAAAACAAAAACGGTTGACACAGTGAAAGGCAAGGTCGAGATTCCAGCAAATCCAAAGCGTATTCTCGTAGATGGCTATTTGGGTAGTGCTATTGCACTAGGGGTAAAACCGATTGGTGCCACAACACAAGATTTAAAAAACATACATCTCAAAGGCAAAGTGGATGGTGTGGCAGACATTAGTGATGAACGCTCCGCCGAAAAGGTGGCAAGCTTAAAACCAGACCTCATCATTTCAGCTGTAGACGATGAAAAGGTACTTGACGTCTACAAAAAAATTGCCCCAACGATTGTTTACCCGTTCGGTGTATTTAAAAGTTCACAAGAAGAGATCACTACATTAGCCGGCATCTTGAATAAAGAAGAAGAAGGAAAAGCGTTTTTGAAAAAATTTGATCAACGTATAGAAGCTGCTAGAAAGAAAGTGAAAACAGTCATCAAAGAAGGCGAAACAGTGTCAATCTTGGGTGCATTTAGAAATGATGTCTATGTGTATGGGAATGGTATCTATCGAGGTGGACAAGCACTTTACGAACAATTGCAGCTTCAGCCGCCAAAAGAGGTTGCAGACACTATTTTAAATGGAAAGTCAGGATTTGAACATATTTCATATGAACTGCTACCAAAGTATGCAGGTGATTATATATTTGTTGATGAAGCCAACGGAGGTACATTCGATAAGAACAATTCAATATGGAAAAGCTTAAAAGCAGTGAAAAAGAATCAAGTACATGACTTGGATATTGCGTATTTCTGGCCATTTGATCCAATAGCTATCGTCAATCAAGCAGAAAAATTCGTTGAGATATTGACTGACTTATCTCAGAAGTAAGGGGGCTGCTTTTTGTTAAAACGATTTTTCTCCTATTATAAGCCATATATGGGGCTGTTTATATTAGATTTTTCCTGTGCCGTCATAGCGGCACTACTTGAATTATCATTTCCACTCGCGATCAGTATGGTTGTAGATGACCTTCTCCCAAACAGAAACTGGGAAATGATTCTCATTTGGAGTGGAATTTTACTGGCAGTCTATGTCGTCAGCTCAATGATGAATTATGTGGTGACATATTTCGGACATAAGCTAGGTATCAATATTGAAACAGATATGAGAAGTCAACTATTCACCCACGTACAAAAAATGTCTTTTCGATTCTTTGATCAAAAGAAAACAGGAAAGCTTGTTTCACGCATGACAAACGATTTAATGGATATTGGTGAAATTGCTCACCACGGTCCTGAAGATTTATTTATTGCGATGATGACTCTTACAGGTGCATTTGCCCTGATGCTATCAATTAATTGGCAGCTTGCCGTCCTCACGTTTCTCATTGTCCCATTCTTAATAGGGCTATCGGTTTATTTTACGAAGAAAATGTCGATTGCCTTTGATCACATGTTTTCAAGTATTGGTCAATTCCATGCAAGGGTTGAAAATAATGTGAGCGGAATTCGAGTAGTGAAGGCATTTGGGAATGAAACGCATGAGGTTGATCGCTTTATTGAACACAATGAACAGTTTAAACAAACGAAATTAACCACATACAAAATGATGGCATTACACGCTTCGATTAGTCACCTGCTTATGAAGGGCGTCACCATCTTTGGACTTGTATGCGGGACATGGTTTGTGATGCAAAAGAATATGACCTATGGCGAATTCATTTCATTCGTCCTGCTATCTGGAATCTTTTTAGGACCCATTCAACAAATTAATTCAGTGATTGAGACATATCCAAAGGGAGTCGCAGGCTTTAAGAGATTTGTTTCGCTCTTAGATCAAGCCCCAGACGAAAAGGACGTACCTGATGCGATTCATGTCGATGGGCTAAAAGGTGAAATTACATTTCATGATGTCAGCTTTGGTTATGAGAAGGACAGTTTGATCCTTGAGCATATTAATCTGGAGATCAAACAAGGGGAAACGGTTGCCATTGTAGGTCCTTCCGGTGCTGGTAAATCAACGCTATGCAGTTTATTACCAAGGTTTTATGAATGGCAATCTGGTACCATTACGATAGACGGCATTGATAGTAGACAGATGAAGCTGTCTTCACTGCGCCAACAAATTGGAATAGTACAACAAGACGTCTATTTATTTAATGGGAGCATTCGAGAGAACATTCTTTATGGAAAGCTTGATGCAACTGAGGATGAAATATGGCAGGCGGTTTCAAAAGCAGAGCTAAAAGAACTCGTCGAATCCCTGCCCGAAGGTCTTGATACAATGATTGGTGAAAGAGGCGTCAAGCTGTCAGGTGGACAAAAGCAGCGTGTATCAATCGCACGTATTTTTCTGAAAAATCCACCTATTTTAATACTGGATGAAGCGACCTCATCACTAGATACTGAAACAGAGGCTTCGATCCAACGATCACTAGAAGAGCTTTCAGAAGGTAGAACGACGCTAGTCATTGCGCATCGCCTTGCAACTATTCAACATGCAGATCGAATTGTTGTTGTGACAAAAGGTGGCATTGCAGAGCAAGGAAATCACAAAACATTACTAACGCAAAATGGCTTATATAAGCGCCTTTATGAAACACAATTCGGGGCATAAAAAGCCCATTAGGAGAAATGTGAAAGCCGGGAAAAGAGCGCCGGCTTTTTTCTCATGACAAAGTTTCTAGGGGCAAAGAGCATCATCCTCCCACCTATTAAACAAATAAGAGCGCCTACCCAATCGTACAAATCAGTTGCTTTTTTCGATCCACCCACCATCCCCAAAACACAGCAAGAATGACAAAAACACCGCCATAGGCCGCATAAACCCGTCCGAAAGTCGGGAACTGCTGGAAGGTGGGGATGACGCCATAAGCGACCAAAATGAGTCTTCCGGCGATCTCGTAACTGACGGGCTTTGTTTCACGCAGCCAAAGCCAGACAAGATAGCCGCCGCCAATTTCCGCTAATCCTGCTAATAAAAATAGAACGATCGTCAAGATCATTGAAGGACACTCCAATTCGTTTCGTTACCCTCTATTATGACATGCGGAAGAACCTGTCAGAGTTGTTGCCACAAAATCACTGGCATCAGCCGCATCACCAAAAACAACGGGTGCTTTTTCAGTGATTGAGCATAACGGCAAAAAAGAGCTTGTTGTGAGTGCAGACGGGTTAAAGGGTCAGCTTGATTCATCTGCTGTTTATCAAGTGTGGCTCTTTAAAGGAGATCAGCCGGTTCCAGCCGGTGCTTTAAAACAGATAACAAAGGAGAAGGAACTGTCACCTATGCGTTATCTGAAAAAGAAGCGAGCGAATCATAGGATACCGTGGCAGTCACCCTTGAACCAAAAAAGGATAACAAGCTGCCGCAAGGACCTGTCGTACTAAGCGCTGCATTTTAAAGTTTGTTATTGAAAGGATGCCTTTTTCAGGGCATCCTTTTTTGATAGGCAGAGGGAACTTTTTGGCAGATAAGACGTAGTACATATGGAGGTGAAACAGATGAAACCATACATAGAAAAAGAACTATTTCTCTTATCAGTCAGACACGCATGTATTGCATGTTATTTTTTAGTGTTTCCGTTTGTTGCACAAGTCCTTTATACCCCATCACCTTTATTGATCGCCCTCATCGCTCTTTTTATGACTCATAACTTAGTAGAATGTACCATTTGGTTTTATAAATCGAGAAAGATCAGGAAATGCCAGTCAGGCGATCTCCCCAAACGAGGGCACGTCTTTGTCCAGCTCATGCAGAGGCTGGAACAGCTGATGATGATCGGTTTTGTTGTTTTCTTTATCACTAAATGGATGCAGGGGGCAGCTGATAGCCTAACTCTGTCACTAGCTATTTTTCTATTAATGATCTTTTTCCTTCAGCACATCCAGTTTTATTACGTTCAGATATTCTTTAAATCCAAAAGTTGGTTCTCCTATGTTCCTTCATTGCAAAGGGCTCGACCTTCTTATATAGCGAGGGAGCGAAAGGCTTTGAAAGGGTCCTAAATGTGCAATCACTCATTTGATCTATCCATAAACATCAGAAAATTATGATAAAATGTGGAAAAGAAGCATGGAGAAAGGGAGTGCGAGCGAGTGAAAGCTGTTGGACTATTAGAGTATTTACCGATTGAGCATGAGCAAAGCCTGATGGATCAGGAAGTAGCAAAGCCTAAAGTGACTGGCAGGGATATACTGGTGAAGGTAGAGGCTGTGTCAGTGAATCCAGTTGATACAAAGGTGAGGTCACCGAAGGATCAGAAGGAAGAAAAACTAAAAATTCTTGGCTACGATGCAAGCGGCACGGTTGTTGAAGTCGGTGAAGCGTGTACATTATTTCAGCCTGGTGACCACGTGTACTATGCGGGAGATATCACCCGTCAAGGCTCAAATAGTGAATACCAGCTTGTGGATGAACGGATTGTGGCGAAAAAGCCTGCCAATTTCTCCTTTGCAGAAGCAGCCGCGATGCCCCTTACGACCATTACGGCATATGAAGCATTATTTGACCGAATGCATATGAAGAGGAATGCAGAAGGGGCAACACTGCTCATCATCGGCGGTGCAGGCGGGGTAGGTTCTATCGCCATTCAACTAGCCAAATTAGCGAATGCCACTGTGATCGCCACCGCATCAAGACCTGAAACAAAAGAGTGGTGTCTGTCATTAGGTGCCGATCATATCATTGATCATCATGAGCCGCTTCTTGCGCAGCTTCAGGAAAAAGGAATAGGCGAAGTGGATTTTATTTTATGCTTAAATGATACAGACGGACATTTCAAAGGCATGGCAGAAGCCATAAAACCCCAAGGCACGATCTGTACCATTGTCGAGAATCAGCACAACCTAGACATTCAATTACTCAAAAATAAAAGTGCTGCATTTGTATGGGAGTTCATGTTCACACGACCTATGTACAAAACAGCGGACATGATCAAACAGCATGAGCTTTTAACAGAGGCAGCTGAGTTATTTGAACAGGGAACATTAACGCATACCTTAACAAAGGTTCTCAGTCCGATCAATGCTGTTCATTTGAAGCAGGCACATCGAACGCTTGAGCAAGGAAAAATGATTGGCAAATTTGTGCTAGAAGGATTTTAAGAGAGGGGAGAGCGTATGACGTCATTACAATATCCGATTGGCTTATATGAACCGGCTGAAGAAAAAACGAAAGAACAGCTTGAGGTATGGATTGATCAGTTGGCTGCGATTCCACAAGAGTATGAAGCGGTGACCAATCAGTTGACAGATGCTCAGCTGGATACACCCTATCGGCCTGGAGGATGGACCGTCCGTCAGCTCATTCATCACGTAGCAGACAGCCACCTGAATGCTTATGTACGATTCAAGCTTGCGCTCACAGAAGAGACACCGGACATACGTCCATACGATCAGGAGGGATTTGCCGAGCTTCCAGACAGCAAGGCGCCCGTCAGCCTGTCACTGCCCTTGATCAGCAGTCTGCATCGCAGGTGGGTCACGTTACTTCGAGGGATGACAGAGGATGACTTCACTGCGTCATATTATCACCCAGCTGATCAACAAACGGTGTCCTTATATGATGCAACAGGAATGTACGTCTGGCATTCAAAGCATCACCTTGCCCATATCACGGAATTAATCAAAAGAAATCATTGGAATTAAAGGAGTCATCACATGTCTGGTAGAAGAATTGTCGGCGCCATGTTTATCTGTATGGCGGCATTGTTTTATATAGCGAAATATGTGCTTTTTGAGATACGATATAGTAATAGCTTAGGCTCAGAAAGAACGATTGAGGAACTGGAACAGCTGCTCCCCGGCGGTACATGGATCAGTATCCTTTTTGTCCTCATCGGTTTAGGATATCTTTTATGGGACGACAGGGAAGTCATTCGTAAAAATCTTTTCACCCCAGATCGACAAGTAGAAGAAATAAAAAAGACGGATCTCAAGTGACCGTCTTTTTTCCTTTTCATGTTTAGCCGCGTTCAGGACGCAGTGCTTTTTCTAAAATAGCCAGCCCTTCGTTGACCTTTTCTTTTTCCTCATCATTGAGCCGTTGCAGGGAATTTTTGATTTTTTCGTGTCCTTTTTGATAAATGCTTCTGAAAATATTTTTCGCTTCCTCCGTTAGTTCTACGACAATGATTCTCCGGTCACGTTCAGAGTGCTTTCGCTCAACAAAGTTAGACTGTTCTAAACGGTCAAGCAAGCCTGTCATATTGGACAAAGAAGCGCCCATTTTTTCAGCAATTTCGGATACCTTGAGAGAGCCATGGTTATTGAGCAGCATGAGCACCTTCATTTGAGGCATACTCATATCGAGCTTCATCCATTCTGAAACATCTCCAAGACCTGCAGCTGTGAGTACTTTCATATAAAGCACCCATGTCTTTTTTTCCTCTGGAGATAGAATTTCTTCTTTTAATACGGTGGTGTCATGAATATTATATTCCACGCTTGTTCACTTCCTTTAAGCGGCTCTTTTCTCTATATTACTGATTTTTACTTCTAATTGAAAGGTTCGTCAAGCTTTTGAATGTTAAACTGCATGAATCAAGTGGTATTTGTTGTATAATAATATTCAGTTGAAATAAATGAAACAACCTAGAAAGTTGGGAAAAACATGTGGAACAAAAAAACGGGTATGACGATCTTGAAATTGCTTTTTCCGATCGTGATTATCCTTGTCTTAATTTTTGTCGCCAAGCAGGAACTGAGCGGCCTTTCCATTAAAAAAACGTTTTATATTATTGACAGCTTGAATCGAATGGACTTGTTTATTCTTGTCTTTCTTGGACTTGTCGCGGTTTTATCGATGTCCTTATATGATTTTATTTTAAGAAAAAGCCTTAATATGCCAATCAGCGGCTGGAAAACGATTCGTATTTCTTGGATTGCGAACTCCTTTAACAGTGTACTTGGGTTCGGCGGTCTATCAGGAGCAGGGCTTAGAACGCTTCTATACAAGGAGTACATAACAGATACGAAAAAACTGCTGAAAGGCATTGCCCTTTTGACTTCCTCGGTCCTTTTGGGTTTATCTATTTTCAGTGATCTGATCTTGGTGAGGGTGCTTCCTGTTGAAAGTATTATCAGCCAAGAGCCGTGGCTATGGGCCTTTGTTATCATCTTTGCCTGTATTGTACCGATATATATCATCATGGCATCCATTCGAAAAAGTTCGATTGAGAGCGGTGAAAATGGACTGAAGCATCCAATTTACGCTTATATTGGTGCATCGTTTTTAGAATGGTTGGCAGCTGGTCTCGTCATGTACATGGCTGTCGTCTCTATGGGGATGAATGTCGATGTCCGGATTGTTTTAGGCGTATTTGCGATTGCGTCAATCGGCGGTTTAATCAGTATGGTTCCGGGCGGATTTGGTTCGTTTGACCTCATCTTTTTACTGAGCATGCAATACATTGGTTTTGACAAAGAGATGGTGCTGACGGCGCTAGTATTGTACCGCTTCGTATACTCGATCTTCCCGTTTATTCTTGGGCTATGTCTTGCTGCATATGATTTAACCGGAACGACGCTTAGACGTCTTGAAGGCAACCCAAGGATGGCACCTGCCATTGAAACAACGAACGTCTTAATTATCTTACACCGCGCCCTATTAATCCGTTTATTGTACGGGTCTATATCCATTTTAACGTTTGGAAGCGGCCTGCTCATTATGGCTTCTGTTGTGCTTCCTGTTGATCGTTTAAGCGTAATTACAATCATTCCACGCTTTCTGGGATCAGGATTTAATGGTCTTTCTTTAATGTTCGGAATCATCCTGATGATTTTGTCCATTGAAGTGTATAAACGAACAAAAAGATCGTACGTGCTGACGATGATCGCCCTAGCAGGCGGCTTTGTGTTTACATTGTTAAAAGGATTTAACTTGAGTCTTATCTTTATTCTGCCAGTCATCATGGCTGTATTTTTGTCTCTTCGAAATCAATTTGTGAAGCAGCAGGCACCTTATTCGTTGTATCAGTTTGTGGCGGCTGCCGCTGGATATTTACTCGTGCTGTTTAACTATAATGTCATCGGCAACTTTATTTGGACAAAAATCGGGCATTTCTTGAGTAAGGATTACTTGGTGCATAATGAACGTCATATCACGATGACAAGCATGATTGCTCTCATCGGTGTACCACTTTTCTTTTTCATTAGTAAATTGATTTTTAATAAAAAAGCATTCTCGATTGGAGAAAAAGCAGATGAGGAAAAATTAAAAACGTTTTTAGAAGAAAAGGGCGGAAATGCCCTTAGTCATCTTGGCTTTTTAGGCGATAAAAAATTATTTTTCTCAAGTGATGGAGAGGCGATGCTTCAATTTGGACGAATTGGCCGCTGCGTCATTGTGCTTGGAGATCCCTCTGGACGTAAAGCGTCCTATCCACTTGTGCTTGAGGAGTTTTTACAGCAGACAGAAAAAGCAGGCTATCGCGTCGCTTTTTATCAAGTAGAACGTGAAGGGATGGCGCTCTATCATGACTTAGGCTTTCACTTCTTTAAGCTTGGAGAAGAAGCCATGGTCGATTTAGAAACGTTCTCTCTCTCCGGTAAGAAAAAATCAAATTTACGGGCTGTGGCCAATAAGTTTGAACGAGAAGGCTATACGTTTGAAATGCTGGAACCGCCTTTTTCAGATGAGCTCATCTCAACCTTAAAACAGATTTCTGACAGCTGGCTCGGAAAGAAAAATGAAAAAGGGTTTTCGCTCGGCTATTTTCAAGAAGATTATCTTCAAAAAGCACCAATTGCGATACTGAAGGATGAACAAGGGGAGATCATTTCTTTTGTGTCACTAATGCCGATGTATCAAGAAGGGGAGATTTCCATCGACCTAATGCGTCATATGCATGATGCACCGAACGGGATGATGGATGCGCTGTTTATCCACCTTTTTCAATGGGCGAAAGAAAAAGGCTACAAATCCTTTAACATGGGAATGGCGCCTTTATCAAATGTAGGGACGTTTCATCAGTCCTTCCTCACAGAACGTTTGGCGAGTGTCATCTTCAATAACGTCAGGTATATGTATAGTTTCAGCGGATTACGGTCGTTTAAACAGAAATATAAACCCGAATGGCACGGAAAATATTTAGCGTATAAAAAGAATACGTCACTAGCTGTTACCATGGTGCTTGTCACCAAGCTGATCGGGATGGATCCAAATCGGAAACGGCGTCAATAAGTCATAAAGCCTTTACCTTTCACTAGGTGAAGGTTTTTTTAGACAAAAGAACAGAAAAAGTGGTAAAGTTGAAGGGTAAGGGGGATGTAAATATGACATTAAATGAATGGTTTACAAAGGGATTAACTGAACGTACATATGTACACAACATGGAGAAAAACCGAGAAAATCTGCTTACGGTGTACAATCAGTACGCAATTCATCAAAAAGAAAAAGAGCTGCTTCAAAAGCTGCAAAAGAAAAAGCTCAGAGCGCTTGTCATCACAGCGGATTGGTGCGGGGATGCGATGGTCAATGTACCGATTTTCATGCGTATCGCGAGTGAAGCACTCATTGATGCGCGCTATTTCATTCGGGACGAGCATCTAGACCTGATGGATCAGTATTTAACGAACGGGACCGCAAGATCGATTCCAATTATCGTGATCATTGATCAGGACGGGAATGAAGTAGGAAAATGGGGGCCACGCTCAACAGAAGCACAGCGCTTTGTTGATGAGAAAAAACCAGACAAGGATGCACCTGATTTTGAAGAAGCTTTTCAAGTATTTGCGAAAGAAGCCGCACATCACTATACGACAGATCGTTACTTATGGAAAGATATTGAGAAAGAAATAGTAGAAGTTTTGGAAAAAATATAAACCAAAAGACTACTTCCCCGCAACGGGAAGTAGTCTTTTTTTATCTTGTTTTTGCGTCTCACCTACAAAACACCGCATAAAGATGTAGAAAAACCGCAGAATTCTACAGAAAACCGCAGAAAACCGCAAAGCACCACGATTTTCCCAACCACTTTTAGTTGAAAAACCTCATATATGCCATGGAATCATCAATTTTGCCCTTATCTAAAGGCTCATATAACGCACGTTGGTTTGCTTTTTCCCAATACAAGAGGCCCAGCAACTATAGTAATCTAATTGTAATCTCCTTTGAACGAACTAAAAAAACAAATGACGGAAAAGGGCTGGCGATCAATCTATGAAAAAAATTATTTATCTCGACCAAGAAAAGAAGAAGCTCGCTGAATCAAAAAAAAGAGATCAGCGTTCCATCAAATCACTCAGGCTGCTTGTGTTTTATGATGGACAAAGTCCTACATGTGCAAAAGCGATTGACCTGTTAAGATCACTCGATTGGAAGAACCGTATTCACTTCGAATCATTTAGACATTCACAGCTGCTGAGGCTGAATAAAATAAGTGAAGAGAAGGCAGAAAAACGAATCGTGTCTATTTCCTTAGCCAAAAATCAGAAAAATTCAGGGATATATACTTTGCTACGTATTGCTTATAACATCCCAGCATTATGGGGAACGGTCCCATTCATTGTGCTCAGCATTTGGCTAGGATTTGGACAGCATGCGTATGATTATTTTGCGAGAAAACGGTATATTCATTCTGTCGAACAAGTCACCCGTCCTGATACAGATCAACAAAAAACCATTTAATGAATAGAAAAGCATGACCTTCGATCGGCAGAAGGTCATGCTTTTTTGTAATAGGGAACATATGACGCTAGGTGATCAAGCAGCTTCCCCGTGTAGGACATATACGCACGTTCGTCAAGCTCAGAAGCTGCATAGGAAAGCAAGGTTCTAAGAGCAAACAAGTACTCACTGTGCAGCTCATTTTGTTCAAAGTAAGGAATGGCTGCTTCGACTAAATAGGTTTTCAAATCATGAGGATTCTCCTCAATCATCAATTTATAGATTTTGATCATATATAAACAGTTTGGCTGAATACGAGGCTGTTTTAACAGCTCGTGTATGTAGGGAAGGGCCTTTTTGCGGTCATATTCAGCATATAATGTTGCAATTTCATATAGCGTTTCACAGTAACGATCTTCTATCTGTTCTTGATTAAAGTAATTGAGTGAATCTAGTAAATAAGGCACAGCAGAAGAGAAATCACCTTCACGTTTTAAGAGCACCCCGTAATAAAAATAAGCCGTCATTTTAATATAGGCATCAGGGTGAAGAGAAGTGTGCAAAATCACTTCTTTTAAATATTTTTTAGCGGTTTGAAAGGCTTTTAGTTCCAGTGAGATCACGCCATGAATGAGTGTACAATGAATAATCCGCTTAAAATTGTTCTTTTGTCTATATAAATCCATTGCTTGATGTGTAGCTTCAAGCGCATCACCAAGATGTCCCATGTTGCCAAGCGCTTTTGCATAGTGATAATACAGGTCGCTCTGTTCAACAGAAGCATAAGAAAAGCAGCTTTCAAGCTTTTTCAGTCCTTCTTCGAGCTGACCATTTTTAATCTGATGAATGCCATCTAGATATTCGAAAATTTCTTTTTCCCTTTTAATAAAGGTTTTTTCAAACTTTTTCAGCACGCGGTGTGTTTTTAAGGCTAGCGGCTGTTTTTTCGTTAATAAATAAAATTGAAATAAGGACAAATGATACTGAATGCCTAAATCCAGCGAAAAGAACTGTTCCTCGTGCTGAATGATCATTTCTGCATTTTGTTCTGCCTGATCGAGTGCATAGAAATACATATTCATTTGAAACTCATCCAAGAGTGACAGCAGGTGACGAGCCTTTTGTGACAGCGTTTCTTGACTGATGCCTAGTCGTTCAAGCAGTAAATTGATCGTATCTTGATTGGCCTCCTTTGAGCCATTTTCGATTTTACTTAAATGAGAGACAGAACAAATTCCTTCTGCCAATTCAGATTGGGTCATATTCTGTTTATAACGGTAGAGCTTGATGATTTGCCCGATATTGATTTTCATTCCATCCAGAAGCCTCCCTTCCAAACATGGGTTGAAAGCCTTTTGACAAAATAACCGCATCAGACAAAATGGGAATACCTAAACCTATTTCATCATCCTGGGTTTTTTATCAAAATTTGTTTAAAACGTAATATGATTGTAACATTACTTGAAAAAGTCAAACAACTTTTTAGCAGACAGGAAAGAAAAGACCATTTGCAACTGCCCGAAATGATGTTTATAATGTGAATGAGAATCAATTTCAATTAAGATTGATTGAAAGGATGACAGATATGCCAGAAATCAAACAACAAACAGAAGCGTTAACGGTTCGAGACGCTGTCAGATATAGACGATCCATTCGGAAATTCAAAGAGACGCCGGTGACCATTGAGCAGCTTCAGCCGTTATTAGAGGATGCAGTCTATGCACCGAACCATAAAATCACGGAGCCATGGCGCTTTCTATATGCGGTGACGGATGAGGCGAAAGCGACATTTGTTGATCGCTTCATTGCGTTCTTTCTGCGCAACAACCCAGATGCAAAGGAAGAAAAGATCAATCAATATAGAGATTACTTTTCTAAGGTCCCAGCGCTTTTACTTGTCGTGCTAAAAGAAGACGAGAACCCTGTGGTGAGAAATGATGATTTTGCCGCCGTGAGTGCGCTCATTCAAAATCTCCAGCTGCTTGCGTGGGATCAAGGGATCGGTATGGTCTGGAAGAGCGGCCGCATTTTATATGACAAAGGCTTTCAACAAGACATGGGCTTAAAGGAAAACGAGCGTTTTGCTGCGATCCTTCACATTGGTTATCCAGAAGAGGTGCCTGAGGAAAAATCACGTCAGAAAGCATCAAGTCTTCTCACTGAAATTCAATAAAAGAAAAGCAGACCGCTAAAGTGTCTGCTTTTTTACTTATTGTTTTTTGGCACGCTGGTCGGCTGCTTTCATACGTGCCATTGCTTTTACGTCATTCGGATCTGCAAGTTCTTTGGAAAATTCAACATATTCGCCATCCGTCTCTTGAGCCGCAAGCTCGTGGTTGGTTTTTTGGTGTTGGTCTTTTTTCAAAGCCTTTCCCTCCTTTACAAGATCACTTTAGTTATGTGCTTGTTGGAGTGGAATATCCATCTTATTTGTTTCTTTTTTCTGCTGCTCTTTCCGCTTTTTTGAATTCCTGCTGATACAGGACTTCCTGGGTTTTCTTCAGCTTTGAAGTTGGCTGGTGTTCTTTTTTCTTCATCAAAATCGCCCCCTCATCTCATTTCTAATAGGATGGGTGTTTTTGACAAAATTTATTCCTCTGAATGCAAAATCGCTTCTTTTAATTCAGGATGCAAAAAGTCATAAGAAGAAAGCAGCGCCTTTTTCGGCAGCGCACGCTGGCCTTCTAAAACAAGTAATGACATTTCACCAAGTGCCGTTTGAATGACAAAGGATGGGACCTTCAGCCAGTGAGGGCGGTGAAGGGCAGATGCAATGGTTTGTCCGAGCTGCTTCATTTGAACAGGATTTGGTGAAGTGACATTGAGTGGACCTGAGATGTCGTCATTGTGTATCGCATAAGCCATGAGGTGTGCCACATCTTCGACATGAACCCATGAAACCCATTGCGAACCAGAGCCGATCGTCCCGCCGGCAAACAGCTTATATGGCAGTGTCATTAGTGGCAGTGTGCCTTTTTCTCCTAACACGACGCCAAACCGTGTGTAGACTGTACGAATGCCGAGTGTTTCAATCTTTTGTCCCTCAGCTTCCCAACGCTTTGATGTATGACTTAAGAAATCAGTATCCGCAGGAGGTGATTCCTCCGTAAAATCTCCTGTCTGAGATGTGCCATAAATACCGACAGCACTAGCTTGAATAAGCACAGACGGTTTCGATTCCTGCGCTTCGATGATGCGTCTCACTTCTTGCGTTGATTGTAGACGGCTAGAGAGGATGCCTTCTTTTGCCTTGTCTGTCCAGCGTGTGAAAATGGATTTTCCAGCAAGGTTAATCCAGACATCGATGGCAGGCAATTCATGCTCAGGGGCGGCACCTTCTGTCAGCCACTGCACGTAATGTAAATGATTTTGTTCGGATTTCTTTGGGTTTCTTGTTAAAATATATAGATGATGTCCTTCAGCTACGAGCACTTTTGTAACATGCTGGCCGATAAAACCGGTTCCTCCGGTAATGGCGATATTCAATTGACATCTCTCCTCTCATATACATACCTATATCTTTCACAATTTTGAATCAGAAGAAACATCCTGACTGTTTTAGAAAAGGAGTGATTACAGGATGCCTTATATTACAAAAATTTCTGCTCAGAAAAACAATACAGAGCGCGTCAACATCTTCCTTGATGAAAAGTACGCCTTTAGCGTTGATCTAGATGTGCTCGTCCAGCACGATTTGAAAAAAGGGAAAGAGCTGGACGAAGCCGATATCATTGAAATTCAATTCGGTGATGCTGTGAAAAAAGGATTTCAGCAGGCCGTCGATTATTTATCTTATCGCATGAGATCAGTAAAAGAAGTCACCGATTATTTGACGAAAAAAGAAATACCAGCACCTGCTATTAGTGAAATTATACACAAATTAAAGCATTATAAGTATGTAAATGATCTTGAATTTGCGGAAGCCTATGTAAGCACCCACCGTAAAACGAACAGCAAAGGGCCGTCCGTCCTGAAAAAAGAGTTAAAACTCAAAGGGATAGATGATGACAACATTGAACAAGCGCTATCTCAATATCCTGATGACTTACAGCTGGAGGAAGCTGTGAAGCAGGTTCTCAAGCTTGTGAGAAAAGAAAAAAATCGTTCCGCAAAAGAGATTGAGCAGCGCATCAAGCTGCAGCTGCAGCGAAAGGGATTTTCGTTTGGGATTATTGATAAAGCCCTTCAAGAAGCCTATGATGGACAAGAAGAGGAAAAGGAAGAAGAAGCCCTCCTCTATATGCTAGAGAAAGCAAAGCGCAAGGTAGGATATGACGGATCATTTGAAAAGAAGATGAAAGTGAAGCAATTTTTATACAGAAAAGGCTTTGATCTAGATACAATTGATCACGTTTTAGACAAAGGGGAATGACAGATGGAAAAACGCTATAGTGAGATGACGGAATACGAATTGAAGCAGGAAATTGCCTCTCTTTCTGAAAAAGCACGGAAGGCTGAACAGCTTGGCATTGTAAATGAATATGCCGTCTTAGAACGGAAAATCGATATGGCCAAAGCCTACTTATTAGATCCAGCCTTGATTCAAATCAAAACGACTTATCAAATCAAAGATACAGACGAGCAATTTTACGTAGAATATCTAAATGGTGTATTTGCATGGGGATACAGAGTATCGGCTCCAAATAAGGAAGATGCCCTGCCGATTTCAATGCTTACGCAAAAGGACTGATCCTAGAGATCAGTCCTTTTCTTTACTTCGAACGCTGTTTACGGACGTTGTTCTGAAGTACGATGTCGTGCTGCGTTTGCTGCGTTTCTCCGTTGACCTGAGAGGCAGAATGCTTTGCATTCGCCCATGGTTGAGGGTAAGCGGTTGTCCTTAATTGAACAAAGTCTGCCATATACGATTTCTCATTTGAACTCATATCTCAAGCACTCCCTTTGGAAAAATTAGCGTTTCCCTGATGCCCTCATACGTTCCTGTGGACGTGTATTTGTCTCACCATTCGGCCTTTTAGACGCATAAGCATCTGTGGCGCCTGGCTCGCCTTCAAATTTGTGATTCACTTGATTTGGAAAGCCTTTTGCTTTATTACGCATATCGATTCCCTCCAAACAATACAAATCATTTGCGTCTTTTGAAGACGTAAGGGTAGTATATGAAAAAAGAGGTTTTTTTAAAAAGGCACTTTCTGCTAGATGAAGGAGGAACCGACATGGAACAATACTTTGAGCGACTAACAGAACAACTCATGGAAAAAAACAATATGCTGACATATGACGAAGCGCGTACATGGGTAGAGCTGCTTTGGAGTGATTTTGAAACAACTTATGCAAAGGCTGGCCGCAAGTATAAAGGGCAGGAAACAACAGAACGGATTGTCCAAGAGTGGATTGAGAGCTACGGTGCGCAGCTGCATTTATTTCAAAATAAACAATCAAAGGCAAACGAGCATCTGCAAGGGCAGAACAAAGGGCTGCTTCATTAAAAGAAGTGCCCACTCATCTTTTTCAATAAATAGGAAAATATATAAATAAGCAAACAATTTTATGATACAATACCCAGTCTGTGATCGAAATTACAGGCTTTTTACAATGGTTAAACTTAAAATTACATTAAATTCATCTTACTGAAAATCACTGGAAATAAAACTTTGATATAATGGAACGATTAAAGAGACATGTAATTTATGGATAATAAAAAAGGGTTTCGTTTTCTGACAAAAAAGGAATAATGAACATAACAGACTATGTGAAAAAAGTGAAGAGAAGGTGCGATATGGAACGAGAATTGCTCTCTGTTATAATTCCTTCTTACAATGAAGGTGAAAACATCAGACGAATCTTTGAGGCACTCGAGGAAGAGTTTCGCGATTTTCATTATGACTTTGAAATCATCTTTGTGAATGATGGAAGCAAGGACAACACACTTCAATACATGAGAGAGCTCTCTCGCAAAAGTGCAAAGGTCAAATACATTTCCTTCTCGCGTAACTTTGGGAAGGAAGCCGCTATTCTGGCAGGACTTGAATATGCGAAGGGAGTAGCTGCGATCATCATGGACGCCGACCTGCAGCACCCAACGTATTTGATTCAAGACTTCGTCAGAGGGTATGAAGAAGGCTATCATCAAGTCATTGCCAAACGAAACCGTAAAGGAGACAGCAAGCTTCGCTCATACTTAGCATCCATGTACTATAAAGTAATGAACAAGGTAGTAGAAGTGGACTTGCGTGATGGCGTTGGGGATTTCCGTTTAATTTCACGCCAAGCAATCGATGCATTGCTTCAGCTGAAAGAAGGAAATCGTTTTTCAAAAGGGCTTTTTTGCTGGATTGGGTTTGAAGAAAAGGTCATCTATTATGAAAATGTAGAAAGACAGCATGGTGATACAAAATGGTCACTAAAGAAGTTGTTTAACTATGGCATAGATGGCGTTATTTCTTTTAACAACCGCCCGCTGCGAATTTGTTTTTATACTGGCATACTGATCTTATTTCTCTCATTGATTTACATCGTGGCCACCTTTATTCAAATTGTCAGAACGGGCGTGATGGTACCGGGTTATTTCACTTTAATATCGGCTGTACTTTTCCTCGGAGGTGTCCAGCTTTTGAGTCTAGGTGTGATTGGAGAATATATTGGCCGTATCTATTATGAAACGAAAAAGAGGCCGCATTATTTGATCCAGGAATCAAATGTCATGCAACAAGAGACAAGCTCAAAAGAACAAGACCGAGTGTTAACACAGTTATTTAAATAACGTGGAGTCAAATAACCGGCAAGCACGAATCGCTTGCTGGGTTGTTTTGTTTCAAAGAACAGTGGATCTTTTGTGGAAAGGATTTAGATGATGAAACGTAGATGGATAATCATTGGAATGTGCCTCATTCTTGCTTTATTAGGACACTCCTTTTTCTTATATGAATATACGCAAGGCCGGTACATGACAGGAGATGGGGATGGCATCTCACAAATGCTCCCATTTAAAAAGCTGCTTTACGACGAATATGTCAAAGGGAATTTCTTTTATTCCTATCAATTCGGTCTAGGCGGCGGTACATACACACAATTAGGTTATTATTTCACAACGTCGACGGTCTTTATGGTGACAGTCGCTGTCGTCTGGCTGATGAATGCGCTTCATCTCATACAGTCAACAGACATTCATTTCTGGGCACATGCCGTGATTTGGCTGAGCGTGATCAAGCTGACGCTCATTCTAATCATCGCTTATCGTGTGCTTCTTTCAATGGTTCAAAATAGACTAAGTGCAATGACAGGTGCCGCAATTTACGGACTGTCTATTGTGTATTTTCGGCATCAAACATTTTGGGAGTTTTTTACCGACAGCATGATGTGGCTTCCGCTGCTTGTGCTTGGGGTTGAACGGATATTCAAAACGGGTAAGCCGGCTTGGTTTATTTTGGCGTGCAGCCTGATGCTCATCAACAACTTTTACTTTGCTTATATTCATTTTATCTTTTTAGCGATCTATCTTGTTTTCAGATATATGATCAAGCTTCGAAGTGAGGAGCGCGGGTGGAAGGTGTTCTGGACGCTTGCGATCTCTACGCTGTTATCCTTTGGGATCAGTGCCGCTTTTTTTATCCCGTCTGTTTATGGCTTTCTCAATAATGTAAGACCACCGTATGAACAGGCCATTCCTTGGTTCGAGCTGCATGATCATCTGTTGTTTGCAAGCAGGGTGTATTTATTACCCGTGATTTTTCTGATTTGTATGTTCCTCGTTCCGCTTTACCGAAACAGATGGTTTTTCATGTTCACATCCATCAGTATTCTGCTCATTGCTTTTCACTTTAGCCCAAAGATGGCGAGCGTGTTTAATGGTTTTTCAGCACCGCAGTACAGGTTTGAATACATTCTTGCCTTTACAGTTGGAGCGGTCGTTGCCATCACCATCAAGCATTTTTCACAAATCGAGTGGAAGTGGAAAAAGCGTGCGGTCTTAGGTGCTTGGATTGTTTTTCTCCTCGCTGTCGCCCTTTCAGAACGGGCAAAGGGAAATATGGATGTTGTTGTATTTACAGGCATAGGTCTGCTTGTGATCAGCTTGTTTTTCCTATGGATTCATGCGGAAAAACGCCAGCACCTTCGTCTCTTTTCAGCTGTGCTTCTTGCCATTAGCTTACTGACAGCAGGCGTGTATCAGCAGGGCTACTTATCTGAAAGAAGCAATATTAAGGAAGTATCAGATACGTATTTGAAAAGTGAAGCGTATGCTGGGCCTGAGCAAATGAAGCTGATCCAGCAGATTCAAAGCCGCTCAAAAGATCCGCTCGCCCGTATTGATTGGATGAACGGCGTGCGAAACAATACCCCGTTATTTGAAGGCTTCCAAGGCATGAGTGTGTATTCAAGTATATTGAATCAGCATTTGCTCAATTTCTACTGGAATGACCTGCAAATCGATATGGGAAGGGAAAGTGTCAGCCGATATGCAACAATGGGAGACCGAGCGAATTTATACAGCCTGACCTACGGGAAGTATTATATGAGAGACAAGAGGATGTCTTACTCACCGCCAGCTTATTTTAAACCAATATTAGAAAGCGAGCATTATGAGGTATATGAAAATACACGGCCGCTGCCATTTGCAAGAACAACGAGCACCGTTTATTCAGAAAGATCCTTAAAGAATGCCTCAGCACTTGATAAAGAGCATGCGATGCTGCAAGGCGTCATTTTAGACAGAAAAGGAAATGCTGAAATCGAGCGCGCATCAGATCGAGTCAAGGATACCAATATTCATACGGAACAAGCCGTATACGAAAAAGGCGCGCTTGATGTATATGGAGAAAAGGGCGGCCTGAATATCACACTGCCAGATGATATGGCCCGCGCTGGGGATGTGTATGTGAGCTTTTATGTGAAGCGGACCGACCGTAACGCAGGGTTTCAGTTATCCGTTGACGACTACGTCACCTCACGAAAAAGCAATACATCTATCTACAAAACAGGTGTCAATGAAGTGACCATTCGGGTTCCTGCGGAAAAGATCCTCTCCATTCGAGTACCAAAAGGGACATATGAGCTCAATCAACTGAAACTGTATCAAGAGCCTTACCGCATCCTAGAGAAAGCATATGAAAAAGAAAAACAGGATAATGGCAGCCAGCAGGTAAAGCTTGAAAATAACCGCTTTACGATTTCTTATGATAACAAGCGCGGTGATAATTATATGGTTCTGCCAGTACCATATGAAAAAGGCTGGGAGCTCACGGTAAACGGTCAGCAGACTGATATTGAAAAAGCCAACTACACTTTTATTGGTTTTCCAATAGAAAAAGGCAAAAACGAGATTGTGCTAACCTACTATCCGCCTTATATCAGAGTTCTTGCGTTGATTTCATTGTTCAGTTTGATTGGTGCGATCCTATATGCAAGGAGAAAACACAAGAAACACCACTTTTCATCATAAGTGGTGTTTTTTTATCGTTCTCAAAATTGATACAATCAACATAAAAGCATGAGAATGGGGGAAAACCATTTGACGTTAAACAAAGAATCCATTACTGATCATTATGAACACACCCTTGAATGGGTACAGTCACTAGCGGAAATAACAGACGAAGAATGGCGCAGCGCCATCGCTGATGGAAAGTGGAGCATTGCTGAGATCATCGCACATTTCGTTCCGTGGGATGAATTTATTTTACACGATCGCTTAAAGGAATTTTGGAACAATCGTCCATTATCTAAGGCACCTGATGTGCATGAAATGAATCGACAGTCAGCCGAAAGGGCAAGACACGAAGAGAGAAGCGAGACGATTGGGCGATTTATTGCTGTCAGAACAGAATTGCTTCAAGAAATGAAGAAAATCGAAGCATCTCGCTGGACTACACCCTTTCTGATCGGTCAAACCGAGCTGACGTTATCAAGTTATTTTCAAGGTTTGATTAAGCATGATCTTCATCATATGGAGCAGGTCAAACAAGCGCTCTCTACAGAAAGACGATAGCGCCTCACTAAGCTTCCTTATCAAACGAAAACGTCGCATAATCAAACAAAAAATGAAATAGCCAAAGACTAAGGGCAAAAAGAATTTCCTCAGAAGTAGACAGCCAAATGCCGTCAACCAATTCGTCTGATAAATAGACAGCACCCCAAATAAACAAAAGATGAAGTGAAATGGCATAGAAAACGATGGAGCGTTTTTTGGAACGGCACTTTCTAACAACCCTCATGAGCACATGTTCCACATGCTCAAGGGATATCCCAAGTACCACATAGATACCCATAAATAAAAGCATCGATAAAATCGATTGATAAAAAGCACCCGTTAAATGAAAGAACAGCACACAAAACAACAGAAATATGTAACAGACAGCCGATGCTGCCATGAGCCATTTCAGCCCTTGCCATAAAGCGTGAACAGATTGCTGCATGGGGAAACAACACTCCTTTACATGAAGATACCTGCAAAAAGGACAGCCTTTTTGCAGGAAGTCATACGTTAATCCTCTTTTTTAGGCGCAGCGATCACAGGATGTTTTTCAGTATCAAGCAGTTTCAAGAAATCTTCGCCTTGATCTAAATGATCCAAAACAAGCTGTTTCGGTGTAACCGCAAGCCACTGATTGAGTGAAATGTCTGCATAATGATCGCTCTTAAAGATTTCTAAGAAATAGAGCGGTTCGTCTCCTGTATTTTCTACATAATGCCCCATCGCAAATGGCACATAGCCAACGTCTCCCGCCTGATAGTTGAAGGTTCTTGCATGTCCATCAGAAGCAAAGACCGTCATTCGAGCTTTTCCAGAAATGAAATATTGCCATTCATCCGTATTTGGATGCCAGTGCAGCTCACGGATGGCACCTGGATCAACTTTCACAAGAGCGGATGCAATCGTTTTAGACGCTTTGAAATTGGTAGAGTCCGCAATCCACACTTGTCCGCCGCTTGACGTAATCGGCTCTTGCTTTAACAGCTCATATTTAAAGGAGGTCGGGACTTCTCCTTGCTCTGTTTTCACCTTGTCACACTCAAGGGAACCAGGAATTCCTTTTTGGAAAATATACTTCTCTTTTTCTGGCAGTTTTTCAAATTGCTCCTTTGTCATTCCAAAGTTTTGGAGCACAACTTCCTCTGGCGTATGGGCAAGCCAATCAGTCACTTGGAACGTACTATTTTCAGAGAAGGAACCATCATCAAACACAAGCAAGAATTCAGCTCCCGGTTCAAGTGCTTGAATAGAATGCGGCAAGCCTGAAGGGAAATACCACAAATCACCCTCTGTCACATCCTCTGTAAAATTGCGCCCCTCTGCATCAACCGATGTAATTCGGGCTTCACCATAAATCATGTACGCCCATTCCGCTTCCTTATGCCAGTGCAGTTCGCGAATCGCACCAGGTTTTAGTCGCATGTTCACAGAGGCAAGACTTTTAGAGATTGGCAGTTCACGCACCGTTACCTCGCGGGCATAGCCGCCTTTTTCTAAACGGTTGTGCGTATCAGAAAAAGAATATTTCATGTTGGGAACCGTTCCATGATCGGTTTCTGGTGGCGTGAGCATATCTGGGTTTTGTCTGTCTCGCTCGAGATTACGTGGAATTTTGACTGTTGCTCCTTTTTCTCCTCGAATCGGCTGCGGTACCCCATTTTGCTTTTCACTCATGATAAAATCCCCTTTCAACATCGTATTGTGTGAGGTGACAAAAGGCCTTTCATTTCGCCCTCGCTTTCATAAGGTGAAACGAATCAAGAAGATGTCAATCTGATTCATCATTTTTTTGAACAGCGACCAATCGTTGGATGAGTTTGCTTAATTCATCAAACTTTCGTTCAAAACGTGTCAGCAAGTAAACTGTCAAAATGGCAGGAAAGCCAGCCTGACCGAGCTGCTTCAGCCATTCCTCCGAAAAAAAGGTCTCCATTTGTCTCACCTCCCAGCGGATGCTCGTCTTCTCTATAAGTGGTATGAAAGAAGAAATAGGAAATCAAAGGGGGAGAAAATGAACCATTAGACCCGTTTCACAAAGTTTACTTTTTTTAACTTTTGTCCACTTAATGCAAGTAGAGAGAACAAAGGGGAGGATGCACATGGATTATCGGCTGTTATTGAAAGCAAAATGGAAGGAAATCGTTGATCACCCGCTCATTCAGCAATTTTTAAGCAATCCTAAAAACCAGCAGCTGCTCCGGCAAGTCATGGAAGAGCCAAACGAAGAAAATGCGAAAAAACTAGATTCCGAGTTCAAGCAGTTTTATCAAAAAATCCGCATCATCAAGTATATTTCCACAATGATCCGCATTTTTTCAGTCGACTTTGACAAACGAGTGAAAAAAAAGCAGCATCGTTTTCCGCTCATACTCGATCATCCTGATACGCAAGAAGTGAAAGACCCTGTTCAAACAGATACGTATGAAGCTGTGCTCTTTAACCAGCAAGACTTAGGGGAGCACCTGCAAGACCCAAGATTGTACAAGGCCTATCAGCAGCTCACAGACAAACAAAAAACGGTTTTAACCCATATTTATGTTGAAGGTCAAACAATGAAAGAAATAGCCGACCGGCTAGACGAAACGAGACAAAACATCTCAAACATCCACAAAAAAGCACTCAACAAACTAAAAGAAGAAACAGGGGGAGATGTCCATGCAAGAAGACAAAATGACCAATGGAGAAATGGAAGAACTCATTGAAACCTTCACACCCATGATCAAAAAGAAACTACAAAACACGGCATATCAAGAAAGAGAAGACCTCGAACAAGAACTCTATATCAAACTCATCGAAAAAGTAGACAGGCTGATTTACCAAGAAGGACCTGGCTTTTGGGAGTTTATTGTGGAATATATGACGAAGTTGTAAGAGGAACTGATGGTGCGAATGTCAGGTGAACATAAAATCCCCGGGACATTCGCACCTTTTCATTCGACAAAATTGAGAAAAAATGTATATTTTATAAAGGGGAAAACAAAATTCTTTATTGAAAGTTGTGGATTTTGCCTATCATTTCCTAAAAAATGTTACAATTAGGGCAGAAATCGCAGTCGCACTCTACATGAGTGCGTGGATTGAAATTCATCGTACGCGTATATTGGCTTCATATGGTTTGTCGCACTCTACATGAGTGCGTGGATTGAAATAACTTAGCTCCACTCATAATCCACTTTCTAAAAGGTCGCACTCTATATGAGTGCGTGGATTGAAATATAATATTGCCCGATCCTGCATAGGCGTATCCTCGTCGCACTCTATATGAGTGCGTGGATTGAAATAACGCTGAGGATGCACCAGAAGGAAAGAAAGACGCGTCGCACTCTACATGAGTGTGTGGATTGAAATACAGTAGCCGTATTAATTACAGGTCTTATATTTGTCGCACTCTATATGAATGTGAGGAATAAAATTCTTGTCAGTAGGTAGCTTGAAAGATTTATTGACATTGCGCTTGAAATAGGTGTGAAAAACATAACTCTGTCTCAGCCATTTTATTAATGAATTCAAAGATGTTGATGAAGCAGCGAAATAAGTATGATTATCATCAGTAATAGTTTTTAATTAAATAGGATTAAGAGAGATTCGGTGCGAATGTGAGGTGAACATAAAATTCCTGAGGCATTCGCACCTTTTTATTCGACAAAAATGAGAAAAAATGTATATTATTTAGAGGTGAAAACAAAATTCCATATAGAAATTGAGGGTTTTGGCTATCATTCCCTAAAAAATGTTATAATTAGGGCAGAAATCGCAGTCGCACTCTACATGAGTGCGTGGATTGAAATACGATTGACGTTAGTATGACAAAAGAGTGGTATTGTCGCACTCTACATGAGTGCGTGGATTGAAATCTTTCACTTGAACGTTATCAACAATCCATCCACCTGTCGCACTCTACATGAGTGCGTGGATTGAAATCGCAAAGCAGATGCCGAAACTTGGACGGCTTGGGGTCGCACTCTACATGAGTGCGTGGATTGAAATGATTTCTTCGTCTGTTAAATCTTCATAGTATTTGTCGCACCCATATATGAGGTGCGCATGGTTTTCAATGATTGTGTCTTAAACGGTTATGACTAACTTAAAGATCATCTTCTTACAACATCCTCTTTCAAATAGCCATCAAATATACTGTTCATTTGTACAGTGAAAACATGACTCCTTGCAGTCATGTTTTTTTCTTCTTCTTTTTCCTAAATAAACCTTAAAAAATCTCAAAATAAGTCGAAATGAAAAGTAGTCATTTAGATTCAAATTTTATCCATTCGTAGTGAATGATGAAGGAGGAATTGTTTTGGGTGAAACGGAGCGAACCGGTAAAGTGGAGCAGCTGATCTTAGAGAATTATCAAAGATTAAACAGCATGATATCCGAAGAAGTCGACTTTGCTTCTAATCATGGCGGGCTGACAGGAGATTCTAGAGAAGTGATGTGGTTGGAGTTTTTTCGGAAAATCATTCCTAAAAAATATTCATTAGCACAAGGTGTCATCATTATTGACTCAGAAGGAAATCATTCTAACGAAGTCGATATTGCCGTTTTTGATGAGCAGTATACGCCGTATGTGTTCCAACACAATTCGTTGAAGTTTATACCGATTGAGGCGGTTGCGGTTGCTATAGAATGTAAAAGTTCAAATTTCGATGTTGATAATTTAAAAGTTTGGTCTGACAATATAAAAAAATTAGTACCGAAAACAAAAGGAATAGCTAGGATGGCCGCCCAAGGGGTTGTCATGGTTGAAAATGATACACAGAAACGAACACGTCCTATTTTAATTTTAGCAAGTAATTTAAAAAGGCAAACAGCAAATTCATCTTCAAAGATGTTTGAAATATTAGACAAAGCATTTGATTTTATACTTATGAAACAAAAGAGTGTATTTCATTTAAGATCTCCTAATGAAGGTGAACACCTAGGATGGTGGGCTAATGAATTAAATTGTTATGATCCAGAAAGGTCTAAGGAACAAGAGGATGAAGAAAAGAAAGAAAATAATGAAGATGATAGTGAAGACAAAGTGATTTTGAACAAACTCAGTGAATTACGTATTGATCACAATGAGCTGTTAACGCTAAACTTCCAATTAAATCAATTGCTGATGCTCATCAATAATCCCATGTTTTTCCCTCACTATGCATATGCCGAGCTATTTCAGAAACAGATAACGAAGTGAAGAAAGGAGAGCGACATGACAAGGGAATCTAGTAAACCCAAAACGAATTGGCATGATGTGAAACATGCGATTGACACGAACATTCATGAAGACCAAAGACTTTTTAAAGAGCCGCTCACTATTCATTTAGTTACGCCAATGTTTGGGGGAGGGCCCCAATCAAACTCAATTGATCAAGACAGACCGATTCGAGAAAGTGCGATTCGTGGCCATCTTCGTTTCTGGTGGCGTGCAACTCGAGGAGCTGTTTGCAAGAATGCAAATGAATTATCTAAACGAGAAGCAGAGATATTTGGTCATACAGAAAAAAGCAGCTTAATTAAAGTAATCGTTGAAGAAATATTTAAAGAAAAAAAACAAATCAAATTCCCTCCAACATATATTTTTCAAAAAACACCAAATAAAATGTTTATGGGATATTTCAAAATGAATGTGTATTTGACCGAGAGTGCTTCAATGACTTCACAAGACAAAAAGAAGTTAGGCAATGAAATCGAAGCTGCACTATGGGCGTGGATCAATTTTGGGGGACTTGGCGCAAGAACGAGACGTGGTTGTGGGAGTTTATACTGTGAAACATTTTCTCCTAAAGTGCAAGAAGTCATTAAGGAGCGATTTGATCAATGGTTTAAAGAGAAGATATGTCAATATGCTATCTCTATTCCCGAAGTGCCTCGTGAATGGGCAACGCTAAGCTGGGAGTTTAGATTACAAAATAAAGCTTCTCAAACGCATGTATCCTGGACGAGAACAATGGATACATACATTGAATTTCGTAAAAAACATAATATCCAAAATGGGGAGGCTGGGAGAAGTTATTGGCCTGAGGCAGATTCCATACGTCATCTAGCGAATATGTCACATCCTGATCATCAATTACCATATCCTTCAAATAAACCAAAGAGATATATCGCTTTTCCTAGGGCGCAATTTGGTATGCCGATTGTTTTTAACTTTAAAAAGAAATCGAAAAAAGATAAGGAGCGAAGCGAAGAAGAAATAGCAAAAAGAAAGTGGTTTCAAAAGGAGCCTAATACAAAGACGTTAGTCCCGCGAAATAAAAATCGTTTGGCTTCACCACTAATCTTAAAACCGTTAGCTATTAATCAAAAGGAATCGGTGGGCATGGTGATGGTGTTGCAGCAACCAAAGATCGAAGCGTTATCGCTTTTAGGGTACGGAAAGCCTTTGCCCAATGTGACAGATGAACAAAGTATCTACCCAACAGCCACCTACTCAAACAACCCATTACAAGACGAGAGTGGCCGTACGCACTCATCGGCGATTCAAGCCTTTTTACATAGCAAGGAGGTGCAAACATTTTGTCAGAAGAATTACAAAAACAAACATTAATGCTATTTTCGATAGGGCCTGTTCAAGAATTTATTGCGCAAGCAAGGCGGACGCGTGATTTATGGTTTGGCTCTTTTCTTCTATCTGAATTAAGTAAAGCAGGTGCGAAGAAATTTCAGGAACTGGGTGGAACGCTTATTTTCCCTGTGTTCAACGAATCCTCTGCAGAATCAAACAACGCACCAAATAAAATACTGGGGGAAATCTCATACGAACAGCCTTCATCCGTTGCAAGACAAGTGAAAAAAGCAATATATGACAAATGGAAGGAATACGCAGATTTTGTAAGAGAGATTGTGGATCCTTATATTCAAATAGGCACATGGAATCGACAAGTAGATGATTTATTGGAATTTTATGCTGTGTGGACTGAGGTGCAAAATCAAGACAGAGCGGCAAATGCGTCCGCAAGTCCATATCATTTGGCTCTTCAAGAAGTCGAAGGTTTAATGGCGGCACGGAAGACTTTAAGAGATTTTAAACAAAATGAACCAGGGGCGTTATTCGGTGAACCAAAATCATCACTTGACGGTGGACGAGAGTCTGTTTTCCAAAAGCAAAAAACACCACAGCAAGTGGCGCAACTAGCGAAATGGGGAATTGGTGAACATGAATCATTAGATGCGATTTCAGTGATCAAACGATTGTCCTTACATAAGCATCCGAGTATGACATTTCCATCTGTATGTGATAAAGCTTTTGCTCCCTATCAAAATATGTTGGACCAAAATGAACAGATGAAGAAAGCAGCCACACAATATGTGAAAGATGTAGAAACATATCTTAAGAATATGAATCTGACAGTAGCCCCTATTGATTTGAGTGAGGCATCGCTTTTTTATGAAAGAAGAATAGAAGATTATCTTGAACAACGTGGACTTGTCGGGACCACACGAACAGAAGCGAAAAATGACATCACACAGCTGCTCGAAAAATATTTCAAAGGCGAATACAGCAAGCATCACGGCCAGCCGGTTAAACCACCAGCACCTTCACCTTACTATGCCTTTCTCATGGCCGATGGAGATAAGATGGGCAGCCAACTGCGAAATATACAGCATGTAGAAAGTCATATTGCATTTTCTAAAACACTCTCAACTTTTGCTTCAAAGGCTCGTGGGATTATTTCCAAATGTGAAGGTACATTGATCTATGGCGGTGGAGATGATGTCATGGCTTATGTACCGGTGCATCAATGCTTAGAAGCAGCTGGGAAATTACAAAGAGAATTTGTTTCAACGATGAAGGCTCATCAACATAGTGAAATACCTCCTTCGATTTCAATTGGAATTGCCATCGTTCATATGCTTGAGCCTCTTGAAGAAGTAAGAAGCATGGCACGTCAGGCCGAACAATATGCAAAACAAGAGCGAAATTCATTAGCGATTCATTTCCAAAAGCGAGGCGGAGGAGACACAATGAATATCTCAGTCTCATTTCAAATAGATCCAGTGGCCTCTATCCAAGAGATGACGGCGTGGTTAAAACAGTCTTATTTCACGAATGGCTTTGCATATGGCTTACGAGAGTTGTATCAAACATACGAACAGTCTTCTTTTAGAAAACAGCCGGAAATTTTAGATGAACTCATTCCACTAGAGATAAGACGTCTTGCATTCAAAAAGAAAACGGAAGCAAAAACAGAGCAAGAAACGAAAGAGTGGATCGATCAATTGATTGCGAAGTATATACCGAAGAAGAATACATTAGAAGAATTACATACAATCGCTGAATGTATGATCATTGCTCTTCAACTAGAGGAGGTAAGTGGACATGCCTGAAAGATGGTTTCACATTCAACCGCTTGATCCGCTGCTTATTCGTGATGCACGCCCATTTCAAAGTGTACCGGGTATACGGGCGCGTTCATTAAACGATGTTCCGCCGAGTGTGGTCGCAGGAACACTTCGTACAGCTCTAGCGAAGAAACGACAATCAATCAAACACACTACGCCACTTTCTTATTATTCAAAATCTCTTGTGCGAGGTCCTTTATATCGCTGGCATGATCATTTATATGTGCCAATGCCTCATGACCTTGAGTTATTTGATGATGAGTATAGCATGTATCAAGTGAGACCGAAGCCAATGATGTCGGAAGGACAGGGCTTTTTTGGTACAGGAAAAACAGGCCGTTTTAGTGAGGCATTATGGCCACCAATTGGAGCTGGTGCTCGTAAAAAAATGAAATCGTCGCCTGCTTTTGTATCACTAAAGTGGATGGTGAACTGGCTGACAGACGCAGTGAATGAGAGTCAGGTGAAGGAAGCCTTGACTGAATATCAATACATGCAGAAGGAAAATCATTCTTTCAAAAAGGAAACACCACCTGCATTTATTCCAGCATTACAGCGTCAGGAACGAACACAAATTGAGGTGGAAACTGGCAGTAAAAAGGCAAAAGATCAGCATCTATTTTCAACAGAATCGCTCTTATTCCCAGATGACTTTAAACTGGAGGCAGGAATAGAGTTATCTACTGAAGAGTCAGAAGAATTAAAGCCTTTCTCAGGCATTCACCCAATCGGTGGTGAACGGCGGCTGGCTCATATAGAAGACCGGCCACATGTATACCAACAAGATTGGACATGTCCGGATGCTATTAAAGAATCGCTCAAAAACAAGCCGTATGTTCGCATGATATTGGCGACACCCGCTTATTTCAGTAAAGGATGGCAGCCCGGATGGCTGGATGAACAGCTCATGTCAAAACCACTATTTGATACAAATGTACGACTGAAATTGGTTTGGGCCTCTGTTCCACATTGGCAGCCTATCTCTGGATGGAGTTTAGCAAATAAAGACAAAGGGCGTGAAAAAGCAATACGCCGCTTAGTCCCCGCAGGTAGTGTTTACTTCTTTACAGTAGAAGAAGGAGATCCAGCAGAACTGGCCGAAAAAATGTGGCTTCAATCAGTATCTGATCGTAACCGGCGCAAAGAAGCGTTTGATCGTGAAGATGGCTGCGGGTTAGCACTTTGGGGAACATGGAAACCGAATGAATAAGAGGAGTGAGACGATGGAAGCAAGCCGTTGGTTTTGGATACATTGTTTATCCCCCCTTCATATTGGAGCGGGTGAAGGAGTTGGCGTGATTGATATGCCCATTCAACGAGAAAAAGTCACAGAATGGCCGATTATACCTGGAAGCAGTATCAAAGGTGTGCAGCGTGAACATTATCGCGCGAAAGGACAAGACACATTCGTACAACAAGTATTTGGTACACAAGGAGATCAAGATGGAAGCGCAGGAGCAGTCGTCATGACAGATGGCCGGTTATTTTCATTCCCGGTGGCGAGTAGATACGGTACATTTGGATATGTGGCAAGTCCACTCATATTGAAAAGATTAGCCCGCGATGCAAAAGCATTAGGCGTATCACTGGATATCCCTGATCTCATAGAAGAATCAAGCACACTAGTCACCATGAATTCTAAATTAGTAGAGAATGACGAATTATATCTAGGTGAATTCCAAGGGGCAGCCAAAAAATCTCAACAACTAACCGATTTTGCTAAAAAGATGGCCAAACTTTTATTCGACGATAAACAATCACAAACTCTTTGGATAGAACGATTTGTGATTGTAAGTGATGACGTTTTTCAATACATTGTCACTATGAATTCTGAAGTGACACCTCGTATTAGAATTGATCATGAAACCCGAACAGTTAGTAAAGGTGCTCTCTGGTATGAAGAGTATGTACCAGCAGAAGCCATATTTTATGGGCTCATGTGGTGTGATCGTGTCGATGGAAGCAATGATTTATCTGTTAGACATCAACTTTTAAATCAACTAGAAAAACAGATGCATCTTCAATTAGGCGGAAACACAAACGTAGGTAAAGGAAGAGTATCCTGGCGTATGACAGGAGGGGAGGGATCATGAAACTCATTCAGCATCATTATGCTGAGAAAGCGTATCAACATGTGATGAATGCCAAAACGAATGAGGAGAATTTCTCAAATCAATATGGTCAACTCTGTCACAGATTCGCCTCAATGATCTTAACAAATGGGTTAAGGCTCACCATTACATTTTTTGAAGCAAAATCAAAAAAAGGAAATGCTTATCAACAATTCGTTCAGGATATAAAAGAAACACTAGATATACAAGGAGATTGGTCAGCTTCTAATCGAAATTACTTAATCAAATCAAGACAAGCTTTAAGTGCATCTGTTTGGTTAAAAAGATATGCGGAATCTATTTTAAAGGTGGAACAAGGGGCGGAAAATGTGGAGGACATCCAATGAATCTGTCATTAACCTTAAACAAAAGCAAATGGGAGATTGGTGGTTCTACATTGTCGGACATCATAAAGGACAGTGCGAAGAAGCAGTCATTTTATGAAAATGTGATAGAGCTGCATCAAGAACAGTGGGAAAAATACAATCACTTGCTGTATGAAAAATTTGTGGAGCGATATTATACCGATACGAACCCCACATGCTTAGTCAAGTCCATATCGCCGTTAGTCATTGGACATGGAGGAGAGGGTGTACTTGAAACGGGATTGTTATTACACCCGATATACGGCGTTCCTTATTTACCAGGAACAGCTTTAAAAGGTGTAGCCTCTCATTATGCCCATTCTGTATTAGGTGAAAACTTTGAAGAACTAAAACAAGGTGGTAGTGATTACAACACATTGTTTGGAACAAACGAACGTGCCGGCATGATCGAATTTCATGATGCGCTCATGATGCCTGAGACAGTAAAGGAAGCATTCAAAGTAGATGTGATGACACCACATCATTCAGACTACAACAGTGTCAAGCTAGATAAGATGAACAAAGAGGGAAGTGTTCCAGCCCCTCGAGACGATGACTCACCAACACCTATTCATTTCTTAACGGTGGTCAACGGCCGCTTTCAACTTCTATTGAAAACAAAAAAGAATCTATCAGAAGATGCGGAATGGCTCGAACTCGCCAAAACCATCTTACTAGGCGCTTTAGAACACGAAGGAATCGGTGCTAAAACAAATGCAGGTTATGGAAGACTTAAAATGGACGACGTCATTTCATGAAACTTGGTGCGAATGTGAGGTGAACATAAAATCCCTGGAACATTCGCACCGTTTCATTCGACAAAAATGAGAAAGAATGTATATTTTTTAGGGGTGAAAACTTAATTCCTATATAGAAACTTAAGGGTTTTGACGCTCATTCCCTAAAAAATGTTATAAATAGGGCGGAAATTGCAGTCGCACTCTACATGAGTGCGTGGATTGAAATTTGCAATTTCCAGGAGTCTCTCAGTCTCTTCGCGTCGCACTCTACATGAATGCGTGGATTGAAATATTATCCAAGTCCTCCCATCAACCCAGCGACAGCAAGTCGCACTCTATATGAGTGCGTGGATTGAAATATACTGGCCTTGATCAGAGGCACGTCATAATAAGTCGCACTCTATATGAGTGCGTGGATTGAAATACTGGACCTGCTTTGTATGGATTCACTACAGTTTGTCGCACTCTATATGAGTGTGAGGATGGAAATTCTCGTCAGTAGATAGCTTTAAAGATATATTGACAATTGCGCTTGATATAGGTATGAAAAACATGACTTACTCAGTAGTCATATGTTTAAATGGATTCAAGTCTGTTGATGAAACAGTGAAAATAGGTATGATTTTCAAGAGCAATAGTTTTTAATTAAATAGGGTTAAGAAATATTCGGTGCGAATGTGAGGAGAACATAAAATCCCTGGGGCATTCGCACCTTTTTATTCGACAACATTGAGAAAAAATGTATATTATTTAGAGGTGAAAACAAAATTCCATATAGAAAATTGAGGGTTTTGGCTATCATTCCCTACAAAATGTTATAATTAGGGCAGAAATCGCAGTCGCACTCTACATGAGTGCGTGGATTGAAATTTTCTCCAAATTTCGAATCATGTACAGTTAGCGTCGCACTCTACATGAGTGCGTGTATTGAAATTTTTGGCTGGTTCATCCGCTCCGCCCCGCTTCCAGTCGCACTCTACATGAGTGCGTGGATTGAAATAACTGGTCTCTTATTCCATCAGCAAAGTATTTAGTCGCACTCAACATAAGTGCATAGATCACTGTTTCTGCGAATTACATAAATTCAAAATAATGTACTTCCCCCTAAATCCAAGCCCTACACAACAAAAAAAGACTCGCTCACACAGAGCCGAGTCTTAATTTTTTTTGCAGTTTTTCTTCACTGAAAATCCAGCCGGTATAGGAATTTTTGATTTGGTGGTCCATGTCGATATGGCAGATCGCGACGAAAGGATAGTGACCTTTGCTGCGGTAGCGCAAATCAATGAACCGCACTTCATAATGATCCTTGTATTTATCTACTTCCCACCGGTAGACAGGAGAGAAGGAGAGAAAGGCTGAAATGTTTTCATCTTGTTTGGCAATTTTCATAATTTCAGTATCAGGGACCGGCACACGGTTAAAGGTGTCTAAAATGACAACCTCTCCATTCATACTGCGTCCAACATGGAAAGAAGATTTACATTTCACGGCAATGCGCCATTGTCTGAACTTCATCGTAGGCGAAATAATAATGTCTTCAATTTCATCGAATCGTGCACGCAACTGACGTTTGATCTGGAGCTGCATGATCACCCTGACGATATAATAACAGAAAATCACCGCATACAGCGTAATAAACGTATAGCCGGGATGCCCGCCAATCGCCCAAACGACAATAGCGACAAGGTGTGTAAAAAAGATAAACGGATCAAACGTGTTAATAATCCCAAGCGCTACCCACTTCTTTGAAAATGGACGAATGGCCTGTGTGCCGTATGCATTGAATATATCGACAAACACATGAAGCACGACGGCTAATAGTGTCCATAACCAAAGGTGAAGTAAATCCGCCCCCGGCACAAATGGGAAAAGCACAGCCGGAATCAGCAATGACCAGAACAGTACAGCCGGAATGGAATGAGTAAACCCTCGATGATTTCTTATATAAACCGCATTATTTTTTAGTTTTAGCACAGTATCAATGTCTGGTGCTTGGGAGCCGGCGATGGTCGCGATCATCACGGCGTGTGCCATATGTGGATCAGCGCTGACGGCTGGATCTAATAGTGCAAGTCCCCCAAGAGAAATGCCCATTACTACATGAGTACCAGTGTCCAATTGATTACCTCCTAGTTGTCATGCTTAGGAACAATCATACAAAGTATACGTCTTCTTTCAAGACTATGTGCAAAATCACTTTTGCTTTGTTCTGATTTAATGTAACATGTTAACGTATCTACAAACAGTATACAACAAATAAGGTTCTTTTCAGAATGTTAGCCCTCGGTTCAATAAGAAGGAGTATAGATATGAAAGACATTCAAGAAAAGCTGGACCGCAAAGATATTGCGGGCTTTCAGCATGATTTAATTGATTGGTATGAAAAAGAACAACGAACATTACCATGGCGTGAAAATCAAGATCCATACCGCGTCTGGGTATCAGAAGTGATGCTCCAGCAAACGAGAGTGGATACGGTCATTCCGTACTTCAATCGGTTTATGGAGCAATTCCCGACGGTGAAGGATCTCGCTCTAGCTGATGAAGAAAAGGTCATGAAAGCATGGGAAGGTCTTGGCTACTACTCAAGAGTGCGTAATTTACAGGCAGCTGTGAAAGAAGTCTATGAATCCTATGGTGGCGTTGTCCCTGATACGAAAGAGCAATTTTCAAAGCTCAAAGGTGTAGGCCCATATACGAGCGGCGCAGTGCTGAGCATCGCCTATAACAAGCCGTACCCTGCGGTAGACGGCAACGTCATGAGGGTCATTTCTCGTATTTTGTCCATATGGGATGATATTGCAAAACCAAAAACGAGAAACATTTTCGAGTTTGCGGTGGATCAGCTCATTTCCCGGGAAAAGCCGTCAGAATTCAATCAAGGGCTGATGGAGCTTGGTGCGCTCATCTGCACCCCAACATCTCCTGCCTGCCTTATTTGCCCTGTGAACATGCATTGCTCGGCACTGGAGGAAGGCGTTCAGCATGAGCTCCCAGTGAAAAGCAAAAAGAAAAAACCGACTGCAAAATCAATGGCAGCAGCGGTGTTATTTGATGACGCAGGCAACCTCTATATTCATAAGCGGCCAAGTACAGGCCTTCTTGCGAATTTATGGGAATTCCCTAACTTGGAAACCATAAAGGGAAGAAAAACGGAAAAAGAGCAGCTAATGGATTTCTTAAAAGAGGAGGCAGGTGTACAAGCAGAGCTTGGTGATTTAGAAGGCACCATTCAGCATGTATTTACCCACCTCATCTGGAATATTTCTGTTTTCTTTGGACGTGTCACGTCTGTATCTGATGACACTGCATTAAAAAAAGTCACACGAGAAGAATTTGAGGCGTATGCTTTGCCAGTCTCACACCAAAAAATATGGAAGCTGGCACTTGAAGAGCCTAGTCGTATTTAACCGTTGTACCGTGGGTATAATCAGCTTCATTTCTGTGCAGACCCCCGCGGTCTTCGATTTCTGAAATAATTTCTCGATACTTAGATTGCCCTTCTTCGTTTAAATAAGGTAAAATTTGTTGGAAAGCATGATGAAAATAAGCAAGCTCAGTATCTTTCCATTGATCCTTGGACATCATGCCAAGCTGGCTTAAATCGCGTCCGACATACATGAATGTAACCTCCTAATAGGAACTTTCCTATTAGTGTGAAGCGAATGAACAAAAACTATTCAAATCAGGAGATGAACCATAATGAGTCAACGTAAATGTGCATTAATTACAGGCAGCAGTAGAGGTGTCGGGAAAGAAGTTGCCCTTCGCCTAGCTGAAAAAGGATATGACATTGTCATTAACTATGCGAGAAGCAAAAAAGCCGCACTTGAAACAGCGGAAGAAATTGAAGCGATGGGCGTGAAAACATTGGTCGTGAAAGCCAATGTTGGTCAGCCTGAGAAAATCAAAGACATGTTTCAGCAAATCGATGAAACCTTTGGCCGTTTAGATATATTTGTCAACAATGCGGCGTCTGGCGTTCAGCGCCCAATCATGGACCTTGAAGAAAACCATTGGGACTGGACAATGAATATCAATGCGAAAGCCTTGTTATTCTGCGGACAAGAAGCGGCGAAATTAATGGAGAAAAACGGCGGCGGACATATCGTCAGCATTAGCTCACTAGGCTCCATCCGCTACCTTGAAAATTACACAGTAGTCGGCGTATCAAAAGCAGCACTAGAAGCTTTAACGCGTTACCTATCCGTTGAGCTGTCACAAAAAAATATTGTCGTGAACGCAGTATCAGGCGGCGCGATCGATACAGATGCTCTAAAACATTTCCCGAACCGGGAAGAGCTTTTAGAAGATGCGAAGAAAAACACACCTGCCGGCCGAATGGTGGAAATTAAAGACATGGTCGACAGCGTGGAATTCCTTGTATCAGGAAAAGCAGACATGATTAGAGGCCAGACCATTATTGTGGATGGCGGACGTTCTTTGCTTGTTTAAAAAATCATGAATAGGATGTACACCTTCTGCACAAATTAATGTGCGTGGAGGTGATAATGATGGATCAACAACAAAACAAAACAAACGCACAACAAGTGAAAAAACAAAACCAAGCTTCTGCTCAAGGTCAATATGGTACTGAATTTGCTAGCGAGACTGACGCACAGCAAGTAAAAAAACACAACCAAAAAGCTGAGCAAAACAAACAACAAAACAGCTAATCACTGAAACAGAGGAAAGCACTTCATCTACGAATGAAGTGCTTTTCTTTTTGCCACTCACCACCATCCGACAAAATCTGTAAAACCTCTACATAAACAGTCAAAGGATTTCCACGATCTTTCAAGAAATGGTATACAGACAAAAAGTGGAATCGAATCAAAGGGAGGAGTTAGATGTCTGATTTTGATCAGCTTGTCAAAGAACAAATGCAGCTCATGGATCAGTTGCTCGATATACAGGGAGAACTCGATCTATGCTTAGAAACAGAAAAACAATTGCTGCAGGATGAAAAAAAAGAAGAGTGGCATAGGCTTTGTGATCAAATCAAACAGAAACGTGTGGAACTGCAAAAAGTCCAAACCTTGTTTACAAAACAGACAGAAGAGGTCATCAATTCATATAAGCAGATGGAAAAGAGTTCAACCGTGATGTAAGACAGTGTGCCGTTCAATTGGGTTGAATGGCTTTTTCATTTCATTTTTTAATGATGTAACGGTATAATATAATAGAGACATGTTTAGTTGGGAAATTAGGTCTTTGGACTGTTAGGTTTGTTTGTTATAGAAAGTAGGGGAGAAAATATGGGCTATCCCAAGGAAGGAGAAACCATCCAAATTCAAAGCTATAAACACAATGGCTTGATCCACAGGATTTGGAATGAAACCACCATTCTGAAAGCAACGGAATTGTGTATCATTGGCGCAAACGACCGAACAATGGTGACTGAATCCGATGGCCGTACTTGGATGACGAGAGAACCGGCTATTTGCTATTTCCATGCAAAACAATGGTTTAATGTAATTGGGATGCTTAGAGATGATGGCGTATATTATTACTGCAACATCAGCTCTCCTTTTGCGACAGATGAAGAAGCAATCAAGTATATTGATTACGATTTAGATGTCAAAGTCTTTCCAGACATGACGTACAATATTTTGGATGAGGATGAATATGCAGATCATAAGAGGCAGATGAATTATCCAAAGGAAATCGATAGTATCTTAAGAGAGCATCTGAATACATTATTGCACTGGATTCACCAGCGGAAAGGTCCGTTTGCTCCTGAATTTGTGGATATGTGGTATGAACGTTTTTTACATTATACAAAATAAGCAAGAGCATCAAAAAAACCTGTTTGGCTTTTTAGGCTAACAGGTTTTTGATTGCGTACGGATAAGAGGCACTGATAGATTGGGAAGGAGATTTACATGGGGGTCATTAAACGCTACATGGCTTTTGTTACACCGTATAAAAAACAGATTGCATTGACAATGGTCATCGGGATGATCAAGTTCTCGATTCCCTTAACATTGCCTCTGCTTTTAAAGTATGTCATTGATGATGTTATTCAAGGCTCGGGGTCGGCTGAAGAAAAGACATCATCTCTATTAATCATTATGGGAATCATGCTCGTCTTATTTTTAGTGATGAGGCCGCCTGTTGAATACTATAGACAATACTATGCGCAGTGGACAAGCAGTAAGGTATTGTTTGATATTCGGGAAAAGCTGTTTTCGCATATTCAAAAGCTCAGCCTTCGTTATTATGCCAACACGAGAACAGGAGAAATCATTTCTAGAGTCATCAACGATGTGGAGCAGACAAAAGAGTTTGTCATCACAGGTCTTATGAACATTTGGCTGGATTTGATGACCGTGCTGATCGTGATCGCCATTATGTGTACTCTGGACATCAAACTCACCATCGTGTCTGTCATTATTTTTCCGCTATATGCGTTTGCAGTGAAGTATTTTTACGGCAGGCTCCGCAAGCTGACAAAAGAGCGGTCGCAGGCGCTGGCTGAAGTGCAAGGGCATCTGCATGAGCGGGTACAAGGAATGCCAGTCATTCGGAGCTTTGCCATTGAAGAATATGAACAAGAACATTTTCATGATGAAAACAAAAATTTCTTAAACAAAGCGATTAATCACACGAATTGGAACGCTAAAACATTTGCCGTCGTCAATACCATCACTGACATTGCACCGCTATTAATCATTGCATTTGCTGGCTACACCGTCATTAATGGATCACTTTCGATCGGGACCATGATTGCCTTTGTCGGTTATATTGACCGGATGTACAACCCGATTCGCCGCCTCATTAACTCATCCACGACTTTAACTCAGTCGGTGGCGTCAATGGATCGTATCTTTGAATTTATTGATGAGCCATATGAGGTCACAGATCGGCCGAATGCTAAAGAAGCCGATCATTTAAAAGGAGAGGTCGAATTTAAAAATGTGTCGTTTCGTTATGAACACACGCAGGAAGAGATTCTGCACAATGTCTCCTTGAAAGTAGAAAAAGGACAAACGGTTGCACTTGTAGGAATGAGCGGTGGAGGGAAATCGACACTCGTCAGCTTAATTCCAAGGTTTTATGATGTGACAAACGGGTCACTTGAAATTGACGGCATCGATATAAAAGAGTACAAAGCAAGAAGCCTTCGAAATCAAGTCGGAATGGTGCTGCAGGATACATTCTTATTCAGTGACACGATTAAAGAAAATATTGCGGTTGGAGATCCAGAAGCATCTTTTGAAAAAATCGTTTCGGCTGCAAAAGCGGCAAATGCCCATGATTTTATTATGTCTCTTCCTGAAGGGTATGACACGAAGGTAGGAGAACGGGGCGTGAAGCTGTCAGGCGGTCAAAAACAACGGATTTCAATAGCTAGGGTCTTTCTTAAAAATCCACCGCTTTTGATTTTAGATGAAGCAACGTCTGCACTTGATTTAGAAAGTGAGCATTACATTCAAGAAGCGATGCAAAAGCTAGCGAAGGACCGCACAACCTTTATTGTCGCGCACCGCTTATCGACGATTACTCATGCTGACCTCATTGTGGTCATCGAACAAGGCGAGATTGTGGAAAAAGGAACACACGAAGAATTAATGAACCGAGACAGCCACTATCGCCATCTATTTACCATTCAAACATTAAATTAGTAGAAGCCTATCCGATTCTAGCGGATAGGCTTTTTTATGCTTGTCAAAAACATGACATATTTCCCAGCTTGTCTCAATACAATTTTAAAAAGTATGACGGGGTGGTGAATATGTGAAAGAACAAGACGTGCTGCTAGATGTCAAACAGCTGTCCATTGCATTTCAGCAAAAAAAGCAAAAAGTACCCATCGTCCATCACATATCGTTCTCGATTCAAAAAGGAGAAACCTTAGGAATTGTTGGCGAATCTGGCTGCGGGAAAAGTATCACATCTATGTCATTAATGGGACTGAACCAGCAAACAGACACAACGGGTGAAGTTCAATTCGAAGGGCAAAACCTGCTGTCGCTTTCAGAAAAACAGTGGCGAGAGATAAGAGGAAATGACATTTCGATGATTTTCCAAGAGCCAATGACCTCTCTGAACCCATTAATGACCATCGGGAAACAAATGACGGAAGCCCTTTTCACACATCAAGCAATCGGTCAGAAAGAAGCAAAAGCGAAGGCGGTTGATCTGTTTCAGACAGTCGGATTGAAGCAAGCCGAATCGTTACTTAAAAAATACCCGCATGAATTATCAGGCGGCATGCGCCAGCGAGTCATGATTGCGATGGCGATGCTTTGCCATCCAAAGCTCATGATCGCAGATGAACCAACAACTGCACTTGATGTGACCATCCAAGCGCAAATCCTTCGCCTGCTCAAAAAGCTGAACGAAGAGATGGACACCGCTATTTTATTTATTACCCATGATCTAGGCGTTGTGCGGCAAATATGCCAGCGAGTCATGATTATGTATGCCGGTCGAATTGTAGAAGAAGGAACCGTTGACCGTATTTTTCAAAAACCTCTGCATCCCTACACAAAAGGTCTTTTCGCCTCAGTTCCATCGTTTAAAGAGAAAAAAGAAAAGCTCATCTCTATTGCAGGTCATGTACCTAAGCCGGGAGCCATTCGGTCCGGCTGTCAATTTGCACCACGCTGCCCTTATCAAATGGCGCAATGTCTTGAAAAAGATCCAGCCTTACAATCCATTGAACAGGATCACCGCGTCGCATGTTTTCTAATGGAAGGAGGAGAAGACACTGAGTCATCCACTCTTGCAAGTGAACCAGCTGACAAAACGGTATGACACTGCTGCTTTTTTTTCAAAACACAAACATTCGACTCTGGCTTTAAATCAAGTGTCCTTTCACGTGAAGGAGGGGGAAACGCTTGGCATTGTCGGTGAATCAGGCTGCGGGAAATCAACACTTGGCAAAAGCTTAATGAGATTGACTGAACCGACGTCAGGCTCTATTCAACTGAAAGGGCAAGAAGTCACTCTTCTGAAAGAACGAGACATGCGTTCTTTCAGAAAAGACATTCAAATGATTTTTCAAGATCCATATGCTTCATTAAATCCACGAATGAAAATCAAAGATATTTTAGAGGAACCGCTGATTGTTCATAAACATGGGACGAAAGCAGATAGACGAAAGCGGGTAAAAGAGATGCTGCACATTGTCGGATTTGATCCTTCCTACGGGGAACGTTATGCGCACCAATTCAGCGGCGGACAAAGGCAGCGTATTGGTATCGCTAGAGCACTCATTACCCATCCAAGTCTTGTCATTGCCGATGAACCAGTTTCTGCTTTAGATGTATCCGTTCAAGCACAAATTTTGAATTTGATGCTTGAATTGCAAAAGACGCTTTCTCTGACGTATCTGTTTATTTCTCACGATCTTGGCGTTGTCAGGTATATGAGCGACCGAATCGCAGTCATGTATGCTGGCCGAATTGTCGAGATGGGGCCTGCTGAAGACGTGTTTCACAGCCCGCTTCATCCCTATACGTCGCTGCTTCTGAAATCCATTCCACATATGAATCACGTGCTAGAGACGCAAGATGTGTCAGTAGAAGAGTCCACAATGACGATAGAAGGCGGCTGTCCTTTCTACAAAAGGTGTCCAAAAAGGTGGGAGAAATGCCTGAAAGCCGTTCCTTCTTTGTATGAGGAGGAACCGGGGCACGCGGCGGCGTGTTACTTATATCAAAAGGAGGAACACAATGATGAAGAAATGGTTATTCAGTAGTTTCATTTTTGTGCTGGCACTTGCACTCTTTTTAGGGGGATGTTCGTCCGCTCCGTCATCAGAAGAAAAAGCAACAAAAGACACCCTCGTATTTGGCAGAGGAGGAGATTCCACTTCACTTGATCCGATCACAACGACAGAAGGCGAAACCTTCAAGGTCACAGAGAATATATTTGAAAAGCTACTGAATTATGGTGAGAAAGACACGACCATCCACCCCGGTCTCGCAACAGACTGGGATGTAGCAAAGGACGGAAAATCGTACACGTTCTACTTGAGAGAAGGTGTGAAATTTCACGATGGCACAGACTTTAACGCAAAAGCAGTGAAATTCAACTTTGACCGCTGGATGAATGGTGATGCAGAAAAATTTCCTTACTATGGCATGTTTGGCGGCTATAAAAAAGATAAAGGACATGTCATTAAAGACATCATCGTCAAAGGTGAGCATGAAGTTGAATTTCAGCTAAAGCGCCCACAGGCGACATTCCTTAAAAACATTGCCATGTCACCGTTTGGCATTGCAAGTCCTGCGGCTGTTGAAAAAAGCGGCGATTCATTTCGCGAGAATCCAGTGGGAACAGGACCATTCAAGTTTAAGGAGTGGAAGCAAAACGACCGTATTGTGTTAGAAAAGAACGAGGATTACTGGCAGAAGGATAAACCAAAACTGAATCAAATCATCTTTCGTTCCATTCCAGAAAACTCTGCTCGGTTAAATGCCCTGAAAACAGGCGAAATCGATTTGATGGATGGTGTGAATCCGTCAGATTTAGATGGCATTAAAACCGACAAAGCACTCCAGCTCATTGAGAGACCATCAATGAACGTAGGCTATATCGGACTGACCGTCACAAGAAAGCCGCTTGATAACAAGCTCGTTCGTCAGGCGCTCAATTATGCGGTCGATAAAGAATCCATCATTGAGTCATTTTATGGCGGACTTGCCGAGCCAGCAAAAAATCCTCTTCCGCCAGCTTTAGAAGGCTACAATGACGACATTGATCCATATCCGTATGATCCTGAAAAAGCGAAGGAACTATTAAAAGAAGCGGGCTTTCCTGACGGCTTTCGTATCAAGCTTTGGGCGATGCCTGTACCGCGTCCATACATGCCAGATGGGATGAAGGTAGCAGAAGTCATTCAATCAAATTTTGAAAAGGTCGGCGTCAAAGCAGAAATTGTGACATATGACTGGGCGACTTATTTAGATAAGGCAAGTAAAGGGGAAGCCGATGTGTTCTTATTAGGCTGGACAGGGGACAATGGCGATCCTGATAATTTCATCTACACACTTTTGGACAAAGACAGCATTGGCGGCAACAACTATACATTCTTCGAAAACGATAAAATGCACGACATTCTCATTGAAGCGCAGACAGACACAGATCAAAAGAAACGAAATGAGCTGTATAAAAAAGCACAAGAAATCATTCATGATGAAGCACCTTGGATTCCATTGGTGCATTCGATCCCAATGCTTGCAGCATCTAGTGATTTAAAAGGTTACCAGCCGCATCCAACTGGTTCAGAAGCTTTGACTGACGTGTATTTCGAATAAGCAAATAAGGGAGATCTTGTATCTCCCTTATTCAAACAAAGAAAAAGGCGGTGAAAGCTGTTTGTTTGCTTATTGTATGAAGCGGGCAGGAATGCTCATCCCAGTACTGATCGGAATGACATTGGTCGTGTTTTCAATTATTCGGTTTATTCCAGGGAATCCAGCACAGGTCATCTTAGGGCAGCGGGCAACGAAAGAGGCAGTAGAACAGTTAACCATCCAGCTCGGTTTAAACCAGCCGTGGTATGTTCAATACGGACATTACATGCTGGGCCTTTTAAAAGGGGATTTAGGGACTTCGATACGAACAGGAGCGGCTATTGCCCAGGAAATGAAGCCTTACTTATTTGCGACGTTAGAATTGACCTTTTTTGCCATGGTGCTGGCGATTGTTGTGGGAGTGAATGCAGGAATCATTAGTGCTTGGTTTAAGCATTCTTTCTTTGATTATGTCGCGATGTTTATTGCACTCATAGGAGTGTCCATGCCGATTTTCTGGTTAGGCTTAATGGGGCAGTGGCTGTTTTCGATCGAATTAGGTATTTTGCCAACAACGGGCCGTGAAAACGTAAGGAATCCAGTGGAATCGATCACCTATATCCATACGCTGGACACGCTTTTACAAGGACGGTTTGATCAATTCATTGACAGCATCAAGCATTTGATATTACCAAGTACAGCTCTTGCAACCATTCCTGCTGCGATAATAGCGAGGATTACGAGGGCTAGTATGCTGGAAGTGCTTCATTCAGACTTTATTCGAACAGCAAAAGCAAAAGGGGTACGTTCATTTTTCATCATTTATCAGCATGGGCTGAAAAATGCGCTCATTCCGATCTTAACGATTATTGGTCTTCAAACAGGCCTCTTACTTGGCGGAGCCATTTTAACAGAGACCATTTTTGCTTGGCCCGGCATTGGGCGGTATATATATGACGCCATCAGCTATCGTGATTATCCAGTCATTCAAACAGGCATTCTCGTCGTTGCGCTGATATTTGTCCTGATCAATTTCATTGTGGACATCTTGTATGCGGTCATTGATCCAAGGATTAAATATTAGGGAAGGAGAGTGACAACACATGGAAGCGCAAAAAGAGCTTGAACCACCTCAACCAAAAGAAGAACGCTCTCAATCATTGATTCTTGAATCGATGAAGCAGTTCTTTCAGCATAAGCTGGCGGTCATTGGCAGTGTGATTGTCTTTTTATTTCTCATCCTAGCGATATTCGCACCGCTCATTGCTCCTTATGGGATCAATGAACAATCTCTCGGTGAGCGATTTAGCGCCCCTTCAGCTGCGCACTGGTTTGGTACAGATGATTTCGGCAGAGATATATTTTCAAGAGTTGTGCATGGAGCTCGGATTTCCTTATGGGTTGGTTTCTTCTCGGTTCTCGGGTCTGTCATTTTAGGCACACTGCTTGGATTGATAGCAGGCTATGGCGGAAGATTGCTAGATGCTGTGATCTCAAGATTGTTTGATATTTTACTCGCTTTTCCTAGTATTCTACTAGCGATTGCGATTGTCTCCATCTTAGGCCCCTCCTTACAAAATGCCCTTATTGCCATTGCGATCATTAATGTCCCAACCTTTGGACGGCTCGTTCGTTCAAAAGTGCTGAGTATTAAACAAGAAGAATACGTGCTGGCAGCAAAGGCGATTGGGATGTCACACCGCCGCATCGTGCTGCGTCACATTCTGCCAAATAGTATGGTGCCGGTCATCGTACAGGCGACGCTTGCGATCGGAACGGCGATTATCGAGGCAGCGGCTTTAGGCTTTTTAGGATTGGGTGCACAGGCACCAAGCCCAGAGTGGGGGAAAATGCTCGCCGATGCGAGACCTTATCTCGTTCAAGCCCCCTGGACATTAATTTTCCCAGGTGTAGCGATCATGCTGACAGTTTTGGGCTTTAACCTGATGGGAGATGGATTAAGAGACACACTGGATCCTAAAATGAAGAAAATAAAATAAGACCGATTCTTGGAATCGGTCTCAGCGCGCAGACAAACCCTCGCATTCGGTGTCAGTCCTGCGTGCCGGTGCTCACGAATGTTCAATTTGCTCCGCTCAGGTACTCGTCCCTCCTAGGGCTGCAAAGGTTTTCTATCTCGGTGAAAAGAAGACAAAGGGCTAAAATCAAGATCATTTTAGCCCTTTGTCAACAATCTAAGACCGATTCTAGGAATCGTCCTTTTCTATTTATGCTTCTTTTTCATCTGTCTCAATTTCACTGTCTTTTGGGTGATACGTCTGGAAGCTTGTAATCAATGTATCTAAATGCTCTAGTTCATCACGGTATTCGATGATGCTGGACATGACATTCAGCATATTGTAATCGAGCAAGTCGTTTTCTTGGTTTTGCTGATGCTGGATAAATGATTTCGTTAACGTTTCAAGGCGAAGAGAGCATTCGTTTTGAAATTCATCGTCCTGCGGCTTCATTTTTCCGACAAACTTCATCAAGGTCCGCTCATGCCAATACAGTAAATAATCAATCTCATCCGTTAAGCTTTCCTGAAAATGCTCTGGCATCAAATGAATTTCATTTTCTAATTTATGAAGCTTTTTCAGCAAGTACAGAGCACGATTCGATGTCATAATGGCCTGTCTGAACAAAACGAGCTTTCTTGATTTTACATAGGTTGTTTTCTTTAAATAGCTTCGTTCCTCTTTGTATAACAAGTAAATGTGATCTAATTTGATCATGCGTTCTTTTATTTGATCGATGTCATCCTTTAAAGTGGAATGATCAGTAGACTGTCTGGAGCTCAGACGGATCCATTTTAAAATCTCCTCCGTATTTTCCATAATGTGATGAACAAGCTTTGTTTCATACTTTGGCGGCAGGAAGATTAAATTCACTAAAAATGAAGAAAGAACTCCTAACACCACAGTAGCTGTTCGAATTAAGGCAAAGGAAAGGAAATGATCCCCAGCACTTTCTAAAATCGCAATGACGGTTACAAGTGCAATTGGAATCGTGTGTTCAATCTTCAGCTTTAAATTAATGGCGATGACCATGACGGCGGTTAAACCGATAATGACTGGTCCTGTGCCAAAAAGCAGACCGAACGTAATGGCAAGTGCTGCTCCAATAATATTGGCTTGCACTTGATCAACAATCGTTAAAAAAGATCGATAAATAGATGGCTGGATAGCAAATACAGCTGCAATTCCCGCGAAGACGGGCGTTGGCAACCCAAGCCATGTTGCCAGGTAAAGCGCGAGTACAATGGCAATACCAGTTTTTAAAATACGGGCTCCAAGTTTCATTGGTTTTGTCCCTGCATTCCTTTCTTTTTGATAATAGATGATCACTCGTCATTTATTATCAATATTTTGATGAACAACTAAGTAATATACAGCGGTCTTCCGAAATATTCAAGTGATTTTTGAAAGTTCATGAAAACATCAAAAGAAGGTATTGAGAAGAAATGTAACAGATTCGCACGCTTTTGACAAACAAGAGCTGATAAATAAAAAAACAGGCGCATTTTTTTACGCCTGTTTTTGACCCTATTATGATTGTTTTAACTGTTCAAACGCACGATCTACAGCTTGCAGCGTTTCAGAAATATCTTTTTCAGTATGTGCGATCGTTAAGAACCAAGCTTCATATTTAGAAGGAGCGAGGTTAATCCCTTGCGAAAGCATTAATTTGAAGAAGCGGGCGAACATTTCGCCATCCGTATTTTCCGCCTGTTCATAGTTCACAATGGTTTCTTTTGTGAAATAAATCGTGAGAGCCCCTTTTAAGCGGTTCACCGTAATATCTACTTGATGTTTTTTTGCATGGGCTAAAATGCCTTCTTCTAGCATAGCACCAAGCTGATCAAGGCGATCGTAAACACCATCTTGTTTTAACACTTCCAAACATGCAATACCAGAAAGAATGGATGCAGGATTTCCTGCCATCGTGCCAGCTTGATAGGCTGGTCCAAGAGGAGCGACCTGCTCCATAATTTCTTTTTTACCGCCGTAAGCGCCGATCGGAAGTCCGCCGCCAATAATTTTTCCTAATGCAGTGAGGTCAGGTTTTACTTGAAGCAAGTCCTGTGCTCCTCCGTACATAAAGCGGAAAGCTGTAATCACTTCATCATAGACCACAAGTGCGCCCTTTTCATGAGTGAGGTCATTGACCTGCTGCAAGAAGCCGTCCTTAGGCTCTACGATGCCGAAGTTCCCGACAATTGGCTCAACAAGGACAGCTGCGACTTCATCGCCCCATCGATCCAATGCTTCTTTGTAGCTGTCAATATCATTAAATGGAACGGTGATGACTTCATTGGCGATGCTCTTTGGTACGCCTGCTGAATCAGGGGTTCCTAAAGTGGAAGGACCAGAGCCAGCTGCCACGAGCACAAGATCAGAGTGCCCGTGATAGCATCCGGCAAACTTAATGATCTTTGTTCTGCCTGTATATGCGCGCGCGACACGAATCGTTGTCATCACAGCTTCTGTTCCTGAATTGACAAAACGAACTTTGTCCAAAGCAGGCATGGCTTCCTTCAGCATTTTAGCAAAAGTGACTTCATGCTTCGTTGGCGTTCCGTAAAGGACACCTGTTTCAGCCGCTTTTGTAATGGCTTTTGTAATATGCGGATGGGCATGTCCTGTAATAATTGGACCGTATGCTGCCAGGTAATCAATATAGCGGTTTCCATCAACATCCCAAAAATAAGCGCCTGCTCCTCTTTCCATAGCAACGGGTGAACCGCCGCCTACTGCCTTATATGAACGAGACGGGCTGTTGACACCTCCAACAATATGCTCCAGCGCCTCTTGATGTAATTTTTCTGATTCTGTGAATTTCATAAATAGCCTCCTATCTCAACGTATCACGTCGTCTATCATTATTTTAACATGCCGATGCAAGCGTCCTTAGTTGAATATCGTCTCAAAATTGGATAGGCTATTTAAAAAATAGGTTGGAGGGATTGTGTCATGACAATCGAAATTGGACAGCAAGTACCTGAAATAGAATTAACCGGTGACAACGGGGAGAAAGTAAAGCTTTCTGACTTTAAAGGAAAACATATTGTCCTTTATTTCTATCCAAAAGATATGACACCAGGCTGTACAACAGAAGCATGTGATTTCCGCGATCGCCATCAAAGCTTTGCAGAATTAGATGCCGTTATTATTGGCGTAAGCCCAGACAGTCAGGACAAACACCAAAAGTTTAAAGAAAAACATGATTTACCGTTCCTGCTTCTTGTAGACGATGAACAGAAATTGTCTGAAGCCTTTGGGGTATGGAAGCTGAAAAAGAACTTTGGCAAAGAATACATGGGCATTGAACGTTCAACGTTTCTTATTAATAAAGAAGGAACGCTTGTGAAAGAATGGCGAAAAGTCAAGGTGAAAGACCACGTAGAAGAAGCGCTTGAGGAACTGAAAGCTCACGCTTAATATCATCACAGGATGAGATCGGCAAACATGCCGGTCTTTTTTGTAAAGAAGAATAGGTAAAAAAGAGGATTGTAATTGACAAAGATTCGGCTCTGGGGGTACACTATTTATAAAGATTATAATATAAGAATATTTTTGAAGAGAGGTGCATGATGAAATGGCTGCTCACGAACTAAAAGACGCTTTAGATGCTTTAAAAGAAACCGGTGTTCGAATTACTCCGCAGCGCCATGCCATCTTGGAGTTTCTCGTAAATTCTATGACTCACCCAACCGCGGACGATATATATAAAGCACTTGAAGGGAAATTTCCAAATATGAGTGTCGCAACGGTTTACAACAATTTACGAGTCTTCCGGGAATCTGGATTAGTAAAGGAATTAACGTACGGTGATTCCTCAAGCCGATTTGATTTTGCGACATCTGACCATTACCATGCGATTTGTGAAAACTGCGGAAAAATAGTGGACTTTCATTATCCTGGCCTTGATGAAGTTGAACAGCTTGCATCCCATGTGACGGGCTTTAAAGTCAGTCATCATCGCTTGGAGATCTATGGAACTTGTCAAGAATGTGCGAAAAAAGAAAATCATTAATGAAAAAGCTGACCGGTTGAATGGTCAGCTTTTTTTATGACTTTTTTCGATTGTAGGATTCATCAAACTCTTTACCCTCTAATGCTGGATCGAGTGTAAGCGGCTCTCTGCAATGCATGCACATGTCCACCCGCCCAAGCACTTTTGTTTCCTTCTCACAGCCCGGACAAACGACACGCACTGCCTTTGTAGAAAGCATACCGATCCAAAAGTAAACCACTGTACTCAATCCGATCGATAAGACGCCGAGCAGCATAAAGAAAGTCGACAGCCAAATCGATTCCTTGAAGAACACACCGATATACATGATCAGAAAGCCAACAAAAACCAAACTAAGTGCAAATGTTCTGATTTTATTAATCTTACTGGAGTATTTCGCCATCCCTAGTCCCCCTTGTCTCCAATATAGCACATTTTACCTTTCCGTTTGAATTAGTTATAGAGTTTTATGAATAAATTGCTTATAATGATTCAATGATCTTTTTTCTTGTATTGAAGGAATTTTGATTCTATGAGGAGAAATACATAGCATTTAGAGAAGAACTTTACACCCGAGTATTGGAGGAATCACTATGGAAAATCTTCTCCGTCCTATTTATCAAGAGAGAGCAAGCCATCCAGACACATTAGCTGTGATTATAGTAGAAAGAAGACACAAGGTATCTTCTGAGACGGATAACTTTGATGCAGCACTTCTAGTCATTGTAAAAGAAGCGGAAGAGCCGTTGTTTATCAAGCACTATGAATCCGATCACCAAACAGCTTCATTAAATGTTGTCACAGATGATCAGCTGAAGGAATGGATTACTCTAGGCACTAACCGCCGAATCATTGATTGGATTTTGAATGGGAAAGTCCTATTTGATCGAAATGAATATATTTTCAACTTAATTGATGAACTGAGTACATTCCCGTTTTCAAACCGCAAACTTAAAATCGGTTTAGAATACGGCAAGCTCATTCGCAGATATATAGAAGGAAAAGCATTTTTTGAGTCAAATCAATTCCTTGATGCATATAATTCCATTGTGCATGCTCTGCATCATTTGGCACGTATTGAAGTGATCGATAAAGGCTTCCACCCAGAAGTGACGGTTTGGAATCAGGTGCGTCATATGGAACCGGAAGTATATAAACTTTATTCAGAACTCATTGAAAGCCACGAAAGCTTGCATAAGCGTTTGAAACTTTTATTTTTAGCAAATGATTTTTTGATCCATTCAAAAGCAGAAATTGGTGCCGCTCATTTGCGTCATGTCATGGAACAGCAAGATATATGGCTTTTTGGCGAGCTTCTCGCGCATCCTGACCTCAAGTATTTCACGCCTGACCTTAGCGTCATGATTGATTTCTTTGTGGAAAAAGGAATTGTTCAGGTGGAGCCGATTGAGACAAAGGGACAAAAAATCTATCACCGAGGATATTTTGTGAAAAAAGATATTGACGCATGAATATTATGATGGTATATTATTATACGTCGCTAACGAGCAATCAAGTTGCTTTGAAAGAAAAGCTGACAAAAAGAAATTCTAAAAAACACTTGACGCACACAGCGTCGAAATGTTATATTGAGAAAGTCGCCTCTGAGCGACGATGAAGATGATCTTTGAAAACTAAACAAGACAAAACGTACCTGTTAATTCGAGTTTTTATAAAAAAATCCTATGATATATCATAGGTAGTCAGTCAAACTGACGAGGCAGGAAATGATCACATACTAAGTTCGCTACATCGTGTAGCAACGCATGTGTGATATGCATCCTGCATACCTCGGAGAGTTTGATCCTGGCTCAGGACGAACGCTGGCGGCGTGCCTAATACATGCAAGTCGAGCGGACAGAAGGGAGCTTGCTCCCGGATGTTAGCGGCGGACGGGTGAGTAACACGTGGGTAACCT
>NZ_PVQL01000003.1:0-389170 GCF_002998085.1 Bacillus sp. NMCN1 | reverse complement strand
CGAAAAAGTACAAAACCGAAGTTTTGTTTTTCGTCAGCGTTTGACTGACTACCTATGATATATCATAGGATTTTTTTATAAAAACTCGAATTAACAGGTACGTTTTGTCTTGTTTAGTTTTCAAAGATCATATTTCAAAATGGAGCGGGTGATGAGAATCGAACTCACGACATCAGCTTGGAAGGCTGAGGTTTTACCACTAAACTACACCCGCGTGGTTTGTATTGGCGCGCCCGAGAGGAGTCGAACCCCTAACCTTTTGATCCGTAGTCAAACGCTCTATCCAATTGAGCTACGGGCGCTTAATCAGGCGACTTAATTATCTTAACATATCGTTTTTATCAAGTCAACATCTTTTTAAAATTTGTTTGCCGCATGTGTTTGAATGTCGTTGTTTCAAATACGTCATCAGCGACGAATAAAAATATACCATGGATCACATAAATGGGTCAATACATTTTTCTAAAAAAGTTTCATATTTTTTAAGAAGTGTTTTTTTCTTAGATAAATAGAGATGCAATAGCCCTATTTTCTTCTCTTTCTTCATAATTCCAATGATTCTTAAATAAAATCTTTCTAAATCCAAAGGAGGACAAAACATGGTCACATAGAATTTTTATTTATTGGAAAATTCTTAAAATTTTCCAAGCATTTAAAGGAGGTAGGAGATGATGAAAAAGTTCGTCGCTTTTCAAATCATGATCGCTTTGGTGATAGGAGCTCTTATCGGCCATTTCTTTCCTGACTTCGGGATGGCACTGCGGCCAATTGGAGATGGATTCATCAGATTGATTAAAATGATCGTTGTTCCTATCGTTTTCTCTACCATTGTTATTGGTGCAGCTGGCAGTGGCGGTATGAAAAAAATGGGCAGCCTAGGATTAAAGACGATCATTTGGTTTGAGGTCATCACAACCATCGTTCTAGGAATTGGTCTATTGCTGGCTAATGTTCTAAAGCCTGGCGTTGGCCTTGATTTCTCTAAATTAGCTAAGAAAGATATTGGTGAATTAGATGGCTATACGCAGAAAGTCGTCGACTTTAAACAAATGGTACTCGATATCATTCCAACGAATATCGTCGATGTCATGGCTCAGAATGATTTACTTGCTGTCATTTTCTTCGCCATATTATTTGGTGTAGCCGCAAGCGGCATCGGTAAAGCATCCGCTCCTGTTCTCACCTTCTTTGAATCAGTTGCACAAATTATGTTTAAGCTGACGCAGATGGTCATGGTGACAGCACCTATTGGAGTTCTTGCATTAATGGCTGCTTCCGTTGGCCAATATGGCATTGTATTATTAATCCCAATGATGAAGCTTGTCGGGACTGTATTTTTAGGATTATTCATTATTCTCTTTGCTTTGTTCCCTCTGGTCGCACTGATCTTCCGTTTTAACTACTTCGAAGTTTTAAAAATGATTTGGGATTTGTTCTTGGTTGCCTTCTCTACTACAAGTACAGAAACTGTCCTTCCTCAGCTTATGTCACGAATGGAGAAATACGGGTGTCCAAAAAGAATCGTCTCCTTTGTCATTCCATCTGGTCTTTCTCTCAATTGTGATGGGTCCAGTTTATATTTATCGGTTTCCTGTGTGTTTCTTGCACAAGCGTTTGGTGTCGACATGAGTCTGTCTCAGCAGCTTTTGATGATGCTTGTTCTTGTGTTAACAAGTAAAGGGATTGCAGCAGTGCCATCCGGTTCACTCGTCGTTCTTTTGGCAACCGCCCATGCAGTAGGTCTTCCAGCAGAAGGCGTCGCTATTATCGCCGGTGTTGACCGAATTATGGATATGGCACGAACAGGTGTGAATGTTCCAGGGCATGCCGTTGCATGTATTGTCGTATCGAAATGGGAAAAAGTATTCCGTGAGTCCGCATGGGAAGTTCCAAAAGCAGGTGAGGAAACAAAGGGGATGTAATGTTATATGAAGGAAAGAGCTTCCCCTTTCCTTTTCTTATGATAAAAATGCTTGCTTTAGGACCGCTTTACCTTGAGGTTGCAGCTGCACTTCTGCATATGCGCCATTAATCAGCGTCATTTGTGGCGGGACATGCCCACAATCTATATCGTAGAAAATGGGGATTTGTAATTCCTTTTGTAATTCTTCATATACGTCCCGATAATGATACCCTTCTACAGGCACATCCACTGCACTTCGCCCGAACATGATACCTGAACAGTGGTCAAACCACCCGGCTAGTTTTAATTGAACAAGCGATCTCTTCATGCTTGCAGCATTTAATGCGCAGTTTTCGAAGTACCAGAGAATCGGTTCACCTTTTATGAATGTTTCCTGAAAAGCTTTGACGTCTCCAAAAGGAGTCCCCGCTAAATGGCGTATGATATCAATGCAGCCCCCCATCAGTCTCCCCTTCATCTCCATCTCCTGTGGATGAACCGTGCGCCATCTTGTAGGCTCTGTTAAATAAAAGACATGTTGACTCGGGGTGTCATGCTGCCATTCCTTTTGATACTTATATGAAGAAAACTGAGCAATGTCCATCTCCTCTTCTGTGGAAAGCACTTTTTCCCACATAGCAGTCGTTTGATCAGACTCTTCCCCTCGTAAATCTACTAAGTTTGGCCCATGCGCTGTGGCAATGCCTGTTTTTAATGTAAATGCCAGCAGAAGTGCACTCGTATCTGAGTAACCAAGAATCCACTTTTTTTGCATCGTTGAGAAATCAAGGTGCTCTAACACCTCCATAAGAAGCTGTCCTCCCCATGGCGGGATGATGTGGTCAATCTCATCGCACGTCATCATATACTGAAGCTCGTTTGCTCGTTCTATGGCAGGCGCTGATTTTGCCTTTTCCTGGTGCCATACCGTCTCTCCACATATGACATCATAGCCTCTTTTTTTCATTCGTTCGCATGAGAGCTGAAACATGTCATGCAAAGATGGCTGTACACCTGAGGACGGTGCTGTGACACCAATCGTTTGTCCTTTTTGTAATTGCGGAAATTGTATCATCCTGTTTCCCCCATCCTCTCTCAATTTCTCAAGGCCTACCCATTTTAAAGAAGATGCCCCTTTTACAAGGGACACCTCCTCTTATTCCTTTTGACGAAGCACAGTATAGACACCTGCAAAGATACATAGAATTCCAATGAATGAGCGTATCCCCATCTCTTCCCCTAATAGCAGCCAGCCAAGAGCTGCCCCTACGATCGGTTGAAAGAAAAAGAACAGACCGCCGCTTGAGGCATCCATCAATTGAAGCCCTCTATTCCACAAAAAGAATGCTAGAGCTGTTGAGATGATGCCTAGATAAAGAATACCGCCCCAAATCTCTGGCCTTGCCATCTGCTCCACATCTAGGTGAGGTAAACGAAATAATACTGGCGGTGTTAAAACAATGAATGCAATGATGATCGCATATGTGGTTGTCACCACCTGAGGGTACTTTCCTGGAACACGTTTAAGCAAAACAGACATAAGCGCCCATGTTAAAGCAGCGATGACCAATGAAAGACCGCCAACAAATTCATCTGTTTGCACTGCCACTGGTCCAATCATGAGCCATACACCTGCTGTAGCAAGCAGGATGGATGCGCACTTTCGAACAGTCATGTCTTCTTTTAATAGAAAGAACGCAAACAGCACCATAAACGCAGGTGTTGCAGATGTGATAACGGCCCCCATTTGTGCAGACGTATACATCGTCCCGATTTCTTGGGTCACGATTGAAAGGAAATTTCCAATCAGGCCAATCACCACCATAAGCGGGATATCTTTTTTATCTAATCGAAAGGAATAGCCCAAGCGCCAAACGGTGAACACCAACACGACTCCTGCTACAGCATATCTCATCCAAACGAGCTCAAGAGGCGGAACAACCGCTACTGTTACTTTGACAACAACGTACATGCCACCCCAAATACTTGCAGCGATTGCTAGGTAAAGCGCGCCTATATATTTTTCGTTCATCTTTTTCCCTCCGTAACTGGATATTTTGATGACCATATCCACAAACGGAGATCACTCTCCGTTATGGACGGAGGGCATTTGGAACATCATGTTCAAACAAAGGTTTCCATAGCATTGTCGTCACTCCAATTATTTTTATTTTCTGATACTTTATAACAAATTCTGGTTGACTTCAATCCTTTTTTGTCACCCTTTTTCCTCATATAATAGAAGATAAGCGGCTATTGACATGCTGAATTCGTTTTCATATAGTAAGTAAAACGATAGGTGGTCAAGCAGAAAAGGAGTAGAGGTCGTTGGATATTGAAGCTAGAAAACACATTCCCAGCACGGAACACGAACCGTTTTTCGAGGGAATAAAAGATTGTGTGCCAACCCTGCTTGGTTATATGAGTATTGGGTTTGCCTTCGGAATTGTTGGAATTAGCGCACAGTTGAGCTTATGGGACATTGCGCTTCTATCAATCTTTATTTATGCAGGTGCTTCACAGTTTATTATCTGTGCACTGCTTGTCACTGGAAGTCCCCTTTCCGCTATTATTCTCACTACATTTATTGTGAATCTGCGTCATTTATTGCTCAGCCTGACGCTGGCTCCTCATTTTACACGCTACTCTATGAAACAAAACATTGGATTCGGTCTATTGCTGACTGATGAATCCTTTGGTGTAGCCATGAATAAATTAGCTCAGCATGGAAAGCTGAATAACCGGTGGATGCACGGGCTGAACATAACGGCTTATTTGTGCTGGATTGCTGCCTGTATACTTGGCGGCATTTTTGGACACTGGATTTCAAATCCTGAAGCACTTGGTCTTGATTTTGCCCTTTCCGCTATGTTTGCTGCGCTTCTGGTTCTTTCTTTGCAAACTGTGCCTAAAAGTAAGTTAACCCATCGACTGTCACTTGTTTTGTATATGGTCGTTGCAATGTTTGTTCTGCTTCATTTTGTTCCCTCACACGTGGCTGTTCTGTTAGCCACCATGATTGTCGCAACCATTGGGGTGGTGACAGATAAATGATCAGCAGTTTTATGATATGGCTGATTCTCGGCTGTATGATTGTAACCGTCATTCCAAGGGTCGTTCCCTTTTTATTTGTACGGAGTATCGAGCTGCCTGAAGTGGTGCTTAAGTGGTTATCGTTTATTCCCATTTGTATCTTTACGGCTTTGATTGCAGAGCATCTCTTCATACATACTACAGCAGGCGTCACCGTTCACTGGATGTACCTTGCTGTCTTGGTTCCGACCGTAGTGATCGCTGTTTGGACAAAAAGCTTGTCACTTACTGTTCTTGTAGGCGTCATACTGATGGGAACTGCTAGATGGTTTTTCTAAAAGAAAAAGCTTAACCGCATGTGGTTAAGCTTTTTTCTTATCAAGAATTCATCATCAGGAAATGCCTTAGATGATTTATATAGCTTTCTGAAAGCTACTCGTTTAGTTTATTCTTCACATCTCCTTTTTTATCTTGAAGCTTCCCTTTTGCCTGATCCTTTTTCCCTTCTGCTTTCAAATTTTGATGATCTGTTGCTTCGCCAAGCTTTTCTTTTACTTGACCTTTGACTTGATTAGTTTTCCCTTTCGCTTTATCCATATGTCCTTTTTCTTCACTCATTTGTTCCACCTCCACGTTTGATACTATTCATTTAGCCTTTTTCACAGATACAAAACATCTGAGTGTGCGATCCAAGAAACTACAGCAACATGAAAATCCAGCCAGGGTCGGCTGGATTATAAAATAATGATCTATAAGACAGACTTAAAAGCTTTAACCTGTTTTACTCTGATCGTACTCAACCAGATCACCTAGAATTTCGTCAATCTGATTCATCATCTCAGTTTCAATTTTCACCTCAGATGCTAAAGCATTCTCCCTCACCTGTTCTGGACTAGAAGCACCGATAATTGCTGCAGAAACGTTCTGGTTTTGCAGCACCCATGCTATCGCAAGCTGAGCGAGAGTAAGATCAACCTCTTGTGCGACGGGCTTAAGCTTTTGGATCGCCTCTAAGATATTATTATTCATCCAGCGTTGAGCAAGGTTTTTAAAAAAAGGTTTTCCAGCAGGTGAGTTAGCACGCGAATTAGTCGGAAGTGATTTTCCTGGAAGATACTTTCCGGTAAGGATCCCCTGGGCCAAAGGCGACCATACTACCTGGCCAAGTCCTTCACGCTGGCAGGTCGGTATTACATCACTTTCAATTATTCTCCATAACATGGAGTATTGAGATTGGCTGGCGATAAGGGGGACATTTAGCTCTCGTGCAAGCGCTGCCCCTCGAGTAATTTGTTCTGCTGTCCACTCACTTACACCAATATAATTCACTTTACCCTGTCTTACTAGATCTGCGAAAGCTAACATCGTTTCTTCCAGAGGTGTAGTTGGATCAAACCTGTGCGCATAGTAAATATCAATATAATCCGTTTGTAAACGTCGCAAGGAGGCATGACAGTTTTCCAAAATATGCTTGCGTGATAATCCTCTATCGTTTTTCCCAGTACCGGTCGGATGACATACTTTTGTACATAGTTCAATGCTCTCCCGCCGGATCCCTTTTAAAGACCTGCCTAGTATCTCTTCAGCCTTGGTGTCTGAATAAACATCAGCAGTATCAAACGTCGTAATACCAACATCAAGAGCAGCTTTCACACAATCGTGGGCAGTTTCTTCATTTATCTTACCACCATGATTAATCCAGTTTCCGTATGCAAGTTTACTAATTGTTAATCCACTATAGCCAAGTTTACTATATTCCATAATAATGCCCTCCTTTTGAAATGATACTTTCATTATAAAAAGAGGTCATCAATATGTATAATATATATATATAGATGAATATATATATATTTTATATAACTGAAATATTTCCATTAATAAAGCCTCTTATCTTTTGGGTTGGAGGAAATTGTGTAAAAGTATACCAGGACGAACCAAACTATCCAATTCGTTTCGTACGCTCCCTGTTCTATTTTGCTTTTTGAAGAGGGACAGAAAATAAAGCATGCTTGAGTAAATAAAGAAAAGATACATGCGAGGAAATAAAAAAGCGCAAAACTGTTTAATAACAACCATTTGAAATCATTTTACACTATGAGTAAGGATGAAATTTATAGGGGGACAGAAAAAATGGATCTGAGACAAATACGTTATTTTATCATGGTTGCTGAAGAACTAAGTTTTAGCCGGGCAGCTGAACGTCTTAAAATGGCACAGCCTCCATTAAGTCAAGAAATTCGTAAATTAGAAGAAGAGTTAGGTGTTATGCTTTTTCACAGAACTAGAAGACAGGTTAAACTTTCAGATTCGGGGAGAGTATTTTTAGAAGAAGCCCGCCGTACGCTTCTTCAAGTAGATAGAACGATTAAAGCTACACAACTTGCAGATGACGGAAGAATAGGTCATTTAACGATCGGTTTCGTTGATTCTACTGATATTGTTATTGATATTATTAAAAAGTTCCGAGAAAGTTTCCCTAAAATCCATCTTGTCTTATGTGAAATGACAACAGAACAGCAGTTAGAAGCACTATATAAGAAAGAAATTCAAATAGGATTTATTCGTTCTAACCAAAATAATGAGATACTTACCTCAGAAATTTGTTGTGAGGAATCATTAAGTTTGGTTTTGCCAGAAAATCATCCTTTAGCTTCATTTCCCAAAGTTCCAATTCATTTATTAGCCAATGAACCATTTATCATGTTTCCACGTCATCTAGGTGCAACATTTTATGATTTAATTATCAGCTACTTTTGGGAGCATAGCATAAGTTTAAACGTAGTTCAGGAAGCTATTCAAATGCATACGATTGTTAATTTAGTTGCGACAGGAATGGGAATCTCTGTGGTTCCATCCTCAGTAGAAAGCGTAAAACGCTCAGGGGTTGTTTATAGAAAAATCCAAGAAACTACACCAAAAGTAAATTTATATGTTTCATGGAGACAAGATGAAAAATCAACCGTCGCTGATCACTTTTTAACAGTTGCGAGAGAAGCTTATTTAAGTTCTCTGTCTAAATCATGAAAATCCAGCCAGGGTCGGCTGGATTAAAAAATAATGATCTATAAGACAGACTTAAAGGTTTTAACCTGCTATGTACACGTTTCAGGTATGATAGACATAATGAAAAGAAGGGTTGGTGTTCTGTTTAATGATCATCTCTGAAAACATATTCACAGTTCGTGGTTTGACCTATCGTATTCGGTCTGCTGCAATTGGCGATGCCAAACAATTATCAGCTCTCAGACTGAAAATTGATGGTGAAACAGAATATTTAGACCGTGAACCAGGCGAAGCCTTTCTTCATGAAAAAGATTTTGAGGTTTTGATTCAAGAGGATGCCAAGCAAAGCAGGCATTTATTTTTGGTCGCTGATATTGAAGGAGAGATTGTTGGTTTCTCTAGATGTGAGGGACATTCACTCAAGCGCTCTGCTCACAAAGTGACATTTGGCATCGCCATACAAAAGAATGCTTGGGGCTATCACATTGGCAAAGAGCTTTTAGCCGCTTCTATTGACTGGGCTGATCAGCAAGGCATCCAGAAGATGTCACTTCACGTGATGGAAACCAACCAAAAAGCCATTCGGTTATATGAGCGGCATGGCTTTCTGATTGAAGGGGTATTAAAAAATGATAAACAGCTGACAGATGGACTTTATTACAATACTGTTGTGATGGGCAGGCAGAGGCCAAGCTTCTGACTACTTACATTACATAGCCCCATACCATTGAAATCGCACTGTATATCAGAAGCAGCCCCATGACATACTGGAACGGTCTTTCGTAAGCAGTCAAAAAGCGCTTATACAAAGAGCCAAATAGGCTCCAACTGAATGTACCGAGAAAGCCAATAAGTGCGAGAATCAGCGTCCATATCACATACTGCATATTCGATTGTCCATATGGCAAAACAAACGTGGAAATCACAGTCAACCCATATAAGATTGCTTTTGGGTTGATAAATTGCAGCATCATACCAGGGACAAAATGATTGTAGCGGTCCAGTGTTTCGTCATCCCCGCCTTTACTTTTCATGATTTTGACAGCTAAATAAATCATGTATGCGGCTCCGATGAACGCCATGACCCAGCCTATTTTCGGCATCACTTGATAAAGAATGATATTAAAGAAGCAACTCAAACACAAAATGACAAGAAATCCGATACCTACACCTAAACAAAATCGAAATGTTTGCTTGATCCCATATTTATTCGTAAAGACCATGGCCATGATGTTGTTTGGCCCAGGGGTAAAGCTGCTCACAAAAGCATAGATCAACATAGAAAGAATCAAGTTGCCGCCTCCCTCGTGCGTTATTAAGACTTTAATTACTTTATTGCGTATGTTACGTTTTATTGTAACGTTTGGTCTTTATAAAGTAAATAGAGAAAGGAGTTTTTTTCATGGAAGATGTACAATCGATTATTTCTAAAAATGTGAGGCTTCTAAGAGATCAAAAAAAATTAAGCCTCGAAAAGATGGCAGAATTAACTGGTGTCAGCAAAACCATGATTGGACAAATTGAAAGAGGAGAATCAACCCCTACCATCACGACTTTGTGGAAAATCGCCAACGGATTAAAGGTGTCTTTTAGTGAGCTCATTTACGCATCACAGCCTGAAATCAAGGTGGTACGCAAGGAGGATGCACAGATTTTAACGGAAGATGACGGGCGATATCGCGTGTATACGACTTTTCCCTTTGATGACCGGGGAAAATTTGAAGTGTATCGAGTAGAAATTGATCCTGGCGGGTCGCTACGTGCGAATGAACATATTGGCGGAACAGAGGAATTGATCACTGTTTTTGAGGGGACGCTTCATGTATCCATTGGTGATGAGCAATACAGCTTAAAAGCCGGCGACTCGATTCGTTTTAAAGCGGACCGTACGCATGCATATAAACAAACCGGAGAACTAATGGTTCGGATGCAAATGATTCTTTATTATCCTCATGAAAAAAGCTGACAGGCTTGTCCATCTGTCAGCTTTGCGTTTTATTTAATTAAATCCTGGATCGCGTACAACCGTTCCAGTAAATGTGACTCTGTATTTCCCTAATCCTAATTCTTCAATAGAGGTTTGTTTTAAAATACCGACCCAGCCATCCTTTGCATAGACAATACTTTCTGGGATGTTCGAGGTCGTATATGTTCTTGTTTCTGAGACAGTTCGACTCGCCTGAACGGTTATTTCACTTTTTGTTTGCTCCTTTGCTTCCACTGGAACAGCTGTGACACCGGCACCTGTTAAGACAATTGCTCCAACCAAAACTGAAGACATGACCTTTTTCATAAAAATCCCTCCCTTTTTTTGTTGAACATATTAACCATACCATAATTTAGTACTTAAATAAGATATTTTTTCATTTTTTTGAAAATTATGATATGATTGTCTTATGTTGGATAGAGAGTGTTTTATACTTCTGTGCTTTTATCCTCATCTCATTCCGTCAAACAATTGTGAACGGAGGTGATTTCATGAAAAAATGGCTCATCTGTTTTCAACTTGTTTTCCTCTTCACCTTGACGACCACACCACTTGCTTCTGCTGCTTCATGCCCTACAGTGAAACCTTGTGTCATTGATCCTTAAGCATAAGAAAGGTCGATCAAGCCTATGCACTTGATCGACCTTTTTCGTTATTCTTGCTCTGCTTCCCAGCGGGCAACCTCTTCTCTTACTTTAGGAGCGACTTCTTTCCCAAATAGCTCAATGGCTTTTAATACTTGATCATGCGGCATTGAACCAACCGGCACATGAAGCATAAAACGCGTGATTCCTACATTTTTTCTAAGGTGAATCACTTTCTCTGCCACTGCATCTGGATCTCCTACATACAGGGCGCCTTCTAACGTTCTCGCTGCATCAAATGTAGAACGAGTATATGGTCCCCAGCCTCGCTCTCTTGCTAATGTATTCATCACATGCTGTGTAGAAGGGAAGAATTGGTCTGCTGCAAGATCTGTTTCTTCCGCAACAAATCCATGCGAATGTGACGCTACGGTTAATTTCTCTGGGTCATGTCCAGCATGCACTGCCGCTTGCTTGTACAGCTGTACAAGCGGTGCGAACTGTCTAGGACTCCCGCCAATGATAGCAAGTACTAGCGGCAGCCCCAATAATCCAGCACGTACAACAGATTCACGGTTTCCTCCACTGCCGATCCAGATTGGAAGCGGATCTTGAACAGGTCTTGGATATACGCCAACATCTTGAATAGCTGGGCGATGCTTTCCGCTCCAAGTTACACGCTCGGACTGCTGTAATTTCAACAGCAAATCAAGCTTTTCTTCAAATAATTCTTCATAATCATTCAGGTCATAGCCAAAGAGCGGAAATGATTCAATAAATGAACCACGGCCTGCCATGATCTCTGCCCGCCCATTTGATAGTCCATCTAATGTCGCAAAATCCTGAAATACACGAACAGGATCTGCTGATGATAGGACTGTCACTGCACTTGTCAGGCGGATATTCTTTGTTTGTGTTGCCGCAGCCGCTAAGACGACAGCTGGATTCGATGCAGCGAAATCTTGTCGATGATGCTCACCTACTCCAAATACATCGAGGCCGACTTGATCTGCTAAAATAATTTCTTCGACTACTTCTCGAATACGCTGTGCGTGACTGACTGTTTTTCCTGTTTGAAAATCAGGTGTTGTTTCTACAAATGTACTAATTCCTAGTTCCATGAGTGGAACCCCCTATCTTATAAATATGTCACAAATTCAGAGACAGGCTTTCGGTAGCCTCTCGGTTGTCTGCTCTCTACTTTTTCTTTTCCTATTGTGATCATTAACACGGGAACCAAATCCGAATCGATGTTCAACACCTTTTTCATTGCTTCAGGGTCAAAGCCGATCATTGGGCACGTGTCCCAGCCCTTGTTTTTGGCGGCGAGCATAAACAGCATCGCAGATAATGAAGCATTGCGGATCGCCTCTTCTTTCTGAAAATCCGCTCCTCTCTGTTCATAAAAGCTCATCGTCTCTCTGACCATTTCTTCGTATTGCTGCGTGTTTAAAATGCCAAGCATTTTCAGACCTTCATAAATGTTCGCCGCTTGCTGATAAGCCTTTGGGTCTCCCAGTACAATGATCGCTGCTGAAGCGGAATGCACTTTATATTGTCCAAATGCAGCTTCCCTTACTTGTTCTTTGAGACCTTCTGTTTGGACGACGACATATTGTGTGTGCTGTAAGTTAAAAGCAGATGGTGCCATTTTGACCTCTTCAAAAATGCTGTTAAGCTCTTCTCTCGAAATCGAGATATTTGGCAAAAAATTTGATGCGGATCGTCTTTCACGTACCAATGTATCAAAGCTGAGTGTCATCTTGTTTCCCCTTTTCGTGAAGTTGTTCTGCACCTAGACCGATTTTTTTTAGTAATTCAATGAGCTTTTCTTTTTCTTCTTTTTCAATAAAGGCTAGATTCTGTGAAATGACATCTGTGTGTTTAGGAAAAATGTCGTCAAACAATTGCTTTCCTTTTTCCGTCAGTAATACATGAAATACACGTTTATCAGTGCGGGCACATTGCCTTTTCACCAGCTCTTGTTTTTCTAGTTTGTTTACGACATATGTGATACTTCCACTTGGGATTGACAGGATGTCACTAATTTTTTGGACGGGATGCGGCCCCTTACTATAGAGCAATTCAAGGATCTGAAAGTTCTCAAATCCGATATCATAACGTTCAATGTCTGTTTGGATATTTGTAAAAAGGGCTTGATAGGCTTTCATCCATACGCGGAATAGCCTTAAGTCTAATTCATGTTCATGCTGCACCATGGCAACTACTCCTTTTTCAAGAATAGGATAAATTTATCCTAACACTAGGATATTTTCTTGTCAACGAGTTTGTTTCATAAAAAAAAGACCACCTCAGGTCAGTGATCCTCTTCTTTTAAGACAAAATGCATTTCAGCTATCTGCTTGTATTGTTGTACTTCTTTTAATGAAAACCTGGATTCAATATCCGCTGGGAAAAACAGAGGAATGCCTCTCCCAATCATGACAGGTGCGATTTGAAGGTAAAGCTCATCAACCAATCCTGCTTTTATGAAAGACTGGAGCAGTTCCCCGCCGCCGACAATCCAGATATGCCGGCCTTCTTCATGTTTTAATTTTTTCATAAAAGATAAGATATCTTCACGAATGATATGAGTTCCTTTCAGACTGTCTTGTAAAGTACGTGACATGATATAACATGTCTTTCCTTCATAAGGAAACTCATCTGGTGACAGCTGTAGAACCTGCTCATATGTATTTCGCCCCATGATCAGTGTATCAACTGACGCATAAAAGTCATCATAGCTCGTTTCTTCTTCACCCTCTGTTCCTATTAACCAATCGAGCCTGTGATCCTCTCTCGCTAAATAGCCATCGATACTCATAGCCCCATAAAAAAGCAGCTTCCTTTTCTGACTCAATCCCATCACTCCCTTACCCTAAATGAGAACATATATTCTATTTCGATTGTATCAGAAAGAAAAGACAAAGGATACAAAGAATCTCAATTTGTTCATTTTCTTTAATTGGCAACTGATCAATCTGCCATTCTTTCATCATGAATGACTTGTTCAACACCGTGATTCAATAAGGTATCCTCTTCAAGTAATGATATAATAAAATCAGTTCAATCAATGATCATACTTGGAGGAGAAACTGATGATACGACGACTTGATCATATCGTGTTGACTGTACAACATATGGAGGACACCATTCGTTTTTATACAAACGTATTAGGAATGAAGGAAGAAACCTTTGAAGAAGGCCGCAAAGCGCTTCGTTTTGGTTTACAGAAGATCAACCTTCATGAAGCTGGTCATGAATATGAGTGGGCAGCGGCTCATCCACTTCCTGGCTCTAATGATTTGTGCTTTATCACCGATTTAGATATGGACAGTTTGCTACTGCACCTTCGCAAGCAAGTGGTTCCTATTGAAGAAGGGCCTGTCAGGCGCACAGGCACACTAGGTCCGGTTGAATCTGTTTATATCCGTGATCCTGATCTGAATTTAATTGAAATCTCTCGATATATAGAGGAGGGTGATCCGTCATGACTCGTTTATTTTTGAGACCGATTGAAGAGCAGGATTATCCTGGTATTCAAAGAGGATGCCAGCATGCAGAAACTCTTTATATGACTGGCACACGCAAAACGTTCACACTAGAAGAAATTCGTTCAGCCTATACCCGATTTTTACAAGATGACAGCAGACGAGATTTCGCCATTTGTCTGCTAGACACGAAAGAAATGATTGGGGATGCGGCGATTGTGGACATTGATCCAATCAATCATACGGCAAGCTTCCGCATTGCGCTACATGGACCAGAACATTTCCAAAAAGGCTATGGCACTGAAGCTGTCCGGATGGTTCAAGCATTCGCTTTTGATACGTTAGAACTCAATCGTCTTGAGCTTGAAGTCTTTTCCCACAATCCAAGAGCCTTCAGGAGCTATGAGAAGGCCGGATTTCAATATGAAGGAAAAAGGCGCCAAGCACTCTATTTCAACGGTACATACTCAGATGTGATCATCATGGGCATCCTTCGTGAAGAATACAACCAGATGAACAGTGGAGATGCCCCTACTTAAGAAAGGCCATCTTTTTTTTTAAATTGAATCACTGTGACGATGATCAAACAAATCATGCAAGAGAGAACGATAGTGACGCTTGATAAACTAAGTGCCACGCCTTCCCATCTGCCAATGAAGAAACTGGATATCAATAACTAAAATGAAGCATATAGGGAGGATCAGCCCCGCATGACGGTGTCTGCGTCTTTTCCCTGCCCACCATGAGAGACACAATACAACGATTGTAAAAATAGCGGTTTTTCTCTTTTTTATCTTATGACGATGGAGGTACTTCCAATGAACATTAGACCCATTGAACAAAAGGACAATCCGTATATCGCAGCGATTATCCGCCAGTCACTAGAATCGTCGAATCTGGCGATTGAAGGAACAGCCTACACTGATCCCTACCTTGACCAGCTGTTCGAATACTACCAATCATTGACTCATGCAGCCTATTGGATTGCTGAAGAGAATGGCGATATTGTAGGCGGCGTAGGCATTGCTCCATTTACAAACGGCATATGTGAATTGCAAAAGCTTTATTTAAGTCCAAAGGCACAAGGAAAAGGTGCGGGCAAAAAACTGATGGATACAGCGCTCCAATATGCCTCTGCATACTACGAAGCATGTTATTTAGAAACCCGCCGGGAATTAACTGCAGCCACCGGCCTTTATCAGCGATATGGCTTTTCTCTTCTTTCAGAACCGATTGAAGGCTCTGAGCATTCTGCAATGGATGCTTGGTATCTCAAAACCTTCTCATCATGATCTATAAAACAATCGATAGGTTTTTGTCCGCTGAAAGCCTAGCTTCTTTGCCAGTTTGATCGAAGCTAAGTGATGGACATCGCAATCCCAATGCGGTGTCCTCTTATTTTCAAGACAGCTCCTGATCATCTGCTGAGCTACCAGCTGCGCCAAACCTTTCCCCCGCCAGGCTTCATCTGTCCAAATATCAATCTCCACACGATCTTCACTTGAAAAAATGGAGACACATTCACTCACCACGTTCTCACCATCTAAGATGGCAACTCCGATTCCTTTTGATAGAAAGCGAGCCGTTTCTCCCCAATATGTTTCGTAATAACTATGAGGGAACGCCCTGCTTGCATTGATCACCTGTTCATTTGTCCGCTCTACTCTGTAGCCTGGATGAGACGCAGGAACATGAGAATCTACCTGCGAAAAAACGTACGCATGTCTTTCCATCTCTTTCAGATGTGACCCAAGGTATTTTTTCATCATCACATCTGTTGATTGATTCGCTGAAAATACGGTAAACCGGCCGTTTTGTCTTCTCTGCCTGTCGTAAACATCCACAATGAACGCTGAGCAGCGTGACAACTCCGCCTCTCTCTTGCCTGCAACATAATAAATGCCGCATGCAGCTTCGAGAAAATAAACATGAGGGTGCACTGCATCATCTACATAAAGATGCCCCTCTATGAAACCATCCATGACCGCATCTACAAACACTGGATATGCCGGGTCGATCTGGCGAATTCCTTCTTTCATCGATGCTGTCCTTCGCTTTTCCAAAAGATGCACGGTGCTCCCTCCTTTCACGAACATGTTCTTTCCTTCCATTATAAATAAAAAGCTGCGCGCATGCAGTGACTCTTTTTATCCTTTACTGTGGAACTACTTTACTGCAATTGATTACGCCTTATTTCATCGGTATCGCCTTTCTGTTTTACAAAAAGCATCAAAATCAAAAAATGGCACAGGCATTGAATCGCCTGAAGCCGCAGTTTTAAAAAAAGAGACCTCGTTTGAAAGGTCTCTTACTTCTTCATTCATTATTCTGCCGCAGGCTCTTCTGCCTTCCCCTTCCAAATAAGGGTTAAGCCTAATCCGAGAAATAGGACAACACCTGCGAAAAGAAATGGGAAATGTATATTTTGATCGAATAAAATACCGCCAAGTGCTGGGCCGAAAATCGTACCTAGGCTTGTGTAGGTAGAGTTCATCCCTGCGACAAATCCTTGCTGATTGCCAGCAATTTTTGATAAGAAGGTCGTTAATGCTGGACGCAATAAATCAAAGGCTAGGAAAATCACACATGTGACGATGAGCACCACCATAAAGCCTGACACAACAGTTGAAACAAAAGCGAGCACCGCTCCGACAATTAAGCATAGTTGAATGACTCGTTTCTCTCCAAGAGCATTCACCATTTTACCAAACACGAGCACTTGGATGATGACTGCTACAATTGAACTTACGGTAATGATGATCGCAATATCCTTCGGGCCAAATCCAAACTTGTGATTTGTAAACAAGCTAAAGACCGTTTCATATGCAGATAATCCAAACGCCAGCACAAACACAATGATGAAAGCGATGAGATAGCTCGGATGAATCGATTTTTTCAAATCTTTAAAGAAGGTGGATTCCTTCACTTGACCCATTTGCTTTGCTCGCTCTTCTTTTGTTAATGGCTCCTTCAGCATAAACATAGACGAAATGACGGCAATAAACGCAATCCCTGCTGCAAAGAAGAATGGCAGGCGTACGCCATATTCTGCGATAAATCCGCCAATGCCCGGGCCAATAATAAAACCGGTACTAATGGCCGCTGACACATAGCCCATTGCCTTTGATCTTTCTTGAACGGTCGTGATATCTGCGACATAGGCAGTGACAGCCGGCATGATAAACGCTGCACTAATGCCGCCTAGCAGCCTTGCAAAATACAGAACGTACACATGTGTTCCAAGACCGAAGACGAGTTCTGATAACGCGAATAGAAACAGCCCAGACACAATCATAATTTTTCTACCGTAGCGGTCTACCCATCTCCCTGCAATAGGTGATGCAATGAGCTGAGCCACAGCAAACGCCGCCACAAGGTATCCCATCGTACTGCCCGTTAAATGCATGACATTCATAAAGAGCGGCATGACAGGAATGATCAGACCGATGCCTAAAAACGCAATAAATATATTACTTAATAAAATAACGAGTACAGCTTTTTGCTCACGAATCGGTTTTTGCATGATGTTTGTTTCTCCTTTATTGATTCAATTGTTACTCATGATGGTTGATTCCGTGAATAAACAATGAGATCGCCTCTTTTTGTAACTCTTTCTTCTGTTGAATGGTGTCACTTTTATATAACACGTCTAATCCGTAAAAAACGGAAAGTAATATTTTCACTTTTGACTCCACATGCTGAATCGACCAGCTGCCATCTTCGTTTCCTTCAAGTAAGATGTCCCTCATCACATCATCAAAGTCGGCATCAATCTTGTTCAGCCGTTCCATGACCTCGTCTGATGTAAAGGCACTTGCACAAAATTCCTCACTCGCTCTCATTAATGGGTAGTTAATCCCCATTTGACTGAGCAGCTCTGCAAATCCGGCGAGTTGATCAATGGCCCGGTGCATCGTTTGTTTCTCCTGATGCCACGTCTCCATCATCAAGCGGTGATCCTCTTCCATGATATGAAGGAACAAAAACTCTTTTCCTTTAAAATGATGATAGAGATTGCCTTTACTAATCTCAGCAGCCTCTAGAATATCTCGCACAGATGTTTCTGAGTACCCTTTTTTTGCAAATAAATCACGTGAAGCGGTGACGATTTTTCGCTTCGTCTTCTCACTCTTTCCGGCCCTGATTTGTGTACTTGTCATCTTTCACAATCCCTTCTACCTTGCTTTTCTTCGCAAGGACAAAACAAAACCGACCAGTTGGTTTATTTTTTTATTATAAATGGATCTTTTTCAAAATACAATGAAAAAGTGGCTAAACCGGTGATGTCCTTTTCAAGTAATCTCTTCATTTAATTTTTCTTAATATTTAACTTCACTTAACTATAAAAGTTGCCTATAATAGAATAGAGGTGATGTCATTGGATGAGGAAATCATTCATTATAGTAAAAAAATTATTGAATACTCAAATGCACTAGGCTCTATCTATGTAGAAGAGTATCAACGATTCTTAAAACATGAGTATGCTGATTTATCAGCCAAACAAGAGCTGACACTTGAATTATTACGGACAAAAACGAGAACAATCAACGAACTAGCTGATTACTTTTCAATTTCGGCAAGTGCCGCTAGCCAGCTTGTATCAAAGCTTGAACAGCTTGGCTATGTCAAACGAGAAATTAATCCACATAACCGAAGAGAAATCATTGTTGATTTTGCTCAAAAGGGCCATGACTTTCACAAGAATACGGAAGAAATTCAATTGCACCTCATTCAAAAATACTATGCAAAGCTTCCAAAAGAAGATTTAAAAACATTATTATCTCTATACGAAAAAATCTATCAGATTGCAAAAGAAGCGCCTTAATCCGGTGTTTCTTTCTCCAACATTTAAGTTAGTTAAACTATTAAGGGGATGAAAGTATGGATAGCATTCATTTACAAGATGGACGTCATATTGGTTTGTGTGAATACGGTGATCTTGAAGGGTTTCCAGTATTCTTTTTTCACGGAACTCCTGGATCAAGAGTCATGTTTTTAGATGATGACCCAATCTCTAAAGAGCTCGGTGTTCGCCTCATCTGTTTAGACAGACCTGGATTTGGTTTATCTACCCCTCAACCTGACCGTACGATTTTAGATTGGGCAAAAGATGTGCTGGAAGTGGCAGATCATCTAGGCATTCACCATTTTTCAGTGATGGGTGTATCTGGAGGAGGCGCATTCGCTGCTGGCTGTGCTTATCAATTGCCGAATCGAGTCCTTTCCGCCGCTTTGATCTCAAGTACAACGCCATTTCAGGACGGAAAACCGCCTAAAAGTATGCTGAAAGAGAACAAATTGGCTTTTTTCCTCAGTAAAAAGTTCCCTTGGCTATTGAAAGCAAGCTATCGTTCCCAGAAAAAAATGATTGAGAAAAAACCAGAGAAATTTAAGAAGCTGGCCAAAAACGGGAACAAACATTTACATCCGTGGGACCGGCAATTCCTTCAAACCGATGAGCAGTTAGAGATGATGATGATGCATTTACACGAAGCCACTCGTCAATCGGTGGATGAATGTATTCATGAACCAGATTTACTCTCGCAGCCATGGGCATTCGATATGAAGGATATTCAAATCCCTGTTGATGTATGGCATGGAAAAGAAGATACGATGGCTCCGTTTGTAGAAATAGAAAAAATGGCTTCTTGCATTCCAAACGTCAAAACATATTATATAAATCAAGCGGGACATTTTCTCACTGATGTAGACGATATTTGGCGAGATATTTTACTCTCTTTAAAAACACGTGCTGAAAAACATCATCAGGAGCACGCATAAAAAAAGACCCGAAGCCTCGGGTCCCTTTCTTCTTAATACATTTCATAATACGTCTGCACTTTATCTGGATCTTTTGTTTTCGTCAGTGCAAGCATGAGCAGAATGCGTGCTTTTTGTGGATTTAATGAATCCGATGACACAAAATGATGTTCATCATCCATTTTTTCGTGGGTCACAATTCCATTTCCTGCACGGCTTGATCTCACGAGGACCACGTCTTTCTTCACTGCATTTGTTGCCCCTTTGATGGCTTCTGTTGACATCGTTCCATTTCCGGCTGCGGCAACGACAATGCCTTTCGCTCCTGCTTTTACTGCTGCATCATACATGTATTTTTGATCATTTTGATAGCCGTATAAAATATCAACTTGCGGTAATTCTTTTATTTTTGATACATCAAATTCACTTTCAGTCGTATGTTTTCTTGTTGATTCGTTATAGAAGGAAACCACTTCACCAGCAATTTCACCAATGTAGCCTTGCTCAAGTGACTTGAAGGAATCTGTAGTGGTGGTGTTCGTCTTTGTAATAAATCGAGCGGAAGCAATTCGATCATTTAATGTGACCATGACGCCTTTGCCCTTTGCTTCTTTTGTAGAGGCAACTTTGACAGCATGATACAAGTTCAGCGGGCCATCCGCACTGATAGCAGACGCTGGTCTCATTGAGCCAACGATGACAACTGGCTTATCACTTTTGACAACCAGATGTAGAAAGTAAGCTGTTTCTTCAAGTGTGTCTGTTCCATGCGTGATGACAATGCCATCCACCTGATCATCATTTAAGAGTTGATTCACTCGTTTGGCTAATTTTAAAAGAAGAGCATTATCCACATTTTCACTGCCAACATTTGCTACCTGTTCACCAGTAACGTTTGCAATATCTTTTAACTGAGGAACTGAAGCAATGACTTTATCGATGCCAAGTGAACCAGATTTATATCCCGTCGTATCTGTTTTACTGTCCGAACTGCCAGCAATCGTCCCGCCTGTCGCTAATACCTTAATATTAGATAAGGACTTATTCCCTGTTTCTACGGCTGTCGTTTTGTCCTTTGATTCATTAGATGCGCTTTCTTTTTCGCTTTGATTTTTCTCTTGGGTACTTGTATTGGCACAAGCTGCTGTCGACAGTAAAAAAACAGAAAGAAGGACAGCACCTAACCATTTTGTTACGTTCATTCGATCATCTCTTTTCTTAAATGTGATGGATTCAAAGCTAGATCTCTTTCTATAGGGTTTACTTTATACCATTCCTTCATTCATCATCATGAGGCGAAAGATACAGAACCAATTGATGGAAAAAACTCTATATTTCCGATGAAATACTTTATAATAGAAGTTAAGTTATAAAAAATATACTATATAACCTTAAATTTACCTTAATATCCTTATTTAGATATAGCGAAAAAAAATTTCACATGTACAATTTACTGAAGAGGAGGAAATATGAAAATAAAGTTTATTTTTCTTTTTTTGTTTATAATAACCATCATTGTTCTCTTTTACATATCTAAAAGTAATCACAACATTAAAATAGCGGTTCTTGATAGCGGTATTGACATAAATCATGTTGATGTTTCTGTTAAAAAGCGCTTTGATAATAAAAGGGAAGTGTTAGATTCTTTAGGTCATGGTTCTGCTATTACCGACATTATTAGTAAAAATAATGAGAACATAGATTTTTATGATGGAAATATTTTAGACGAGAATGGGAACACAAACATAGAAACTTTAATTAAGGCATTAGATTGGTGTATTGAAAATAAAGTGAATCTCATTAATATGAGTTTTGGTCTTTCTGAGAATAATATAAAACTAAAGAAAAAGATTGATGAAGTGGATAGTCATCATATTTTAATTGTAGCTGCTGCAGGTAATAAATTTGGTTTAAAAAGTGATTATCCTGCCCGTTATAATAATGTGATTTCTATTTCTGCTGTTGATTCTAAAAATAAGATATATAAACTTGCAGCTAAAGGAAAGATTGATTTTGTTTCTCTTGGTGTAGATGTAGAAACAGTGAAAATAAAAAAGTTGGCTGAAGTTAAAGTTTTAAGTGGCACTTCTTTTGCTACAGCTAACGCTACAGGGTATATTTCGAAGATAATACCAGATGATTTTTCGCTATCATATAAAGATATTCTTCACAGGTTAAAACAAAAAACTCAAGTGATTAAAAATGTCGAAAGAGATTCAACCTATGGTTATGGACTATTATTAAATAAAAATTAGGAGTTTATGATGTTTAAGAATATTATTAAATTAATAAGTTTAGTGATGATATTTTCGATTATTGGACCTAGCATCTCAAATGCGACTACGAATTCGATTGAACATGAAGATGAAATTAATACAAATGATATTACCACTTTACAAAACACAGATAAATTGCTTAGTACAGAGGTAATTAAAAATACAAATGATGAACAAGAACTTGAAGTAAGTGTTGAAAACGAAAATTTATTGATAAATAGTAAAGTGATTTTATCTCAAGATTTAAATCAATTACCAATGATTGAAGCTGAAATAGTTGATGAAGACATGAAAGAGACTGTAAAATATAATTTTGAAATCGCAGATATTGATGTTGCTAAAGCAAACGATCCTCATCTGTTATTAGTAGACATTGAAACCGGCGAAGAATATACAGTAAGTGACTCACAAATTCAAGCGTCATGGTATCCTTTAGTAGTTGTAGCTATTTACATTGCTCGTGTTGGAATTAATCAAGCTATAAAAAAATTTGGTAAGGCCAGTGTAAAAAACGCAGTTAAAAAACACGGTAAGAAAACCTCTGCTTCAAAAGCAGTTAAAAAAGTGAGTATGTCACGTTTAGATTATCATTATAAGAAACACAAAAAAGAATTTGGTAACATTACCAAATCTGAGTATCTAAATAAAGCACGTACACTATTAGGAAAAGCTAAAAGCAAAAATGTTTTAGAAAAGAAAAGCAAGAAAAAATTTAATGGTAAACACCGTTATTATAAATATAATAAAAAAACCAATGAATTTTTATCTGTGGAAAAACAAAAAGGGAAAGATGTCATTATCACTTTTTTCAAACCTAAAAGAGGAATTAACTATTGGAAGGATCAGTAGAAATGAATAAAAACATTTGTTTAATTTGTGGCTATAATGAATTAGAGGAAAGACCCTACTATTCGGATTTCGCAGGTAGTAACGAAATTTGTCCATGTTGTGGTTTTGAATTTGGTGTGGATGATTTTGATTGTGATGAATTTGACCATGAAGGGTTAACAGATAAAGAAATTGTTGAAAAATCTCATGGCATTTGGAGAAAACAGTGGATTGAAAACGGGATGGAATTGTTCAATCCTAAAATCTTTTCTCCAGAGGTTCGAAACGGTAAATTTTTAAAAAGAGATTATTTAGTACTTCAAATGAAAAAGAATTTAGGCTTAGATTTTAACGACATTTAAATTTTTTTAATTTGCATAACATCAAAAACCATTCAGGTTTTATCCTGAGTGGTTTTAAATTTCAAATATTCTCTTTCCCTTCTAACAAAAAGCATGAAAAAAACACCTAACGCGAAAAGGGTGTAAATCTCTTTTTCATCAAATAATTGGTATCCATTTTGAACGACCTTCGCAGGGCGGACGAGATCCTGTTCGATATAATGACGAAGCGTATACTTTGTGATGTTCAATAGCTTACATACTTCTCCACTTGTTACATACGTCACTAGAGTCCCTCCTTGTATACACATTCTAAACCATGTGGTTCCCCACACAGTCAATCATGCCATAAAAAAATCACCGAGGACATCTTCCCTCAGTGATGTGTCATTTCTATTTCATACTTGGACCAGCATGTGAAAAAATTGGATCTTTCAATTCAAAATCAAAGGTCTTGCCGTCAACAATACCGACTGTTTTTTCATGATCATAAAGCTCGAGCAGACAAGCTGCCATTTCTTTTGATGTATGATATTTCTTGATATTGCCTTCATATTCGAATTGATCTACATTTAATGAACGCTTTGCAAATTCTGATTCCGTCGCGGAAGGTGCTAATATTTTTGCCTGTAACTTAGCTCCTTTTTCTTTCAACTCTAGTGCCAGTCCTTCTGTAAAGGCGCTCACGTAAAACTTCGTAGCTGAATAGGTGACGGCATTTCCGACGACTGTATAGCCCGCTCTTGAGGAAATGTTGATCAGTTGAGCCCCCTCTGCCTGCTCATAATCACGAACAAATAAAGTGGATAAAATCGTTAAGGCTTCGATATTCAGATGAAGCATATCCCCAATTTTACTTACATCCTGTTCTCCTATTGATCCGAAATGGCCGAACCCTGCATTATTAATGAAGGTGTTAAGCTCATATTCAGCCAATGATTCATAAAATGAATACACTTGCTCCATGTCGGTTAAATCGACAGACTGTATGTTTACTTTGATATCGGGATATTGATCAAGAATCTCTTTCTTCAGTTCTTGGAGTTTCTCGAGCCGGCGTGCAGCTAAAATAAGGTTTTTGCCTCTTGCGGCAAAGGCTAGCGCCGCCTCATACCCAATACCTGAACTTGCTCCTGTAATGACTGTATAGCCCATTTTATATCCCCCTATGAACGTCTTCTAACTGGTTAAATTATAACGACAGCACTTCGCTCTAGTCAATTTTGAAGAGAATCACAGGATTTATTAACTTGTCTAGCTTCATTCATCATGTTGGAGGATGTCATGCTGAGATTTTTTTGTTAATTTGTGAAAAACCAATTGGTAGGAATGTTCGATTAACTCCTCTACAAATGAAGTTGGAATATCCGCATCAAGGTAAATGGAATTCCAATGAGTCTTATTCATATAATAGCCAGGAATGATCCCCTCATGCATCTCTCTTAGTTCTTCAGCACGTTGAGGATCACATTTTAAAGTGATAACAGGCTTTCGATTCGCATCTCCCCCCATCATAGCAAACATCTTTCCACCAATATGATAACGATCTGCCTGCCATTCTGGCTGGTAATCATGGGTTACTCCTTTTAAAGAAAGACAAAATGCCTGTAGTTTCTCTTTATCCATTAGATCCGCTCCTTTTTTAAACTTCTCCTATTCTTTCTATTATACCGATAACGAAGTTGAATATATGATCTTTTTTACATTCACTTAACAACAATAAAAGCACAGGTGCGCTGGGCTCTGTGCTTTTACATTACTGTTCTTACCTTATTCAAACGCCTTCTTCAATTGATCACTCATCAGATGCCAAGCCTCTTCAGCTATTTCTAAATCTCCGGCATGCGTGAAGGCGTGAGGGACTCCTTTAAACTGCCTGTACGTGACGTCTACCCCTGCTTCTTTTAACTTGTCCGCATATTGCTCGGCTTCTTGAGCTAGCGAATCTCTCTCAGCTGTGATGACGAGAGCTGGTGGCATTTGTGCCAAGGATGAACGATCTGCAAAAATCGGAGAAACGAGCGGATTGTGCGGATCTTGGCCTTGCAGATAGAAGGCATTAAAGAGTCTCGCCATTTCAACTGGGATCGCTTCTTCAAACGCTGGCTTTTGTGCTGGATCAGTTGCTAAATCAAGCGGCGGATAATCAAGCACTTGATAGACAATCGGGTGTGGGTTTCCTTTTTGAATATTTAAGAGACAAGTAGCCGTTGCCAAGTTTCCTCCTGCGCTATGTCCGCCAATGGCTACTCTATTAGGATCGATTTGAAACTCATCAGGATGTTCATACAGCCAATTCAGCACATCGTAGCATTCATGAAGAGCGGCTGGGAAAGGGTGCTCTGGAGCAAGCTGATACTCGACATTGACGACGATACATTGCGCCCGGTCTGCAATGACTGGACACCAGTGGTTATCCATTTCAGCACTGCCCAGGATAAATCCGCCGCCATGTAAATTTACAAAAACAGGAAGCTTTTGCTTTGATGTGTCAACTGGCTTAAATACCCAAACCTTTGTTTCGCCAGCACTTGTTGGAATGTCATATTCCATTTTGTTCACTTCAGGTGGATGGACTGGTTTTAGTTCCGATTGACTCGGTAATGAACCTTCAGATGGTTGACGTAATGACTCAGCGATTTTGATTTGTTCTTCTAAGTTCATGATCTCAGTCTCCTGTCTTATTTATTTCTTCTTAACTCATTCGTTTCTTTTTCCTCTTTTCCTTCTACTGTATCAGCAGCACATTCACATTGGTTCACTTTTTATCTATCTCCCCATTTTCGCCCTCTTTGAAACAAGCATTAGGCAAAAAAAAAGCACTGCGGTCCTCAGTGCTTTTCATCTATTTTATGAAACTTGCTGTTCTACCTTCACTCGTTTAATGAAGAAAGCGATGACTAAGCCAATGACGGACATGATGACAGCAAAGATAAATGCATGTTGCACACCATTTGTAAAGGCGAGCAGCTTGTTCATCGAATTTGCGGGATCAGCCACATTTTCCATAAAGCTGCGTGTTCCTGATGAAAGGATCGAAATACCGACCGCAGTACCAATAGCTCCTGACACCTGCTGCAATGTATTCATAATCGCTGTACCATGCGGATATAGCTCTGGCGGCAGCTGATTCAATCCATTTGTTTGAGCAGGCATCATGATCATCGCGATTCCGATCATTAATGTAATATGAAGGGTCACAATGTATCCAATCGATGTATTCACACTTAAATTGGTGAAACCTAACATCGTCGCTGCGACGATAGCAAGCCCTGGGATCACAAGCCATTTGGGTCCAAACTTATCAAATAGCCCACCCATGATCGGAGATAACAGACCGTTGATAATTCCACCTGGCAATAGCATTAAACCTGCTGTAAAGGTCGTTAGTGCCAAGGATGTTTGCAGATACAATGGCAAAATCATCATAGCAGACAGCATCACCATCATACATACTAAGATCAGCAGTAACCCAATGACAAACATCGGATATTTAAACGGGCTTAAGTTCAGCATCGGTTCCTTCATATTCAACTGTCTGAGAGAGAATACAAGAATCCCAATGACACCTACTACAATTGCAACGATAACATGCATACTGCTCCAGCCGCCGCCTTCACCGGCACTGCTAAAGCCATACACAATTCCTCCGAAACCAATGGTTGAAAGCACAATCGATAAGATGTCGATTTTTGGTCTTGTTGGCTCCGTAATATTTTGCATAAAGATAAAACCAAAGACGAGTGCCGCTATTAAGAGCGGAAGTGAAATCCAGAAAATCCAATGCCAAGTCAGCGATTTCAAAATAAGACCAGAGACTGTTGGGCCAACAGCTGGTGCAAACATGATCACAAGACCTATAATCCCCATTGATCTGCCTCGTTTATGAGGCGGGATGATCACCAAAATCGTATTGAACATCAATGGAAGAAGCAATGCTGTTCCGACTGCCTGTACGACACGTGCCACCATTAAGACACTAAAGACTGGCGCAACCGCCGCAATAAATGTTCCAATGATCGAAAAGATGAGCGACGTAATGAAAAGCTGTCTTGTTGTAAACCATTGAAGAATAAGTCCTGAAATTGGTACGAGAATACCAAGTGTTAATAAATATCCTGTCGTCAGCCACTGAGCTGTCGTCGCTTCAATTCCAAAGTCTAACGTTAAGCTTCTCAGCGCCATATTTAGTGCCGTTTCACTGAACAGGCCAATAAAACCAGCTGTGATAAAAGAGATAATAATGGGCAGCGTTCGAATATCAGAAGCTGCTGCTTGCTGTTTGTTCATAGTAGATTGGCTCCTTTTCTTTTTCAATTTAGATCAATCATAGGAAGTCAGGCCGTTCAGAAATGAGCCACTTCAATGTCTATTGAAAACAGATAAAATCTGTTTTTCTGCAGCGAATTGAGCGATTTTTTCGATTGAATAACCAGATTCATGAATATAAAACATTAGTTCAGGCGTCATCGGAGAGGACATACACAGTGTCGTCAGCTCAATATCCTGTATGTTCGCTTCCCCTTTTTCATCCGCTTCCTCCAGCAAATCACGAATCATTTGCCTAAGCGATTGACTGTAATAACAATCATACACTTTGCTTGTCTGCTCTAAATTCCCAGAGATTGTAAGCATCCGAATCCAGTCTAAATGATGACCGACGATGAGATGGATTTCTTCGAGCACATAGCGCAAACGTTCACGAACCGGCTGTTCACTGATTTTGCTCAAGTAAAGATGCAAAGCAGGGATCAGCTGTTCAAATCTTTCTCCAAGGATAGAAAGGCACAAATCACTTTTATTGGCATAACGGCGGTAAAGAGTACCCTGCCCAACACCAGCTGTTTTGGCAATTTTATGCATACTGACATTTTCCACGCCAAATTCTTGAAACAAAGAAAAAGCGACCTCTTCAATTTCCTTCCCAATATCCTTTTCCATGATGCCTCACCTTCTTTACCTTGATCCATATTGCACTTATCTCTATTGTTAAATCAAATCTCATTTGATTTTCATTAGGACAATTATCCCGATATTATCTTACGGACAACTGTCCGTTTTGTCAATCATTCTTTAGTAAGTAGCATTAAAAAGATCAAAAACTCAATTATAACAGTATGAGTTTTGATCTTTTCTGTTAATACCATTTTCTTAAGTAACTTCCTATGAAACAAGAGTAGAATCTAGCAAAAAATCCTGTTTAATATCATATATTAGACCGATTTTCCACTTTGAACGAATCATGTATGATCAATAAAGAAAGCGCTTTCAAAAAAGGAGAGGGGAATGCCTAAATGTCTTATCGTGTGAAACGAATGTTGATGCTGCTAGTCACTGGATTATTATTGAGTTTGTCCACCTTTACTGCGGGTGCCTCAGCACAAACAGGCGGGTCGTTTTATGAGCCTTTTAACAACTATAATACGGGGTTATGGCAAAAAGCCGATGGGTACTCGAATGGAAACATGTTTAACTGTACATGGCGTGCAAATAATGTCTCCATGACGTCATTAGGTGAAATGCGATTATCACTCACAAGTCCTTCCTATAATAAGTTTGACTGCGGAGAAAACCGCTCCACTCAAACATATGGCTACGGTCTATATGAAGTCAGCATGAAACCGGCCAAAAATGTAGGGATCGTGTCTTCGTTCTTTACTTATACGGGACCGACTGATGGTACGCCTTGGGATGAAATTGACATCGAATTCCTAGGAAAAGATACAACAAAGGTGCAGTTTAACTATTATACCAATGGTGTAGGAAATCATGAAAAGATCGTCAACCTTGGTTTTGATGCAGCAAACTCTTATCACACGTATGCATTTGACTGGCAGCCTAACTCGATTAAATGGTATGTGGACGGACAATTAAAACATACTGCCACTACTCAAATCCCTCAAACTCCAGGAAAGATTATGATCAACCTGTGGAATGGTGCAGGTGTCGATGAATGGCTCGGCTCCTATAATGGTGTTACACCACTCCACGCACATTATAATTGGGTGCGTTACACAAAAAGATAGCCACATCACAAAACCTGTGACGAGTCACAGGTTTTTCTTTATTTACATAGAGCTGGTTTTTAGTTGATGAACTAGCTTTTGTTCATAGCTGTGGATAATATCTTCATAACTTTCTATCTTATAATCTAACCGCTTAATCGTCTCTTCGATTTCCTTTTGTTTTTCTACAAGCCTTTCTCTCTCATTGACCAAAATACTTTTCCGCGAGGACAGGGTATGATCCTTGCCCTCGATAAATAAAGCCGTATATTCTCTAAGTGCATCAATTGAGAGACCGGCATTTCTCATACATTTGATAAATTCAATCCACTGAATATCCTCGTTAGCATAATCACGAACTCCGTTTTCATCACGCCGAATCGGTCTAATTAAACCAATATTCTCGTAGTATCTGAGCGTGGCAGTAGATAAATCGAGTTGCTTGGCGGCTTGTGCTATTTTCATTGTTTTCACCCTTCTCTTCTTCTCTCATCTTATGAAATTCCTTCTTCTCATCATCTCCAATTTGATAGAGAACGCAAGATGCTTTTGGCTCAATTCTTTATTTAAGGATGTTGAAAAGCCTGAAGAGGGTTCTCTATTGACTTAGAGTTCACTTTAAGACGTACAGTATAGAAGTAGAACAGAATCTTACTTTTGAAAGGATGATCAAGAATGTGTCAGACGCATCATTCAAACGTTTTAAGTGTTTCACATGCAAAAGCGAGCTTTGAACGGACAACCATTGAACGAAGAGCACTTCGTCCACATGATATTTTAATTGATATTCAATTTAGCGGGATCTGTCATTCAGATATCCACAGCGCATTTGATGAATGGGGCGGCGGTATTTTCCCAATGATTCCGGGTCATGAGATTACTGGAGTCGTTGCCGCTGTCGGCGATGAGGTGACGAAGTTTCAGATCGGAGACCGTGTAGGTGTTGGCTGCTTTGTTGATTCCTGTGGCACCTGTGAATATTGCCAAAATGGAGACGAGCAATATTGCACGAAAGGGGTCGTCCAAACTTATAATAACCTCGATTATGACGGGGAACCGACTTACGGCGGCTATAGTCAGAAGATTGTCGTGACAGAGCGCTTTGTCGTCAGCATTCCAGATCAACTATCCCTTGATGCCACAAGTCCTCTTCTCTGCGCTGGAATCACAACTTATTCACCGTTAAAGCACTGGAAAGCAGGGCCAGGTAAAAAAGTAGCCATCGTCGGGATGGGCGGACTCGGTCATGTGGCCATTCAATTCGCACGTGCACTTGGCGCTGAAGTCACGGTATTGAGCCGCTCTATGAATAAAAAAGAAGAAGCACTGTCATTTGGCGCAAAAGACTATTTTGCTACAAGTGATCCTAATACCTTTCAGACACTAGCCGGGCAATATGACCTCATTCTCAATACGGTCTCTGCCAATATCAATGTAGACGCCTATTTGTCCCTACTTCGTGTGGATGGAACCTTGGTGAACGTCGGTGCACCACCTGAGCCAGATCAATTCCACGTCTTTTCATTGATTACTGGCCGCCGCAGCATTGCCGGTTCACTCGTTGGCGGCATCCAAGAAACACAAGAAATGCTCGATTTCGCAGCTGCTCACAATATCGCACCACAAATTGAAATAATCAACGCAAACCAAGTCAATGAAGCCTACGAACGCGTACTCAAAAGTGATGTCCGTTATCGCTTTGTCATTGATATTTCAACCTTATGATCGAATTCATTTTAAAAGACTAGCCTCATTGGCTAGTCTTTTGATGTTTCAACCATTTATCACGATGTCCTCATGACACAGCTATTGACATTTGATTGAATGGAAGATGGATAAATGAAGTGTTAGAGGTGAAGATGTGGATATCCTATTTAAACATTTAGATTATCTCCGTTTTCGTGATGTTAGGGTATGCTTTCATACGAGATACAAAAAAGAAGTCGTTTCAAACGCACTTTAAATCAAAAAAGTAGTGATGGGTTGAGGCTGTATCTGTTTCCTGATCATGGTCACGTTAAAAAGCCACACATGAGATGTGGCGAAATAAATAAATAATTCTCTCAAAATCCAACCCAAAAATGTTGACACGAAATAAATAATCATGTTATTATTAAAAATTTGATTATTTTGGATCGATTTGTGGTACCCTTATAGTAGGTACTTAATATGGAGGTGGATGATATGTTTCAAATTGGTGATAACATTGTGTATCCAATGCATGGAGCAGGTATAATTGAAGCCATAGAAGAAAAGGAATTCTCTGAAGAAAAACAACAGTATTATGTCATTAAGATGTCCGTTAGCCATATGCAAGTGATGATTCCAACGAGGAAAATGTCGGGGTCAAGTATAAGACCGGTTACAGATATACTTGCATTAAAGAACATTATACACATTTTTCAGAATGGAACATCAGATAAATTATTGCCGTGGAAAGAAAGATATAAAATCAACACGAACAAAATAAAAACGGGCGACATACAAGAAGGCGTTGAAGTTGTACGTGACCTCATGCGAATGAAAAAAGAAAAAAGACTGAATGCAAGCGAAAAGAAAATGCTTGACGATGCTTATGGGTATTTGCTTAGTGAGCTTGAAGTCATCGAAGGAATTACTGAGAAACAAATAAACAGTTTCTGTTAAGATTCTCTACCATCTTCCCCATTTTCAAATACATTTTCTCTACGAACAAATCCCTTCTCTTTGAACTCAGTAAAGAAAAAAGAATTTATTTAGGCAAATTCCGCATATTGTAAATCCAATATGCTATACTGTTGATAAACCTTTGAAGCATGAATTTTTTTACCATTACCTTGTAACATCTCCCTACTTGTACGCTGAGTAGGGTTTTTTTATTGAAGAAATAAATGAAAGCACAAAAAAACAGGCTCTCTACAGAGAACCTGTTTTTAAAAAATGAAGATTAAGCAGTTTTTTGAACGTTAGCAGCTTGAGCTCCACGAGAACCTTGCTCTACGTCAAATGTTACTTTTTGACCTTCGTCTAAAGATTTGAATCCGTCACCTTGGATAGCTGAGAAATGTACGAATACATCGTCGCCTTCTTCACGTTCGATAAATCCAAAACCTTTTTCTGCGTTAAACCATTTTACTGTACCTTGTTCCATGTTTGTTGCCTCCTAGTGCGTTATCACACAATGTATTATACTATCCTTGCCCAAAGTATCCTCAAGACGAAAAGTCTTTCTTCATGCTATCCTTTACGCCGAACAAAAATAATTATTCTTATTGTAACATGATTCGGAAATAATTGCAATTTAGGATTTAAAAGAGCACCAAACGTAATATAGTGACACAAATAAGACAGGGGGTTTAATGATGAATCGAATAAACAAATTTCATATCCCTCACCCTTGTTAATTTAGCTATGTTAAAGAATAATGTTGATTTTGATTAAAAAGAAGAAACTCTCCTTTGTAGCGAGTCCACTTGTACATAAAATTAGTTAGTTTGATCACCAAAAGAGAGAATCTTTTCTAAATTCTCTCTAAAATCGACTGAACAAAGTCAGTTTTTCCCTCTGCATATTTGTGTTTGTCATTTTTATTTACACTTGATAGGTTCAGTTTGAGCTGCTCGTACTCACTTCTTACTAGTTCGTTACTTCTTAAATAATCCCTGAAATTTAATTGTTCGAGTAGGTATCTATTGCCTGTTTGATACATATGGATTTGGTGTGTACGTGGTTCTCCTTTGTTGAAATAGTGTCTTTCAGGTAATACATTGGTCCCTCTATATGAATAACCAAGCCCTCGCAAAGCTGTTACGCACTGTTCTCCGTCAAGAAAATGATCTATTTCAATCGCAATATCAATAATGGGTTTCGCACTCAAACCATTTACTGCTGTACTTCCAATATGATGCACATTTACTGTGTACTGACCAATAACCTCTACTATTCGTTTCTTTTCCCTTTCAAATTCTTTGTTCCATTCAACAGACCAAGGAACTAAAAAAACTCCCCCTCTTGGCAATCAAGCATAAGTTCAACCCCACTTTATGATTTCTTTGTTTATTTGGAAATTTTTAATATAAGTCACATTGGTAGAGAACATCTTACTAATAGTTGTTTAGCATTTCGAGGATTCAGCAAAAAAACTTTCAGACGGTATTGGTATGATTGGACTGCATTATATAAAAATATCAATCGCAAACAAAAACATCCACTTACTTAAGATAAGTGGACAGTCACTTATAAAAAAACCTAAACATTTTCCGACACAAGTCTGTTTAACCAGTTATGGACTAATGAGTTAAATGCATCGGGTTGTTCGATTTGCAGATTGTGGCCAGACATATCAAGCACTGCAAAAGTCGCCCTTGGATAGTCTTCGATCAGCCGCCACGCATCGTGATATCCGACTACATTGTCTTGACGCCCTGTGATAATGAGCGTGGGATACTTAAATTCAGATGAAATATCGAAGGTAAAGCCATATCCATTTTGAAGAATATTGTTGATGAATTCATGATTTGTTTGTTTAGAAGGAAGGTAAATTTCATTGCGAAATCTTTCCCATTCCGTTTTTCCTTGCACAACTGCCATGGAGCAAAATTCATCCGCCTCTTCTGAAGACAGATGTGATATCAAGTTACTGTCACTTTTTAGAACTGTCTTCTCTGGTACGACTCTTTTATCGAATACAGGTATAGTCATTGGAGCCACAAGTAGTAATCCACGAACGGTTTCTAGGCGTGAACCAACGATACCTCTAGCTATGTATCCTCCATACGAATAACCACAAACAATAAACTGTTCACCAGGGATAATCTCTTCCAAAAGACGCAATACCGCTTCTAACATATCATCAGAGTTCTGAATAGATGGATGCGGCTCGGAACGTCCCATCCCCGGTAAGTCTATGTATATTCTCTTCCAACCGCTTTGTTTTTCAAATACCGGTTCCAATGCATGTAACATCACTTGATGGTTAAGTGTCCAACCATGCAATATTACGATCGGAAATCCTTCTCCAATTACTTTGTGGTAAATTGACATGTATTTATATCCCCTTTCCTAGTCTTCAATATTTTATCACAATTTTAGCAATATTCTTCGTTTCACTGAACTTGATATTATTGCAAACTGTCTTTTATAACTGTTCAAATTACTTCGAAAGCACAAAAAAACCAAAGGTTTACAACCTTTGGTTTTTTAGATGCGGCCGAGAGGACTTGAACCTCCACGGGTTATTCACCCACTAGGCCCTCAACCTAGCGCGTCTGCCATTCCGCCACGACCGCGTGTATGATGTGCTCATATATTCATAAGTGCACTGTTTGAAAAAACAATGCGGGTGAAGGGACTTGAACCCCCACGTCATAAAGACACTAGATCCTAAGTCTAGCGCGTCTGCCAATTCCGCCACACCCGCGTGACAATGGTGAGCCATGAAGGACTCGAACCTTCGACCCTCTGATTAAAAGTCAGATGCTCTACCAACTGAGCTAATGGCTCATCTGCTATGCAGAAAAACATATATAAAAAATGGCTGGGCTAGCTGGATTCGAACCAACGCATGACGGAGTCAAAGTCCGTTGCCTTACCGCTTGGCTATAGCCCAACGAATCAAAAAACAAAACATGACCCGTACGGGATTCGAACCCGTGTTACCGCCGTGAAAGGGCGGTGTCTTAACCGCTTGACCAACGGGCCATAAAATAATGGCGGAGAAGGAGGGATTTGAACCCTCGCGCCGCTTGCGCGACCTACACCCTTAGCAGGGGCGCCTCTTCAGCCACTTGAGTACTTCTCCACTATGGCTCCGCAGGTAGGACTCGAACCTACGACCGATCGGTTAACAGCCGATAGCTCTACCACTGAGCTACTGCGGAATAATAAGACATGTTTCATTATATATATGCCAGAAAAATGTGTCAAGAATTTTTAAGCGTTTCATTCCTGCTTCATTTGCGACGGCTTTTATAATTTAACATATACTAATATAACAGTCAAGCCTTTTTCCATGCCATTTGTTTAACTTGGCAGAAAGCCCCCGACCTTCACGTAGACCAAGGGCCTTGATGCAGCCATCCTCATGAGATTAAGACAGATGAAACTTTCGCATCCACTTATAAAAAGTACTTCTTGGCACTCCTGCTAACCTCGCTGCTTCTGACACATGACCTTTCGTTTTATGCAGTGCGTCTATCACTGTTTGCTTTTGAATGCGTTCCCTGAATGTGAGTTCTTTTGAAGTCTCGGGTTGCTCTGCTGGATGCAGCTTCTGTTTTTTCTGATCAATCGTCTCTAATACTTGAGCATATTGCGATTCACCAATCCATCCGCCTTTCGGAAAGAGGACCCTTAGATGTTCAAACAGGTTAAAAAGCTCTCGTATGTTTCCTGGCCAGTGATACTCCTGCAATTTCTGAAAAAATGATTCAGGAAACGCCGCATTCCAGTGGTGCTTCTTTTGGTAATAACGATATAAATCATGAATGTCTTCTTTTCTTTCTCTAAGCGGCGGGATGTTGATCGGATAGACATGAAGACGGTAATACAAGTCTTCTCGTATTTTTCCTTCTTTCAGCAGTTCGTTCATATTACGGTGTGTCGCTGTAATGATTCGAATATCCAAGGGGATTTCGTGTGTCCCGCCGAGCGGTACGACTTTCCTTTCTTCTATCACCCTAAGAAGCGCTACTTGCATCGCATATGGGATTTCACCAATTTCGTCTAAAAAGAGTGTTCCTTTATGAGCTTGTTCAAATTTCCCTTTAGCTCCATGACGTTTTGCCCCTGTAAAAGCCCCTTCAGCATAGCCAAATAATTCGCTTTCTAACAGGCTTTCAGGAATGGCTCCGCAATTAACAGCAATAAACGGTCCTCTATGTCTATCACTGGCTGAGTGAATGGCTCTAGCGGCCAGTTCTTTCCCTGTACCTGTTTCGCCCCAAATATATACATTGGCATCTGTTTGTGCCGCTCTCTTCATCTCACTGAGCGTCTGTTGAAATACCTTACTTGTTCCAGATTCCCCGGGAAATTGAGCAAAAGAAACGGTTATGCTGCTTTTCACTGCTTCTTCAAGGGAAAGGGACATGCCTACCATCTTTCCATCTTGCTCTGATTGAATGATCTGCTTTCCCCGGATAACAAATGGATGATCCTTAAGCCGCTCGATATCCATTCCGTACCAGTCTGAAAAACGTTCTCTAATCGACCTGCTGGCAGAAACAATTTGCTTTTTTTCATTACAGACAACAAACGGTTCGTCCGCTTCCACCTGCTGGAGACAATGAGTGATGAGCTCCATCTCTCTCCTTTTTTGCTGGACCTGAATTTCTCTCTCTATGGCATAAGCAACCGTTGAAGCCATTCCAAGCATAAAAGGGTGCTTGTTATCCGCCATACAGGAGATATCAATCACCCCTATGATCGTACCGTCTGCATCGCGAATAGGAGCGGCTGAACAACTCCAATGATGAGAGGCGATAGAAAAATGCTCAGTTCCGTTGATCGCCACAGCTTCTCCAATGACCAGTGCCGTTCCAATAGCGTTCGTCCCCACATCTGCTTCGGTCCAGCGCGCACCCTCCATAAAATTAATTTTTCTTGCTTCCACCATCGTCCTTTGGCTTCCTGTCAGACTTAGCACATAACCGTCTGCGTCGATGAGTAAGGCCAACATGTCAGATTCTTTTAATTGCTCACTGATTTTATTTAAGTAAGGAAGAGCGGTATTGAGGAATAATGAGTATTTCTTTTTTTGGGCACTGAATAATTCCTTTTCTAACAACGACTGTCCTTTATCTAAATACGGATTAACATTTGCCTGTTTACACCTGTGCCATGATTCCATCACTCTCTTATTCAGACGAGACTTATCAAGCAAACCTTCACGAACAAAACGTTTCCACGTATTTAAATAACAAGGTGTCGGATTCATTCCATCCTCTCCTCTGGGGGCTTTTTATTCATTATAGATAAATATAAAAGCGCTTTCAATTAGCATTAGCTAAGCCGAGAAGTCATTCGGATAGAAAAAGAGTCTTTTTCAGCAGTGCACCGCTCGTCCAATGGTTTGCAGCAAGGCTTCGTGTATCGCCTCTGAAAGTGTCGGATGTGCCGCAATAAACTGCTCTAATGTATCAGCGGTCAACTCTGTATGCATCATCACCGCCGCTTGTCCAATCAGTTCTGTTGCATTCGGTCCGATGATTGATACACCTAAAATTTCTTGATATTTCGGTTCTACAGTAACCTTTACTTGACCGGCTGGTTGATTTAAGATTAACGCTTTTCCATTTGCAGAAAACGTACATGTCCCTATCCGAATATCCCCATATTGTTTTCTAGCACTCTCTTCATTTAAACCAACACTGGCGATTTCTGGAGAGGTGTAGATGCACCTTGGAATCACTTGTTCATTGACCTTTACATGTTCACCTGATGCATGGGATGCCGCAACCGTTCCTTCATGAAAAGCAGCATGAGCAAGCTGGACCCCACCTGTCACATCACCGCACGCATAGATATGCGGGAGATTGGTTTGCATATGTTCATTAACGCATATTCCGTTTCTGTCATATTCAATGCCTACCTGATCAAGATTCAACTCTCCAAGCTGCGGAGTTCTGCCAATTGCCACTAAGCAAAGATCCAACTGGATTTCACACCGCTCTCCTTGATTTTTCTCAACCACTACTTTTCTTGAAGAAGAATCAAGCTGTTTAACTGCAGCAGACGTCAAAATGTCTACACCCGTTTCTTCGAGTTGCTCGTGAAGACATTGTGCTATATCACGATCTTCTTCAGGTAAAATGTGCACTGCCCGCTCAACCATGACAACCTTTGTCCCCATTCTGCTAAAGATGCTCGCAAACTCACAGCCGATTACCCCTCCCCCAATGATACAAAGCGAATCTGGTATAGAAGAAAGTGACATTGCATCCTTGCTGTGAATGATCCATTCTCTATCAAATGGTGCAAAAGGTAAAGCAGCAGGCGCTGCCCCTGATGCAATAATGATTTGTTTTGCTTGAATGATTTCAGATTTCCCTTCACTTTCTATCAATAGCTCATGTGCCGATAGAAATGATGCCTTCCCATTCAACACGCTGACTTTGTTTTTATTCATCAAGTAGCGAACACCATCAGTTAGCTGCTTGACGACAGACTGTTTCCGTTTTTGAACGGCATCCCATTGAATGATAGGCTCATGTTCTGGAAGCTCAATTCCAAAATGTACAGCCGATTTCACATGCTCATACATATCGGCGCTTTGCAAAAGCGCTTTGGTCGGAATACAGCCTTCATTGAGGCAGGTACCCCCCAGCTGACCTTGATCAATTAACACAACTTCCCTGCCAAAACGGGCGGCTGTTATGGCCGCCACATAACCTGCTGGTCCGCCTCCTATAATGACCAGTGTCATGGTACGTTCACCTTCTTCCTATAAAAGGATGGATATTGGTTCTTCTAAATATGCTTTGACCGTTGATAAAAATGCGGATGCCGGTGCTCCGTCCAGCACGCGGTGATCAAACGTAAGACTGAGTGGCAGGATGGTCCCTTTGCACAATTCATCATCTCGATAAACAGGGGTTTCATACATTGTTCCGACGCCAAGAATACCCGCTTCCGGCGGATTCAAAATTGGCGTGAAATGCTCTACACCGTAGGCACCTAGGTTGGTGATCGTAAAGGTAGAGCCTTCGATTTCATCGTGAAGAAGTTTGCCTTCACGTGCTTTTTTGCCATACAATTTGATGGTCTTCGCTAGCTCAATGAGCGATAACCGCTCCGCATGTCGAATAACTGGCACAGCTAAGCCGTTTTCTAAAGCAGCAGCTATCCCAAGATGAACATACTCAAAAGTTTCCACTCTTTCATTTTGATATTGACTGTTCATCTCAGGATGTTCGATTAATGAAAGGATCGCTGCTTTGGCTACAAAATCGGTCATGGTCAATTTTGTATCGTGACGGGCTATGGCTGTTTCGTTCAACTGAGGTTGTAGTATTGTCAGTTTTGTCACGTCCGCTTTCATCGTAATGGTTAATTGTGCACTTGTTTGCAGACTTTCCATCATCCTTGAGGCAATTGTTTTCCGCATCATGTTCACAGGTTGATGGTCTGTCTTATTGTTTTGTATTTGTTTCTCTTTTTGATCAGGAAGTGCCTGAAGCACATCGTCTTTTGTAATTCTCCCATCTGGTCCGGTTCCCACCAGCGTGTCAATGTCCAGATTTGCATTGTTAGCAATTTTACGAGCAACAGGGGAGATTTTCTTTCTCTCTTTCTTTGGTTTTGACTGGATGTCTCTATCTTTCTTTTCCTCCACCTGTTCATTTCCTTCACCGATATAGCAGATGACCGTGCCAGGCGGTACACCTTCTCCCTCAGACACTTTTATATCCAATATGGTTCCTTCAGCAGGTGATTCGATCTCCATTTCAATTTTTTCAGAATTGATGCTTGCAATGCTTTCCCCTTTATTTACGGTCTCACCGACCTCCTTATTCCAGACAGATACCGTTCCTTCTTTCATCGACATGCCCAATTTAGGCATCACAACCTCGACAGCCATCTCCCTCTCTCCTTTCTTTAGTTCAATATCTTGTCATGACTCTTGCCAATCATCTCTAATACGGTGTTCACAACCTTATCAGGTGTCGGCAGATAGATATCTTCAAGAGGTGGTGAAAACGGTACCGGTGTATGAGGAGCCGTCACTTTTTTGATTGGAGCGTCAAGTAAATCGAATCCTTTATCTGCAACCAAAGACGAGATGTCTGCGGCAATTCCGCACCTTGGATTTGCTTCATCCACAATGACAAGCCGATTTGTTTTTTCTACCGAAGTCAGAATGGCCTCTTCATCGAGTGGCGACAAGCTTCTTGGATCAATCACCTCAGCTTCAATACCACGTGCAGCTAACTCCTCTGCCGCTTCGAGTGCTGTATACACTTGTTTGCCTACTGCAAAGATGGTCACGTCTGAGCCTTCTCTCTTCACATCTGCTTTACCAAGCGGCAGTGTATAATATCTCTCTGGCACATCTCCTGTGATATTGTAAAGCGTCTTGTCTTCAAAAAAGACGACAGGATCCTGATCCTCGATTGCTGCCAGCAGCAGCCCTTTGGCATCATAAGGTGATGAAGGCACAACTACTTTTAATCCAGGGATGCTTGTAAACAGCGCATACAAACTTTGCGAATGCTGGGCTGCTGCTCTAAAGCCGGCTCCATGTGTCGTTCTAATCGTGATCGGCACCTCTGCTTTTCCGCCAAACATGTATCGAAATTTTGCTCCTTGATTCAGCACTTGGTCCAGACAGGTACCGATAAAATCATTAAACATGAGCTCCGCAATTGGTCTTAGCCCTGTTGAAGCAGCTGCCATGGCCGCGCCTACATAGCCAGCTTCACTAATCGGTGTGTCAAGGACACGTTCACGTCCAAACTCCTGGACGATTCCTTTGGTTACACCAAGAACACCGCCCCATGCTTCATCATCCTGTAAGTGATCTACATGAGCGCCTCCCGCAACATCTTCCCCCATTAAAATGACATCCTCGTCTCTTCTCATTGCCAGTTTAATCGCTTCATTCAAAGCACTAGACATGCTGATTTCTCTTGTCATTTTCCTCTCCCCTTTCTGATTTATTGATACGAAACATACACATCGGTCAGTAATTCGGTATGATCTGGATATTCACTTTCTTCACTGAATCTAACGGCTTCATCTATCGCTTCCGTTACAGCCGCTTCGATATTTGATATCTCTTTATCCGTAAGCAGCTGCTTTTTTATCAATTCATTTTTAAAAAGAGCGATGGCATCTCTCTCCTCTTGATGTTCTGTTCTTTCTTGATTTGTTTTGTAACGCTGGGCATCTCCTTCAAAATGACCATAATTCCGATATGTCATGCATTCAATCAATGTCGGACCTTCTCCATTTTTTGCTCGTTCTATCGCTTGTTCTGCTGCTTGGTAAACGGCGGTCACATCTTTTCCATCTACTTGAATACCCGGAATGCCATAACTGGCGGCTCGATCCACGATTGATTTACAGCTTGAAGCATAGGAAAATGGCGTCGCTTCCCCGTAACCATTGTTTTCTGCGATGAAAATGACAGGCAGTTTCCAGATGGCTGCGAGATTGATTCCTTCGTGAAATGTTCCTTGATTGTTTGCACCATCCCCAAAAAAGCAAACGCTTACATTTTTTGTCTTCTTATATTTAGCTGTTAGGGCTGCCCCGCACGCAAGTGGAAATCCACCTCCAACAATTCCATTGGCACCAAGCATTCCTTTATCAAAATCTGCGATGTGCATGGACCCTCCCTTTCCTTTACACAGACCTGTGGCTTTCCCATAAATTTCTGCCATCATTCTTTTTAGATCACAGCCCTTAGCAATACAATGGCCGTGGCCGCGGTGGGTACTTGTAATACTGTCTTGTTCATTCAGATGAGCGCAGACTCCTACAGCAACAGCTTCTTCACCAGCATAAAGATGAACAAAACCTGGCAAAATCCCTTTTGTAAAAAGCGTGTGTACTTGATCTTCAAATTGGCGGATTTCCTGCATTTTTTGATACATCCAAACGGCTTTTTCCTTTGTCAGTGCCATTTCCATAAGGTAAAACCTCCTATCTTTTTTGCTTGCACTTATATACAAGCAAAAAACGTGCCAACATCACGGCACTTGAAAATTAGGTTTTGAACGATTCACACCGATCAAAAAAGAGACAAAATGAGACTTGTGTCTCTATTTGTCTCAATATGTCTACTTCATGTCCTGCATATCACGATGATCAATTACATTGAACACAAAAAAGCATCCCCATAGAGAAATGCTTATCACTCTGAACCGATTGTACGCTGCCATTTTAATTTCCCTTTGCAGACACTGCACACATAACGAGAGGTATCAAACCGTCTTTTCCTGATAAAATACTGACCGCATCCTGTGCAGACATATTCAAGACGTTTCTGTACACGCCGTTTATTTTGTACGGTCTTTAGCGGTGTACAAAAACGCGGGGCTCCTACTTGCTTTAACAGCTCTTTAAAGGCACGGTCACGATGCTGATAGCCTTTCCCCTCAAGATGCAGATGATAATGACACAATTCATGCTTGATGATCCCGATCAATTCAGCTCTTCCATGCTCCTCTAAATATCGGCGATTCAACTCAATATTGTGTGTACCAAGCAAATATCTCCCGCCTGTCGTTTTGAGACGGTCATTAAAAACAGCCTGATGGCGGAATACCTTACCAAAGAACTGCTCAGAAATATGCTCTGTCAACTGCTGTAACTCTCTCTCGTTCAATCAAGATCGTTCCTTTCTATAAAAACCTCGAACGGGACAATTTCCCCTTTGCATACATTAAAGGTACACCCACTGTTTCGATCAAAGGAGGAATGGGCGATGCCCAACTGGCTGAAAAATCAGATGCAGAAGGCATTTTTTGAAAAAAATCATTACCAAATCAAATTGCTGAATCAATGCTGGTACTTCTATAGGAAAAAACATTCAGTCGCATCAAGGCACACCCCATCCTGAGGTGCGCCTCGTTTTTGTTTACTCTGGTTTCAGCATGGAGAGGGCAACGCGGCCTTTTGCCTGGTCAACAGAGTCCACCCATACAGTCACAATATCGCCGACTGATACAACGTCAAGCGGATGCTTCACAAAACGGTTGCTTAGCTTTGAAATATGCACAAGCCCATCCTGCTTTACTCCAATATCAACGAATGCACCGAAGTCAACAACGTTTCTCACCGTTCCTTGCAGCTCCATTCCTTGCTTCAAGTCCTCTAATTTCAACACATCTGTTTTCAAAAGAGGTTTTGGTACTTCATCGCGCGGATCACGCTCAGGTCTTGTCAGCTGATCGATGATATCCTGAAGTGTAATGATACCAATGTCAAGCTGCTGTGCGGCTTCGTCCAGTTTGACCTCAGCGATTTTCTCTTTTAACTGCTCTGTGCCAAGATCATCTGGCGTCATCTTGATCATGCGTAAGAACTGTTTTGTTTCTTTATAGCTCTCTGGGTGAATGCCTGTACGATCAAGTGGATCTTGCCCGTCTGCGATGCGCAGGAAGCCGATACACTGCTCATACGTCTTAGCACCAAGTCTTGGAATATCCTTTAGCTCTTTTCTACTTGTGAATCTCCCAATCTCTTCGCGGCGCTTGACGATATTCCCTGCAACGGCTTTTGAAAGGCCTGACACATATTGCAGCAGTGCCTGTGAGGCCGTATTGACGTTCACACCGACTTGGTTGACGACTGTCTCCACCCCGAAGGTTAAGGAGCTGTTTAATTGCTTTTGGCTCACGTCATGCTGGTATTGGCCCACCCCGACAGACTTCGGATCAATTTTCACAAGCTCTGCTAAAGGATCTTGTAATCTTCGAGCGATGGAAATGGCGCTTCGTTCTTCGACTTGCAGGTCTGGAAACTCTTCTCGCGCCAGTGCAGACGCGGAGTATACACTTGCTCCTGCTTCATTCACGATCAAATAGGACACCGGCTGATCCAGCTCTTGAATCAGGTCTGCGATGAATTGTTCGGTCTCTCTTGAGGCTGTTCCATTTCCAATCGCAATGACTTCAATGTTTGATGATTGAATGATCTCTTTCACTTTTTGTTTAGCTTCCGCTTTTTTCTGTACAGGCGGATGCGGGTAAATGACACCAATATGATGGACTTTGCCCGTATCATCCACGACGGCTAACTTACAGCCTGTACGAAATGCAGGGTCGACTCCTAGTACACGCTTCCCTTTCATCGGCGGCTGAAGAAGCAGTTTTCTTAAGTTTTCAGCAAAAATATGAATCGCTTGTTCCTCTGCCTTTTCTGTCAGCTCTTTGCGTATTTCTCGTTCGATTGAAGGCTGAATGAGGCGTTTATAGGCATCGTCAATTGCCGCTTCAATAAACGGTCTCGCCGTCGTCTGTTTGCCTTTTATGACTTGCTTGTCGAGATAGAAACGAATATTTTCAGCAGGTGGTTCGATGGCTGCCTTTAAAATGCCTTCCTTCTCCCCACGATTGACTGCTAGTACACGGTGAGGCACTATCTTTTTAATGGGCTCTTGATAATCGTAATACATTTCATAGACATTTTTCTCATCACTCTCGATGTCTTTTCCTGATGTGACCAGACTGCCCTTTTGGTACGTTTCGCTGCGAATCCATTTCCGCATATCAGGATCATCTGCCAGCTGTTCAGCAATGATGTGCTGCGCGCCTTCAAGTGCCTCTTCTACACTTGTTACTTCCTTTTCTTCGTTGATAAAAGAAGCAGCCTTCTTCTCGATCTCATCGCTTGGCAGCGTGAGTACATATTCCGCCAGCGGCTCCAGCCCTTTTGCTTTGGCTACATTCGCCTTTGTTTTACGTTTTTGTTTGAATGGCCGGTATAAATCTTCGACCTCTTGCAGTTTATGAGCTTGTTCAATTTTTTGTTTTAATTCATCCGTCAGTTTGTCTTGTTCAGCGATTAAGCGAATGACTTCTTCTTTTCGGTTCATGACATTTTGGATATATGTATAGCGCTCTGAAATGGTTTGAATTTGTACCTCATCCAGAGAGCCTGTCTGCTCTTTCCGGTAACGGGCAATAAACGGGACGGTGTTACCATCCTCTAAGAGCTTGATGACACTTTCAATTTGTTTTGTTGAAAGCTTTAATTCTGTTGCAATTTGTTTCAATAAAAAGTCAGATGTCTTCATACTTTGCATCCTCTCACTGTGTCTTCTCTTTTAGTGTATCAAAAAAACCGGCAAAACAGAAAAAAGGTCAGCTATTTTACATGAGCTGACCAAGTACATAGGTGAGATCGTCTTTCTTGTCTTGTGTGTATGTTTCAAGCTGTTTGGCAATGTCTGCAACTGAATGACTATGCTTTAAACACATTCTCATGTTTGGCACATTCAGTCCGTCTGAATACATAATGAATGTCGATCCTTTTTCGTAGGAATAGGTGTAAGTTTTATATTTTCTAGGTTTCCCTGATAAGTATCCTGATGTCGGAAGTGGATAAATATAGTCGCCAGAAGGGGCATTCAAGATAAACCGAATATTACCAACCGAACAATAGGTAAATTGCTGCTGGGAAAAATTCACCTTTAAGATCGCAACTGTGGCCCCGCGTTTATTTTTCATAGCCTGATTGCATCTGTCGATGAGGGTCGTCATATCCTCATGTCCATATTCTTTGACAATTTCGCTGACTAAAGAAGATGATTCATTGGCGAACTGACCGCTGCCTAATCCGTCTGCCACAGCACAAATTAGTTCTTCATCATCTGCTTTAATAAAAAAACTGTCCCCGCAGCATGATTTCCCTTCTTTATTCGATTGATAAATAATGGCATTCACATGCTCATGCTGTTCAATCTGCTTCATTACCCTAGCTCCATAGACGCATCTTCTGATAATGCATCTCGTAGCTTTTTAACTGCCTTCCGTTGCAGTCTCGATACATGCATTTGGGATATCCCGAGTAAATCGCCTGTTTCTTTCTGACTCTTATTTTGTAAATAAGTCAGATTGATAATCTCTTTTTCTCGATCTGTCAGAACATGAAGCACACTCTCAAGCATCATTTTTTGGTTCACGCGTTCGTAGCCTTCTTCCTGTGAGCCGACGACGTCTAAAATGGTAACAGTACTTCCTTCAGAATCAGCCTCAACGCCTTGGTCTACAGACAGCGCTTGATAGCTTTTGCCCATCTCCATGGTTTCCAGTACTTCTTCCTCTGTCACATCTAGATATTCTGCAATTTCTTGTACCTTAGGTGACTTTTGCGTCTCCGTTGTCAGATGGTCAACTGCCATCTTGATTCTTGGGCCAAGCTCTTTTATCCGCCTTGGTACATGGACACTCCATGTCTTATCACGTAAAAAGCGTTTGATTTCCCCGATAATGGTTGGAATCGCAAAGGCTTCAAATGATTTACCGACGAGCGGGTCATATCGCTTAATGGCACCGAGTAAACCAATCATTCCAACTTGTCTGAGATCCTCATGAAAACTTTTCCCTTTGGAATATTTTTTCGCCAGCATATCGACCAGATTTGTATAACATTCGACAAGCGTGAGCTGCGCCTGCTCGTCTTGATTGGTTTGATAGCTTTGGATGAGGCGATCCACTTCATCTTTAGTTAGTTTCATAGTTTTGGATGGTTGTGTCATGGTCAACTCGCTCCCTGTTTAAAAACTTTGTCATCGCAACGGTAACTCCGGAGTTTGCTTGCACCTCGACTTCATCCATCAATGTTTGCATCAAATATAAACCAAGACCTCCTTCTGCCAATTGATCCACCGTATGAGCAGATGTGTAAGGCCCTAGTCCTTCCTGCTTTTGCTTAAAGTCAAAGCTACCGCCTTTGTCAGAGACAATGATTTCTAGACGATCCTCATAGACAAGAAAGCGAACAGCTACCTCTCCATCTTCTCCAACAGCACCTTTGTAGGCATGCTGAACCGCATTTGTACAGGCCTCACTGACAGCTATTTTTAGGTCCTCAATCTCTTCGTAGGCATAGCCCATACGGCTTGCTACGCCTGAAAGAGTCAGACGAATGATGCCTACGTATTCTGGTTTCGCCGGGATTTTCATCTCGATTAAATCTACTGATTCGTTCATTGTACCCCACCCTCTGTATTTGCAGAAATGTCAATGATGTCCTTTAGTCCAGTAATTTCAAACAATCTTACAAGCCGATCCGATAAGTTCTCAAGCTTTAATGTTCCGCCTGCTTTTTGAGCTGCTTTAAACAGCCCAACAAATACACCTAATCCTGTACTATCCATATACGTAACATCCTTCAAACAGATTTCAAGATGCTCTCCCGCCTCGGCTTTAGGCATGAGCGTTTCTCTTAGCTCAGGTGCGGAGTACACATCGATTTCTCCGCTGACGCTAATTTTCGTCTTATTATCTATTTGATGCTCTTTCATAGACATATTCATTATGCATTCACCTCGAAATTCTTGTTTCCTAGAATTTTATATACCCGCATATTTACTTTCTAAACCTTTCTTTTCAGAACAAGTAATGTAAAGTCATCATGAAGCTGAAAATCTTGCAGCTTCAGTAAGCTGGCATAGATAGCATCGACCATTTCCTGAGCTGAATAAGATAGGTGCTCTGCTATAAGCGTTTTGATATCCTCCCGCTCTAAAAAACCGTCCTCTGACTTGGATTCTGTCACGCCATCTGAGAATAAGATGACCATATCCCCGACGTCCAAATACTTCTCATACTGCCGATAGTCAAAGTCTGGTGCGATCCCAAGGACAAGTCCCTTAGCGTCTAAATCGTAAAATTGATTCTCTTTTTTGCAATAGAAAAAGCCCGGCTCATGACCAGCCGATGCATATTTAAATTCATGCGTTGCTTTATTATAGCTGCCATAGAACATGGTAATAAACATGCTCGGGTCTACGTTTTGCTCGACAACACGATTAAGGGTTTTTAACACCTTTGTGGGACCGCTTCCTGACTCCGGCAAGGAATCCATCGCATACTTAATCATCGACATACAGAGCGCAGCCGGGATGCCTTTCCCAATGACATCTGCGATCGCGATATTAATCGTATCGTGATCGGTGACAAAATGGTAATAATCTCCACTCATCTGTTTTGCCGGCACACTAATAGCCCCGATATCAAATGTGTCTCCTTCTGGAATTTTCGTTTCCAGAAGGGTTTGCTGAACATTAGCAGCAATTTCGATTTCTGATTTAATTTCTTGCTGGATGCCTCTAAGTGTTAAATGTTCCTGGTAAGCTAGTCCGTACCCAATCATGACTTCAATTAAGAAGTCTAGTGAATGAAAGACATCTTTCGGCAAATCAGGGTATAGCTCCTGAATCACTTTTCGGTGAACACTCACTATTTCTTCAGGAGGTATTTGATGCTCAATGGTTTTTCGGCTAAATTTTTGAGCTTGATAAAGCGATGTTTCAGTTAAATCACTGATATAACGACTGAGCAGCTGATGATACCGCTGCTCCATTACCTCCTTAAAATCCATGGTTTCCCTCCTAGCGAAGCCACTTAACAGCTTTTATCTCCGTTCCTTGTTCTTGTGTAGAATCTAATTCAAAATCATCCATCAGTCTTCTGACTCCCGGAAGACCTGCTCCGAGTCCGCCTGATGTAGAAAAACCGTCTTCCATCACTTTACGTATATCCATGATGCCAGGCCCTTCATCGGCTGCAATGATTTTGAGTCCACGCTTTCCGCGCTCCATCACTTCTTCTATACAAATCTGACCTTTACCAGCGTATAAATAGATGTTTCGAGCTAGTTCAGAAATGGCCGTCGTAATTCTTGCTTGGTCAACTGTTCCAAATCCTAATTCTTTAGCAACATTTCGCCCCAGTTGTCTTGCCGCAACTATGTCCCATTCCGTCAAAATTTTCACACAGGATTGGTCTTTCATATCTATTCCCCCAATTCCCGCTTCAATGTCTCAAGCCCTTGTTCAAGATCTAATGCTGTCTGAATTTCTTCCAGTGATATACCAAGTTCAATCAGTGTTACAGCGACTGCCGGCTGTATTCCTGTTAATACAACTTTTGCCCCCATGAGCTTTGACATCGTGATGACATCGCCTAATACTTTTGCAATAAATGAATCGATCATATCAACAGATGTTAGGTCAATGACAACGCCGTTCGCTCCTGTTTCATGAATTTTATTCAGCAAGTCTTCTTGAAAGTGAAGGGCTGTTTGGTCATCAAGCTCCCACTGTATCGAAATTAGAAGACAATTATATAATTTTAAGATTGGAATCTTCGGGTGATTTCTCACTGGGTTTCCCCTCCAATGAAACAATTTTTCGATTTGTCATTTCTAAAGCAGTTTGAATTCCTTTTTGAAGGGTATTCTTTGTTGTAACTTGAGATAAATCAATTCCAAGGGTGACGATGGTTTGGGCGATTTCTGGGCGAATACCGACCAATAAGCATTTTGCACCTACTAATCTCACAGCCTCTGACGCTTGAATGATATGGTGTGCCACCATTGTATCGACGACAGGTACACCGGTGATGTCGATTAAGACCACCTGTGACCGATGCTTCACAACGCCATTTAACAGATTCTCCATGATCTTCTTCGCACGGTCTGTATCAATTGTTCCGACAAGAGGCATGACAGTGATGTGCTCAAACACCGGAATCAGCGGAGCAGAAAGTTCCTGTAACGCAATTTTTTGAAGGTTGACGGTTTTCTCCCATGAGATGGAGTAGTGATTCAATATTTCGTTATGAACTGGTGAGATGAACCGATCAATTTCCCATATGAGCTCATTACTTCCTTGTTCAGTATTTTTGTCACTGTTCATTTTGTGATATAAGTGTGAACGGATTTCCGTTAGCCCTTTTGCCAGTAACTTAAGTGATATACCCATTTGTACAATTTTTAAAGCAAAAGATTGCACTTTTTCTTCAAAATCCTCAGCATTCGCCTCTGAAAGGGATGCTAGAATAAGCTGGACATATTCGGAACAAATGGTTTCATACATTTTATCGTTTAGCATCATGTCCGTTTCTTCTTCTCCGAGTCGTTTGAAGATGTCAGTCCATTCTTTTTCTAATTCCTTTTGGTGCGCTCTCGCAAAAGCTAACACGATATGATTCGACATAATTTACCCCCTACATACATAAAAAACAATAACTTTCATTCTCTCTCCATTATAGCCTTAATAAAAAATGAACACAAAAAAAAGTTGCTCACAGGAGAGCAACCAAATATCACCATATTAAAAATCAATAAGAGCCAAACTAACTTGTAAGGCTTCATCAACCTTCTCCATCATCTCATCATCAAGATGTGTAATTTTATCTGTCAATCTTTGTTTATCGATCGTACGAATCTGTTCCAAAAGAATGACAGAATCCCGTTCAAAGCCGTAGCGCTTTGCATTGATTTCGACGTGAGTCGGTAATTTCGCTTTTTGTATTTGGGCTGTTATGGCTGCAACGATAGCAGTCGGGCTGAAGCGATTTCCAATGTCATTTTGAATCACCAATACTGGGCGAACCCCGCCCTGCTCGGAGCCAACAACAGGAGATAAATCAGCAAAGTAAACATCACCGCGTTTAACAATCAAATGTTTAACCCCCGCTGACTAATCGCTCAACTGTATTCTCAGCCTCAAACTCTGCGTATTGTGCCTCTGAAGAGATATTCAGATTAATTTTCGCCATCTCCATGTAGCCGCGTCTCATCGATTCACGATTTTGTCGAATATTACGTTCACGAATATACGTTTTTGTCGCTCGGTAGATCAATTCATTTCTTGTTACCTTATCCTGCTCTGCTACTCGTTCGATCTCAGACATTAAAGTCTCCGGCAGTCGAATCTTCATTTCGTTTGTTGCGCTGGATTCAGACAAAAAACATACACCTCCACAAAACTTACGGATACCGTATCGATCCATTCCAAGACTAATCATACCATTATTCAATGCACAAGCAAAGCTGTTTTTTCATGATTTCTTATTAGAACATGAAGCGGCTCGCCACCCGTAAATCAAGATGATAATGGAGTTCCTCTTTCCCATTATACGCTTTTTTCCGAAAATCATACGGTATTTCCAAAATCTCTAAAAAAGGGAGAATGTTTACCCTACTTTTGTCGAATAAAAAAGAACGAAGTCAGTTTGACCATCGTTCTTTTGAACACTGTTTATAAAAAGCTTGGCCCGCTTTGAAGCAGCGGATTCCGTACATGCACTCTTTTGCCGTCCTCCATATATACTCTTGGGATGCGGTGGCCAATCGAGCAAGTGACTTCATAGTTAATGGTTTCAAGCCTTTTTGCGATTTCATCGACTGATACCATGTCTTCCCCTTGCTTACCAATTAAAACGACCGGCTCCCCTACTGGAAGATTGTCTTTCAGTTCAATCATGAATTGATCCATGCAAACCCTTCCTGCGATCTTCCGGCGCTTTCCGCCAACGAGCACTTCCGTTCCTGCCAGCTTCCTGATCCACCCATCTGCATAGCCGACTGGAACCGTGCCGATCCACGTATCTTGATTGGCTGTATACGTCGCCCCGTAGCTGACACTCTCACCCTTTTGAATGTGCTTCACATGGGCAAGCTTTGTATGAAGAGACATGGCTTCTTCCAGCTTGAAAGGCAATTCATCCTTGATTTCTTCTGACGGTGACAGCCCGTACATACTGATGCCGAAGCGAACCATATTAAACAAAACGTCTTTAAACCTTTGACCTGCTGCACTGTTGGCGCAATGAACGAGCAGCTTGTCCGTATGAAGCGGCTCGAGCAATGTTTGAAAGGTATCGACCTGCCGATCAAAGTAGGCCTCATCCTTTTCATCTGCTGTCGCAAAGTGAGTAAATACGCCTTCCAGCTGTAAATAAGAGTGTTCACTGACAAGCTTTTTCACTTCGTTCACTTGCTCTATCGTTTTCACACCTAATCGGTTCATTCCGCTGTCTATTTTCAAATGAAAACGTATAGGTTGTCCCATCTGCCCTTTCATCATTGTGGTGACTTCTCTCAGCCAATCGATGGAGTAAGCGGTCATGATGACATTGTATCGAACGGCGGCTTTGACATATTCCGGCGGTACGGCGCCGAGTACAAGAATCGGTGCTTTGATGCCTTTATTTCTTAAAGAAACGGCCTCATCTAAAAAGGCTACGGCTAATAAGTCTGCTCCTGCTTTGAGGGCAGCTCTTGCCACTTCTATATCTCCATGTCCATATGCATTGGCTTTCACCACAGCCATCAGTTGAACACTTTGACCAATATGATCTTTCATATGTGAAACATTATGCTTAATTGCTGTTAAATTAATTTCTGTCCATGTGTCTCTATAAAAGGCATTTGTGTCCATCCGTCACACTTCCCTATTGAATGATTCAATACCTTTATTATGATACTAAAAATCAAGAATAATGTGAAACAAATCAAAGAAAATCAGCCCTTGCATAGGGCTGATGTTTCATTTCCAAGGCTCTCGCCTGAGATATTTATTTAGCTGACTGGCCTTCTACACTCTTTGCAACCATCAAGAGCTCTTCCTTCGATAGATCACTTGAAGAAATCAAGTAGTCCACTCCGTCAGATGTCCATGAAAGGGATTGATCTGTGAGAACCCCAACTGTCATGCCAAGGTCGACTGGCTCGCCGTTCATCGTCACAGGCGTAGATGCTTCAGCTACTCTCGCTTTTTCCTGAATGAGTGTGAAGGATTTCTTACCGCCATACGTCATCACATAACGTTTCCCAGCATCTGTCATCATTTCTTTCTCTTCCATCTTTTTCACGCCCTCTGGCATATCAACTGGCGTTTTCACCGCAAAGCTGTCAGATGAGTCTGCACTTGTGGCTACATCCATTTGAGAGAGTGTCATGTTTTTCTTCTCATCAAATGCATCTTTGTCAAAGGATTTATTGAATTCAAAGTGAGAGAATTCCACTTTCACCATTGGCTTTTTGTCGCTATCCAGTACTTTCACACTGGCAGGCGCCATTGTTTTTTTATGAAAGGTAATCTCTTGGGTAGGCAGCATTTGGTTGTGCTGATAATTGGTTTTGGTTTCGAACACATACTTTGATTCTTTCGCTTTGAACTGAGCTGCACTGTCATTTTTAATGTCCTTCACGAGTGACTCAAATAAGTAGACCTGACTGCTATTATTTGGCCAATCACTGTGGAAACGGAAGCTCTTGTTCAATGAAGGTGTCAGCACAAACACACCATTGCCATTTCTTAAAATGACTTGACTCTGATCCTTTTTCGGATTTTCTAAATAGACACGGTAAAGTTCCGGCTTCTTGTACCAAATTTCTACTCGATACTCCTGCGGGTCATTTCCTGTCTCAATGGTCATTTTTGCTTTGGCTTTGTATGATGTCATTTCCTCTGCCTTTTTGTTTAAATCTCCAACGATATCCTGCTGAGATTTTTGACCGCATGCGGAGAGAATCAGTACAAAAAGGATTCCCGTTACAAGCAAAACAAAGCTTTTTCTCACCCTTTTCAACCCCTTCGTTAATTGTGTTAAAAGGAAGAAACCGCTTGTTTGACTTTAACAGTACGCCTCAAGAGTTAACTGCGTACCGCGAACCATCAAAGCCTGTTAGCAACTCGCCCTTCCTTATCGCACTACCCAATATATGAAGGGGGGACAAACAATATGCAGACTAGCTTGACAACCTTTCAATTAAAACTTGTGCAGCAGCATATTCTTTCGTGTGAGTGATGGACACATGAACCTGGTCGCCCATCGTTTTCTTGCTTTTGATGAAAGGTTTTCCATGTTCGTCTTTCTGAATTTCCAAGTCATGAAAGCTTAAATGCCGGCCGATTCCCGTTCCGTAAGCTTTAGCGAAAGCTTCCTTTGCTGCAAACCGTCCCGCCAAAAATTCCAGCTGCCTCTTTTCACTGAGTTCGTTAAAGATGTCTTGTTCACTTAACGTTAAAATTCGTTCTGGTAAACGAGGCTGTCTGTTAAGCACTCGCGCGAGCCGGTTGATTTCTACAATATCAATGCCTATTCCTTTGATCATGAGGTACCTCCTATGATACTCGTACTAATTTGGATGTTCTCTTCATAAACGTGTTACTATAAACTTACCATTATCTAGTCAAAAGGGGTTTGTTATGTTTATTCGAACGGAGAGCTTTCAACAATTTATTAGATCGTATCCAATCGTAACAACGATCCTTGCTTTGCAAATTGGTCTGTGGCTTCTATTTGCGATTCCTATCCCTCTTATACAGCTTGGTCACGACCATCTCATCGGTTTCAATTATGGTGTAGCTGCCGGAGAATGGTGGCGGCTCGTCACACCTATTTTCCTTCACGGAAGTCTGACCCATATTTTGTTCAATTCTATGTCTTTGTTCTTATTCGCTCCAGCGCTGGAGTATTTGCTTGGGAAGGTTCGATTTCTGATCATCTATCTTGGTGCAGGGTTCATTGGCAATCTCGGAACCTATTGGGTGGAGCCTTTGGAATATGTACATGTCGGCGCTTCTGGTGCGATCTTCGGTTTGTTTGGCGTTTATTTATACCTTGTTCTATTTAAACCGCACATGATGGACCGCGGCAATTCGCAGGTGATCATAACGATTCTTGCAGTCTCTGTCATCATGACGTTCGTCAACTCAAACATCAATATTATGGCTCACTTATTTGGATTGATCGGCGGCATGCTCCTAGCACCGATTACGCTATTTTTCCATTCAAAAAAAAGACGCTATTAACCTCATAAAAAATGTCGATCACTCCTATGAACGGGAAGCGGATCGACATTTTTTGTTTAAGAAGGTTTATTTTTTTCATACGAATACCAATCCATTACACGTGCAGCATCTTCTTCCTCAAGGTGATGCACACCAAAGGAATCAAGCAGTGCAGAGGATTTCACAAAGGTGTGAATACTCGCCACTCGTCCTTTCTTTTGGAAGAAAGATTGCGTCATCGTATAGTTTTGCATTCGTTTTCTCAAGACAATGCCAGTAGTTTTGCCAATGCCTCTTGATGTCAGCTGAATCAATGGATCTTTGATCGTATAGCCTGATTGTTTATAAGCTAAATAGCCAAAAACCAAAGCAATAGGAAGCGGAATGAGTGCCAAATACCCCCATGGCGGAAAACGTACAGATAGGATCACACCGACAAGTAATGGCACAAAGCCGAAAGAGATCAGGTAGCGCTTGAGTGAACGCTTTGGCACCTTTTTCAGTTCAGCTTCTGGCGCCAAGTGATAATGACCTGTGAATTGAGACAGAAGTTCGTTGATTTTCTTCTTCCGAATCAGTGGAAATAAGACGGAAGAGGTTTCTTTTTCTGTAATAGAACCTCCTGCGCTCACAAGCATCACAGTCGCAAAGCCAAAGGGCTCACGGAGAATATTTTCTTTGATTTTCACTGCTTGAATTCTCGCAAGTGGAATGGTCATTTGATGTCTCTCGATGAGCCCTCTTGTGATGATGATGTCTTTCCCTTTTCGTTTCGCGGTAAAATTCGCATATTGAAGGGCTGTTACCCCAACACTAAGAATCCAAGCAATCAATACGGCAATAAATATGAGAATCGCATAAATCTCAACACTCGCATGACTTAAAAAAGAGAACCGCTTGAAGAATCCGTCCAAAGGGAGAATTTCATCTATTTGTGTGTAAATGGCGAGACACCCAGAAATAATGACTCCGATCCCGCTTGAAGTGGTCGCCGCCAAAAGCAGCTCTTGTACACCCATCCGGTAGGAAACATTCATTTCTTCTACAGGTTGTGGCGCTGTCAGAGGATCATGAGGCACTTCTCCATTTTCATCCACCATTTCTTCTTGCTGCAAGCTTTTCTTCCGGTTGAAAATCGATTGCTTTAATTGTTCCGCTTCTGCTTTTGTAATCGCCGTCAGGCTCACTTCCGGACCGTCTGTTCCGCCTGCTGTTTCGATTTGGACCCGCACCAAACCGAAGATCCGCTGGAAGATACCTTCACTTGTATTCACCGTTTGAATTCGTTCTAATGAAATATATTTTTTCTTTTTTGTGATGACGCCCGATTCCACGCGAAATTCATCATCTTCCATCCGATAGGTGAATCGCCTCCATGCTAAAACGGTTGAAACAGCTTTCCATAAAAGAAGCACACCGAGAATGATAAATGCATAAAAACGAATGCTCGAATTCGAGTTCACAAAAATAAGCACGAAAAAAGGGATAATGAAGTTTTTGATCATGGATACGGCATCTGATATAAAATCAATGAACATCGAGATTGGATGTACACGTTTTGGTTCAGACATCATCTTCCGTCACCCTTGCTAAACGAGATATGTAATCACGAAGCTCATCTGCTTCTTCTAATTCTAGCGCCGGTATATCATGAACTGTGGCAGCAGTCGATATTTGAACAGATGCCAAACGGTAACGCCTTAAAAGCGGCCCTTGCGATGTATCGACATGCTGGACTCGCACCATCGGTACAATCACACGTGTGACACGAATGAGTCCATGCTGAATTTCAATTTCATTTTCGAATACTTCGTAGCGCCAGATGCGATGACGGATTTTCGGTATAAGCCAAATGCCAAAAATGACCTGTAAGACCCATAAACCTGCGAGGATGGCGCCAATCCAATATGGCCATTGAAAATAATAACTAGCAATAAATACCCCAATGATGATGAGTAAGAAAATCAATGAGATAATTCCATTTTGAAGACGCCATACCTTTAAACCATTTAAACTAATTTGACGTTGCGGCTGTTTTCTCACATTCTTCCCCCATTCTCTTACTTTTCTATCAATATATTACGAAACAAAGCCTAAAAAGTTTCAACAAACCTGTTAAAAAAAGCGAACCCTGCAAAGGATTCGCTCTTGTATGTTAGTTGTTATAAGATTTCTTTTGACGACGATCGTTAGAAGAACGATTGCGGTCATTTGATGAACGCTTTTTATCACCGTACGATGAACGGCTTTTCCCGCGATAGCCGCCTCCTCCGCCGCCGTCTCTACGTTTAGAAGAGCTGCGGTTGTTGCGATTGCGTTTTGAAATCATTGGTGCTTCATCTGTCAAACGAACAGGCGTTGCATCTGGCTCTTTTGTCATCATTTTGATGGCAGCCGCAACCACTGTGACAGAATCATTATCTTCTAGCAATTCAGCAGCAGCTGTCATGTAGAAGTTTAAGTTGTTTTCACTGATGATTGTGCGCAGACGATCAATGGTTACTTGCTGTTGACCTTCAATTGCTTCATCTAGAGTTGGTTCTTTCATACGTTCCATTTTACGTTTAGTCGTTTGCTCAATCGCACGAAGCATATCTTTTTCACGCGGTGTGATAAATGTCACCGCCATACCTGTACGTCCAGCACGTCCTGTACGTCCAATACGGTGTACGTAGCTCTCTGGATCTTGTGGCACGTCAAAGTTATACACGTGTGTTACGCCTGAGATATCAAGTCCACGTGCTGCAACGTCTGTTGCTACAAGCACATCGATTGAACCTTCTTTGAATTTACGAAGCGCAACCATACGTTTCGCTTGTGTCAGGTCACCATGAATTCCTTCAGCTGTATAACCTCTAAGGTTAAGTGCTTCTGTCAATTCGTCAACACGGCGCTTCGTACGGCCGAAGACAATTGAAAGCTCAGGTGATTGAATGTCAAGAAGACGAGTCAATGTATCAAACTTCTTACGTTCGTGAATATCCAAGTAGAACTGTTGGATGTTAGATACTGTCATTTCTTTTGCTTTTACTTTTACATGCTCTGGGTTTGTCATGAAACGTTCTGCAATGCGCTTAATTGGTGCAGGCATTGTAGCAGAGAATAAAAGTGTTTGGTGTTCACTTGGTACATTTGAAAGGATCGATTCAATGTCTTCAATGAAACCCATGTTTAGCATTTCATCTGCTTCATCAAGCACAACTGTTTCAACATTTTGAAGACGCATTGTACGACGGTTAATGTGATCGAGTAAACGTCCTGGAGTCCCTACGATGATATGAGGATTCTTCTTGAGCGAACGGATTTGGCGGCTGATATCTTGTCCACCGTAAATCGGAAGAACGCGTGCACGCTTGTCTTGACCGATTTTGTATAGCTCTTCAGATACTTGAATTGCTAATTCTCTTGTTGGCGCAATAATAATCGCTTGGATATTAGGAGACGCTGGGTCGATTTTTTCTACAAGAGGAATACCAAATGCTGCTGTTTTTCCTGTTCCTGTTTGTGCTTGTCCGATGACATCTTTATTCTGAAGACCGAGAGGAATTGTTTCCGATTGAATCGGTGTTGCTTCTTCAAATCCCATGCGGTTAATAGCTTTCATGAGACTTTCGCTTAATTGAAAATCTTGAAACGTTATAGTCAAATTATTCAAACTCCTTCTAATTGCTGTTTCAGTAATCTCGTGAATGATCATTAAAAACTGCCCTTTTCTGAAAGGACAGGTCTATATACAAAGCCCGAATTACCCTACCTTATATCTTACCATTACACTATTTGTTTTTCAACAAGACAGAAATGGATATATCTACTGTTCCACAATGACAGATTCACCATCACTTTGATCTCCATCCATCCATTTCCACTTTTCGAACAGTTGAATTTTTCCGTTATCCAACTGCTTAGGTGTAGAATTGCAAGACCCGCTTCTCATGCTGCCGTCTTTGCTGACATGGTGGTATCTAAAACGAAGTGTTCCATCCTCATTCACAGTTCCTACAAGTACACCAGATACAATACTGCCGCCTTGATATGTGCCCGTTAATATATTCCCGTCCTGACGATATTGAAATATGGTTCCTGCCGATACTTCTCCGTTACTCGAATTAGACTGCGGGATAAAGGTTTTTCCGTCATATTGAAACAACCGAATCAACCACCTTTTCTTTCCTATTGTACCATAGGCTTGTCACTCATTCGACAAAAATGATGCAATTTTTAACAAGTGGGATTCAATTTATATTAGTTTAGCCACATTTTCGCTTTTCTATAGATTAAATTGTTTTTTTTAGAAATTGCTCTACTTTTTCAAACAATTGCTGTGCACATGGTTCATGACAAACATGGTGTTTACAATCAGGTAAATAAAACATTTCTTTCTGACGAGACGGGATTTTATGATCAATAAATTCTGCACTTGAAGCGGGCACAATCCCATCGCTTTCCCCTTGAACAATTAACACAGGGAGGTGAAGCTTCCCAAGGGAGCTCTTCGTTTGCTTCACCAGCTTCATAAATTCTACAGCGGCTGACAGTGGTGTGCTCGTTAGCTTATGACGGTATCTATCATACAAAGGATTCGTATCAATCAGCCCAGACAATGATTCCTTCACCATCTGCCTTGTGTCTTGAATCATTTGTTTTGGATTCACATATTTAGCCGCAGCACTTAAAAGGACAAGACGAGTAACCGGATACTTCGCTGCAAGATAAGAAGCAATCATTCCTCCCATGGAAAAGCCGATCAAAAAAATGGTGTCGCATGTTCGGTAAAGAGATAGAAGTTCTAATTCAGCTGTCGCAATCCATTCTTGATAGAAAATGCCTTTGAGCTGAAGTTCATCTCCATGCCCCGGAAGCGTGACAGACTGCACGTTCCAATCTGTCTTCTGCTTTAAATATTGCGCCAGCGGTTCCACTTCATAGGGGGCGCCAGTGAATCCATGTATACATAGACAGCCAATCATTCTGTCACCTTCTTTGCCGCTCACTCTTTATAGTGCAGTAATGACTTCTTCTAATCTCATGCCGCGTGAGGCTTTGACTAGAACAACATCGTCAGGGCCTGCTGCGTCAGCAAGTTTTTTCTTCAGTTCCTCTTTGTCCATAAATGAGGACACACGCGCATCACCGAATGATTTCTTTGCTCCTTCAGCGATGAATGCACCTAGGCGGCCATACGTCATCACATGATCAATAAATTCAGGCTTGATGTAGCGGCCTAGTTCATAATGATACGTTTCTTCTTCGCTGCCCATCTCGAGCATGTCCCCAAGGACAAGAATGCGATTTGCGAAGCCGTCCATATCTCCGACAAGGTCAATTGCAGCTTTCATGGAAGTAGGACTTGCATTATACGCATCATTGATAACAGTGATTCCTTTTTCTGTTTTAAACAGCTCAAGACGCATCCCTGTCAACTTTGTTTGCATGAGTCCTTGGGCGATTTGTCTTTCATTCAGTCCAAAGTGCTGGCCTATGGCAATTGCAACAAGGGCATTTTTTACATTATGTTTCCCTAATACAGGAATGAGAAACCCCTGGGCATATCCTTCGACTTGAAATTCAGTTCCTTCTGCAAGCTGGTTGATATGCGTTACCTTGATATCACAGTCCTCTGCTTCTCCAAAAGTTTTCACACGCTGCGAAAGTGCAGTCGCTCTCTCTCGCAGCAAGGGCTCATCTCCTAAGTAATAAAAGATTCCATCCTCTTTTAATCCTTTTGTAATTTCACATTTTGCATCAGCAATGGCTTCTCTTGATCCCAAATCTTGCATATGAGATTCTCCAATATTAGTAATAACTGCTACATCAGGCTCAGCGAGTTTTGACAAAAACTCGATCTCTCCTTTTGCACTCATCCCCATCTCTAAGACAGCAACATCTGTTCCTTCCGGCATCGCAAGAATGGTAAGTGGTAGACCGATATGATTATTAAAGTTACCGTCTGTTTTATGAACTTGATAAGCCGTTTGTAAGACGGAATGAATCATGTCTTTCGTTGTGGTTTTCCCATTACTTCCTGTAATACCGACAACACGAGGATTTTCTTCTTTCAAGTATGATTTTGCCAGCTGTTGAAGTGCTGCCAGTGTATCCTCTACAAGAATGACTGGTACGTCTTCCGGTGGATTGGCTTCTTTTTGATTCCAAAGAACAGCTGCCGCTCCAAGCTCCACTGCTTTAGAAGCAAATGTGTGACCATTAAAATGTTCTCCAATTAGGGGGATAAACAATGCACCTTTTGATACTTTTCGTGTATCTGTTGTCACTCCGTGAATTTGCTCTTCGCCAAAAGCTTGATTAGATAGAGTCCCACCAGCCATTTGGGCGATTTGTTTCACTGTACGTTTGATCATGATTTTTTCGCCTCTCTTTCTCATTTCACGTTTGAAGGAAAAGAGACACTACCTAAGGATAGTGTCTGCTTGTTGCTCACATTAAAAAGTCGTTTTAATGGTTTGTTTTTCTTGATGGCGTTCAATTGCAAGTGACACTAGCTTTTCAATCAGCTCTGGATACTCTACACCAGTATGTTTCCAAAGCAGCGGGAACATACTGAATGGTGTGAATCCAGGCATTGTATTCACTTCATTGATCAACACTTCGCCTTTTTCTGTGATGAAGAAGTCTGCACGTGCAAGACCAGATCCATCGAGGGCTTTAAATGCCATAATCGCCATATCGTGAATCGTCTTATATTCATCCTCTGACACATTCGCAGGAATGATCAAATCTGTATCGCCATCTTCATATTTTGCTTTGTAGTCATAAAAATCTGTTTTAGGTGCAATTTCACCAACGACAGAGCATTTCGGCTCGTCATTTCCTAATACACCAATTTCGATTTCTCTTCCAACGATGCCTTCTTCTACAACCACACGACGATCATATTGGAAAGCCAAGTCGAATGCGGTTTGCAGCTCTTCTTTGCTGCGGCATTTGCTTATTCCAACACTTGACCCCATGTTGGCAGGTTTTACAAAGCATGGATAGCCAAGTACTTGTTCCACCTGTTCTAAGCTGTCCGGTGTGGCCTTTTCATAGTCTTTTTTATTGAAGGAAAGGTGCTTTGCTTGTGCAAGTCCTGCTTGAGCAAAAACATCTTTCATCATGACTTTATCCATACCCGCGGCAGAAGCAAGAACGCCGTTGCCGACATACGGGATATTTAACAGTTCAAGTAATCCTTGCATCGTTCCATCTTCACCATTTGGCCCGTGCAGCAATGGGAAGACAACATCAATCTTCTCATCAGCAGATGAAGGCTGTGGAAACATGCTCTCGTTTAAAGAAGTTGGTAAAAACGTCTTTGTGTTCTGTTCAAATTGAAGCATTTTGACGTTTGATACTGGTTCAGTGAGTTTTTCTCCTCTTAGCCATTCGCCCTCTTCTGTAATATAAATTGGATGTATATCGAACTTCTCAGTGTTAAGTGCTTTTGTAACTGCAAGGGCTGTTTGCAGTGATACATTATGTTCGGCTGACTTTCCGCCGTAAATCAATCCTAAACTTATTTTCAATGGATACTCCCCCCACTAAAATTCATCTTTACTATCTTATCACTTTCAAGCAAAAATGCTCTAATTAATTTTTGTTGTTACGGAATTGAAATGATTTGTAAAGGTTGTAAGCGCCTCCCGAGCATTTGTATGTCATTCGCCTTTATTTTATATTAAAATGACATTGAAAAGGAGTTGTGACAAATTGAAAAAAATCACAAGTACTGAACAATTCAATGAAATCATTCAATCTGACAAAGAAGTCATCGTTAAATTCTTTGCAACATGGTGTCCTGACTGTACAAGAATGGACATGTTCATACCTGACATTTTAGAGGCGTATGCTCACCATGAATGGTTTGAAATAAACAAAGATGATTTCCCTGAATTAGCCGAAACGTATCAGGTCATGGGAATTCCAAGCCTGTTAATTTTCAAAAATGGCGAAAAAACAGGTCATTTACACAGCGCAAACGCAAAATCACCTGAAGAAGTGACAGAGTTTCTTCAAGGGCATGTTTCTTAATTAGTGAAACGAAGGACATCAGCAAACGCTTGCTGGTGTCTTTTTTTTCTTCTCACATCTCTTACATCAAATCTCTCCATTAAGACGAGTTGCGCAGCCAAAACGTTTCAATGAACGAAAGAATGTTTTATATAGATGTTTCACTTACGACAAGTAATGACAGGAATTATTTCCTGGGAAAGAATGAGCGTCGATTCGGCTTGGAATATGTCGGTTACGTGAATTTTCTGAATTGAATCTTTACTTCTGACATTTCGCTTTGTATAATAGAGTTACTAATTGATAATGATTATCAATTTCATCTGTGTGGAATCCTATAGACGTCTATTCTTATAAAGGAGCGATCAATCACATGTCTAAAAAGAAAATCAAAACATATCAGCAATTGATTGAAGAAAACAAGAAGGCCATCATGCGCGATCCTAAAATGATGGAAAGTATATACGAAACCATCGACAAAAAGCATCAGAAGCAGCTTGCAGCTGCTGGACGTGAATCATAAACATAAGAAGAGCAGTCACAGCTGGCTGCTCTTTTTTGAACAGAAATAAAAAAGCCGATAAAATCTATGCTGTGATTTTATCGGCTTTTGTTTTAATGTGATTTCGCTACACGGTCCTGCTTCATTCCTAAATAAATGAGCATATATGTGAGATAACCCATTGTCATTGTTAAACCACCGAAGAAGAACTGAGAAAAGACAGGCTCCTCAAATGTTGTGACGGCAGCAAGAATGATCCAGCTCGCATATAAATAAACCATGAACCATTTCATGTTTTTTTTAAGTGTATACAGAAAGAAAAGACCCGCTAACGAAAAGATTCCCAGCGCTAGTCTGAAATAAACAAGATGATCAAACTGGAAGGCAAAAGACACAAACGAAAACGACAGCAGCAACAAAATTGGTAAAGCCGTAATGAAATTTTTCACGATAGTGCCACCTCCAAGACTCCCTCTTATTATAAGACAAAATCAGCCGGTTACCGTGAAATACAGACTCGTTTTCACAAATATGTCACGAATTTTTCTTGTTATTTGACACAATTTTTACACATTTACATCACGCTTCCAAAAAAGAATCCAAGCCGTGCCAACAAAGAAGACAAAATGCGCCCCCACCATAAATAGAGAAAACAAAGGGCTCATGCCATGGAAGGGCGGCGGACCTTGAAAGCTGTACTGAGTAAAGTCCGTATTAGCAAAAAGCAGGATTTTCCCCCATTGATTTTCTAAAAGAGACATAATAGGCACAAGTGATTTCGCTGCATATAAAACAAAAAACGAGGTCACAAGCGCAACGAGGCTGTTCCTAAACAAGCTGGAACACATAAAAGCGAAGCTTGCCATCATGATTACTTCCACCCACTGAGATCCGATAACAGCATACGTATGCTGAAATAATCGTCCCGTACTTTCATCAAATTCAGTACCAAAGAAAATAAGGCCAAATAGGAAAGCTAATACATAATAAAAAATAAACAAGTATATGACCGTCAGCACAAGTGTGATGTATTTTGACAGGAAAATTTGAAGCCTTGTTTTGGGCCGGATCAATAAAAACTTGATCGTCCTTTTTTGAAACTCTGTTGAGATCAAGGTTGCACCAATGACAACAGCGAGCACCTGTAAAATAAACACGACGTTCGTGGAATAAGCAAAATAGTTGGCGACAGTGTCTTGTCCACCAAAGCTGGAAATGACTCGTTTCAACGCTAGTGCCATCGTCAATTGAAAAACAACGATCAATCCAAGTGCAATGAATGTGATCTTTTTCCTCATAATTTTCTTATGCTCATTCTTGATGAGTTGAAGCATCTGCCGTCCCTCCTTCCGTCCATTTCATAAATGCCTCTTCAATTGATGGCTTTTGAGGCGTCATTTCAAGTACATCAAACCCAGCCAGTACAAGCTGTTTGTTCAGCTCAGGCACTTGTTCTTTGTTCAATTGAAGTAATACATGCGCTCCGCTTCGTTCATATGTATAGGCATGTGTATCGAGCCACGAAACCGCCTTTTCCACTGGCTGAATATTCATGAGTATCTGTTCTTTCCCCTCCATGTCCCGGAGCGCGGCACTGGCTTTGATCTGTCCTTTTTGAATGATGATCATGCGGTCACATAGCTCTTCTACCTCATGCAATAAATGTGTGGCAAATAAGACGGACGTTCCTTCTTCTCGTACTAGTGTTTGCAAGTGCTCCCTGAATTCCTTCATACCTGCAGGATCAAGTCCATTTGTCGGTTCGTCTAAAATCAGCAGGTTCGGCTGATGTAATATGGCTTGTGCAATCCCAAGCCTTTGTTTCATCCCCAGTGAATACGTCTTCACCTTCTGATGAATGGCGTGCTCCAGACGAACTCTTTTCACCACTTCCTGCATTCGTTCCTCAGTCACTCCATCGTGCATCGCCGCATACAGTTCAAGGTTTTCAAAGCCTGTTAAATAAGAATAAAATTCGGGATTTTCTATAATTGCACCAACAGATGCCATCGCGTGTAGAAAATCCTCATCTTGTGAATATCCATTGATTATGATTCGGCCATTGTTTTTTTTCATCAAGCCAACGATCAAACGAATCAAGGTTGTTTTTCCAGACCCATTTGGCCCTAGTAAGCCGACGATTTCTCCCTTCCCTATTTCTATAGATATATCTTGTAAGATCATTTTCCGGCCCATTCGTTTATCGACTTTCTCTACTTTTAGAACAGCAGACTCCAACGTGGTTCCTCCTTCTGATGTAAAGCCTATGGCGGCAAATAAGACCGCTCATTCTGTTAAAAGTATATCACGCAAGACAAGGGGCCCATGAAAAAAAGGACTGATCGAGTCAGCCCTTCTTTTACATTACATGGATAGGTTCGGTGATGCTGCGTCTTTCTCGTGTTTTTTCTCAGTTTCTGTCACAATCACCGCACATGCTGCGTCACCTGTAATATTGACAACGGTTCTTGCCATATCTAATAAGCGGTCTATGCCAAGGATGAGCGCAATGCCTTCAACTGGAAGCCCAACCGAATTCAAGACCATTGCGAGCATGATCAATCCTACTCCCGGTACGCCGGCTGTCCCGATACTGGCTAATACGGCGGTTAATATAACTGTGATCATTTGCATCAGCGTTAACTCCACACCAAACACCTGTGCAATAAAAATGGTTGCAACCCCTTGCATAATTGCTGTCCCATCCATATTGATCGTAGCGCCTAACGGCTGCACGAAACTAGAAATCGGCTCAGGTACTTTCAGTTTCTTTTGAGCGGTTTCCATTGATACAGGGAGAACCGCACTACTGCTAGACGTACTAAAGGCTACGACCATCGCAGGCGAAAAGTCTTTAAAGAATGTAAATGGATTTCGTTTTGCAAATAAAGCCAAAGTTGAGCCATATGTGAGAAAGAAATGCACCAATAGTGCTACTAATACCACTGTAAAATAAAGTCCCATGGCTTTAATAGCATCAAGACCTTGACTCCCAATAGCCGTCACAATTAAGCCAAATGTCCCGTAAGGAGCAAATTTCATGACCACTCCTACAAGGTACATCATGAGTTCATTGCCTTGTTCTAATATTTTGAGTAATCCTTCTGTTTTTTTGCCTAGCACTGCAATTCCTAGTCCTAAGAATACACAGAAAACAATGATTTGCAGCATATTTCCTTCAACTAAAGATTGAACTGGATTTGATGGAATGATGTTTAATAAAGTGTCTGTCGTAGATGGTGCTTCTTGAGGTTCGTATTCTGCCCCTTTTGTATCGAATGAACCAAAGGAACCCGGTTTAATTAATAATGCTAAAGACATCGCAATGATAATAGCGAATGTTGTGGTCAGTAGAAAATACAAGATGCTTTTTGCTCCAATACGGCCTAGTTTTTTTGGATCTCCGAGGCCTGCCACACCAAGTGTAATAGAAAAGAAGACGATTGGCACAACCAGCATTTTGATTAGATTTAAGAAGATTTGACCTAGAGGTGTGAATAGATAAGGATCTAACACTTTGAATACATTTGGAGCGAAAATGTTAAGCAAAAGTCCCGTGATTGCACCTACAATAAGGGCAATAATAATTTTTGTAGCCAGCTTCAATAAAATCTCCCCTTCCTCGTCAAAAAGACCCACGAGAGAGTTTTCTCGTGGGTCTGCGTGTCCTTACATATACCACCGTTTACTCTCTTCACGCCGATGAGGTTAGCTGACGGGTTAGGACGAAGAGATGTCCTTTTTTCTCAACAGAGAAAAATTCACCCCAAAATAGTGGGTCCCCCATTCCTTTAGAAGGATTAAGCGTGTGGTTATTATGATATTTTCATACTATTTATACCTTATTTTTAGAAAATTGTAAACAGGTTCAAATGAACTTTTTAACTACTTTCCTCCTTGTTGGTGACCTCCAAAATATCTAGGATAAACACAAAGATTGGTATACCAATAATGAGCCCCCAAATCCCGATGTAGTGTTCAGAGAAGATCAGCACAATAAATGTGAAGAAAATAGGGAGTTCTGTTTTTGCTGACATGAGCTTCGGATTTAAGAAGTAGGCTTCAATGGCATGGATGATGACGATCACAAGCACGATATAAAGGACATACATGCCGCCTCCAAGCGTATACGCAATGATGCTGAGTGGAATAAGTGAGATGACCACACCCGCTACTGGGATTAAACCTAGCAAAAAGACCATCACCGCTAATCCAAATAATTGCGGGAATCCCATAATGCCTAGCGCAATTGTTGTTAAGACACAGTTAACGGTTGCAATAATAAACTGGGCTTCGAGTACCTTTCCAAACGTTCTGGAAAATTTACGTCCAAAGAAGGCTATTTCATGATAGAACACAGAGATTTTACTCGTTTTGAACTTGTTCATGAATTGAATGAGGCGTTCCTTTTCGAACAGGAAGAACATGCTTAATATTAAGGACATAATGACCTGGATACTGAACGTGCTGAAATCTGTTAAGTATGTATAGAGGAAATTAAACCCTTTCTCAAAGTAAGCTGATATTTTAAAATCTCCGAATACGTTGGTGATGACATCAAAGAAGGGTAAATTTTGTGGATGATCTGCAATTTTCTTTCCTAAAAGAAATAGCTGCTCCACCTGTTTGGCGATGATTGGTACAAAAACGAATCCGCCAAACGTCAATCCACCAGCCAAAAGAATATACAAAATGGTAATAACCGATTTCTGTCCTATTTTCAGGAAGTGACTTAAAAAGCCTCTAATGACCTCTTCTAACCGATTCATCAAAAAGGTGAATATGAAGGTTAAGAGAATTAAATTCATCATTCCTCTTAATAGATATAAGGCTGTCGCTAATACTACAAATACAGAAAACCGCTTAACACCGGGTTTTTCGAACAATTTTAAAAATGCCGCCATTACGTTACACACCTGCCAGGACTAAAGTCTATTTTTATCGGATCTGATATACATTATATCGGATCTTTCTGTAAATTATATAATAAAAGGTCAATGAGGTCTTACGATTCGGTTTAATTTTATCAAGCTTTAATGTTTTTTCTTTTTCACACAAGAAAAAACCGAACCCTATGTAGAACATAAGGTTTCGGTTTTTGGTTGTTTTTATACTATACAGCTTGCTTCATATTCCGCATTTCCTGAAGCGCTGTTTTGCTCTTCGCTTCGTCAAATTCACCTTCACTTTTCGCGACAACAATTGTGGCGATTCCATTTCCAATGAGATTTGTGATGGCTCTTCCTTCACTCATGAATCGATCTACCCCAAGCAGCAGTGCAAGCCCCTCTAGCGGAATGACCTGTAGTGCAGCAAGTGTAGAAGCCAGTACGATAAATCCGCTTCCTGTCACCCCTGCCGCTCCCTTTGATGTGAGCATCAGGACAAGGATGATGGTGATCTGCTGACCGATGGACAGGTCTACACCAAACACTTGCGCCAAGAAGACCACGGCCATCGATAAATAGATCGAGGTTCCATCTAAGTTGAAGGAATACCCTGTTGGGATGACAAGACCAACAACAGACTTAGAGCACCCGTAGCGTTCCATTTTATCCATCATTCTTGGCAGCACGGATTCTGATGAGCTTGTGCCAAGAACAATTAAAATTTCATCCTTGATAAATCGCAGGTAACCGAACAGGCTGAAGCCATACATTTTACAAATGATGTTCAGCACAACGAAGATGAACAGGAACATGGTCATATAAACGGAGAGCATCAGACTTGCGAGCGGTTTAATCGATGCCAAACCAAAGTGTCCAATTGTATAGGCCATTGCCCCAAATGCACCGAGCGGCGCAGCACGCATAATATACCCAATGATTTTAAAGAAAACAAGTGACAGCTTATCAAGCCACTCAATGATTCCTTTCCCCTTCTCGCCAAGTGCAGCAAGCGCAACACCGAATAAAATAGAGAAGAATAAGACCTGTAAAATATCACCCTTTGCAAAAGCATCTACCATATTAGATGGTACGATGTGTGTGACAAATTCCATCCAGTCGATACCCTGTCCCCCATTTTGGGTATACTGTGAAACATCCCCTTTTTCAAGCTTGCTATAGTCCAGACCTGCACCTGGCTTCATAATATTTACCACAAAAAGACCGATGACCAAAGCAAGCGTCGTGACGACTTCAAAATAAATAAATGCTTTTCCCCCAACTTTTCCAACCTTTTTCATATCCCCCATCTTGGCAATACCAAGAACAATGGTTAAGAAAATGATTGGTGCGATGACCATTTTAACGGCATTGATAAAGGTGTCACCAAGCGGCTTCATTTCTTTTCCGACGTTTGGCCAAACCATCCCAACAATGATCCCGATAATGACAGCTGCAATCACCTGAAATGTCAGGTTCTTCAAAAGCCTCTTCATAAAAAATCAACTCCCTCACCCTTTGATGTAAACGCTTAACTTTTATCTGTAGCTAAATGATAGCGATTTCATCAAAGGCTGTGAAGCTTATGAACATATCGTACATTTTGGTCTTTTTGGTCTCTTAGTCAGAATGTACGATATATTTATTGACAGGCCGGCCAACCCCTCCATATTGCATATCTAATTTCAGCTCGCCTTCTTTCACTAAGAAGTCTAAATACCGGCGGGCCGTGACACGGGCAATGCCCAGTGCATTGGCAACTTCCTCTGCAGACTGCGAACCTTCCTGCAAGCCCATATAGGCTTTAATTTCATTCATCGTATGCACATTCAGTCCCTTAGGGAGCCAAGTATCCTCCTGCTTAACAGCAGGCTTTCGTATGATATCATCTAGCATCTCCTGAGAAAATTCTGCTGCTGTACGAATTTTAGATTTAAACGCTTTATAGCTTTCAAGTGATTCTTTCATACGTTCGAACTTAAACGGCTTGATGATATAATCTCGTGCGCCATTTTGAAGCATGATGCCAATGGTCTCTTTGTCCTTTGCCGCAGAAATAACGATCACATCCACCTGTATCTTTTGCTTCCTAATGTCTTGAAGCGTCTTCACGCCATCTTTTTTTGGCATATATACATCGAGGACAACAAGGTCTGGACGAATTTCTTTAATGAGCTGGATGCCCTGCTCCCCATTACCTGCGACTGCTGCAACTTGAAAGCCAGGAACACTCTTAATGAACTCTTTATTCACTTCTTGCACCATCGGGTCATCTTCAATTAATAGCACCTTAATCTGAGTCATCTGTCTCTCTCCTCTATTGTCATTGGGAATTCGATTGAGAAGGTGGTACCAATGCCGATGCTTGATGTGACTTCTACATTTCCCATCCCTTTGTCGATAATCGTTTTTACAATATACAGACCATAGCCTGTTCCGCCTTCTTTGCCGTGTGTGAAGCCTTTATCGAAAATATAAGGAATCATTTCCTCTTCAATCCCGGAGCCATTGTCTTCAATTAACATCGCGAGGACATCCTCGGTTTGATCAATACTGATAGAAATGTGTTTTGTGTCTCTTTCTACAGTATCATACGAAGCAAAGGCGTTTTCGATCAGATTGCCAAGCAGCTTCGTCATATCATGCTGATCTAGATGCTCAGGGAAATCACGCAGACAGCTATGTTCGTCTACTTCGACCTTTATGCCTAGCTCCTTGCCCCTTCTGATTTTGCTCATCAATAATCCCGCAACGGCATCATGCTGAATGACGCGGTGAAGAAAGTCCATCACATGTTCCTGCTCTTCCGTCGTTTGAAAGGCTAGATCGAGCGCCTGATCGGGTTTACCAAGCTGAATCAGCCCGGCAATCGTATGAAGTTTGTTCATATGTTCATGATTTTGCACCCGCAGACCGTCAACAAAGTTCTTGACTCCGGTTAGCTCCTCCGCCAATTTTGCCGCTTCTGTCCGGTCCTGAAAAATGGCGACCGCTCCGATAATTTTCTTTTTCATGACAATCGGAATCCGGCTGCTCATAATTCGCTTTCCGCTCATATGAATTTCTTCATTGTAGACGGGTTCTGCGCGATCAATGATCTCAGGGAGTCTTGTGTCAGACAGCACATCCCAAATATTCCTGCCTACGACATCCCCTGTCACACCAAAAATTTGCTTCGCCTTTTCATTAAAAATGGTGATCATGTGCTGATTATCAATGGCGATGACCCCTTCATTAATAGAGTGAAAGGTTGCGGTACGCTCCTCTAGCATTCTGACAATCTCATGCGGTTCCAGCTTAAACATTTGCTGTTTAATATGACGGGCGAGCAAAAATGAGCCTACAAGCCCAAAGCTGAGCGTCAGCAGAAGGATCATGAGGATATCTCGCTTCATTTCTCCTAATATATCGATCATACTTGGCAACGTTCTCCCTACAAGGACAACCCCTGTTTGATGAAATTGATCATCCTTCACTGGATAAAAGGCTCTGATGGCTGTCCCAAGCTCTCCCTCTGCTTCTGAGAAATAAATATGCTCTGCAAAAGCAGGTTCTTCATCTGTCCCCTCCGAGCGCTGGCCAATCCTTGTTTTTACTGGATGCGTTATTCTCACATGATCCATATCCATGACGACAATGTAGTCGGCGTCTTGAATAATCCGAATCTCTTCGATGGCATGCTGTAATCGGTCACGTTCCTTTGTTTGATCAGCTAACGCCTGCTTCACCTCATTCATTTCAGCCACTGTTCTCGCCGTGTTCATGAGCCTTTTTCGAAGCTCTCGTTCCTCTGTTTGCTGGATTCCCCCAACAAGGACAATTCCTCCGATTAAAAGGGCGAAAATGACAACGAAATATGTAAGGATGGTGAGCTTCCATCTAATAGATAATTGTTGTAATTTCAATCGATTTCTCATCATTTTTTTCACCTGTATCTTTACGAATTCTTCCTCGGTCAAGTATGCTTGACATAAGGGGGATCGGACGCATGAAGAATTTACTCGCCTATACACTATTGCTCTTGATCGGTTTTGTAACCGCTTTATACTTTGGTTTTTATCATATGATGCCAAAATCAGCGACGACCTTTGATGATGAACAGACAGGGCTGAAGGATCAGCTTGTGTTCAAATTTAGCCATGTCGTGGCAGATAATACACCAAAAGGACTTGCCGCAAAGAAATTTGCTGAACTCGTGCACGAAAAATCCGATGGGAAGATCAGCATTCAAATTTTCTCCAACGGAAGTCTTTATTCTGATATAGAAGAAATTAATGCACTCAAAGAGAATCAAGTTCAATTTATCGCCCCGTCTACCTCGAAGCTTGGCATGCTGTCCCCTGAATGGCTGGCGCTTGACCTTCCCTTCGCTTTTTCTAATTATGATGCGGTTCAAGAAGGCTTGCACGGTGCAATTGGACAAAGATTGTTTGGCACCCTGCAAAAAGACGGGCTAAAGGGAATGGCCTATTGGACAAATGGATTTAAGCAAATCACCTCTAATAAAGGTCCAATCAAACAGCCTGGTGATTTAAAAAACCAATCTCTCCGCATTATGCAAAGCGACATGATTGAAAAACAATTCAAACTTCTTGGCGCAAAGCCCTATCAGGAATCGTTTAATTCGACATTCCAGCTATTAGAAACAAAAAAAGTAGATGGTGAAGAAAATACCATTTCAAATATTTATTCAAAAAAATTCTATCATATACAAGACTATATGACGATCAGTAATCACGGGTATTTGGGCTATGTGGTCTTAACAGATCAATCCTTCTTTGATCGCCAGACACCTGAAACGAAACGAATTTTACTTGAAGCCATGGAAGAAACAACAGCTTGGAATGAAAAACATGCAGAACAGATGAACAAAGATCAGCTGGAGGACATTAAACGGGAATCGCCGATTGCCATTCACGAATTGACGCCAGCAGAAAGACAAAAATGGGTGAAAGCCCTCGATCCTTTGTATGAGGAAGCCGAAAAAACCATTGGTTCCACCCTAATCAAACAGATTCGTGAGCTGCGTGCGCGTTATGAACAATCTCCGATCCATGCTTTACAAGAAGAGGATAAGACCAAATAAAAAAATCCCTGAGAAAGGGATTTTTTTATGCACCAGATTCACTCTGTTCTTGCTGCGTGAGCTCTTCTAATCTTGTGACAATTCTTCGCTTTCGGTATTGCATCATGCCTGTTTCGGCAATACCTTTTAGTTGTGAGCGGTTGGAAACTGCTCCAAATAAAATCCCTGCTACGGGAACAAGCTGAAACAGTTTCTTCCAGCCAAATGAATCTCGGTAATTATATACTACCTCACGCCATCCTTGGATTTGCGAGAACATGTTTTCGTGTTTCCCTTCGGAAGCATGATAGCTCCTGAGTTCTTTTAATATCGATTTCTTTCCAACCACATCAGCAGAGGTCAGCTGTAAGCATTTTATGATGAAGACTCGCTCTTCCCTGTTTTTAGGATCATAGCCATAGGTGACGGCAATATCCTGTAATGTTTTAAGGGAGAGACCCAGTACCGCAGGAATATCTGCAGCCAGTGTAAACATACCGCCGACACCCGTTGTCGCCCCTTGTACCGTGGCAAGATTCGTCCTATTTTTCCCCATATGTTCACTAATGGCATCCATGATTTCAATAGGAGCTTTTTCTATATCTTCTATACGCTGAATGGAATCATCGGCACATTTCTTTTGAAATTGATGGATGATGCCTTTTTCTGATGTCAAATAGGCACCGCCTGATTGAATATAATGTCCCATTTCATCTAGCAGCACACCGATTTTTTTCTGGATAAAGGCAGGCGTCAGCTTGTCCAGCATTTGAAATGGCAGGCGGCTGAGTTTTTCCCAAAACCATACCTTTTGCTGATCTTTCTCCCACTGTTCAATCTGCTCTAATTGTGTTTTTAGCCACTCTCTTTCCTCCATGCCGTTTGCCTCCTTAGATGCCGCTCAAGTATTTGTTTGTTATTATACACAATCCTTGTCCATCATACGTATAGAACATTGAAGCGGTTTCGAAAGGTTTGAAACTTTTTCAAAACGGTTATTGCTTAATACACAAACAAAAAGAGGAGTGATCAACATGTTAGGATTTCTGATTTCATTAGTGGTGGCGATTGTCATCGGCCTTATTGGCAGTGCACTCGCTGGAGGTAGTGTACCAGGAGGATGGATCGGTTCAATGATTGCCGGACTTGCAGGTGCTTGGATTGGCCATGGATTACTTGGAACGTGGGGTCCTAGTCTGGCAGGCTTTGCGATCATTCCAGCAATCCTAGGAGCAGCGATCTTTGTCATTATCTTAAGCCTGATCTTCCGTAGTGTGGGATCAAGGGTATCTTAAAAAAACAAATACAGAGGAAGCAGTAGGGCACCGTCTAAAAGGCGGTGTTTTTTATGTGTTGGATTGACAAGGTATCTATTTTTTTCACTTACATATGATAAACAAACCTATTAGTTCAGGTAGTTGACTTTTCATGAAGATGGGCATATGATGATTAAAAATTGCGTCAAGGAAACTTTTTGTGCCCAAGCAAAACTTTGTAGAATCTAGGTGATGACATATGACAAACAAATACATCGAGGCACAGGCACACATGTCAGCGGCAGCTGAGCGTGCACTTGAAGGAAAGGTCAAAGGATTTAGAAGGCTCCTTCCTTTTCTCGGCCCTGCTTTTATCGCAGCCATTGCATATATTGATCCAGGAAATTTCGCCACCAACATTGCGGCTGGCTCCAAATATGGATATCTCCTTTTATGGGTCATTCTCATATCAAATCTCATGGCTTTGCTCATCCAGTCCTTATCCGCAAAGCTTGGAATTGCGACAGGTAAAAACTTACCTGAAGTCGCACGTGAAGAGTTTCCAAAGCCCGTTTCGATCGGTTTATGGATTCAGGGAGAGCTCGTCATTATTGCCACGGATTTAGCCGAGTTTATCGGGGCGGCACTTGGTTTATACTTGCTCTTTCGAATTCCGCTGCTTGAAGCATCTATTATCGCCGCTATCGGTTCATTTGCGATATTAGAGCTGCAAAGACGAGGATATCGAGCATTAGAAGCAGGTATTACAGGCATGCTGTTCGTTGTCGTGATCGCTTTCGCTGTGCAAACCTTTGTCGCTAAGCCAGATATCGCAAGTGTCGCTGGCGGACTTTTCATTCCAAAGTTTGATGGCGCAGACAGCGTGCTGCTTGCAGCTGGAATTCTAGGTGCCACTGTGATGCCTCACGCAATCTACTTACATTCAGCTTTAACCCAAAGAAGAGTCGTCGGCAGAACGGAAAAGGAGAAAAAGCAGATTTTCCGCTTTGAGTTTTTAGATATCCTCATTGCAATGATCGTCGCCGGGGCCATCAATGCCAGCATGTTGATTGTGGCAGCCGCTTTATTTTATAAAAATGGTCTCTTTGTTGAAGATTTGGATGTTGCGTTTCAGCATTTTGGTACACTCGCAGGGCCTGTATCAGCCATCTTATTTGGTGTAGGGCTGCTTGTAGCCGGACTATCCAGCTCTTCTGTCGGTACATTGTCAGGCGATATCATTATGCAGGGCTTTATTCAATACCGGATCCCGCTGTATGTCCGCCGGCTGATTACCATCATTCCCCCAATTGCGATTATTGCATCTGGAGTGAACCCGACCTCCGCGCTTGTGATGAGCCAGGTCGTCTTATCCTTTGGTATTGCCTTTGCTTTAATTCCGCTCATTTTATTTACAAGTAAAAAACGAATTATGGGCGAATTAACGAATGCCCGCTGGGTGACAGGAATATCTTGGGTGATAGCAGCTCTTGTTGTAGCACTTAATCTCTTCTTAATTGTAGATACGTTTATGTAAAAGACAGTGTTGAGCTGTCTTTTTCTTTCCATTTGGTTATGGTAGAATTCCCCTGAGAGGATGTGGGTACATGTTTGTTTATCAGGATCAAGAGATATCCATGCGGCTGCTTGAGCCAAGAGACGCAAGAAGTCTGTATTTGCTCATCCAGCGGTCTAGAGAGCATTTACGTGAATGGATGCTTTGGGTGGATTCAACGCAGACAGAGGAAGACAGTATGGCGTTTATCCAAGGCGCCATGCAGCAAGCGATGCAGAACAACGGTTTTCAAGCTGGCATCTGGTCACATGGAGAGCTCGTTGGCATCATTGGCACCCATCAAATTCATTGGATCAATAGAACCGTTTCAATCGGCTATTGGCTCGGAGAAGGCTATCAAGGAAAAGGCATCATGACAAAAGCCTGCCAAGCGGTCATTCGCTATCTATTTGAAGAGTGCGGACTGCACCGTATTGAGATTAGGGCTGCTGTCGACAATCAGAAAAGCAGACGCATTGCAGAGCGATTATCCTTTTCGCTTGAGGGAATATTAAGGCAATGTGAATGGCTGGGCAATCGCTTTACCGATCATTGTGTGTACGCCCTTTTACAGCCTGAATATATGAAACAAAAAACGCATTCGATGAATCAACCTACTTAATTGTGTCGATTGCATGAATTATTTTACAAAGTGAAGCTTTGTAGTATCCGTTGTGATCGGCATCTGATAAAATAGAAGGAAAAATCGAGGTATGATGTATGTCTCTTATTATTTTATTTTACTTATGGATTGTCCCTTTGGTATTTGGTATTTTCTTCTCATTCCTAACAAAGAAAGCCACCTACAAACGCCGCTTTGTCCCATCCTATAGCATGATAGGACTCAGCATCGTTTTTCTCATTCTGGCACTCGTCTTTTCAGCCAGCCATTTTCTATTTATTTGCGGTATGTTCCTATTTGCCACAACCCTTGTCGGCACAGGCATCCCCTTATTCTTAGCCTTTGGAAAAACACCATCCTAAACAAAAACCACCTTTTCGCGATGGAAAGGTGGTTTCTTTTTATTGAAGAGGCATTCGGTATGTAATCGTGGCATTTGGATGTTCTTCAATCGTCTTCATCATGTCTTGAAGAATCTCGGCTGCGCGCTCATTTGAGTCATACTTGCCGAGCATCTTTGCCCAAGAAGTACTTCCCAAGATCATCCCTTCAATTTTTTTGCCGCTTACTGAGACTTCTTGGACATGAATCAGAGTTTGTTGGTTTTGTGTGAGGATCCATAGCATGGTTTATTCTCCTTTTTTGTGGTGGTTGGTGTCTTTGGTACCTTTTCAATAAAGCTATAGAATGTGTATTTTCACAATTTCTCTATTCTTTTGCTAATAATTCTTTTCGAATAGCATGAGTCTCAATATCTGCAAATCTTACAGGGGTTGGCAATCGGCTGTTCTTATCAATAAGTTTCATAACAATTTCTGTAGTTGTATCTAAATCGATCCAGTTACCACATGAAATAAAAATAGGCTTAACATTCACTCTAGTTCTGAGGGCTCTCCCATATATTTCATTATTTATAACAATATCTGTGTATTCATTTTCTTTATTTTGAGGCATGGTAAAATCTATTCCATTAATCTTCAAATAACTTTTTGCCACACCGATGGTAGGCTTATTTAAGAAAAAAGAGGCTTGGGTAGCAATACCCATATGTCTATAATGTAAATAACCATTTCCATCAAACATGTAGACATCCACTTGTTTCGTCAGCTTTTTTACTGCATCTTTGATTAATGGCATTTCACGAAAAGCAAGAAAACCTGCTATATATGGAACCCTTATTTCTCCATGGCTATGCACTTTTTCTATCACTTGTTTTTCTATCAAATCAAAGACGACGATACAACAAACACCATTTGTTTTCCCTTTAATATCAAAATAAGCTACATCTACCCCTGCAATATACCTTATGTTCTCTAGTTGAAAATTATTTTTTAATTGCACTTTAGGCAAGAGAGCGTTTTGTTCATTTTTAAATCTTTCTAATAACTCATTCATTTCCTCACTATTCATACAAACCACATTATAAATTGTTGAATTTTTCGGCATATTTCAAGTCGGATTCATTAGGTTCTGCTTTTTCCTCTAAAACATTTCCATTCTCGTCATACTTTATATAATTCATTTCTCGACCGGCAACACATTCAGATTCATACTTTTTATTTCCATTCTCAAAAAACTCAACTTGATATCCATCTGCGGCATTTTTACTTAGATGTCCTATTTTCTTGACATTTCCGTTCGGATAGAATTCAACATACTTCCCTTGTTTAACTCCTTGTTCTACATAGAAGTAACTCTCAATATTCCCGTTTTCATATATATCATAGGCTAACCCCGTAAACAGTTCTTCTTTACCATCCTCAGTGTATCTCACTATTGCTAGTTCGTAAGGTCCTCCATATTCTAAGCATTCTTCAAACTCAGTGCCATTTTCTAAAATAAAATCTTTTTGCAATATATCATTTAACATTTTTGGGAACCTCCGTGATAATTTTAGACCCATCTGTAAGGTAAGCACAATGAGGGCACCTTGGAAACATCATTCCCGCCGGTTTCACTCTACTTTGACCTGTTCTAACAACATTCAATATAAAATTATCCAAACTAGCGCCTGGGTTAGCCTTTAAGGCATTATTCAATGCGATCACCTCTGCATGTGACCCCGCACCTTTTGTAAATGTATATGAATCTATAACCTCTTTTGGCATTTTATCATATTTGGCATTTATTAAGGGGTGTAACTCTGGTAACTTTCCATCATAATCATTTATTGCATATGAGTATTTCCCAGTCTGTTTATCATAAACTCCAGCAAAGGCGGGTCCCATTTTCTTTTTGCTAATACCACTATCTTTTAATTTATTTAGTTCTTTTATCGTTTCTCCACGTAAATTAATTCTTTCATTTAATTCTTTGGAATCAATCTTCCCATATTTATTTCTCAAATAGTCGATGCGCCTTTTCTCAGTCTCTTTTATCCCCATCTTCCCATGAAACCCTTTCGCCCCAAATGGCAAAAGCATTCCCAGCGCCGCGTTCATACTCGCTTCCTGCTTTTCTTTCGAGATCTTATTCCCAAACATATCACGCCCCGTAATCGCTTCGCTGAAGCCGTTGGTGGCGGTGAGGCCATATAAGCCTTTTTGGGATGTTTTTAAGGCATCAAAGGATTTTTGCGAGGTCTTGTAGATGTCGACTGCTCGTACTGCGGCTGACGTCGCTTGAGTCGTTTTATAAACGGCTTTCCCGCCTTTGAAAATGCGGCCTGCCCAGCCGACGATTGGGATATAACCTGCTGCTGCCATGCCGCCTGCGGCGACGCGCTGTCCTGCGGTAAGTTCTTCGCCTGTGATCGGGTCAACGCCCGTTGCGGCGCGTTTTGCATCGTTCACACCAGTCAGTTCATTCACGATATTTCCACCATAATCAAGTGCTTTTTCATACCAAGGACGGTTGGCGAGTGCTTCTTGTTCCTTTGCGATCTCGCGGGCTTCCTCTTGTTCTTTTTTAATTTTGAGATATTCAGAAGTTTGCTTCTCAATATCGCTTTTTGCCTTGTAGATTTCGCTATTTTGATACGCTTTCTTGTCAAAATTCATCGGCGAAATGGCTTTTCCATCATTTGTCGCATTCATCATTTCTGCGTACAATGCCATTGTAGCTTGCTGCTCCGTCTCTGACAAAGCATATTCATCTTTTAAATTTTGATCAAGCTCTCTTAGGTCTTTTACTGTCTTTTTTCGCTCGTCTTCCGCATCTGCAATCTTTTCATCAAAGCTTTGACTATCAAATACTTCTAGAGAGATGAGGTCATCGATGTCTTGAAAAATCGTTTTGAGTGCCTTTTTTTGATCCTTTACAATACTTTTGGCGTTTTTGATTCCCATATGTACAGCGTTGTCTAAAAAGTGTTCTTCTACAAAGGTATCGCCGCCAAAATTCGTATCATCAAGTGTCCCAGAAACGCCTTCATGAAAAGCTTTCTGCTTATCAATGAAGCTGATAAACATGTCTACATTTCCAGCCAGTTCTTTGTAGAAGCTTTTAATGTTATCGGCGCCTTTTCCCGTGAATTCATCACCGAGGTTTGCCACGCCTTGAAGTGTCTTTTTTAAATCTACCATTTGTTCGCGGAGTTCTTGGTAGTGTTTTGCCCTTGCATCCATAGCATTTGTTAGTGCTTTTGCATCAAGTATCTTGCCCAGAAGAAGTCACTCCCTCCATTATTGATCATAAAGTCTATTTTACCTTTCTCAGCGAATTGGAAAAATAGGCTTTAAGTTACAAAAATAATTTCCAAATATTTTAATAGAGATGAAGGCAAGTGACAATTGAAATGATTTCCCCCTAATCATCACAAAAAAAGTCAGCCTTCTTTTCAGAAGACCGACTACCTTGTGTTTAGAAAAAGCGTTTTAAACTTTTCTTGAGTGGAGGGATATCCAGCTCACCTTTTTCAAAGAATTTTTTCAATAAATATTTACTGAAGCCTGCTGCTTGGGTGTACGTGATTTTCCCAGGTAACGGAGGTTCATTGGCGACAGCGACATCAATAATGACTGGTTTATCGGATTGAAGGGCTGTATCAAAGGCTGGAGCTAGTTCCTCATGTGATGACACGGAGATTCCTTTGCCGCCACATGCTTCTGCAAACTTAGCAAAATCAATATCCTCCAGCTCTATTCCATAATTCATGTTTCCTTTTACCTGTTGTTCATATTCAATCATTCCCAGGTTGCTGTTGTTTAAGATCACGACAACGATCGGCAGCTTATATTTTACAGCTGTCACAAAGTCTTGCATGACCATTGTGAAGCCTCCATCACCACAAACAGCAATGGCTTGTCGGTTCGGTTCATTCAACTTAGCTGAAATCGCACCAGGTAAACCGCAGCCCATTGTGGCAAGCCAGCTGGAGATAATGAAATCCTGCTGTTTCATTTCAAAATGACGTGCCATCCATACCGTCACATTACCAACATCAACTGAAAGAATGGCGTCGTCTTCAACTGCTTCTTCTAGTCTAGCAATGACTTGCTGTGGTTTAATCGGTGAAGTAGCAACGGATTTTTCCTTATCCATCTCTTTTCTCCACTTCATCATATGCTCTGTACAAGCTTCGAGAAAACCACGCTGCTCTTTATATTCAATGTAGGAAGTCAGTTCATGCAAACCACTCTTGCTGTCGCTCACGATGCCCACATCTACCGGATATCTTTTACCGATTTGGTCTGGTTTAATATCCAGTTGAATGGCTGGCGTGTCCTCTGGTAAGTAGTCTCTATATGGAAAGGAGGTGCCAAGCATAATTAAGAGATCACATTCTTCCATCGCTTCATATGCAGGCTTCGTTCCAATTTGACCTAGGTTACCTAAAAAGTATGGATGCCTGTCTGGCACAACCCCTTTTGCAGGGAGTGTGATGACGATAGGAGCAGCTGCCTTTTCTGCAAATGAAAGAAGCTCTTCTTTTGCATTTCTTAATCCTTTACCTGCTAAGATGACTGGCTTCTTCGCATTGTTAATCAGCTGAGCTGCCTTTAGCAGTTGATCTTTCTTTGGCCGTACTTCTCCTTCAACATAAAGAGGAGATGTATAGACGGGTTTACGCTTAATTTTTTGAGAAAATAAGTCATCCGATACGGTGAGAACTGCCACACCTTTATGGGTATAAGCTGCTTTGATGGCTTGATTCAATAAGTCAGGCAACGCTTCTGCTGTCTGTACCTGCTGATTAAAGACAGCGACATCGTCAAACATCCGCTCTAATTTGATTTCTTGGAATGCGTCTCTGCCTACTTCGGCCGAAGCAACCTGCCCTGCAATTGCTAAAACTGGTGCACCATCTGCTTTTGCATCATACAGTCCATTTAATAAGTGGACAGCACCCGGCCCAGCGATAGATAAGCAGACACCGAGTTTACCTGTTAGTTTAGCATCAGCTGCCGCTGAAAGTGCTGCCACTTCTTCATGTCTCGTTTGGATAAATTTTATTTGGCTTGATTCATGCCTAAGTTCTTCAATCAATTCGTTTATGCTGTCGCCGGGCATTCCATAAATATGTTTCACGCCCCACTCTTCCAGTAGCGCTGTTACTTCTTTTCCTGCGGTTCTTTGCGGCATGTGAGAAAACTCCTTTTTTCTTACTCCATACCACCGTATCCTTTTGATCAAACGTTTCAACTTGCTTCTGCTACTTTTTAAAATGATAAGGCAGGGTTGCCACCACAATATCCCGCTTCCATAATAGGCGGAATCTTAATAAAAAGGCAGATTGATTATGCAAAATGGTGTGCCATCTTTTTTTCGGGATAAATTGAGGCACGAGCACCATCACTTTATATTGATGCGCATTTGCTTTTGCCTCAATGGTTTCAAGAAATTTATCAAGCGGGTGAATGAGGCTTCGATAGGAAGAATGCAGCATCACAAGCCGTACACCGCTGTTTAGTTTTTCCCAATCCTCTTCAATTTTCTTATCCTTTTCTTTATCAAAGGATACATGAACCGCTATGACTTGATCTGACAAAGACTTTGCATATTGGACAGATTGTTCGACGACACGTGTTACACCTGCTATCGGTACGATGACCACATTCCCTTTAATCTCAACACGCTCTGTTTCATTCAATAAACGCAGTTGTTCTCCAACAGACAGGTAATGCTTTTTAATGGAATGAAAGATAAATAGAACAATAGGCATGAAAACAAATACTGGCCATACGAGATGGAACTTGGTCAAAATGAGTATCATGAAAACTGTAAAAGAAATCAGTGCTCCGACGATATTGATTGGCATTTTCGTTTTCCAGCCCTGCGGTTTTTCTCGAATCCACTTCACACACATGCCGGTCTGCGACAGGGTAAATGGAATAAACACACCGACAGCATATAGCGGGATAAGATGTTCTGTTTTTCCATCAAACAACCAGATGAGCAGCATGGAAGCTACGCCTAAAAAGATAATGCCGTTAGAGTAACCAAGCCGGTCTCCTCTTACCGTAAACATACGCGGCATATACTTATCCTTTGCTAAATTGACAGCCAATAATGGAAAGGCTGAAAAGCCGGTATTTGCTGCTAATATTAGGATTAGCGCTGTGACTGCCTGAATGACGTAATAGAAAAACGTACGTCCAAAAGTGTCTGATGCAATTTGTGATACAACTGTTTCTTCTGGCTTTGGCGAGATGCCGAAACCAAACGCAAGCAATGTGACTCCCACAAATAAAACAGCTAGTAATCCACCCATCATCAATAATGTTCTTGCTGCATTTTGAGCAGCTGGTTTTTTAAAGGATGGAATGGTATTTGAAATGGCTTCTACTCCAGTCAGAGCAGAACAGCCAGATGAAAAAGCTTTTAATAACAGAAATAATGTAATGCCTTGTACGTGTGTGCCTACCGCTGCATGCTCAGGTGCTGGCGGTACGCCGCCTGTTAACAATTTAAATCCGCCGACTCCAATTAATATCAGGAGTGAAAATACAAACAAGTAGACAGGATAAGCCAAAATAGATGCCGATTCTGTCAATCCACGAAGATTGAGCACCATAATCACGATGACCAATACAATTGAGATCAAGACATGATATGGATATAGTGCTGGAAAAGCCGATGTGATGGCATCAGTACCAGCTGATATGCTCACTGCTACAGTCAAAATATAGTCTACAAGCAATGATCCACCAGCGATCAATCCCGGTTTTTCACCTAGGTTTCTGCTAGAGACGACATATGCCCCGCCGCCTTCTGGATAAGCATAAATGATCTGGCGGTAAGATAGAATTAACGCCATTAAAAGAATTAATACACAACCTGCAATCGGGAGTGAGTACCAAAATGCTGCTGCACTAACGACAGATAGAACAATTAAGATTTGTTCTGTACCATATGCAACTGATGACAATGCGTCTGATGACAATAATGCCAACGCTTTGATTTTTGATAGTTTTTGTTCTCCTGCTGCTTGTGATTTTAATGGTTTACCAATTAAAATACGCTTCATCAAACTGTACATGTGATGCCCGCTCCTTTAGTGTCAAACGATTTAAGTTGCAAAAGATGGATCGCCAAAAAGACACAGAGGCAATAGAATGCCCCTGTGCCTATTCTTTAGATCACAGGTTGGTCTTTGCTCTCTTTAACGCTTACGAGGTTAGCTGACGGATTCGGGCGCATGAGACTTTGCCCTACCTAAAAAGGATTCACCCCACGTGGTGCTTAACACCACAATTGGTTCCCCCGCTCATCGAAATGATTCAGCGATTGGTCTTTTATAAAAGAGATCATACTCCCGTTTGACACCAAAGTAAAGAGATTTTTCCGAGGTCTTTTGACCGTTTATTAATCAGTCTTTTTGCGGTTTTTTCGTACGAAATAAACAATCATCACAACGACAAAAATGATCAAGACAGCGATACATGCAAAGTAAATCCAAGACTCACCGACGCCTTGCTTTTCATCTTTTTTAAGATCATTTGATGTGCTGTTGACTGTTTGGTGATTAGAGAACATGTCTTTGTTTTTGCTTTCTATTGCAACTGTTGCGGTCTCCGTATTTGTTTGAAGGAAACGAATCACTTCATTTGAAACATCAGCGTCAGCTTCAGTCATTCCTGCAAAAACAGTCATTGTTTGTTCTTTATTCCATACGGATGGCTGCGTCCATACAATACGAGCTGTTGTTTCGTTGATCATGCCAAATGAGGATACATCATATTGACCCTTTTTTTTCGCCGGAACGATGAGATCGTCTGCTTTTTCTTTTAAAAGAGAGAATGTCTGGATGCCCCCGATGAAAAGGAGAGAGTTCTTTTTCAATTGTTCATTTGTCACATTCGATGCTTCAATCAAATGATAGTGAGTAGCTTCCGGCTGACTAAATGATTCTGTCAGCATTGCCATTTGATTGATTGATGCTTGATTGATTTGATCTGGCATAATGATCAATGTGTTTCCTTGCTGCGTTTCTGAAGTGTAAGGAAGCGGCCATGCGGCTAAATCCGGTGTATCACTAGTTGTTCCTTCTAGTATTTGAAGAGAGCTGTCCTTGTCAATGTAAATCCAGCCTTCTTCATCCGTATGTCTGCAGGATTCCATGTTTTTAAAACCTGTTGTGACAAACTGTAAGTCCACATATTCGTTCTTTTGAAGTACTTGTGAATCTACTGGAATCGACACATGATAGAAACCATTTTCATCTTTGTTTCCTAGTTTTGTTAACGGTACGTCGTGCGGTTCGTTATTGATCATCACTGTTAGACGTTCCGCTTTGTTCGCTGGATCCGATTTTTTAAATGATAGATTTAGTTTTGCACCTGATTTTTGTTGAGCGATTAATGCTTTCGGATAATAGTAGTGATCAGATGCCGTCTTTTTGGTTCCAACTGTGACATCATCTCCGCCAAAATCTATTAAACGAATATGATGCGATGGCTTAGAAGCATTAGCTGTCACCTTTTGCAACAGCAAGTCGGTACCAGTGAGCTGAACCGTCAGTTCTGGCTGAGTCAGGACATTGATTTTTTCAGCAATTGTCTTTGGCTGCTTAGCAGTGACAAATAAAATGGGCTGTTCTTTTTTCTTTGCTGTCAGGGTTCTCACCGCTAATGTAAGTTGATTGCCTTCTGTTTTAATCCCAGCAGCTTGCTCGATCGATTTCATTCGTCCATTCCAGCTTCCTTTTGCTCCTACAGCAATGGTTGGATGCGCAATTTGCTCGACGTCCTTTTCTTGAACGAGTTTGAGGTCTGCTAGGCGGTCTTTGTTTTTCAACGTACGATATACTTTCATAGCCGCTTCTAATTCAGCCGCTTCCGGTCTATTTGGAATCACAATATCTGTTTGTTCTTTCTGATCACCTGATTGAATAAAAGGTGAAGGGAAGCTGTCTAACGTCACGTCTTTCGTTTGAGATCCTTTGAACGCCAGCTCACTTTCAGGATATACTTTCAGCCAATTGGCAGGTGTCTCTTGGTTGATACACACACCTTCTTTTAACACACCATAAAATGCGAGCTGAATTTGATGAGATCCTTTTTTCAATTGCGCTTTGTTCAATTTGATTTGAATCGATTTTTTTTGGTTTTTCCCTGAGACGGGGATTGTCTTTTCAATCTCTCCATCGATCATCACTGTGAAAGACGATGGTGAAATGAGTAATGGTGAAGCCTCTATATTTAATGTAAGAGTGCTAGACTCTACTTTTTCTTTCTCCATTTGATAGGAAAATTCAGTGCGGTCTTCTTGTCCATACAAGGTCACCACATCTTCTGATAGATGCTGCGTTTCTGTTTGAATTCCTTTTGATGAGCGAACCCAATCGTCTTTCACTTGTACTCGATTGGATTGCGCCATTGCTTGACCTGCCATGAAAAAAGGCTGAATGGCAAGGGATAGCGCTAATATAAAAATCATCCATTTGACCGATTTCAATTTGTCACCCACTTTTCTTTTGTTGTTGATCGTAACGCTCCGTTTTGTACCATTTCACTTCTTGTTTCAATAATCGGCTCTTCACCTCTACACATAAGGAGTACACGACAAGCGCAATCCATACTTGAGAATAGGTGAAGTACATGAGGACCACAATGAGAATGTTTTGTTTGGTAAGCTCTGTTTTCTCAATACTTAATGTAATCATCACTTCTGTTAGAAAGAGGAAGAAGGCTAATCCCCACAGGATCAGTTCGACAGCCCCTACAGATAAGTGAAGGTCAACAAATAGGTTCACAATAAAGATGCCATTTGAAAGCAGAACACCGAAGAAAAATAAGAAATACGTAAAGAAGAAATAAAACAAATCGAAAATCATTCGTTTTCGTTTCAGCTTCATAAACTGCCTTAAAAATTTGAGGACAACATATTGATTCCCTCTAGCCCAGCGCGTTCTTTGCCGCCACCAGACCTTCCATGTCTCAGGCTCTTGTTCCCATGTGATTGCAGCTGGGAAAAATCGAATCACATACCCAAGGTTATAGACACGGATCGTTAATTCGGTGTCCTCAGCCAGAGCATGGACATCCCAGCCGCCAAGCTCTTCTAAAATGTGCCGGCGGATGGCGAAGTTTGTGCCTGGTATTGTCGCAATCCCAAACCACTTCCATCTCCCGCCCTGCGCCATCCATTGAAAGCAGATGGTCTCAATATTTATAAATTTGGTCAGTAAATTTTTGGAAGCATTGATTACCCTGAATTTCCCGACAACAGCGCCGGCTTTTGGGTCATTTAGTAACCCAAGAACCAAATGATAGACAGCCTTTTGTTCAGGCATGTTATCTGCATCGTATACGCAAATCACTTCTCCTGTCGAAGCCTTCAAGCCTTCATTCAGCGCAGTGGATTTCCCTTTCCCTGCAAATGGCGGCTTCGTTTCAATCATATGGACATGATCATATTGCTCACTGAATGATTGCACAATATCTCCTGTGCGATCAGAGGAATTGTCATTAATCACAATGATTTCAAGGAGGTGTTTAGGATAAGATAGCTGAACCATCGCTTTTATCGTCTGCCGAATGACGACTTCTTCATTATGAGCAGGGATCAGGATACTGACGGTCGGCAGCTCTTTCCCTTGTTTTGTCCATTTAGGCAGCACTTTTTCATAGGTGAGGTAATGCTGAAAGCCGCCCTGCATGAGAAACATGTGGTATAGGAGCATGATCCAAATCAGTATTAATGAAAGATAAAATAAGACATCAGCCACCTAATTTTCTCTCCTTAAAAATTCGTTTTTTCATTGTTAGTCTTAAATACAATGTGTATAAAGCAAATGCCGCAATAAATAGCATCACCACGACTGTGAGGATTCGCAGCATATTTTCCATGCCGCTTCTTTTGACTGTTTTTGTTTCGGCTATGTTGGATTGCTCTACTTGAATATGTCCATTCCCTGATGTTTCGATTTTTACATGTGCAGTTTGGACCGTCTGTTTTGTTTTCTTTAAATCCAGCCATTCGCTAGAAGGGATTGCCTCCATCTGTGTCATCAGCTGCTGTAATCCGGCTATTCCTGATTCCACATCATAGGACAGCCCAATTGCGGCTGATTGCAGATGCTGCACGGATTGAATCGTCTGTTCAGTTAAAACATTTGAACCTTCTTGGTCAGACGCTGTCTCAACTTGCCGCTGAGGATATAGGGTCATGCCATGTAACATGGCAGGAGACGTCACCAGCGGCGATGCACCGACTGTTTTCCAAGTACGGTCTGACAGCTGCACCTGTCCAAATAGACTGGAAACATGCCTTGAAATCACTTCATAACCTTGTTGAGATATGGCATCATGCGGCACCTCGAACGCAAGAGAATATAGACCTTGCTGGGCAAGAAGCTCAATGCCCTTTGTCAGTTTTTCTTCTGTATAGGCGATTTCTTGCTGCTGATTCGATTTGGTATACGTATGAAAGTCTTTTTCATTTGGGAATTGGCTTTCACTTCTCTTCTTCTCGGCTTTTTTTGGTTCATTTGACGTAATGGGCTGATCATACTTTGCATCCCAGAACTCAAAGCCCTGACCAGATTCCTCCGTTCGATACGTACGGCTAAAGCCATGAAGAATGATACTCGCTCCATTGCCTTGCAATTGTTTTAACACATTCACGAGCTTCGGGCGGTCACTCAGTGTGACTTCATCACCTGTTTCTCGATCCATCCAAACAGGGGTCACTGCGATCTGAAAAGGAATATGCCGTGCGGATACGTATTGTCCAAGTTCAAGCAGCTTTTTCTCGTCACTTGCTGGACTGATGTTCCCGAGCATTAAGTATTTTGTCGTCATTTGCACAGAAGATGGCATGTATTTTTCTAGCACTTCTGCAAGAAGCTTGTTGTGCTGCACGACATCTAAGATTCCGATATATGCCGCACCTTCTTTTGTTTGAACCACAAATGGCAAATCAGATTGACGTTTTTTTACTAGAAATTCATTTTGCAAGTCTGCCCCTCGAACCGTTAACGCACTGATACTTCTCTCTAGCTGACGGTATGTCTGATCATGTGTATGTTTCATTTGACTGGTATGATCTTGTTTGTGAAAAGTAAGCTTGGAGAATGGGCGAAGCTGTTCCGCATTGTATCCAATAGCGATGACCTGCTGTGATTCGTTCATCGCACGAATGGTTTGTTTTGGCAAGGCTCTCTTTATTTCACCGAGATAAATGACTTGCTGAAATTCATTGATCCTCTTTTCAGCCAAATGTTCATCGGATACAATCGTCGTCTGTTTGGAAAAATGACCGGCGAGTAGATCCAGCATATGAACGGCTGGAGTCACTTCCCCCGATGGTGTGGAATAAACGATCAGGGTTTTTGGCTGCGTGACAAGAGCATCGGCTGAAGCCATGTGTTTAAACGAAAGAATCGAAAAAAGCGCGATCATCAAACAACATTTCATCAAAGAATTAAAGTTCATTCATCATCATCTCGTTTTCTAGTTCTTCTAAAAACTGCTCTGGCGTACGATAATCCGAGCTGCTTGTTAAATGACAGACATGAAATGTCAAGGTCACTTCACGACCGTTTAACAGGACATGCGGTTGCAGTTTATCCTTTAGCTTATCAAGGACAACTGACACGTTTTCTTCTGGTGTGTGAGTTAACAGCAAGCCCATTCGCTCCTCGGATAATCGAAATTTCTTATCGGTTTCTCTTACGCTTTCGCGGATCTTGAGACTTAATTGCTTAAATAGGTGCTGCATTTCTTTTTCTCCATATAATGATTTGAATTCCGCCACGTAATTCATATGAAGAAGGATAAAGACAAATGGCTGTTTGTACCGTTCTGCCCGTTTCATTTCCTCGGACAATTCGAGCTTCATCCGCTCAGCATTGTCAAATCCTGTTGTCGAGTCAATCGCCACAAATTGTTTGATGGCCTGCTTTTGTTGTTCAATGGTGTGACGCAGCATCTTGATCCGTTCATGCAAGCTTCCCGCTGAAATAGCGAAAAAAAGAAGGGCTACGCCCCAAATCACCACATCTTGCAATGTTTGATTTGAAAAAAGGGGATTTTCATGGCGAATCTCTGTAAAGAACATGGTGCTTCCTATAAAAAACAAAATAAGCAAGGTAAAAATTAATGCTGGTAGGATACCAAATAAAATACCGCAGCCTAACACGACAAATGTTAGTGCGATGATCATAAAGCTCTCCGCATCTTGTACGTTGAGGTAGCCCATAAACAAAATAAGGCCTGCAAACGTGAGGAGCAGAGAATAGTACAAGCGATACGTGTTACTGAACAACCGATTCATTTAGAAGCTCCCTTTCTGCAATCAGAGGCAATAAGTTATCAAATGAGTGTGTGTCTTTTTCGTTCATATATCCTCCGTAATAAGGCTTGAGAGGATCTTGGGTTTGTAATTCTTTCATGCGGTGATAGACTACCTTTGCAAATTCAAGCTCGTTTTGTTTAAGGGCATACAATATGACGAGTGCATATACCGAAGGCGATTCATACGTCACAGATGGCTTTAATGTGATCAGCTTATATCTCCCGTACAGTTTTCCTTCTTGTTTAAAAGTCGTTTTAAGCCATTTCATGATCGCGGACGTATTAACCTTTGCATGATGGGCATGTAAAGCTGTATAAAGTTGATCGATCATATTGATTTCTCGATCAAATGAATAGGTTTTTTTCTTTATGTCATAGGATTTAGGAAAGAATCCTTTTTTTCTCGGTGCTTGTTTTAGAATGGTTAATTGGTTACTGGTCATTTGTTTCGTGAATATTTGGAGGGATTCCAATTCTTTGATTGCTTTTGGGTCTATATAAGAGAGTGTGATTGTGTGTGAAGGTCGATTTGTTGATGCATCATAATAATCGGACAATATGCCTTTGAACATGTTTTTTTCTTTTAACGCTTGAGCGATTTCCTTTGCTGTCGTTTGATACGCTGACTTCTTCCACAAACGATTTGCCTTTTGAAGTGCCGCCACTACACGTAAATCATCAACTAAAGCATTGGCCTTACTTTTTTGATCAGATTCAATTTGCCAGCTGAGAAGATGATCGTCTAGTAAAAATTGATCTTGCAGAACACCAAATTGTTGGTCAAATGAATTTTGATCTTTTTTTCGAACAAGATAATCCATCCAAAGTCCAAGTGATTCAGATAAGTAGATGTGCTGCTCTGCAAAAGAGGTGCGAATCAAGCCTTGATCTGTCATTAAGTGGTGAGTGATAAAATATTCTCCAGGCAATACGGGCTGTGGTGATACTGGATCAGCTGATTCTTTCTGCTGTTCCCAGGTACATCCGCCTAGTAGAATGACAATGAGTAAAACAATTGCTGTACGATATATGCGTGTATGCATTCGTGTCCCCTTTCAACTCCGCGTTCTCTAAGCATCTAACGGTTTATTATAGAGCGTTTTTGTTTAAATTTAAATAAATATTTTATACCAATTTACGAGTCTTTTCGCACATTTATTCCCATTTTCAGAAAAACAATATGTCTATATGCATGCGAACACTGAAAAACCCATGCGTTTCCGCATGGGTTTTTATAGAACTATTGATCTAATTTTAATTTCTTTAATTGTTCAGCTAGTGCGTTATTAATTGGTTCTTCCACTTTCTTTTGTTTCTTCATATATTTAGACACATCGTGCTTACTGGCTTTCTTTTGATTGGATTGAGATTTACGTTTTTCGAAGACAGACAGCTTTTCTCTATGGCCGCATACACAAGCAAAGATTTTGCCATCGCCTTCTCCGCGCAGCTCGAGCTTTTTATGACAGTTCGGGCAGCGGGCGTTTGTTTTCTTCGCCACATTTTTACGGTGGCCGCATTCCCGGTCCTGACAGACGAGCATCGTCCCATGTTTTCCATTCACTTTCAGCATCAGCTTTCCGCAGTCAGGACAATGGGTGCCAGTGACATTGTCATGCTTAAAAGTCTGGTTCGTCTGTTTGATTTCAGATACGGCTTGTTTGGCATACGATTTCATTTCACTCATGAATTGAGAAGCTTTCAATTGCCCTTTTGCGATTTTAGAAAGCTTTTGTTCCCATTCCGCTGTTAATGCAGGAGACTTTAAGTCTTCAGGCACTAACGAGAGCAGCTGCTTTCCTTTCGATGTGATGAATATATCTTTGCCCTTTTTCTCGATTAAGAAGCTATTGAACAGCTTTTCAATAATATCAGCTCTTGTAGCTACTGTCCCTAGACCACCTGTTTCACCAAGGGTTTTCAATAAGTCCTTTTCCTCGTTCTGCATAAATGCCGCTGGGTTTTCCATAGCAGATAATAGGGTCGCTTCATTAAAACGTGCAGGAGGTTTCGTTTCTCCTCTTGTTTCTTTCAGCTGTCGTACGTCTAGTGACTGTCCTTCTGAAAGCAGCGGCAAATGTTGATCTGCCTCGGCTGATTCCTCTTCTTCATAGGAATCATCGTACACGGCTTTCCAGCCAGCTGATTGCACGGTTTTCCCTTTTGCTGTGAATGTTTCACTGCCTATCTTGGCAATAACCGTTGTTTCTTCGTACTCAAAAGGATTCATGAGTACCGCAAGGAAGCGTTTGGCAATGAGGTCATATAATTTACGCTCTTTATCACTTAATGCACCTGGATACAGCTCTTCCTCGGTTGGAATGATCGCATGGTGATCTGACACTTTTGCATCATTGACGAAGCCTTTGTGCGCTTTCACACCTGATTGTAAAATCCGGTTCACATGCTGTGCGTACGGTCTGACGTTCATTCCTTTTAAACGATCTTTTAATGTAGGAACGATATCCGCTGAAATAAAGCGTGAATCTGTACGTGGATATGTCACGAGCTTATGCTGCTCATACAATCGCTGAAGCGTAGATAATGTTTCTTTGGCTGAGAAGCCATAGCGTTTATGCGCATCACGCTGCAATTCAGTCAGATCGTACAGCCCCGGTGCAAAAGCTTTTTTCGCTGTTTTTTTCAACGCATCAACCACTGCTGGTTTTCCTTTGCATGCTGCCAAGCGCTCTTTGATCACATTCTCTTGGAATGTGCGGTTTTGCTTTGATTTGGCATCCTGCCAGGTCAAAGTAAGTCCATCTACTTGTGCAGTCAGTCCATAGAACGGCTTCGGCTGAAATTGCTGAATGTCTTCTTCTCGTTTGGCGATCATGGCAATCGTTGGTGTTTGTACCCGTCCGCAGGAAAGCTGTGCATTGAACTTGGTCGTCAGCGCTCTCGTTGCGTTGATGCCGACAATCCAGTCTGCCTCTGCTCGTGCAACCGCTGAGCGATAAAGGTTATCGTATTCTCTGCCGTCTTTTAATCGTTTGAAGCCTTCTTGAATGGCTTTGTCCGTGACAGATGAGATCCATAGTCGTTTCAAGGGCTTTTTCACATGTGCTTTTTCAAGAATCCATCGTGCGACAAGCTCCCCTTCACGTCCAGCATCTGTTGCAATGACAATGTCTTTGACATCTTTTCTCGCAAGCTGCGCTTTCACTGCTTGAAATTGTTTGCCTGTCTTTTTCATCACCACAAGCTTGAGCGGCTCTGGAATGATTGGTAAATCCTCTAAACGCCAGGATTGAAATTCTTTTCCGTAGCCTTCTGGATCAGCCAGTGTGACCAAATGGCCAAGCGCCCACGTCACAATGTATTGATCTCCTTCTAAAAAGCCATTTCCTTTTTTATGACACTTCAGCACACGCGCAAGGTCACGTCCTACTGAAGGTTTCTCTGCTAATACAACTGTTTTTGACACTAGATTTCACATCTCTTTCTTCTATCCATCCTTTTATTATAGCAGACGTGGAGATGCGGTTCTAATGCGGGAACATAAATTAGAAATGGAGCCGAAACAGCTAGGTTTGAGTGCCGCATAAGCAACAATTTGTCAAATTTCCGATCCAGATATATGTTATAGGCATTTAAAAAAACACCTCTGTATTCAAAAAGGTGTTTAGGTGTCCAAATTTTTTCGAGGCTTAAAGCTTAACTCACAGTCTTTGCAGTACAAGTAACTAACGATTCTTTCCCTTAAACCAGACAAGTAAATAAATATGATGACAAACAAAACAATTCCAAGCGTCTCTTTAATAAAAGGGATAAACACTATCCTTGTTATAATATAAGGGATATAGAAAGAAATACCTAACATGAGAAAGACAGAAACACAACCTGCACTTCTTACTCTCTTTCCCACACGGTTACTATTACATCTAGGGCACCTTTGCCATTCCATAAAAACAACCTTCTTTCCAAATTTATGTATAATTTATCATATCATGAAATATATACCTTTTTTGGATAATCTTATTGTTTACGATTAAGAAAGTGAAGGATATTAATAAGAACAAAAAATCTAACTTTTATGGTCTAGCTCGATTCATTTAATCAAATAATCTTTAGAATCTAGAAACGCAGCATCATTCCCATTTTTTAAGCATTACATGAACATATTTTGAATTTTTCGTAGATTTTAGCATGTCCAGACGATCTTTCGTTTATATTAGAAGATGAGAAACTAGCTTTTATACAGGAGGATTTGTATATGCATACAAGTATTAGCCGTCTTCGACAGGCGGGTTTTATTGAGGGTATGTCTCTTTTAACCCTTCTTTTAATTGCCATGCCTCTGAAATATTTTGCGGATATTCCGATGGCAGTCACCATTGTAGGCTCTCTTCATGGCGCATTGTTTGTCATCTATATGCTTATTTTGGCATATGTGACCTTTAAGGTTCGCTGGCATTTGAAATGGTCGATCGCCGGTTTTTTTGCGGCGTTCATTCCTTTCGGCAACTTCGCCTATGATAAGGTGCTCCGCCAGTATGATACTAAAGCTTAATCAAAAATGGCTAAAACGAAATTCGTTTTAGCCATTTTTCTACACGCTGAATCCTTCCATTTCTCCTGTAAACACGAGCCGTCCATTCCATTGATATGTATTCGTTTTTAAAAACGAGGGTATCTGTAGATTTTGCTTGTTACTTTTCCATCCGACAAATCATCTTGGTAATGATCCCACTCCATGAAACCGATAATGATCGCTGGAATAAAGAAGACAATATACCTGAGGAAAATTGGTCTTCTTTTCGCTTGATCGGTTCCTTTATCTTATACGTCAGTGCAGCGAGAATGTTTCATGCTAGAAGAATACCATTCCAGCCTTTGAGTTCCATATTTTACAAACTTTGTTGTTCGCGATAAAATCCAATCAGATTCAAAAAAGGAATTTTTCTCATTGGATAAGCTATCTTCTATCTTTCTAGCGGCTTGGCTGCGTGTTCCTCGTTGGTTCAAGCAATGGGTGCTCGTATCCATTTCCATTTTCTTTTTTTATATGTGTTTTGTAAAGGGGCTGACTAGCTGGCATACCTTGCCGCCCATCACTTTGCTATCATGTGTCATCGGTTCCTTCTTCATTTGGCTGTTATGGCTAAAAGGTCAAAAAAATAAATGAAATGAGGAAAATCATGAAAGAATCCATCAGTTATTTTGCTATCTCTTTTGTTCTGCAATGGGTTTGGTTTGGCATTGTGCACCCTAATAGAGGCGTGACACTCTTGGACATGTTCATTTTTTCTATTTTGTTTGCGGTGATGTTCTTTTTTATCCAAAAAATTTGGCGCTATCAGAAGAAAGGGCGAAGTGAGTGATGATGAAGCTCGCCTTATTCACTGTTGTCACCTGTGCATTCATTGGCCTATTTTTGATGTCGAAGCCTTTTGAGGCGGACGCAATGCGTTTGGTTTTTACTTTCACCTTTCCTGTTCTTGGACTGATTGGTTTCGGGATTTTATTGTTTAACCCAATGAAAAAGGCTGCCAAATAGATGGCAGCCTTTTCCTTGCTCTTTTCATGCAAATAAATAATCAATGTGTGATCTCCGTTACGGAGTGTATGAATTAAGATTCGATCATATCAGTGTGTCATATGTGTTCCGAGTGAACCTACGTTTGAAAGTAAACGCCATGGAAGTTCTGGATAACAAGACAACGAAAGCCCTACCTCTCATTCGTCCTTACGGCTCCGAAGCCGTGCCAGTGTGAATTGTAAATCAAAACGTCTTTTTTCCACTCTTCCGCTTTTATAGGGGGCGGGTGCAGAAGGAAAAGAATAAGTTTGTTCGCTTTGACAGCGTCTCGTTCTTATCAAGTAGAAGCTCTATTGCTTCTCATTATGTCATAGAAAAAAGAAAGTTTACTTTCTTTATTTATTTGCTTATTTCAACACTTAAGATCAAACTATAACACATTCCCCCTGCTTACGCAAGTGTTAAAGTGATAATTCTGCTGGAGTGCGGCTTCCTTCATTCATGTAGCGAATGGAGGTTGGATCAATCTTCAGAATCACTAGGTTCGGATCATCTTTTCCTTTAAACCATTTCTCCATCTCCTCAGACCAAAGGCGGTCGATCAGTTCTGGATCATCGGTTAATGTTGCGGTACCTACGATTTCTGCATATGTGTCACCGAAACCTTCACCTGAATAACCAATGAGAATATGGACATTCGGGTTTTTTTCAATTTCGTCTGCTTTATGTGTTTCTTTGCTTGTTGGTGTATATAATGTCAGCCCTTCATGGAAAAAAGTCATGTAGCGGGTATGCGGCTTATCCTGTTCAACGGTCGCTAGTGTTCCGACCTTTTGTTCATCTAATAGGCTGAGTACCTTTTGTTTTAATTCTTCTTGTGACATATCGTTTCACTCCTTCAAATTTCATCCGTACTCTTAGGTTTCCACGACAATCCATTCATTAAACAAAGAAATGTGTTTTTCATAAAAAGAGATCTTCTGGCTGATGCTATAGAAAACAGGCTCATTGAAGGGAGAAGTTGAACATGCATCATGAAACGATGTTCCATTTGAGTTCACTTGTCATTGCGGCAGTTGTTGTGGGCATTATCGTATGGTCTGTCTCATCTGTGCAGAAGAATCGCAAGAAATACTAAACACACCGCCCAATCAAAGCTGGGCAGTGCGCTATTGATCATGTATTCATAAAGGAACCGCCGTTGACGTGAAGTGTTTGCCCGGTCATATAAGACGATTCGTCAGAAGCAAGCAGCACATAGCAGCCGACATGCTCTACAGGCTGTCCTGGTCTTCCCATTGGGGTTTCTGCCCCGAAGCTTTCCACACTATCCTCATCAAATGTAGATGGAATGAGCGGCGTCCATATTGGACCTGGCGCTACACCGTTCACCCGAATCCCATCTTTCACAAGCGACTGTGCCATAGAACGCGTAAAGCCGTTGATAGCCCCTTTTGTCGCCGTATAATCAATCAGCACTTTGTTGCCTCGATATGGGTTAATGGATGTTGTATTAATAATTGAACTTCCCGGTTTTAAGTAATCCAGTGCTTTCTTCGTAAAATAAAAATAGGAATAGAAGTTGGTTCTAAAGGTTTGGTGAAGCTGTTCACTAGAAATATCTTGAATCCGTTCTTTCGGATGCTGTTCAGCCGCATTATTTACTAAAATATCTAATTGCCCAAAGGCTTCAACTGTTTTTTCTACCGCTTTCTCGCAAAAGGCTTCGTCACCGACATCTCCTGCAATCGTTAAACATTGAACGCCTTCCTGTTCTACGCGCTTTTGCGTATCCTTTGCATCCTCATGTTCATTTAAGTACACAATGGCGACGTGTGCACCTTCTTTTGCATAGGCAACAGATACTGCACGTCCAATTCCACTATCTCCGCCTGTAATCAGTGCGACTTTCCCTTTGAGCTTGCCAGACCCTTGATATGATTCATCCTCAAAGATCGGCGCAGGATTCATCTCTCTTTCACTGCCTGGCTGCTGATCCTGTGTTTGACGCGGAATGCCATTTGTTAAATATTCACGTAAATCCATGTGTAAGCTCCTCCTTGATTTATTGATGTACCCTTTCATTACCACCTCATTTTTTCACTCAAACATCCCTGTGCGGCACAGATGCGTTTTTGAAAATCAGCATGTTTCAAGATGGATAAAATCGGTTACTTGATCATTAAAAAGGAGCGTTCTCAAATGCTGTCAACCATTTCGAAAACCTTTAGCAGACCAAAAGGCTGGCTCGGAAGCATCGCAGGCTTCATTATGGCAAATGAAAATAAAGCATTGAATCAGTGGGCCATTCAGCACTTAGATCTGACAGATGGTGAAAATATTTTGGAAATCGGCTATGGGCCCGGCTACAGCATCAAACATATGCTCAAGCACTATGAAGATCTTCACATTGATGGTCTAGATGCCTCCTCCACCATGCAGGAGCAGGCACAGTCCCGCGTCAGAAAACGGTCAAAAGACAAACAGGTCCGGCTGTACGTCGGGAAAATTGAGAAAACACGTTTGCCGGGAGAGCAGTATGACAAAGTACTGTCTGTTAACAACTTTACGATTTGGGAGGATCCAAAGACTGGCCTACTCAACCTTTATCACACGTTGAAACCGGGCGGAAAACTCGTCATTGTGATGCAGCCAAGAGAAAAAGGTGCTGACGCCAGCCGGACTAAAGAGATGGGTGAAAACATACTGAATGATTTACAGTTTGCGGGGTTTGACCATTTTTCTGTTGAGTATGAGGAAATTCGTCCAACACTTGCTGTCTGTGTCACAGCCAAAAAGCCGAGAAGCGAATAAGCTCTCGGCCTAGCGTGTAGACAAACCCTCGCATTCTTTGTCAGGTCTGCGCTTCGGTGCTCACGAATGTCAAATTCGCTCCGTTCCGGTGCTCGCCCTTCCTAGACTGCAAAGGTTTTCTATCACGCTGAAAAGAAGACAAAGGGCTAAAATAAAAATCATTTTAGCCCTTTGTCAACAATCTGAGCCGAGAAGCGAATATGCTTTCGGCTTTTTTTCTTACCATTTTGCCTCTTTTACAAATTGATAGAACAGCTGATGCAATTTCTGTTCAATCTCTTCTTTTGATCCATGACCATATAGCGCCATGCTTTCCTCACTTTCAATGATGGATGAACTGATCAGACTAAACATTTCTGACCCTTCCTTGCCTAGCTTTTGCGGCGCCAGCATCATGAGCATTCGTGACATCTGCTGCTGCCTGCCGTCCATGCTTTTGACCTCATATGCCTGATCAAGATCATAAATATGAAAGATTGGTTCCTTGATGAATGCATGCTTTAAATGAAAAAGAGCAAACTCGGTACCAGGTATGCCTAAACCGCCTTGCTGTTCACGTTCCAATAAGCCGCTCGCTACATCATCCGCATGTGTGATAAATCCTTCCTCTTCAAGCTGACGAAGCAGCTGCCTGATTGTTGCCTCATGCTGCGGCAGCGTCTCTCTATTTTCGATGGTAAAATGGGACAAGATGCTGCGAATCACAAACATGTAATTCGTCACCTGCTCTGCAACCGCCTTCATATCAACGGATGTTTGCACCGATTCTTTGGCAGCTTCTTTCGTCCTTTTTTTCTCGATTATATAAGGGATCTTTCGTTTAATATGAGCCTTCACACGCATAGCGTCATCTTCGTTTAAGAGCGGACTGACCATGATGTAATCGATATGCTCATATGGGATAGGGACGGTCGAGACAATCATGTCATAGCTTGATGCATCGATTTCTTTTAGTTCCATCAAGGAAGATAGATCGAATTCGACGATCTCTGGCAATTCTTTTTTTAACCGAGATGCGAGCATTTTGGAGGAACCAATCCCGCTTGAGCACACGACCAATGCATGAATGTTTGTTTCTTCTTTTTTGATTTCAAGCACTGAGCCAAAGTGAAGCACAATAAACGCAATTTCATCCTCTGGAAATTCAATCTCAGGAAAAAAACGCTCGACTCCTTCCTCAATCGCCATGAACAGTAAAAAGTAGTCTTTTTTTATTTGTTGTGTGAGCGGATTATAGATTCTCATCTTTTCCTTTAAACGGTTCATAGCAGGTTCGAGATGAGACACGAGTCCCTCATACAATGAATCATTCTCATTTAAATGGTAGCCAGTTTTATTCGAAATAAAATCAATGAGCTTCTTCGTTCTAAGTGCTATATCCAGCTCGATTTCATCAATACGGTATTCTGTCTGAAAGCTGCGATTTGCACTGCGCAGATGGATCGTCATATATCCGACCTCTGCTTCAGGAATCTCCACATTAAACATGCGTTCTAATGCTCTTGCAATTCGCAGTGATGATTCAAATTCTTTCGTCCGCTTTAGTTCAAGCAGTTCTTCCTCTTCCATTCGAATGGTTTCACCAAGCTGAATCCGTTCGATAGCATAGGTTAAGTGAACGACAAGCGCAATATAGGCACTATCAGATAAGGAGAGTGACAGTCGATTTTTCAAATGAAAGAGCAGTCTTTCTACCTTGAGTAGCTGTCCTCTACTAACAACACCAAACACCTTTTCCGTCGCTTTTGTTCGATGTTTGATATTCATTTCAATTGTTTCTAAAAATAATTGAATATCGAGCCGGTCGACAATGAGGTTGCCGACAATCTTTCGTTTGGCTTCCTCTGGCCCTTTTAATTCAATGCCATACCCGCGTTTTCGGATCAGCTGTAATCCGTATGGCGCAATCCACTCCATTAGTTCATCTAAGTCATAGCTGATGGTCGCATTTGTTACCTGCAAATCGGCTGCGAGTGTATATAATTTCACCGGTTCCTTTGCTTCAAGCAGCGCACATAGGATTAAGAGCTTCCGTTCGTCAGAGCTATATTCAATCTGATCCTCATTTGACATATGAGCAAGAAGCCGTTGTTTATCCTCCTGTTCACCGACTGCCTTCAAGCCTTTCCCCGGCTGTTTATCTAGTGAAAGATCATAATTCTTTAATATGGGTTTAATCGATTTTAGTTCTCTATGAATCGTTCTTGTACTCACCTGAACAGAATCGGCTATCTCACGAATGGTGACATAACGATTTTGCTGAATGATGTATTTGATGATCTTCTGTTCTCGTGCCGTTATGTACATGAAATGCCTCCCTCTGCAAAAATAGGTCTATTGTCACACCTTAATATAAAACGCTTTCAACAAACGATGCAATCTTAAGTTGATCTGACTTTGGCACATTGGCTGTGACAAAATTAAAAACAAGGGTTCATCAGACGTTTCTCCAAAATGACGGTCCATACTCCTTTTGATGAAATTGAACCTTTTGTTCATGAAAAGGCAGTGAACCCCCAGCTTTCATAGAATAAGTCGGATTGTATACTGGAGAGCCAAAGCAATAATCCATCGTCCCTTCCTCCGGGCGGAAGATGACGGTTCGCATCGTCCCAAACAGCTCCTCATAATTGTGCACAGTCAGACCCTCTGGATATTCTGTCTGGAACAGCTTAGCAAGAGAATCACTTGATCGTTGTTCTTCTAAAGCCTCCATTAACATGTCGTATCTGACAACAGAATGATGTTTGGTCATTCCTTTTGCTGTTTGATCAGCAACCGGATGATTCGTGGCTGCAATATAACCTGTCTCCGGTCTTCTGACCATTTTTCGACCATCAATGATTTCAATCACAGCCGCCTCTCCTTTTCGATCGGCAAGCATGAGGTGAACATTTGAGGCAACAGGCATTTCCTGTATAGAGCGAATGGCTTCCTCAACCGTTCTACAGTTTTCCAGAACAGAGCGAATTACATGATACACTTGCAAACCAGCAACTGCTGGAGGCTTTAAACCAGGTTCATGACCAATCGGCGGGCCGCAAGCAGAGAATGTGACAGAAAGACCATGCTCATTCATCCCATCAGATCTGCCAAACAAGAGCAGCGACGAGCCCGTATGACATGCCAAGCCTTTCACATGTGTCGTCACAAGACGCATATCATCAAATATTGGGGAGAAATCATAGTTACGCAGCATGACCGTTTTTTGACCAGCCGCCATATTCCCCTGCCTCACGCAGTGGGAACAGCCTGGTTGAAGATGGGATGAATAGAAAAAGGTCAAATAACGCTCATCTAATTGCAGTTCATCACAAAATCCAGCAATCTCTTCTTCTAACTGAGGAAGATAAGGACGCATCAGCTGCTTTGTTTCCTTCACTACCTCTTTTTCTAGCGGTTCTGTTCGAATATATTGTGTCTGTAGCAACGGGTTCTCCTTAAGCCAGACAGCCTGCTGCTTTCCTACTTCATAAGCGGTTCCTGTCATTTCATGAAAATATGCACTGATCTCTTCCATGCCTGCACACCTCTTTCGCCTTCGTTTCTTTTATCATATCGAAACCGTCCTTCATTTAAAAGGATGAAAAAAACTGCAACCCCAATGGATTACAGCTGTTTACAGGATTGTTGAAACAATGCTTTTGCCATTGCTTCATATCCTTTAGGGTTCGGATGAAATTGATCAATCGATAAGTAATCTCTTTCATGTCCTTCAAACGCCCGGTACACATCCACAGCCTCTACATGCGGATTTGCAGCAAGCAAGCGAAGCTGATGATTGTATTGCTGAAGCCACCGCCCCGCTATTGGTATTTGCGGAAAAGGATTATATAAATTCATGAGATATACGCAATAAAGCTGCTGCCCTTTTTTGATCAGAGCGATTTCTTGAATCATCTTGCTAAAATTCGCTTGGCAATGCAAGGTCGCTTGCAGCAGTTTCTTTTCATCTTCACCCTCTTCATACTGCTGAATAGCTTGAACAAGGTCATTCCCGCAGCCTGTGATGGTGATGATGTCAGCTGCTGCAATAGCACGCCTCACATCAGATCGTTTGAACAGCTGTAAAATCTGATCCGTCGTTAACCCTGACTTTGCAAATACGGACAGCTCGACTGGCGTATGTGTCTTTTTTTCAAGCATCCACTGATACCGCTCAGCGAATCCTCCGCCAAATAAACGTGCCCCCACCCCAACTGTTAAGGAATCTCCAATCGCAACATAGGATCGTCCCACTCTTATCCCTCACTCTCTCCTGCCTTCTCTTATGTATACGAAATCGGAGAACAGATGCTTGTAGCAGATGGCTTAGGGGCATTCATCTTTTTTTCATGAGACACATTTACAAACTCTTTACTTGCGAGATCGACTGATTTTTTGTTCAATAAGAATAGGTTTTGATGATGAAATTTGCATCTGCATGCGTTCCAGAAAAATTTACAAACTTTTTATCTTGATTTCGAGACTTTATACCTTGACTTCAAACTACATTGTGATTACAATGAAAATATCAGTTTTTATGTAACTGTGCTTGTTACATCTTTTTCATAGTATTCTAATATGATTAAAGATGCCACATATTCAGTGTATCTTTGGGATACACTAAAAAATCATTGAAACAGAAAGGATTGAATGAACATGGCAAAAGTTTTATACATCACTGCACATCCGCATGATGACACAGTTTCTTACAGTATGGCTACTGCTAAAGCATTTATCGAATCTTATAAGGAAGCAAATCCAAGTGACGAGGTTGTACATATCGATTTGTACAAAGAAAACATCCCTCACATTGATGCAGATGTATTCGCTGGCTGGGGCAAGCTGCAATCAGGTGCTGGATTCGATACACTTTCAGCTGAAGAGCAAGCGAAAGTTGCTCGCCTAAACGAATTAAGCGATCAATTCGTTTCTGCTGACAAATATGTATTTGTTTCACCACTTTGGAACTTCTCATTCCCACCAGTTCTTAAAGCATACATCGACTCTGTTGCTGTAGCTGGTAAATCATTCAAATACACTGAGCAAGGTCCTGTTGGATTATTAACAGACAAAAAAGCGCTGCACATCCAAGCACGTGGCGGATACTACTCTGAAGGTCCTGCTGCTGAACTTGAAGCAGGCCACCGTTACCTTGGTACAATTGCGAGCTTCTTCGGAATCCCTTCTTTCGAAGGTCTTATCGTTGAAGGTCACAATGCTGAACCTGCGAAAGCAGAGCAAATTAAAGCAGATGCGATCGAGCGTGCAAAAGCTTTAGGTAAAACTTTCTAATAAACTGAACGCGAAAAGCCAATGATCTTAACGGTCATTGGCTTTTTATTTGTTTAGATGAAATCCTAATTCTTTGGAGATACCGCTTGCGGCTTTTTTGACCTGTTCAATTAAGTATGGAAGGCGTTCCTTTTGATAACCTGCTTCAAACCCTGCAATGCTAATACCTGCTGCGACTTCCCCAAGGTGATTGAAAATAGGGGCTCCAACCGCAGATGTATAGTTTTCAAGCTCCGAATAGCTTAACGTATAGCCCCGCTCATTTGATTCTTCCAGTATGTTTCGAAGAACCTCTTTATCTGTAATGGTTCCGATTCCGATTTTCCCTAGCTCAATCGAGTCAATATAGGCGAGTCTCTCGTGCTCTGGCAAAAAGGAGAGAATACTCCTCGCACAAGCGCCCGCATATAGAGGAGAGCGCCTGCCGACGGCAGTGTAGAGACGAACAGGCTGCGTCCCTTCGATTTTATCCACATAAATGGCTTCGTCTCCTTCACGAACGATGAGCTGTACAGCTTCTCCCACTTCATCCCGCAAGCCTTCCATAAATGGTCTTGCAATTCTCCGAATATCAAGGCGGTCCGCCACAAGCTGACCATATTCAAGAAACATCAGACCTAACCGGTAAACACCTGAATCTTGCTTTTCTAATAATCCCATATCTGTTAACGAGCTCGCCATGCGGTGCACGGACGTTTTCGGCATGCCGGAAAGCTCGATCATTTCATTTAACGTTAATTGGTCACGAGCGATAAATAACCGCAAAATCTCCATTGATTTCACCACGGTTTTATTTGTATTTTGCATGTCCATCCCCTTTTCTAAACAAATGCTTCCAGCTTGATTCTTGCGGCGAGCTCCCTCAGTTCTGCTTCTTGCTTGAATAGCGCCTGCTCTGCTTCCTGATGATCAATTTGTTTAAAATATAGATTCGCTCCAGGCATCGCTTGTGCTATGAGCGGCAGATCTACTGTGGCTACTTCTCCAATCCGCGGATATCCGCCTGTTGTTTGCCGATCTGCCAGTAGAATAATCGGCTGGCCGTTCGGAGGAATTTGAATAGAACCAAAGGCAACCGCCTCTGAAATCAATTCAAGCTTTTCTTTTAAATGAACCGGCTCCCCCTTCAAGCGGCAGCCCATGCGATCTGATTGAGGCGTGACTTGGTAAGGCTGCTCGAAAAAGGTGTGTTGAGATGTTTCTCGAAAAAAAGAAAGGTGTCTCCCTGGCAGCACCCGAATCACGGGCGATTTCCGCAACGGCAAAAAATGCGTATGACTTACAGTCCAATCGGATGCGCTGCACGCCGCCTGTTTCACTTTGCTTTCGAGCCTATCAGACAATCGATCCGCTACGATTGAAGGCTTTCCAATGGACAGAACGTCTCCTTTTTCAAGCGGACGTCCGTTCAGTCCACCGATTCCTGCTCTCACATAGGTGCTTTTGCTCTCCATGATCGGCTCCACATCGAATCCGCCTGCCACAGCAAGATAGGAACGGCAGCCTCTTTTACAAGGGCCAAAGGTGATCGTGCTTCCTGCTCGAACAAAGAGCGGTTTCCATAAAGGAACTGGCTCTCCATCAATATCGATCTCCACATCAGCGCCAGTGACTGCAATGAGCTCATCCTTCCGACACGTCAACACAGGTCCCGGCCCCATTAATGTCATTTCCAGCACGGCTTCGTTTTCCTCGTTGCCGGTGAGAATATTGGCAATTCTAAGTGAGAGCGTGTCCATGCCGCCGCTCGTTAAGACGCCATACTTTTGATAGCCTTTCCTCCCTTTATCCTGAATGGTTGTGAACAACCCCGGCTTGATGACATGCATACTCAACGTTCCGCCTCCTTTAAGCTGAAAAATTCCTTTTCAGACATTTGGACAAACCTGACCTCGTCCCCTGCTCTCAATAGACTTGGGACTTTCTCGTCTGGGCGAAAGAGTGGCAGAGGAGTTTGTCCAATCAGCTGCCAGCCGCCGGGTGTGGAAATGGGGTAAACGCCGGTCTGCTTTCCCGCAATACCGACAGATCCTTTTGGAATGGACATTCTCGGTGTTTCCCTTCGCGGGGCTGCGATCCTTTCAGACAGCCCGCCTAAAAACGGAAACCCTGGGGCAAATCCAATCATATAGACAAGATACGTCCCTGCGGTGTGAATACGCACGACTTCTTCAGGTGTTAAGCCATTGATTCGGGCGACTTCTTCTAAATCAGGGCCCAGCTCTCCCCCGTAGCAGACTGGAATGTCGATGGTGCGGCGCTTCGCCTGAACCCCCTCCTGCCATTTCTCTTCAAGAAGTGTTTCAATATAGCCTTTCACCCATTCATACGGAGACAAATCCATTTTTTGAAGATGGGCAGATTGATAAACGGTATACGGCTCGTAAAAAACAGTCACGTTTGTAAAGGCTTGAACAGCTTCCACATATCCGTCAAATGGATGCTGTTCAATACACGAAAACAGCTGCACAACACGCTCATGAATTTCTTCACATATGTCTGCTCCTGCTTGGATAACGATTGCTGCATCTCCTAGCGGGTGGAAGGTGATAGAATCTTTTATCGTTGAAAATGCCACTTGAGGATCCCTCTCTTTCTAAAGCACACCGAGCTGTTGATCTCTTTGATCTGTGATGAACATATGACCAGGTGCATGGGTAATCGCAATGTCTGGTTTTGTATGCATGACAATGGCTTGCGGCGTCACACCACATGCCCAAAACACCGGGACTTCTCCTTCTTTCATAACAGATGGTTCTCCAAAGTCCGGCTGATCCACATTGGCAATTCCAATCATCGCTGGGTCGCCTATATGGATGGGGCCGCCATGAACTGACGGGAATCTAGACGTCACTTGTACACTTCTTGTAATCTGATGCGCCGGAATGGGCCTCATGCTGACAACCATCGGGCCATGAAACACCCCTGCCCTTTCACAAGAGATATTCGTTTGATACATCGGAACGTTATGACCGTCTTCGATATGACGAACAGGGATATCATTCAGCATGAGCGCATGCTCAAACGTAAAACTGCACCCGATGAGAAAGGCAACCATATCCTCCTCCCAATAAGCAGAGATATCTGAAACCTCTTCTTGAAGAATCCCTTTTCGGTAAATACGGTATTTAGGAAAGTCCGTACGAATATCCGCTTGGGGTGCCGACCGTCTCGGCACTGGATCACCCGGCTCCAGTACATCAAGCAAGGGGCATGCAGCCGGATTGCGCTGACAAAACAAAAGAAAGTCAAAGGCAAGTTCCTTTTTAACGATCATTAAATTGGCTTGAGCATATCCCTCTGCGAAACCCGCCGTTGGTCCTGTGATTTCTTTTTTACGAATCAACTCTCTGATCTGCGAAGACTCATAAGTTTGATAAATACTCATTCAAAATCAACTCCATAGTTTCGGGATTTCATTCATAATGGTATATCCGCCCATCAAAGCCATGATGACGACAACCAATGCACCTGACGCTGTCAAAAAGAATGGATGACGATAATCGCCGACAATTTCTTTTTTATAGGCCGCAACCAGCAAAGTGCCAAGCGCGAGAGGTAAAATCAATGCATTGATCGCCCCAACTAAAACTAATATGTTCACAGGTCGTCCAATCGTAATAAAACAAATAGTCGAGAGAGAAATGAAGCCGATGATAATGCCACGTTGATTTTGCTCTATTTTTGGCGAGAAGGTTTTAAAGAAGGAAACAGACGTGTAAGCCGCCCCAATAACCGATGTAATGGCCGCAGCCCACATAATGATGCCGAACATTTTATATCCAACATTTCCAGACGCTAACTGGAATACAGAAGCAGGCGGATTGGCTGGATCAATCTGTAAGTCCTTTGAGACCACTCCTAGAACAGCTAAAAATAAAGCGACACGCATCACAGATGTAATCAGGATGCCGAAAACCGAGCTTTTTGTCACTTGAGGAAGTGCATCCTTCCCTTTAATTCCGGCATCTAATAGACGATGTCCGCCAGCAAAAACGATATAGCCGCCAACTGTCCCCCCGACAAGTGTCACAATCGATAGAATATCAATTTCTTCTGGGACAAATGTTCTGAGTGCCGCTTCCCCAACTGGCGGTGCTGTTGAAATCGCCACATACAGCATCAGGCCAATCATGACAAAGCCTGCTATCTGTGTGAAACGGTCCATCGCTTTTCCAGCCTCTTTGATCACAAAGATCAGAATGGCAATGACAGCACTGATGGCTGCTCCGATTCGCGGATCAATTCCTGTGATCACCTGAAAACCGAGACCAGCACCAGCGATATTTCCGATGTTAAAGGCAAGTCCTCCCATGACAATCAAAAAGGCCAGTACATATCCAAGACCCGGCAGAACCATATTCGCAATATCCTGACCTCGTTTTTCTGACACGGCGATGATTCGCCATACATTTGTTTGTGCAAAAATATCTAACAAAATCGAGATGAGAATGACAAACCCAAAGCTAGCCGCAAGCTGTTGTGTGAAGACAGTCGTTTGTGTTAAAAATCCCGGTCCGATGGCGGACGTCGCCATTAAAAAGGCTGCGCCCATCAGCATAGACCGGTTCCCCTTTAGTGCCTTCGTGTGCTTGACTTCCTCTTTTTTCATGCTGTTTCCCCCTTTGATGACGATTTTTATTGAAAGGCTTTGAGATGAATACTCGCTTCTTTTAGCTTCGATGTAATGGTTTTGGCAAATTGAAGCGCATGGCTGCCGTCTCCGTGAATACAGACCGTATCTGCTTTAAGTGAAATGTCTTCCCCTTGAACGGAATGAACCTTCCCTTCTCTCACCATACGAACGACCTGATGAACGGCCCGTTCATCATCTTCAATGAGTGCATGTGGTTCGCGGCGGGATGTCAGCGTCCCATCTGCTTGATACGTCCGATCAGAAAATACTTCATGAGCCACTTGAAGGCCCATTTTCTCACCTGCTAACGCAAGTTCACTGCCTGAGAGACCGAATAACACAAGACTTGGATCAACATGATACACAGCCTTCGCTATCGATTCAGATAATTCAGTATTTTTAGCCGCCATGTTGTACAGGGCGCCGTGTGGCTTGACATGCTGCATCGTGCCGCCTTCTGCCTTGAGAAAGGCTGATAGAGCGCCAATTTGATAGACGACGAGATCATAGGCTTCCTCTGCCGAGATCGCCATTGGACGTCTGCCAAAGCCGACCAAATCTTGCAGACCCGGATGCGCACCAATTTGTACCCCTTTATCTAGCGCCATTCTGACCGTTTTTCTCATGACTGTTGGATCTCCTGCATGAAAACCGCAAGCAATATTGGCTGACGTGACATATTCAAGAATTTGTTCGTCTGCACCGATTGTGTATTGACCAAAGCTTTCTCCCAAATCACAGTTGATATCTACTTGATACATAGGATCCCTCCTTTTTGTTCCGAATAACGGAACTTAAAGTCCGAATATTCGAATTTATATTGATTATATCAATTTTGGATAGATTGCACATGACATTGTCAGAAAACATAACAATAGAACTAGGAGAAAAATAAAAAAGCGAGAGGCAATGTCCTCTCACTTTTTTTATTTAGATAGCACCCAATGTTGGATGGCTTTTGCTACACCGTGTTCTGTGTTAGGAGCCGTAATCCAATCAGCGGCTTCTTTCACCACTTCTTGCGCATTTCCCATCGCAATTCCTAATCCGGCTTCTTGAATCATGGCCATATCATTTAGGCTGTCGCCAAGTGACATGACATTGTCCATCGTACAGCCAATGCGTTCTGCTACCTTTGCAAGAGCAGCAGCTTTGTTAATGCCAGCTGCATTGACTTCAATATTGGTCGGACTTGAATTTGTGATCTCTAGATACTCATTTGTTTTCAATGTATTGAGTACTTCCTCACGAACGTCATCATCATGAATATCAAAGCCAAATTTCAACCATTCATGGTCATGAATTCGTTCTGGGAATTCACCTCTCCACACTTTATCCACAGTGGAAGCCCAGTAATCGGTTTCGTACCTATTTTTTAGATCCCACATCATTTGGACATGATCTGGATGTAGCAGATCTCGTTCGATCAGCTGGAAGTTTGAGTCCCAGATTTCACTTCCGTTTGCTGTCACAAGGTAAGAAGAGAGCTTAAGCGGCTCAACCAGCTCTCGGCATGTCATCAGCGTCCGCCCTGTGCTAATGACCACATGGACCCCTTTTGCTTCAGCGTCTTTAATGGCTTGTTTATTTTCCTCTGGAATGACGTGTTCACTGTTTAACAGAGTGCCATCCATATCAATGGCAATCAATCGGATGTCTTTCTTATCAGCTTGTATGGACAAATTGAGTACCCCACTTTGTATCATTTTTTGTAACTATCTTTATTTTAATATAAAGAGGAAGATGGCACAAAGGGACGAGTTTGATCCCATAGAAAAAAGACCTTGTTACAGGTCTTTTCACATGAGCTTAGCGTTCACACGCAATGCCGTCTTTATCACGGTCAAGTCGCATATTTTTTTGGTAAAGTGCTTTTGACACATACGGCTTGTACTTTGTTTTACCGCCTTTGTTTTTCGTGTTTTTGCTTTTCGCTACGCCGCCTTTATAGACTTTGTTCAGCGCTTTGCAGTTTTTGTAGGACTTCACTGTTTTTGCATCTGCTGTGTGGTTATCGACTTGTGTAAAGCTTAGTAAAAGACCTAAAGACAAGACAGCCACCATGATTTTTTTCAACATGTATGATCCCCCTATTTTTTCTATTTTTACATTTTTATCATATGTCACCACTTTTTGTTTTTCAAGACTATTGAGCTAAAAAAATTGATTTTTTTGGAATAAAACGTGCTTTATCTCCTATGTGGTACAATGAGTGGGAAACCTTTCCGTTTTTGACACGTATATGAAGAGAGGAGTTTTTCACATGAAAATGAAATATACCATTCTATATGTAAACGATGTTGAGGCAAGTATTCATTTCTATCAACATGTACTTGGCTTTCCTATGAAACTCAGGGTTGAATCCTATGTTGAGTTTGATACTGGAGATGTGACATTATCAATTAACTCACGCCAGGATGTCAAAGATGCACTTGGTTTGCCTGTCCCTGAAGCAAATCAATCCTCGCAAACGTTTGAGATTGGGTTTGTTGTGGATGACGTGGATCAAACCATTGCATCAATGAAGGAAAAAGGGGTTCCAATCATCAAAGAACCTGCAAAGAAACCATGGGGTCAAACCGTCGCTTATGTCGCTGATCCTGATGGTCATTTCATTGAAATATGTGATGCCATCTCCTAATCTTCTTTAAAGGAGTGAACCAGTATGAGAAAAAAACATGCCTTTATCGCCGGTGTTTGCTCAATGATTGTGATATGCAGCGCTGCGATCATTTTGTCGCACCATGAGTGGATAGGGTGGGTCAGTGGTGGAATCTCTATTATTGGGTGCATGATGTCTGGGCTTCTAATGGGTGCATGGACAAGCGGGGAAGAAACGCGGGCAGCCTATCATTCTGAATCAAAAGAACACCGCATATGGCGTCTTGATACGGCTTTTCTTTTGATGATCTTTGCAGTTCCGCACATGGTTGCATCGGTCTTATATGTTTTGATGTAATCACTTGTTAAAGGAGTTAGCAATATGGCTGTTTTTGTCTTATTCATTGTATTCGGCTTTCCCATTATTTCCGTGCTGATTGGCATTTTTGGCACAATGATTTTGAAGAATGTTTGGATGCCAACTTTGATTGTACTGTTAGCAAGCGTCATTCTCATGTACACATACATTGGCGGGAATGAATCCTTTCTCATTTGGGTTATCATCTACACTGTCTTTACGTTTATCGCTGCATGGATGACAAAGCGGTTTCGGTTCAAGTAAAAAAGAACAGTTTGCACTGTTCTTTTTTCGATCAAATATCGGCGCACCATAGTTCAATTTCAATTTTCAACTCTGGCCATCCTAATGCAGACACATAGGCAACCGTCATTGATGGGTAAGTTGTTTTGAAGATTGCATCCCACTGAGGATATAGATGATCCCAGTCGATTTCTTCTGTTGCCCATATATTGACCTTAATCACATGTTCTTCATTCAGTCCTTCTGATTCAAGGACTTTTTTAATATTTTCAAATGTATTTGTTACTTGGTCGTTTAAGCTTGATGGTACCTGCCCATCCATATCTGTTCCTACTTGACCCGATGTAACAAATAACCCCGCACCCTTTGGTACTCTTGTGATATGACTATAGTTGCCCACTGGTTTCGGCATAAATTCCGGGTTTTTCCTCGTGATTTTTTCCATGTATATCCCTCACTCACTTTGATTTTTCTGCTAGATTCTTCATCATGTAGACAGACTTCACCAATTACTATCTATCCTAAAAGAAAACAGCAGTAGAGTATCCATAGCCACAAGACAAGAACATCAATATTTTCTTTTTCATGACTGGAACACTCCTTTTTTATCCTGTGAGCAGGGTTTCATTAACTTCATACTATCTTACTCGAGGCACGTAGTCAAAATGATTTATAGACGATAACGAGCAATATCCTGATTCAATCGCATACTTAGCTCATTGAGTCTTTCTGCTGCTTTTGCCACATTGGAGATGGCTGTCACTTGTTCGTCTGTGGATGCAGTGATCTCTTCGATCGCAGCGGCATTTTCCTGAGAAATATGGGCGGCGCCTTGCATGGCTTTTGTGATGAGATCGTTTTGCTTCAGCAATGCATTCAGCTCTTTTGCCATTGCGTCTGTTTCAACGATGGTTTGTGAAATCGACGTAGAGATGGCATTGAATTCATGTTCTGTTGCATGTACCGCTTCATCTAACTCAGCAAAACGATCCATTGTGCTCGACATCATGCCGGCTGTTGCGCTCGTTTCTTCTTTAATGCCTTGTACCATTTGCTGAATTTGAACCGCTGATTGTTTTGTCTGCTCAGCTAAATTCCGCACTTCACTCGCCACAACCGAGAAGCCCTTGCCATGCTCTCCTGCGCGTGCTGCTTCAATGCTTGCATTCAGCGCAAGTAAATTCGTCTCATTTGAAATGCTTTCAATCGTATCTGTAATTTTAGAGATATCCTGTACTTTTCTACTTAACTGCTCGATGCCTGCTCTAATGCCTTGAGACGCTTGTATGGATTGTTCATTTGATTGTTTTAATTGCTGAACAATTTGCTGGCCCTGCTGCGATGATTGACTCGATTGGTCAGAGATTCGTTTAATTTGGTCACTTTGTTCTTTGACGTTCTCAATGGATTGATTGAACTGGGTCATTTGTTGATTGGCTGCATCAAGGTCAGATGCCTGATGAAGCGTTCCAGTCGAAATGTCGCCAATGGCCCGGCCAATCTCTTCACTGCTGGCTGAGGTTTCTTCAGATATCGCCGATAAATCTGTCGCTGATTCAACAAGCTGGTTGCTTGTTTCCTGTAGACCGTTCACAAGTGTTCTGAGTTCTCCTGACATATGATTAAAGCCTTTTGCCAGCTGTCCAATTTCATCTGTTGTTTCTTTTAAACTCGTGCGCTCAAGATTCCCCGCCGCAATTTCTTTTGAAGCAGCAGTGACTTGCTTAAGCAGTCTGACTTTTCCTCGAGCAGCTAAATAAAAAACGCCAAGACCGAGAAGAGCGACACCTGCTGTAATGAGCATAATATAGAGCTTCATCTGCTCTAATTCTTTATAAAATTCATCCTGGAAGACGGCGATGCCGATACTCCAATTCCAGGGCGTGAACTGGCTCATATAAGCAAGCTTTTGCTTTTCTTCCCCGGTGGCATCGTCCTTATCTAAATAGGTCACATAGTGTGCATCCTCGCCTTCTGCTTTGGCTCCACCGACCATTTTTTCACGATTGGTTGTGTTATCTGGAATGACGCCAATGTCGTTGACAGGATGGACTTGAGAGGAATAATCTGCTCCATATGCGACGAGATACCCTTTATTTTTATAGATAAAATCTGATTTTTGAAATTGATACCCTTTTCCGTTGTCATTTTTGGGCCCGCTCAAGTAAATACGGGCTTGTTCCTGTGCCTGATCAAGCGTCAGTTCTTTTTTCTCTACACGGTCATTCAACTGTTCGAGTGTAGCCATTGCTCCGCTGACGATGTGCTTTAAATCTGCTTTCCCCGCATCAATTAAGACATGTTTCGCTAACAAATATCCCGTTGTGCCAACAAGTCCGCCGGTTAAAATCGTGATCACGATAATGGCAGACATTAATTGAAAAAAGACACTTCTTGACGCAAACATTTTCCTTTTCATATACAAATTCCCCCTTACTTCATATATCGTCAAGCGGGGAAAACTATTAAAAAAGTCATCAAAAAATCCCTTTCACTCGTTGGAAAGGGATTTTCTAATTATCGAGCTGTTTCTTGAAGAATGGCTTGATAGAGATCGTCTGTTGGCGTGAGGCCACATACTTCTTCGAGCACACCTTCAATGCCTTTTTCTTTTCTTAATGCCTGCAAACGCACCGCTTCTTCGTCTTCTGCAAAGTCATAAGCGAGAGCTGCAGCGATGCCTTTGATTAAGTACACTGGCTGTTTGATCTTTTTCGCTGGACCGATTAAACGGTCATCTGCTCCCAGCTTTCTAAGAGGAGATCGTGCGACACGAGTGACTTCGTCGGAGATAAAAGCATTTTCGAATCGCTTGATGATTTTTTGAATATACGCATCATGTTCTTCTTTTTGAAAGCCATATGTGTCGATTAAATAACTGCCCGTTTCGTGAAGTGCACCTTCAACCACTTGGCGAATCTCTGGTGTATCGACGGCTTCTTTAATCGTTTGAACGCCTTGCTGATACCCGACATAAGCAGCTAGTGCATGTCCTGTATTGACAGTAAAGAGCTTGCGCTCAATATACGGCGTCAATTCTTGTACAAAGGTCGCTCCGTCAATCTGAGGAACGTCCCCAATAAAGCCAGTCTCATCAATGACCCACTCGAAAAAAGGCTCGACTGATACTTTTAGAATGTCCTCATGGTGCTGAATCGGAACAATGCGGTCTACCGCAGCGTTTGGAAAACCAACTGTTTTTGATAACGCTTCTTGTTCCTCTTCTGTTAGATGAGAGAAAACGGCTTCTTTTAAATGAGAGCTGCCTCCAATCATATTTTCACATGCCACGATGTTGATGATATGGTCAGGCTTTTTCTGTTTCAATCCTTCAGCAATGGATGAAGCAATGATCTTCAAAACGGCTGGTCCAACAGCGGTTGTAATCAAATCGGCTGATGCCACAGCCTCTGTTAATGCCGCTGGGTTTTGGGCAGAATTGATCGCTGTCACTGGGCCGACTACTTCTTGCTTCTGACCTGGCGCTGCGAGTTCAACTGTGTATTCTCCTCTTGCATTCAGCTCGTTGATGACAGCATCATTTACATCGGTAAAGACAAGCTCAAAGCCTGATGTTTTTAACAAAGATCCGATAAACCCTCTGCCAATATTTCCTGCTCCAAAATGAAGTGCCTTCATGTTAGTTCACCTCGTTAAAGATGGCGATCAGTTCATCCTGATCCTTTGCATGGATGATGCGTTCTACATTTTCCTCTTCTGAACAGACAATCGCAATTTGAGAAAGAATATCGAGGTGTTCGTTGTTTTTACCAGCGATGCCAAAGACAACTTTGGCGATATTTCCTTCTCCGTATTCAACGCCCTCTGGAATTTGAATGATGGAAATCCCAGAATGAAGGACAGCCGCTTTCGCATCCTCTGTTCCATGAGGAATCGCAATCCCGTTGCCCATAAATGTAGACGAGATATTTTCTCTTTCAAACATTTTGTCGACATAATCACTTGTGACATATCCGTTTGCCACTAGGACCTCGCCTGCTTTTTTAATGGCTTCTTCTTTCGAGCCTGCTTGTTCGTTTAGAAAAATATTGTCTTTTGAAAGTACTTGTTTCATGAATGATCACACACCTTTTTTAGAATGGAAAATCAGAAAAACAACCAAAACGGGGAGTTCAATGAAGGAAAATTGGACTCAACCCGTTTCGTCATGTTATTTTTTCAATTTCTCAATCAGCTCATCGTATTTCGGGCTGTTTAAGAAATTATCAACTGAGATATGCACAGCGCCCGGCAGTTTCGCCTTGGCTCTGTCTGTTAAATCTTTATGAGTGAAGACCACGTCGGCGTCATTTGGGATGTTGCTGATGGATGTGTTTGTCACATCAATATCAAGCTCTGCCTTTTTGACTTTATTCTTTAAAATGGATGCGCCCATCGCACTTGAGCCCATTCCTGCATCGCAGGCAAAGATGATTTTGTTCACGTCATCTGGATTGACATCACTTGGAGATGCTGCTTGCTCATTTGCTTCAGCATCTTCTTTTTGAGCTGTAAGAGCTGCTGTTGCTGCGCTTTTCTTCCCTTTCATGTCCTGCATCTTTTCTGTTGCTGCCGTTAAATCCTCGTCAACTGCTTTTGATGCTTTTAAAATCACAGAAGCGACAAGGAATGATACGACGGCTGCGACGATAACACCAGCTAGAACGGCAAGATGACCGCCTTTTGGTGACATCAGCATGAGGGCGATAATACTTCCTGGTGACGGCACAGCCTTTAAGCCTGCATTTAACAGGGTAAAGGTCAGGACGCCGCTCGCTCCCCCTGCAATAACCGCCAAAATGAGCTTTGGTTTCATTAAGATGTACGGGAAGTAAATCTCATGAATTCCTCCTAAAAATTGAATGACAATCGCACCCGGTGCAGACTGTTTCGCATTTCCTCTTCCAAAGAACATGTATGCAAGTAGAACACCTAAACCTGGTCCTGGGTTTGTCTCAAGCAAGAACAGAACGGACTGCCCTGTCTTCGCCGCTTGCTCCACCCCTAAAGGACCTAAAATCCCTTGGTTAATCGCATTGTTTAAGAACAAGACTTTCGCTGGTTCAATGAAAATACTTGCCAGCGGAAGCAAATGTGCATTCACAATGATATCTACACCTGCCGCAAGGGCTTTATTTAGACCAAGTACCACTGGTCCGATGGCGTAGAAGGCAATCGCGACAAGAATGGCACCTAAAATCCCTGCCGTAAAGTTATTCACAAGCATCTCAAAGCCCGATTTGATTCGATCTTTGAACAGCTGGTCAATTTTCTTAATCAAGTAACCACCAAGTGGTCCCATGATCATGGCACCTAAAAACATTGGAATGTCCGAACCGACAATGACCCCAATCGTCGCGGTTGCACCGAGTACCCCGCCTCGGTGGTCATATACGAGCTTACCGCCTGTGTAACCGATTAAGAGCGGCAGTAAGTAGTTGATCATTGGGCCAACAAGTGAAGCTAATTGTTCATTTGGTAAATAGCCACTCGGAATGAATAATGCCGTAATTAGTCCCCAAGCGATAAATGCTCCAATATTCGGCATAATCATACCGCTTAAATAGCTTCCAAAGCGCTGTACTTTTACGCGGAATCCGCTTTTTTCCTGCATCTATGAAAACTCCTTTCTTCTCTCCCTTTATTCAGGGCTTTATAGGTCAAAAGATATAATAACAAGTGGCAGTGAAGCCCTTATACCTATCGTAAAACGCTTTCACTTTCCCTTCAATTGAAACTAAATGTCTCTTTGTCACTTAGTGTGTGACAAAATTGAAAAATGATGTGAATCCTCTGTGAAAGCACAGGGCATAGAGGGTAAAAAGGTTGATCTGCCGTTGTTTGAAGCAAAATTCATTGGAATTTCACAACTTTCAAATAGTCTCTTCTTGTTTCCTCTTCTTAAATCGAATAGGCTTATAAATGATCAAACCTATTCAATCAAGAAATGTCTGCGCAGACATGACACAGAAAAAGTGAACCATCTTGCTGTTTGTTTCGTTTACCTTTTAGAGTGAGCGGCACAATAGGAGGAGCGGTTTTTTCTGTGACTCACAGTTTACTGCCGCTTTCTTTCTGATACATGAGACATTTTCATAGGTAGAAAGGCGGTTATTCACTTGTTGAAACATAGTAAGTGGCTTCTGCTCCTTATCGTCACGTTCGCTTTTTTCATTCCAAAGGAAGCATTTGCTCACGCATACGTCGTCAGCTCGAATCCAGCGGCAAATGAAGAGCTGGAGAAGCAGCCTCCTTCGGTCTCTATCACATTTAGTGAAGGAATCGAAAGTGGATTTCATGCCATTAAGGTGCTAAATGCAAAAGGTGATCGTGTGGATCAAGGAGATACGGTCATTAAAGATCAAAAAATCATGGAAGCTGATTTAAAAAAGGATTTACCAAAAGGAATTTATACCATTCAGTGGAATGCGGTATCAGCAGACGGACACTCTGTCTCTGGCATGATCCCGTTTAGTATTGGCAAAGCGAATGGCGGTTTTGACCAATTAGATCAAGGTCAAACGAATGAATCCATCGATGTTGCCTCGACCATTGATAAAGCCTTTCTTTATACGTCGTTTAGTTTATTTCTCGGAACCATTTTGTTTGGACTGTTTTGGTTTAAAACAGCCATTTCACCTATATTAGCGAAACGAATGAAACGGCTTTTGTCATTGTCACTGATCATGATGGGCGGAGCACTCGTCTTCCAGCTGCCGATTCAAACAAAATCAGCGGCAGACGTGTCCTTTTTGGGGGCATTTCAGCCATCGCTTTTACAAGAAACCATTGCGTCGACTTCTGGCGGTAGTTTGTGGATGATGCTCATGGTGTCATTTGTTCTTCTGACCATTTGGAGCATAGTTGCGATGAAAAAAGGGGTCTTTACTTCTTTTCGGGTATGGTTGTTTCCACTACTCCTATTCGCAGTGCTTCTCTGGCTGAAAGCACAAATCGGACATCCTGCAGCAACAGATAATAAAATACTGACAACGTCACTTGATTTCATCCATCTCGTTTCTGCATCGATCTGGGTCGGTGGTTTAACAGCCATTGTGCTTTTATTGTTGAAGAAGCTGCCAAATGAAGATCAGCCGCTCATACGGAATACGTTAACAGCGTTTCACCCTTGGGCACTGCTTTCTGTTGGACTCATTGTGTTTTCAGGATTTGTGAATGCGATCTTTATTTTGCAATCGTTTGATGCTCTTTTCCAATCAGCATACGGACGAACCTTTTTAATCAAGCTTGGTTTATTTATCTTGATGGGTCTTCTTGGGCTTGTCCATTACTTGATGCTGAGAAGGGAAAAGAAACAGAAACAAAACGTTTCGTTACGAGCTGAGTGGATCATCGGGATCGCCATTTTGTTATTAACGGCTGTGTTCACCAATATTCCGAGCCCTCCTCCGCCTGCACCTGAGCCGTTTTTTGGTGCAAACCAGGTCGAGCATCGTGACATTGTGTCCATGAGCATTACCCCGAATGCCCCGGGGAAAAACACATTCGAGGTCGCATTCACGAAGAAGGATGGACAAACGATTACTGATATTCAATCTGTGTCAGCCAAGATCCATAAAGTCGCCTTATTCGGTGAAGAGAAACCGAGTGAATTTCAGCTGAAACGATTAAAAAATGGTCATTTCTCTGCTGAAAATCTCTTGTTAAATGAAAAAGGCACTTGGAAAATTGAAATCCATGCGTTAACTGGTTCTTTTGAAAATATCGATACCACATTTATTAGAAGAAACTAAAAGGAGTTCATACCATATGAAAAAATATGTTAAAGCTTTATTACCAATGCTTCTCGCTTCATTTTTATTGGCGATTCCTGTGAGTGCTCACGTCACAGTCAAACCTGATACGTCTGCGACAAATGCTTGGGAAACCTATACGTTAAAAGTTCCTTCTGAGAGTGACAGTCCAACGACTAAGGTTGTCGTGACAATACCTAAAGGCGTAGAATTCCAACAATATGAGCCAGTCCCTGGATGGAAAACGTCAACTGAAGAAAAAGATGGCAAGGTGACAAGAGTGACTTGGGAAGCAACCGGTAAAGGCGTGCTTGCCGGACAGTTCCAGCAATTCGTTTTTGTAGCGAAAAACCCTGAAAAAGCAGGGGAAGCTGCATGGGATGCGTATCAATATTATAAGGATGGAACGGTCGTTGAATGGACTGGCGATAAAGATGCTGATAAGCCGCATTCCATCACAAACATTGTGGCATCTAATACGGTAACGGATTCACATGGTCAAGAAAAACCAAAAGAAGAAAAGGCATCTGAAACAGCCTCCAATTCTTCCTCACCACTTGTGCTTGGTCTGTCGATTGCGGCTCTAGTCGTGGCACTGATTGCACTGGGTCTTGCTTTTAGAAAAAAATAATTGATTCGTAAGCGATCGTTTTCACGGAAACGATCGCTTTCATTTCTTTCCACCTTGTTTGAACACGAGATGCGAGACTTTGTCTGCAAACTAGGACGATCAACTTCTATTTTCCCAACCTATTATTGCCAAGATAGGATTGAATAGGATAAAGCCGCATGCCATAATGAGACACATGACCACCTAGGAGGCTATGAGATGAACCATCTAATCATATTTGCTCATCCCCAGCAAAGCTTAAATCAAACCTTATTAGATCTTGTTGTGAGCACTCTTTTGAACAATGGTCATAAAGTGACTGTTCGTGATGTCTATGCTCTTGGCTTTTCGCCAGAGCTAAGCTTATTGGAAAAGGCTGCGATCAAGCGGGGTAATGTCCCAATGGCTATTCAAACAGAGCAGAAGCTGATCCAGCAAGCAGATGTCCTAACGTTTATTTTTCCCATTTGGTGGACGGGCTTACCCACTATGCTAAAGGGCTATGTAGAGCGCGTTTTTTCTGAGGGCTTCGCTTATCAGATCAATGAGCATGGGGCTATTGAAAACCTGCTTCGGCATAAAAAAGGTGTCATTATCAACACGCACGATGCGCCAAGGACATTTCTTGATGCTAACCGAAACGTCTCCTCCCATCGTATGACAACGGATACAGAAGTCTTCAATTTTATTGGGGTTGAGCCTGTTGAACGGCTTTTGTTCAGCAGCATGGAGCAGGCACCTGCAGATTACATCCACGAAATTCTGAAAGAAACGAAAGAAACGGTGGAGCAGCTTTTCCCGCCGGCTGTTTAACATAAAAAAGACTGCCGAGATTCCTTCTTCGGACAGTCTTTTTCACGTTTATTCGTCTAAACCAATGGATACATATTTGGTTTCTAAATAGGGTTCGATCCCTTCGATGCCGCCTTCACGGCCAATTCCGCTCTCTTTCATTCCTCCGAATGGTGCTTGAACAGCCGATGGGCCGCCATCATTCCAGCCAATAATCCCGTAATCAAGATTCTCTGAGATGTAGAGGCCGTTTCGATAATTCTCTGTAAAGAAATAAGCTGCAAGACCAAAAGGTGTATCGTTGGCTAACTCAATCGCTTCATCTAACGTTTTAAATGTCGTAATCGGTGCCACTGGTCCAAAGGTTTCTTCATGCATGATGTTCATGGAAGGGTCCACATGTGAGAGAACCGTTGGCTGGACAAAATAATACGACTTTTCATCATCGAAATGCGTATCGCCGCCGACAAGAATTTTCGCCCCTTTATCTACTGCATCTTGAATTTGGTCGACAATTTTATCAAAGCCGCGCTTATTGATAATTGGGCCGATGGATGTCCCTTCTTCAAAGCCATTTCCCACTTTCAGCTTTTCTACTTCTTTGCTGAAGCCTTGAGCAAATGCTTCATGAATGTCTTCATGCACAATTAAGCGGTTGGCACAGACACAGGTTTGTCCTGCATTACGGAACTTAGATGCCACTGCTTGTTTTACAGCTAGTTCAAGATTTGCATCTTTGTCTACGATGAGCGGAGCATGTCCGCCAAGCTCCATTGATACATGCTTGACTGTGCTGGCACTGTTTTTGATCAGATGCTTTCCGACTGGCGTTGAGCCTGTAAACGTGATTTTGCGAATCAATGGACTATCAGTGAATATTTCACCGACTTCTTTTCCATCTCCAACCACCCATTGCAGAGCATCCTCTGGAATTCCGGCTTCATGACCTAATTTCACAAGTTCAATGGCTGTGAGCGGCGTGTCTTCAGCAGGTTTCACAATAAACGTACAGCCCGCTGCAAGTGCTGGTGCAGCCTTTCTCGTGATCATGGCTGCAGGAAAATTCCACGGAGTAATGGCCGCAACAGGACCAACTGGCTGCTTTGTGACGAAAAGGCGTTTGTTCGTCGTATGTGACGGAATGGTTCTGCCGTAGATCCGTTTGGCTTCCTCTGCGTACCATTCAATGTATCCAGCCGCATAGACGATTTCCCCTAATGCTTCTTGATACGGCTTCCCATTTTCTTCCGTGATGATTTTTGCCAATCTTTCTTTATGTTCAATCATGAGATCAAACCACTTGCGGATGATATTGGCACGTTCGTGCGCTGACGTTTTTGCCCATGCTTTGAATGCTTTGTGTGAGCGAGTAATGGCGTCTTCGATCTGATCTTTTGTATGCTGTGCAACTGAAGCAATTTCTTCTCCTGTCGCAGGATTATATACTTTGAGTTCGTTTGTCATGCTCTACCGTCTCCTTCGTTCTTGGATTCATTACATATAGTATATACCCAATGAGTGCCCAGCCTAAAAGCAATATCCATTCAGCTGGCCACGATAAGGAGGCCGGCATTCCCGGAAAATAAAATGAAAGAAAAAGGAGACTCAGTCCGATAGCTAAAACGCCTGTCATCCGCCAATACTTAATGCGGTATGGACGCTCAAGCTCAGGTTCTGTCTTGCGAAGTCTCATAAAGGCAATGGACACAATTAAGTAGCCAACGATGATCCCGACACCGCCCGCGTTGACAATCCATACGAGGGCAGGACGCCCTAATAATGGAGCAAAAAAGGCCAGTGCTCCAAGGAATAAAATCGCATGTGTCGGTGTTTTATACTTTGGGTGAATATACGCAAACCATTTGGAAATCATTCCTCTTTCCGCCATAGCGTATAGGATGCGGCTTGCCCCAATGATAAAAGCATTCCAGCTCGTCACAATGCCTGCTACACCGCCAATGACAAGCACTGTTCCAAATGCCTGATGACCGAGCAGCTGCACCATCGCATCTGCTGTCGCTAATGAGGAAGCTTCAAGCTGACCTTTTGACAGCCCCGCAGCTACACCAAAAACAATGAGCAGATAAAACACAACGGCACTCACGATGGAGATAATCAAAATTCTCCCGATAATTCTCTTCGGTGCATTGATTTCCGCCGCCACTTGCGGGATGACATCAAAGCCAACGAATAAAAAGGGAATCATCACCAAAACCGCCATGAGACCGCCGACCCCGCCTTGAAACATTGGCTCAAGGTTTGCTAGATCTCCATTAAATGTTGCGCCGCCTAAAAGGAGAAAACCTGTCAGAATAATTGCCACTGTGAAGACAGACTGAAAAATGGCAGCAGGCTTTGCACCAATGTAATTCAGTGCTGTTAAAAACAATGCACCACCAGATCCAATCAATACCCATGTGAAATAAACGTCCCATCCCCCTATATTCCATAGGAAGCCAACATGCTGTGTTGGAATCACATAATCAATAACTGTCGGCAAGGCAACAGCCTCAAACGTAATGATGGACACATAGCCAAACAACACGCCCCATGCCGAGACAAAAGCGGATTTTATCCCAAATGCCCGTTGGACAAAGACGAGCCCTCCTCCTGTCTCTGGAATTGCAGACGAAAGCTCAGCATACGTAAGTCCAATAAAGATGACGAGAATACCGCCTATAACGAAGGCTATCACACTGCCTAAAAATCCAGCTGTTAAAATCCAATCTCCCGAAAGTACAACCCAGCCCCATCCAAGCATTGCACCAATGGATAAAAACAGTACATCAGACTGCGACATGGTTTTTGCCATTTGTTGTTTTTGCATACAACCATCCCCCTTTGTTGTTTAGCGTGCTTTGAAGGCGTCCTCGATGATCCCTAGTCCTTCGTGAAGCAGCTCATCTGTGATGACAAGTGGTGTTAAGAAGCGAATAATATTCCCATTAATCCCTGCCGTTAATAAGAGCAGCCCGTGCTCATTTGCATATGCTGCAATTGCTGCGGCTGTTTTCTTATCTGGTGTACGCGTTTTTTGATCTTCCACAATTTCAATCGCCGCCATTGCCCCTAATCGGCGGACTTCCCCAATGAATGGATACGTTGTTCTCCAATCATTTGCTTTGTCCTCAATGACTTGTCCAATGTGTTCAGATCGTTGATTCAATTGTTCTGTTTCAATAATATCAAGAACTGCTAGTGCTGCCACACAGCCTAATGGACTTCCTGCATATGTCCCCCCAAGCTCACCTGGATCTGCCGCATCAAGCAGTTCTTTTCTGCCAACTACACCGCTCAGCGGTAACCCAGCAGCAAGAGATTTTGACACCGTGATTAAGTCAGGCATCACATCAAAGTGCTCAATCGCAAAGTATTTCCCTGTTCTCGCAAAGCCTGTTTGGATCTCATCTGCAACAAAGACAATCCCGTGCTGCTGACAGAATGAAGCAACGTGCTGTACAAAACGCTTCGATGGTACAATGAATCCGCCCTCCCCTTGGACTGGCTCCATGACCACACAAGCAACGGTTTCTGGTGCAACGGTAGCGACGAAGAATTGGTTGAATTGATCAATGATGTACTCATCGTAGGCTGCATCGCTTAATCCCTCTGGCTTCTGATAGTAATAAGGATACGGTGCTTGATACACCTCTGATGCAAATGGTCCGAACCCAAATTTATATGGCTTGACCTTGCTCGTCATGCTCATCGTCATATTCGTTCTACCGTGGAAACCTCTTGTAAACGACACAACGGCCTGTCTTTTCGTATATTTACGTGCAATTTTCACCGCATTTTCAACAGCTTCTGCGCCTGAATTTAAGAAAATGGCTTTCTTGTCATGATCGCCTGGTGTAAGGCGGCATAGCTTTTCAGCTAATTCAATATACGATTCGTACATCATGACGTTGAATCCTGGGTGAATCAGACTGTCTGCCTGTGCTTTGACGGCTTCCACAACCTTTGGATGTGAATGGCCTACATTTAATGTACCGATAGCACCGGCAAAATCGATAAAACGTTTCCCATCGATATCGAACAGCTCGGCTCCCTTCCCCTTTGCTGCAAGATGACGGTTGCCATTACTCACGCCTCTTGCGACATATTGATCTCTTTTCCCCTGCCATTCTTCTGTTGAAAAACGGTTTGTTGTCGTTTGACTCATTGTCATCCATCCCCTTTATGTCTTTTTTATTATTCTGAATATTTTTTGGTATGATAGAAAGTACCAATATCATTTTTTTCATGGTACCAGAGAGGAAGGAATGACGAGATGCTGACAATTCAACTAGACCAAACAGGGGCAAACGGATTTATTTATCATCAAATTTATACAAAAATTAAAGGTGAAATTTTAAACCGAAACCTTCAGCCGCATGATCAATTACCCTCAAAACGAGAGTTAGCCGATACATTAAATGTCAGCGTCAATTCAGTGAATGGCGCCTATCAGCAGCTGCTTGCCGAGGGATATTTATATTCGGTTGAACGCAAAGGCTTTTTTGTGGAATCACTAGAAACGTTTCATGAGTCAGGTCAGCTGAAGCCCTCCTCCCTTCCAGCAGATTTAAAGGAGAAGCCGATTGCACGAGACGACTGGTATTCCTTTTCACATATCTCTGTCGATACCACTAATTTTCCATTTAAAAGCTGGCTGAAAAGTGAACAAAAGGCGATCAGTCTCCACCAAGAAGCCTTTGGTGAGCTTCCGCATCCACAAGGTGTGTACGAGCTTCGGGAAACGATTGCCCGGTTGATTGGGCTTGCGCGAGGTGTCAAATGCTACCCAGAACAGCTCATTTTAAGTGCAGGCACGCAATCACTTATCCATTCTTTATCAAGCATTCTTCCAGCCGATCAAGTATACGGATTAGAAAACCCTGGCTATCGCCGGCTCTATCAAATGCTGAAAAACAATCATCACCGAATTGAGACGATTGGCATTGATCAAAAAGGGGTGCGGATGAGTGACATTCAGGAGAAAGAGCCGAATGTGTTGATCATTACCCCTTCACATCAGTTCCCGACTGGCGTCATCATGCCGATTTCCCGGCGGATTCAGCTCTTAAACTGGGCAGCCGATCAGCCCGGACGTTATATTATTGAGGATGATTATGACAGTGAATTTAAGTATGGTACAGACAGCATTCCAGCGCTGCAAAGTTTGGATCGATATGACAAAGTCATTTATATGGGGACTTTTTCAAAATCATTGTTGCCAGGCTTAAGGCTAAGCTACATGGTGCTCCCGCAGCATTTATTGAGACGCTATAAGGAAGAACAGCACTTCTTCATTCAAACAGCCAATCTTTTTACACAATACACCCTTCTTCATTTTATAAAAGATGGAGCGTATCAGCGGCATATTAAAAGAATGAATGGTTTATATGAGGAAAAGCGGAAGCAGCTCATTGAAGAGCTCGACACGGTTTTTGCTGACAATGTGCGGATTATTGGGGAAAATGCTGGACTTCATTTTATCGCAGAGTTTCGCTCAAACCGCACGCAGCATGAGATTTTACAGCGAGCCAAAGAAAGAAAGCTGAAAATGTATGGGATGGACCGCTTTACCCTTGATGAGCATGTACCCGGTCACAAAGAAGGCTTCGTCCCGCTTATCCTTGGATTCTCTCATATACGACCAGAGGATATTCGGCCAGCGGTGAAAAGACTGCATGAGTCGATTTATGGGAAATAAAACAGCCAGCTGCTTTACTAGACAGCTGGCTTACCACCGCTCTTTATTTACGGCTAAAATGGATGACACGAGTCCAGGAAAAGCAGTCTCGATGTCTTCTTTTCTTAAAGAATAGTAACGGTGCTTTCCGTCAATTCTCACTTTCACGACGCCTGCCTCCCTCAGCACTTTGAAGTGATGGGAAAGCGTAGATTTGGCAATATTCATCTCATACGTGCCGCATGTTCTCTCCCCTGCTTCTGCTAAGCAGCGGACAATTTCTAACCGGATTGGATCAGCCAATGCGTGCAGCACAGAAATCAGTCTCATGTCTTCTTGGATTGGATGGGTTGGATGGATTGGATTATTCATACGATAAATGTATCGTATTTTGTGCCAACATACAATCTCATGACTCGCCTCATACAAAAGTAACGATACGAGCTTTTGAAACGACAATGACTCATAGAAGCTATTTTGAAGGGAGGAACTTCATTTAACACGCAAAATATGGACTTGCTTATTCATACTATTACTGGTAATGAGCGTATGCGCATGCCAATCCTTTCACCAATTCCAGTCAAAACCACCTAGTGCAGAAGAGTTATTAGCTCTCGATCAACAGGCAGATTTATTTCAATGGAAAGGGACAATCTATGAAACAAATCTAGATTGGACAAAATCATTAAACGTCACAAAACATCAGCAAGTAGGTGTCATTCAGAAAACAGCTACCAAACATTTTGAACATGGCACAGCTTCCCGGTTGAAAAAAGGGACAGCAATTTACTCTGTAAAGCAGCGAAAAGACCTTTTGATCGTCGAACTTAACGGCAAACCAAGAATATATGCCGCACATGCGGAAGGATAAAATACCTGTCACATCGATAGGTATTTTTTAAGTTTCTTTTCTTGTCATGGGTCATTGGGTTTGTTATTATAGCAAAAGTGACCACTCGGTTTCCATTGTGACCATATGGTTTTGCCGATTCGGAAAGGACTTATGAAGATGAACGAAAAGCAAGAAGAGATTTTGCGGGTTTCGAAGAAATTGTTTTCTCAAAAAGGCTATATGAGTGTCTCCATGCAGTCAATTGCCGATGCCTGTAAAATATCAAAAGCGTCTATTTATAAACTGTTTGATTCAAAGGAAGCTCTTCTATTAGAACTGATTAAATACAACCAGTGCAAAATGAGAGAGATTTCTCAGATCATTCATTCAGAAACGACGCTGTCCAAGAAGGAAAAATTCACAAAGAAGATCAAGCTTGAGCTTGAAGAGTTTAAAGAGAATCATAAATTTTTGAATATGCTGTCCTTTGAAGCTTTTTCACAGCATTCGCCCATTGTCATTAAGCATTTACGCGAGACACGCTCCATTATCATGCAGCGGCACAGAGACATTATTTTAAGCACATATGGTGAATCTGTCGCTCCTTATGTCTGGGATCTTGTGATCGTCCTCAACGGATTAATGAGAGAATTCATCTTAATGCTGGCGATTGAGCAAAAGAACATCCAATTAGAAAATGCCGCCGAGATGATTATCGGTGTGATGGACCGTGTATCGAAAAAGCCTTGTTCCATTGAGCCTGTGTTAACAGATCAGCTGATGGACTCTTATTTGCTTTCTTCACAGGATGAATATGATGAAGAAAAGCTTGTCATCTCGTCCTTAACGAAGATCAAACAAGAGCTTCACGCACTGCCAAACGGAGAAGAAAAGGACGATCTCCTCTCTGCGTTTGACCTGCTGAGCCAAGAATTATCAAAGGACCAACCGAGAACCTTTTTAATCAGCTCACTGCTCGATTATTTAGGCAAAAACAGCGTTTTATCACAAAACGTGTCACAGCTGAAAAGCATCATCTTATAGATAAAGAAGGGATAACATGAACCAATCAACAACATCGTATAATCGATCTGTGATTGTGGGGATTTTCCTCGTTGGGGCATTCGTCGCGATTTTAAACCAAACGCTGCTCATTCCAGCGATCCCACATATCATGGAGGAATTCAATATTGATGTCAGCAAAGGACAGTGGCTCACAACTGCCTTTATGCTGACAAACGGGATCCTCATCCCGATTACGGCTTTCTTCATTGAGAAATTTTCAAGCCGTTCTTTAGTTTTAACGGCGCTTAGCATCTTTACAGCCGGTACAATTCTTGCTTCATTTGCAACGAATTTCCCTGTATTACTTGCAGCGCGTATCGTGCAGGCAGCCGGCGCAGGGATTTTAATGCCGCTGATGCAAACGATCTTTTTAACCATTTTCCCGAAAGAAAAGCGCGGGCAGGCGATGGGCATGGTCGGACTTGTCATTTCGTTCGCACCAGCGCTTGGGCCGACACTTGGCGGCTGGATTGTTGATTCCTTCAGCTGGAAGTTCTTGTTCTATATTGTTCTGCCAATCGGTATCATTGATCTCATTCTTGCTTTCTTCTTAATGAAAAATGTAACGCAGCAAAGAGAGACACGTATTGATGTTTTATCTGTCATCTTGTCGTCCTTCGGTTTCGGCGGGCTGCTTTACGGATTTTCTAGTGTTGGAACATATGGCTGGACGAGTGCGACTGTCCTCATTTCGCTGATTGTCGGCGCTGTGAGCTTGTTCTTCTTTATTCTGCGCCAGTCGAATTTGACAAGACCGATGCTTGAGTTTGGTGTCTTTAAGTTTGCGATCTTTAGCTTAACGACCTTCCTTGGAATGCTTGTCTTTGCTTTATTGATTGGTACAGAGACGATTCTGCCGCTCTATACGCAAAATGTCAGAGGGTTGTCTGCACTGGATACAGGACTTATCTTATTACCAGGTGCTCTCTTTATGGGACTCCTGTCACCGATTATTGGACGGATTTTTGATAAAATCGGCGGAAAAGGGCTGGCATTAGGCGGGTTTACGATACTTACCATTACGACCTTGCCATTTATGCTGCTCACCCTTGATTCATCCATTGCTCTCATTACGGTCGCCTACACGCTTCGCTTAATCGGGGTTGGGATGATCATGATGCCGCTGACAACAGCAGGTATTAACTCTTTACCGCCTCATTTGATTCCGCATGGGACAGCGATGAATAACACGATGAGACAAATGGGCGGTTCCATTGGGACGGCTTTGCTTGTCTCCATCATGAGCAGCTCTGCTGCAAATGCAGAATTAGCCAGCCCCTTAAAATCAGCCGTTCACGGCATGAACACATCATTTATCGTGTCTGGTTTGATTGCGGTCCTTGGACTCGTCCTCTCTTTTTTCTTAAAGGAAAAACGCGAGAATAAAGTGATGAAGCAGGAGCTATCTTCCTCATCATCTTCTTCATAAGAAAAGAGCTCGGCATATTGCCGGCTCTTTTTTCATATACTCACGCTATATCGTCCTCCCCAAAAAGACATTTGTATTTACAGTGAAGAAAAACCTTGATAATTTAAAGAAAAGAGTTGATAATAGGAACTATTCAATTTGTGAGAAAATTTTTACTATAGGAGATGTATGCATTGAAGGTCGTTAAATTTGGTGGCAGTTCACTTGCATCTAGCAAGCAGCTGCAAAAGGTATTTGACATTGTCACAGCAGATCCAGCTCGAAAAGCAGTCGTTGTTTCCGCACCAGGAAAACGGCATTCAACGGATACGAAGGTCACTGATCTATTAATTAGCTGTGGTGAGCAATATTTACGTTTAGGCGAAGCACACGATTTACAGGAAGCCGTCATCGAACGATATGCCTCCATTGCGGATGAACTCGGATTAAGTCATGACGTGATTGACACCATCAGGCAAGATCTAGACGCCCTATTACAGGCTGATTCGTCTCGTCCTGAGCGATATCTTGATGCCATCAAGGCAAGCGGTGAAGACAATAACGCAAAGCTCATTGCCGCCTATTTCCGCCATCAAGGTGTCGAAGCTCACTATGTGAATCCAAAGGAGGCTGGTTTATTTGTGAGCGATGAGCCTGGCCAAGCGCAAGTCCTTCCGGAGTCATATGATCATTTGTACAAATTAAGAGAGCGCTCTGGCATCATCATATTTCCTGGCTTTTTTGGCTTTAGTCTATCGGGAGATATTGTCACCTTTTCTCGCAGCGGCTCCGATATTACCGGTTCCATTTTGGCAAACGGTTTGAAGGCAGAAGTGTATGAAAACTTTACAGATGTGGATGCTGTTTACGCTGTTAATCCAACGATCGTTCATAAGCCGAAGGAGATTACAGAGCTGACGTACCGGGAAATGCGCGAGCTGTCCTATGCTGGTTTTTCTGTGTTCCATGATGAAGCACTCATTCCAGCCTTCCGTGCAGGCATTCCTGTGCAGATTAAGAACACCAATAATCCCTCGGCAAAAGGCACAAAAATCGTGAACCAGCGAGATCATACAAATGGCCCAGTTGTCGGAATCGCCTCAGACAGCGGATTTTGCAGCATTTATATTAGCAAATATTTGATGAACCGAGAAGTCGGTTTTGGACGTAAGGTGCTGCAAACACTAGAGGAATATGGGCTTACGTATGAGCACGTCCCTTCTGGCATTGATGATATGAACATTATTTTAAGGCAGGATCAGCTGGAGGAGCAGCATATTGAACAAGAGCTGCTCGACCGCTTGCAGCTTGTGCTTGATGCAGATGAGGTCGTTTTAGAGCCGAATCTCTCACTCATTATGGTTGTTGGAGAAGCGATGCGTCACAATGTTGGCACCACAGCAAGAGCCGCTAAGGCACTGTCAAAAGCGAAGGTCAATATTGAAATGATCAATCAAGGCTCATCAGAGGTCAGCATGATGTTTGGCGTCAAAGCAGATCAAGAAAAAGAAGCCGTGCAAGCGTTGTACGAGGAATTTTTCTCTATGTCTACCGTCCCTGTCTCTCTTTAACCAGCAGGCTGCCAGATCTCTGGATCGGCAGTCTTTTTTGTTCTCGCCCGATTCACCTGGATTTGCGCATTAAAGTATATCTATTTCTCATTTGATTTTGTATGATAGAGACAAACCAACTATTGTTCCGGCCTATGATCGGAGCTACAAGGAGTCCTAAAACAATGCCTCGTCAACAACTATTAAAACAGTTTCGCAATTTTCATGATGCTTCTACGAGTATTTTAAACATGATGAGTCAAATCACTGATGTGAATACACTGTTTATTGCTAAAAACGATCAAACCACCAATCAGATTGTCAAGGTGCTAAATCATGACGAGCAGCTTCTTGAAGAAGGAGAAGAAATTCCTTACGAAAAGACATTTTGCAAACTGGCGGTCGATCATCAGGATACCCTTGTAATCCCTGATATATCATTGGATGATCGTTCTAAATACTTAGAGGTCACGAAACGTCTTCAAGGCGGATCATTCATCGGCGTGCCGATTGATTTCACAGATGGTACGAACTACGGAACGATTTGCGGGCTTGATCTAAGGCCGCATCAATTCACAGAAGAGCATGTGCATATGTTTGAAACGATGGCTTCTCTATTAAGCTACGTCCTTGAACTAGACCGTGCCAACCGGCAGATTCAGCAATTATCTGTACCGATCGTCCCAGTTGTTGACGGTGTCGCCGTGCTTCCTCTACTTGGTGATATCGAAGAGACACGTGCTCAGCATATTTTAGAAACCATTTTACAGGAAAGCTACAGGCTATCGCTCTCTCATTTAGTCATTGATGTATCGGGAACAAAACGCCTAAATGAACAAAGCATTCAATATTTGGTCAGCTATGCACAAACGCTTAGACTTTTAGGGATTTCGGCTGTTTTAACAGGTATTAAGCAAGACCTTGCTTTAAGTGCAATTCAGTCAAATATTTCATTTAAAGACATCACCATCCGGAAAGACTTACCGCAAGCACTTGCTCATATTGGCTTAACGTTCACCAAAAATGAATAAGTGATTTTAATAGATAGAATTGCGTAGAAGTATTTTTTTTGCAGGAATGGACTCTTCATTAGAATCCTAAATGAATTTATAAAAAAGGCTCACCTCGATGGATGAGCCTTTTTCGTTATCATGCCAAAAGCTGCAAATAGGAAGAATTGTTCCCCTCTTCAACTGCCTGCAAAATAAGCTGAGCATACGAATCGTCTGTCACACTGTTTAATTTTTGCATGATGTCTTCTTTCGATAATGCACGACCTGGTGCTCCCTGCGGAATATCGACCCGCTTGATGGTGGTGGTGCCATCAGATAAGGTAAGCTTCACAATCGTAAATCGTCCTTTTGGAACAGCATCGGGATGGGGTTCTATCGTTTGATCATAACCCCTGCTTACCCGCTTCATCCATGTCCGCATGTCTGATGGAATGGTTTTTTTCGTAAAGGCATCCAGCGTCAGCGTCTGTCCAAATACGGCAAGTGCGATGACGTATTCGACACTGAATCGTCCTTCTTCGCCCGTCAAAGGTGCCTGCTCAATAAGCGCTGCATCTCCGCCAGGCGGGAATATGACCTCTACTTGTTTCACCTGCTCCGGTAAATAAGCACGCTCTTTCATTAAGGATCGGATCGCATCTGCTGCATGGTGCGCCGCTGAACAGAATGGATATACTTTGAACCAAAGGCCCGGCGAGACAATACGCCACGCTATACCATACTCCTCTAGTAAACGACTTTCCGCCAGTTCACGATCTCCATAGAGAGAAAAGAAACCAAGCGCCCCATCAAGAACCGATTCACTTCCACCAAAACCTGAAGAAGCTAGATCCATGGACCACACGGCTGTTTTAGCCGCTAAGCCGGCTTGTAATGGTTTCATATCAGAGCCAAACTGCTTTCGCATTCCGGCCGATTGCGCTCCGGCAAAGCCGATCGCCTTCGTCAGCTCCTCCTGAGAAACTTGTTTTAAATACCCAATGGCACATACTGCCGCAATGGCTCCGAGGGTTCCGGTATTATGCCAGCCCCGTTCATAATGCGCCTTGCCGATGGATTCGCCAAGCCTTGCCATCACTTCAACACCTGTAATGTAGGCTGCTAAAAATCGATCGCCATACCCTTTGCCGTCTGATAGCTGTGATAGCAATGCTGGAATGATGACCGCACTTGGGTGTCCTCTCACATCTGAATGCACATCATCATAATCAAGGGCATGGATCAGGTAGCCGTTTAGCATGGCTGCGGATTGACGGCTGACCTTCTTCCCTTGTCCAATGACAGGAATTTGAGCGGCTCCGCCTTCTTGTTCCACAAGCACCAACAGCTTCTGAATTCCTTCATCCTCTTTTGCAGCAAGCGCTGCTGCCGCAGCGTCTAACAGACCATTTCGAGCCATTTCAACGGCGCGCTGATCTTGAAGCGGATCAGCTGCAAGCACAGCCTCTGCCAGTTTCTTTGTTAGTTCCATGATCGTAACTCCAATGCCCGAACGGCAAGCTCGGAAAAGAAGGCAGCGGCAACTGGAAGTGCTTCTTCATTTAACGTAAAGGCAGGATGATGCCATTCCTCCGTACCGCTTGTCCCCATCCATACAAAAAAGCCTGGAATGCGTTCTTGATAAAGGGCAAAATCTTCTCCGCCCGGTGACTGCTCTGCCTGCACTACTGTGAGGTCCAGCACACCTGCCGTTTCTTCAACCACCGTTGTCAGACGCTCGTCATTCAACACAGAAGGCAAATAAGGATGCCATTTCACTTCGCCCTTTGCCCCAAACCCTTCTGCAATCCCGCTCACGATTTGTTTCATGAGATCTGGAATCATCGCTCTCACTTCAGGCTCAAACGTCCGAACGGTTCCTTCCATCTCAACACGATCAGGAATCACATTCCATGATGTACCGCCTTGAATGCGTGTGATGCTGACTACTGCATGATGCAAGGAGCTGATGCGGCGGCTGACGATTTGCTGAAGAGCGCTTGTGATCTGCCCGCTGATGGCAATCGGATCCACCGTGTGATTCGGAATTCCTGCATGACCACCCGTTCCGGTAATATCGATTTCAAATCGATCTACACTCGCCATCAATGCTTTTTCTCTAATGCCTATGGTGCCAACTGGCAGGTCAGGTTTGTTGTGCATACCAAAAATCGCATCCACTCCATCTAATACGCCTGCCTCTATGACGTGTTTTGCTCCTTGGGCGACTTCCTCAGCCGGCTGGAACAAAATACGCACCGTTCCTTTGATCTCGTGTTTCCGCTCTTTTAATAAAAGAGCCGCACCGAAGATAGAAGCCGTATGGAAATCATGACCGCATGCATGCATTTTTCCCGCTACCTTTGAGGAAAATGGTTCGCCAGATGCTTCTTCAATCGGAAGTGCATCGATATCGGCTCTCAGGACAATCGTTGGTCCTTGTTGTTCTCCTTTGATTTCACAGACGACCCCTGTTTGAAGAGCTGGGAAATCGAGTACAGTGATCCCTTCCTCTTCTAACCAGCCGCGCAGTTTCTTTGTCGTTTCATATTCTTCAAACGCCAGCTCTGGATGCTCATGAAGCGCTCGGCGAATGTTAATTAAACGTTTGTTTAAAGCTTCATTTCCTAATGTTTTCACTAGATACTCACCCCTCTAAAGAGTAAAAAGCAGCTTATGCTTCTTCAGCCGCTGCTTCTTTTTGGATAAATCGTTTTGTCCGTTCATTCTTCGTTTCATCAAATAGCTCAGTTGGTGTGCCCTGTTCAATAATATGACCATCCGCCATGAAAATCACATGGTCTGCCACTTCTCTTGCAAACGCCATTTCATGTGTGACGATGATCATCGTTGTTTCTTGAATCGCAATGGATTTAATAACTTGAAGTACACCTGAGACAAGCTCTGGATCAAGCGCTGACGTTGGTTCATCGAGTAAAATTGCATGTGGATCAACCGCTAACGCGCGGGCAATCCCAATTCGCTGCTGCTGTCCGCCAGATAACGTGACTGGATAGCTGTCAGCCTTTTGCTCTAATCCTACCTGCTTCAGCAGCTTCATCCCAATTTCATTTGCCTGCTGCTTCGTCATTTTTTTCGTCACAAGCAGTGATTCTGTGATGTTTTGCAGCGCTGTCTTGTTTTTAAATAGATTATAGTTTTGAAACACCATGGCCGTTTGTTGACGCAGATGATAGGCTTCTTTACGTGTGTACTTGGACGCATCGAGCTTCGCATCGCCAATTTCAATCGTGCCTTCATCTGGTATTTCTAATAAATTTAAGCAGCGCAGCAAGGTGGATTTACCGGAGCCAGAAGGTCCGATAATGGCCACAACCTGCCCTTTTTGCACGTCGAGATTGATTCCGTCTAAGACGACAAGGTCGCCGAATGATTTCTTCAAATTGGTGAGCTTGATCATGTCCACACCTCCTTAATTCCGGTAAGGTTTGCTGATTTTTCGTTCAAATAGGTCTTGAAGGAAGCTATAAATGATGGTCAGCACCCAATACACAATCCCTACGGCTAAATAGGTTTCAAAGTATTTATAGTTCGCCGATGCAATCATCTTCCCTTGTGCAAACATTTCTGCCACCCCAATGGTAAAGGCAAGAGATGTTTCTTTTAAAAGACCGATAAAGGTATTCCCCGTCGCTGGAATCGCATTTCTGACTGCCTGCGGGAAAATAATTCTGACGTAAGACTGCCATCTCGTCATGCCGACAGATAGACATGCCTCTAGCTGCCCTTCATCTACAGAATTGAGGGCCGCTCTGAAAATTTCTGCTAAGTATGCTGAGTTTTTAATACTTAATCCGATAATGACCGCTGTTAGGGCATCCATTGAGGTCATCGCAGGGAATAGCTGCGGAAGACCAAAATAAATGAGAAAGAGCTGAACCAAAGTTGGAACCGCTCTGAAAAAAGAAATATACAGCTTGGCAAATTGGTATAAAACAGGTAGCCGGTTTTTCGTAATGAGAGCGAATACCACACCAATGATAATGGCAAATACCATGGAGACAATCGCCATGAAGATCGTTATCGGCAAGTATTGAATCAATGTCGGAAATACCGTCACCATATACTGCCAATCAATTTTGTTCATGTCTGCTCTTCACCGCCGCTGTCGTTATTTTTTAATTGGCACTGTGACATCGTCTTTGAAATACTTCTCAGACAATTTCTTCAGTGTCCCGTCTTCTCTTAACTCTTTGATCGCTTTGTTAAATTCTTCTCTTAGCTTGTCATGCTTTTTATCTTTGGCAAATGGGTAGCCTACTTCTTCATACACAATTGGGTTGCCAACGATTTTGAGCGGCAGACCTGTTTTTTCAATTTGAGCAAGTAATACACTGCGCCCGTTGACATAAGCATCTACGCGGCCATTTGCCACTTCATTTAATACACCGTCTTGCGTTTCATATGTTTTAATATTGATTTTTTTGTCCGGGTCTTTGCTCTCTAAGTTTTTGGCGTGGTTAGAGCCAAGAACAGCCGCCACTGTTTTTCCTTTTAAATCATCAAGACCTTTGATGTCGTTGTTGTCCTTTTTCACGATGATTTGTGTTCCTGCGTAAGCGTACGTATCTGTAAAGTTAAACGTTTGTTTACGTTCATCTGTGACTGCGACTTGGTTTGACACTGTATCCAGCTTACCAGATGTCAGCTGTCCCATTAGTCCGCTGAATTCACTCAGCTGCCAGTCTAGTTTGTAGCCGAGTTTTTTTGCAATGGCTTCAGTTACTTCGACATCGAATCCAACAAGCTTGCCATTGTCTTTATAAGCAAACGGATAGCTTTGTCCTGTGGCGCCTACTTTTAACACTTTTTCGTCTTTGCCTTCACTCTGATTGTTGCCGCCGCAAGCTGATAAAACTGCCAGCATTGCTGCAAATAGAACGACTAGCCACTTTTTGTTTTTCATGTTCGTATACCCTTCTTTCTTCTTATGGTTGTGTCATATCTGATCTTAATTGTTTTTTAAAATAAACCGTGATGTGCCCCTTGCCTAAATCCTTTGCTCCTGCTCTGACGTAGCCTTTGCGCTCATACATGTCTATGAGCCACGGATGCTTATCAGCAGTACCTAGAGATACGTATGGCACCTTCAAGGTATCCCTTAGCACTTCGGTTTCCACCCATTCCAGCAAGACAGAGCCTGTCCCTTTTTTGACAGCTGGTTCTGAGGCAAACCACCAAATGTGAGGGACACCGAATGGTCCTGGCTGTTCTCCCCAAGGCATACGGAGCGACAAGGTGGATAAAAGCTCTCCGTTTTCTTCCATCACATAGCAAAGATTTTTTTGTACATTTTTCTGAACGAGAGCGAAATCAGCATGTGCTGCTTGGAACTGGATGCCGAGCTCACGAATTGGCTCATAGGCTCTTGTTGTCAGTTCAAGCAGCGCCTCTATATCTGCCTCTGTTGCCAGACGAAACGTGTATCCCAACGTTAGTCACCTCACCCTTATGTCGTGTAGCGATTTTTTGGATGTGTTAATCCTAGATTTTCTCGTAAGGTTTGTCCTGTGTATTCTGTTTTGAATAAGCCTCTTTCCTGAAGGATTGGGACGACGCGGTCCACGAACATATCCAGCCCTTCTGGCAATAGCGGAGGCATGACGTTAAAGCCGTCTGCTGCTTCTTCATTGATCCATGTTTCCATCACATCTGCGAGCTGCTGCGGTGTGCCAATGAAAATATTATGACCACGAGAGCCGGCAACCGATTGATAGAGCTGGCGAATGGTCAGGTTATCCTTTCTCGCCATATTCATCACGAGATCAAAACGGCTTTTCACCGCATTTGACGTGCTTGGATCAATCTCTGGAAGCGGTCCGTCTAAAGGATACTGAGACAGATCAATCCCACCTAAGTAATTTTGCAGAATGCTCAGCCCAATCTCAGGAACAATCAGCTCCTGTAATTCTTCATATTTCGCTTTGGCTTCTTCCTCTGTATCAGCAATAATCGGGAAGATACCCGGCATGATGCTGACGTACTCTCTAGCACGGCCAGCAGATTCTACTTTCTCCTTCAAGCTTTGATAAAATTCCTTCGCTTTTTCGAGATCGTTTTGTGCAGTGAAAATGAGTTCAGCTGTTTTCGCTGCAAGCTTTTGACCATCTTCAGATGATCCTGCTTGAATGATCACTGGCTGCCCTTGAGGCGTGCGTGATACGTTGAGAGGACCCCTTACTGAGAAGAACTCCCCTTTATGCTGGAGCTCATGAAGCTTACTAGATTCAAAGAATTCTCCCGTTTCCTTGTTTCTGACAAGGGCGTCTTCCTCCCAAGAATCCCAAAGACCTTTCACGACCTCGACAAATTCTTCTGCTCGTTCATACCGTTTATGGTGTGCTAAATGCTCTTCTCCGCTAAAGTTTTTCGCTGTTTCTTCAATAGAAGATGTGACCACATTCCATGCCGCTCTTCCGCCTGATAAATGATCAAGGGAGGCAAACTGTCTTGCAATATGGAAAGGCTCACTGTATGTAGTGGATGCTGTTGCTGCTAAACCAATTGATGAAGTAGACTCAGCAATGGCCGAAAGCAGGGTGAGCGGTTCAAATCTCGTCAATACATTCGGATGAGAGGTTTGGTTAATGGATAAGCTGTCAGCTAAAAAGAGCAAATCCAGCTTTCCTTCCTCTGCTTTTTTCGCTAATTGTTTAAAATAATCAAGGTTCATGGCTGCATCAGATACGGCGTTCGGATGTCTCCAAGAGGCAACATGATGTCCTGTTCCTGCGATGAATACGCCTAGCTTGAGCTTCCTTTTCGGCTGTGACACTTGTTCTTCATCCTTTCTATATCCTGCTGTATCAAACTGAAGTCCTCGTAAGATACATTTTTCTGATTGAATTAATCGGTTTTATCAATAAAAAAAGGGCAAATGTTGCGAAAAATGAAAAATAATTATTACTATATGCCCTTTTTACAGGATTGTCAACCGCCTTCTGAACCTCCAAAATTAGGGATTTCACCCGTTTATCACGGTGTCTCGATTTCAATATTTCCAATAAGCCGATCTGTGGTATGTGTCACCAATTGGCTGCGTTCCAGCATGTTATGGGCGATCACGGAATGAGTGGAAGATATGGTGCGGACGGCAATCGCTTTTTGAGGAGATAAATTAATGATGTTATTACGCAGCACACGGGCTGAGGCGGATTGATCGATAAAGATCGCCGTCGGCTGTCCGATCGAACGATTTAAATAAAAGCGGTTATCTCCAATTTGCGGTGAACCGTTTTTAATATACATTACTACATATAAAGTTGTTTCTTCAAAGGAATTGTCTTTGATTTCTAATGGACCCGTCGTGCTGCTGTATACGGCGTAGTTTTGATAGTGCTTAAAACGATTCTGCCATATGAAAGCCTTTGCATTTCCAGTGACACTGATCGTATACGAAGACGCAAGTTCTGGGTGTCCTTCTTGAATAAAGTGGTTGCCGTTAATCCCCACTTCCCCTTCCTGCACCCAGATCCCTCTGCTGAATTCTTTGAATTGATTGTGCTGGATCAGGATATTCGTTCCTCTCACCATCGCCGCATCGATCACCGAGTAGATTGTATTGTTTGAAAAGACGACGCTATCCGATTGATAAATACGCAGCGCTGCGCTTCTTTGCCCTGTATTCGTCCCCGATTCAATATGATTTCCTTCTATTAGAATGCGATTCGCCATATAAACGGACACAGCCGCATCTTTAAATAGACTGATCTTATTACCTGTAATGTGAACACTGTCGCCCCTCACATCAATCCCTTTTTCAAATCCCTCAATCATATTGCCAATAATGATCACATTGTTTTCCGTTTGACCAAGAGAGACTCCTAAGCTCGTAATTCCTGCTTTTGTAACGCCTCCTCCCACTGCACGGATCAAATTGTTGGCAATGATTGTTTCGGTGGCAAAGCCATAGGAGATACTGCTGTCTGTATGATTGCCTTCAATGATAACACCATAGCCGTTGAAGTTATAAATGGAGCTGGCGGCACCACCTCTTACAATGTTGTTTCGAATTTGAATATTCAGCGGTTCCTCCATATTAACCGCTTTTTCTCCGTAGCCTTCAATATCAATGCCCATTCTCGGCTCGACTCCGTTTACTCCTGCTCTCTCCAGCAGACAGTCCTCCACAATGACTCCATCACAGCCTGTAATCGAGATATTGTTTCGTCTTGAATCTGTGATGTGGCAGCCAGAAATATGAATAGATGAAGCAGGCGAGTACGATTCAGCTTGTGATAATAAACCGTGGGGACTGACAATGATGCCGTCTCCCGTACAATTCTTGATTTGCACACGATTCACTTCCACATCAGAGGCCCCTTCAATACATACCCCAAAACCCCACTCATGGGTTTTTCGTTCAGGGGGAAGCGACTTGTACACATGCTCATGGCGATCCCCTTCGATTCGCCCGCCCCGGATGGTCACATGCTGAACCTTTCCTATATAAAAGGCCGCATACCCCCATGAATCATTTGGTTTTACCTTAATCACGGCATCCGGCGCCATTTCAATGTACATATGACTTGGTACACGTATACCCGCACCTCGGAAAGGGAAAAATTGATCACCTCTGTACACTGCATCGATTACATACGTGCCGCTCGGCAGCCAGACGTGGGAATACCCCTGTGCTTTCGTCCATTCTAAGCATTCATTGAGCCTCGCTGTACAGTCCGTTTTCCCATCCGCAATCACACCAAAATCTTGTACATTGACAACAGGTTTTTTTAGATCAGATTCATTCAATTCCCCCAACCTAAATCCCTCCTTTTCACACATGTCCTCTTGTCATCCTATGCATGTGTAAAAGGTTTGCTTGTACAATTCTTCAAATTTTAAATAAATTCTCCCAACATAACTTTCTGACCATTCTCACTTGAAAGAATTTTTCGTTTTTTGAGTCTTTACACCTATTGAACTAACATTTTCCTGTTTTAGAATAGTTTTATATTGACACAAGAACTATACAAGAATATCATTTTTCTCATATCTCTTTTTTTAAGAAAGGATCTATGCCATGTCTTCAATTGACCACGATAAAATTGTTAAAAGTGTTCCTCAAAAAGGTTTTTTTGGACATCCTAAAGGACTTTACACACTGTTTTTCACTGAATTTTGGGAGCGTTTCTCTTATTACGGCATGCGTGCACTGCTTATTTACTATATGTACACAGAGGTGACAAAGGGCGGTCTTGGTTTTGATCAGACGACAGCCAATTCGATCATGTCTGTCTACGGTGCGCTTGTCTATATGTCAGGCATTATTGGCGGATGGCTCGCCGACCGGGTATTCGGTTCGTCCAGTACGGTCTTTTATGGCGGGGTTTTCATTATGCTTGGACATGTCATTTTGGCTTTGCCAAGCGGAGCAACAGCGCTCTTTATTAGTATGGGACTGATTATTATTGGAACAGGTCTTCTGAAGCCGAACGTTTCAAACATTGTTGGCGACCTGTATACCAAAACGGACCCTCGCAGGGATTCTGGCTTTAGTATTTTCTACATGGGTATCAACATGGGTGGTTTTATTGCCCCATTAATTGTCGGAACACTCGGTCAAAAAGTGAATTTCCACCTCGGATTCTCACTTGCTGCCGTTGGGATGCTTGTTGGACTGATTACATTTGTGATCACGAAAAAACCGAATCTTGGTCTTGCCGGCACTTATGTGACAAATCCGTTATCAGCTGCTGAACGCAAGAACTTCAAAATTTTCGGAACTTTGTTCGCCATTGTGCTCGCTGTTTTTGTCGTCATTGGCATTCAAACAGGCGCACTCACGATTAATCTATTCACTTGGTTTGTCAGTGTCCTTGGTGTGCTCATTCCGATTGTGTATTTCATCGTCATGTATTTCAGTAAAAAGACGAGCCCAGTGGAGCAATCCAGGGTTCTCGCTTATATTCCATTGTTCCTTGCTGCGGTGATGTTCTGGGCGATTCAAGAACAAGGCTCAAACATTTTAGCTACATATGCAGATCAACGAACAAACTTGAATTTCCTTGGGATGACACTTGCCTCTTCGTGGTTCCAATCATTGAACCCAATCTTTATTGTGCTGCTGTCTCCTGTGTTTGCTTGGTTGTGGATTAGACTTGGAAAGAAACAGCCTTCTACCCCGATTAAGTTCTCACTTGGCCTTCTGTTTGCAGGATTATCCTTCATCATCATGATCATTCCTGCCTACATGTCTGGTCCGAATACACTTGTGAGCCCATTATGGCTCGTTCTGAGCTTCTTTCTTGTCGTGATCGGAGAGCTCTGCTTATCACCGGTTGGGCTGTCAGCGACAACAAAGCTTGCACCTGCTGCCTTCTCAGCGCAAACGATGAGCCTTTGGTTCCTTTCAAATGCGATGGCACAGGCGATCAATGCGCAAGTGGTCAAACTGTTTGATAAAGTGCCAGAAACCGTCTATTTCGGTATCATCGGATTGCTTGCCATCGTTTTATGTGGTGTCATGCTTATCTTAACACCAGTGATTAAGAAAGCGATGAAAGGCATTCATTAATAAAAAACTGGACATGAGTACCTCATGTCCAGTTTTTCTATATACCCTTATTTATAATCATTCTTCATTATTTCAGCATCTTCATTATGGAATATAATATGATTGATCCATCAGCAGTAAAAGGGAACAAATTCACAAGGTTTAATATACAAATAAATGCAAATGCATTCCAGTATATGCTGATATCATAGTATAATAAGATCCCTCCAATTATCGGTAAAATAATATTAGGTGCTACTGAAATGATAAAGATATGAAGATATTTATTATCATTTAGATATGTAACACTAGCTCCAAATAAATTAAGCTTCATGCTTAAAATCTTCTTTCGAAATTTCTTTATAAACAGCAAATGAATAGCTTCATGGATTAAAAGCACACTCATAAATATAAGATAAAAAAGCATAAACCCTTTTGTAAACAAAATCAAGTTTTCCATATTTTATTTAGTTGTTTTTTTAAACTTTACAATAGCAAATAGTGCAATAATAAAGAGAATATATATAATATATATAATCAAAATTTGAGATGTAAATGAAAAATTCGTGTACAATTCTTCTTCATTCATTATCATATCAATTTTCAGTCCTAATTTTGACATATATACGCCGGACTGATCAATAGAAAAAAGAGTCGTTATATAATCAATTAAAAACGCAACTAAATACAAAATTGTACCTAAAAAAATCCACCTAGGCAGCCTCATCTAAATAACTCCTTTCCAATAAATAGTATTTAACTGAGAATAACAACAAGTATACAGAGACAAAAATAATCACACTATTTGAAATTAAGTAAAGCCCTACAGCCATAACAATACATAATACAGAAGCAGAAAACTCATTTAAAGAACTTTTATTCTTAGGAAATATAATACTCATTATCAGCCCTGCTTCAAATAAAATGACACCGTAATAGAGACTTTTTACGAAATCATCTGATAATATCAACGATGTGATTACAAGCGGGAAATTGATTATGAAATTCATAAATGTTGTAATAAAAGATTCTTTTAAAGAAGTTACCCCAAAAAAAGAATTCATTTTACGATATGATACAGTTGTATTAAAATACCTAATAGATGTAAATGAAATAAGGGGATATATGTATGCAAGTGTAGTCAATGAAATGATAATATTTTTAGTATCGAATAGGGATAATAAAAAAACTAGAAATACTACACCTAAAAGTCTTATTGTTAATCTACTCCTAATAGTTCCGAGTATAATTAAAGTTAATTTGTTCATTTGCATATTAAACGGCAATTTAAAAATATAAAAATCATTAGAAGTATATATATCATTATCAATCTTCGTGTGTAGATAATTGATACATAGCACAAATGAAGCTATCAAAATACATAAAATAAGCATTAACTTAACCACTAAGGTATGGTCAACAATAATATTAAATGTCTGAAATTTCACGTCAATACTAAAACGAAAAGAGAAATAATAAAGGAAAAGAAACAACACTAATAACCCATTATTTATATTAAAAAAATTTAATCTAACAAGGCTACTTAAAGAATAAAAAATTAAATAATAAAAACAGATACTTGCAACGAATAAAAGTTGGCAATATATCAAGATTAAAAAATTTAATCCTATATTATAGTGGAATAACCTCAACATAGGGATCATTATTGCAAAAACAATTAAAAAAGACCAATAACTTAATAACAGTTTGAAAATAACGCTACCAAACCATATACTTCCTTTTTCAAAAGGGAGTATCTTTAACAGATATTGCATTTTTTTTGTAAGAGAAAAGGACAGGGTTACAATTAAATAAATAACACCAGTGATAATAATGATCATATTAGTTAGACTAGAGAACAGTGAGTTTCTCAATTCATTAGAAACTTCATTCCTGTTTATAAAAATTTTATTTAATTCAGACATATTTAAATAGAAATACATAATATAAACAGCTACAATAATACCTAATAAAAGATATCGATTATGCCTTTTTTTGAAAATATTATTTGATAATAAATTATGACAAATCTCATTAAGTAAGACTTTTGTTACGAGAAATGAATCCATCAATTTTTTCATAGTATTTTTGTAGTTCTCCATTATTTATTACGATCCCTTCAATATCTCCAACATTCTTAATAGTGCTTAGAGTGCCTTTGCTAAGTAAATAGATATTGGCCTGTTCGTTACGCATAATAAAATCCATGTTATGTGAAATTAAGATGAATTTTCTGAGTGCAGAGTATTTTTTTATTAAATACTCTGTCAATAAATAGCTTTCATAATCGAGTCCATTAAATACTTCATCCGCCAATACATACTCAATTTTTAAAGCCAAAGCAATACCTATTTGTAATTTCTTTTTCATTCCATAAGAATAATTGCTAATTTTTTCGTCTAAAAATGATGTCAAATGATACATTTCGGTAATAAACTCAAATAATTCTTTATTTACATCCTTATATCTCCTAAAAATAAAATCAGCATATTCATTGCCTGACAAATATTCAGGCAAATAAAAGTCAGATGGTATATAGAACATTTTAAGTTTTGCTTCTTTTTCCTTTCTGCTAACAGAATTAATTTTTATATCTCCTTTTTGAAAGGAAGTTATATCGCATATACAATTTAGAAGTGTAGTTTTCCCTGACCCATTTACTCCAACAATGATGTCGATCCCTTTAGAATCAAACGTTATACTTAAGTTATTCAGAACAGGGCTACCATTATAGTTTTTTTCTAAGTCATTTATAGTGATCATTTTTATCATTCCTATATTTAAATAATAGAGATTTTGAAGAACAGCCTAAGACTAATTTATTTTGCTTTACAACCTATCCCGATATCCCAAACTTTTGGCCAATTCCACTTAACCTTACCTGAGAAACTGTAGCCTTTACTTGTACAATAAAATGCATAAGCAATACCAGAAAGTAATGCTATTAAAATAATAACCCACACTATCCATTTATTTTGAATAACGTTCTTATGTTTTTCATTTAAATAAGATCCCATATTATATAAACCAGACATTAATTTATTCTCAATTTTACTAATAACAAACACTTTATTCTCTCCTAACTGCTGTTCTCCAAAACACAAGATAATATTAATTTGTTTTAATGGAAAAAACAAGATTATTTTACAATTTTAAGGTTATTTTAATCCTTTATCTTAAAAAATACCGTTTTCCCGATCTTAATTATTAAGTCCAATAGATTTGATTGTGCTAAGTTCAATTGATATGAGAAGTTCCCGAATCACTTTAAGAAAAAAACACCTTCAGATTTATATCAGAGGTGTTTTAAAATATCTTATACTCTTAAATTTAGTGTTTTTTGATCTTAAAACCGGATCTCATCATCTCCGTGAATTTGCAGCTTGAGCGGTTCGCTTTTCACCTGATGTTTCTTCACATAGCTGTGATAGACGACATATCCAATGATCATGAGCGGTACGCCGACATATAACCCGATACGCTGCTCCGGATCAAAGACAAGACTGACCAATACGATCGTATTCATCGTGATCGCAATGATCGGCAGAACTGGATAAAGGGGTGTTTTAAATTTCAAATTTTCCAGCTTTCCGCCTGCTTTCAAATATCTCCTGCGGAAAAGCAGCTGTGATAATGTAATCGTGATCCACCCAGCCTGCGCACTCATTCCGGCAATCGAAACAATCCAGACAAAGACGGTTTTCTCTGCAAAGAACCCAGATAATAGCGAAATACCTGTAAACAGGAAAGTAAGCAGTAAGGCATTCATCGGAATACCGCGCTGATTCACGCGTCTGAACGCCTTTCCTGCCATTCCTTCCTTCGATAAGGAGTACAGCATTCTCGTTGAAGCATACAAGCCAGAGTTTGCAACAGATAATAAAGCAATGATAATGACAAAGTTCATGATATCTGCCGCATAAGGAATTCCTGTTCTCTCAAACACGGTGACAAATGGACTTTCCAGCACACCAGCTTCCTTCCAAGGCACCATACCCGCTAATACGAAAACAGATAAAACGAAAAAGACGAGTGTACGCCAAACCGTCTGATGAATAGAACGAGGAACGGTTTTCTCAGGGTTTTCACTTTCCCCTGCCGCAATCCCGATCAGCTCTGTTCCTTGGAATGAAAAGTTCACGGTGATCATCGTGACCACAACGGCGAGCAATCCATTTGGAAACAAACCATCACTCACAAAATGACTGAAGTAAGGGGCAGGTTCACCGCTCGTTGTTTCAATAAAACCAAACATCGCCGCTCCGCCTACACCTATAAAGAGTAAAATCGCAATAATCTTAATGGTTGAAAAGAAAAACTCTGACTCCCCGAACGCTTTCGCCGACCGGGCATTTAATAAGAAAAGACATAATCCAAATATGAGACACCAAATCCACACATCCACTTGCGGAAGCCAGCGCCTCATCAGCTGTCCTGCTGATAAGAATTCTAGGGCGACCGTTGCCGCCCAGCCAAGCCAATAAATCCAGCCGACAGCAAAACCCGCTGCAGGGCTGACAAATTTCGTCGCATACGTATGAAACGACCCGGACACAGGAAGTGCGACCGACAGCTCTCCAAGACACAGCATGGTTAAATACATAATCAATCCGCCCACAATATAAGAAAGAACGGCTCCAACTGGCCCTGCTTGTCCAATCGTATAGCCCGTTCCTAAGAAAAAGCCTGTCCCAATGACACCGCCCAGTGAAATCATAAATAAATGGCGGGAGGTCATCGCCCTTTTCAGTTGTTCGGGCTGATTTTGTCCAACATCCACAATGATGCCCTCCTTCTTCTAAGATGTTCTGTTATCAAAACATGTCTCCATGTGATTCATTCCATTTTCAAAACAACCTACTAATTATACATCTTTTATAATAAATATTCTTCCTTCTATAGTCACTGTCACAAAGTCTTTATTTTTGTAATGTTCGCACAAATATACGGTGGATCTGATCATTTGATAGGATGCCATATATCTAAAATATTTGCACGAAAAAACCAGCATGCAATTTTATCTTTACACACTGGTTTCATTTCACTCTTTTCGAGTCTCTTTCAGACAGTTTTTATGATCACTTGTAAGACACCATTCGCTGTTTAAACATTCACAAGTCATTTTTCTTTTCACAAACACATTTTGATAAAATCATCTATATCCTGAAAACAGCGATTTTTAGATTCAGCGTGAAAAGCCGCAGAATATGGATTGGCGAATCCATGCTTTCCCTCTACTATTGTCACGCAAAGCTTTTCCTTTTTCTCCAAAACACTCGCAATCTCCCGAGGATTAAAGGATGCTTCAACGTCCGGGAAAAATAACAGCGTTTTGCAGGAAGGCGTAATATCAACAAAATCTCTTATTCTTGAACCATAAAATCCAATGACTCCGGTAAATAACTGATCATATTGGCTACATCGCCAAGCAATTGTTGCCCCCACACTAAAACCTATCAGAAATATGTCTATCTCTGCATTTTTCGTTTTTAACTCTTTTGCCACATTCAATACGATCTTTACCGACTCATCAAAACCAACTTTATTCATAAAGTAGCCGTAAGCCTCATTCTCACTGACATAAGGGAAGTATTTAGCCTTTCCCAATAAATGAGGACAATAAACCTCAAAACCAGCTTTTTCAAAATGATAGATCATACTCTTCATATGATCATTTATTCCGTATATTTCGTGTATTAAGATCATGACGGGTTTTTGTTTTGATGTATGCAAATATCACACTTCCCTTTTATTACTTTTGTTCACTGGAGGATCGTTTACTTTATTTTCTTAAAAAGTCATATGAGTCGACTGATAAACATCAACACAACCTTCTTTCGATATGATGATCAAAGCATACTTTACCATTAAATAGTCTATCTAACATTCTCAAATCAATCGAACAATCTTAATCATCTTTTGACATCTGGTTTTATCCACCTTTTGTTTTGGGTATAGTTCTATCGTTTGTCCGTTCAACCATTTGCGGGCATAAAGTTGGTGAGATTCGCTCAAGCTAGTTTCAAATGCTTTACTTTTAGGTTGCTTCTCTGTAAGATCATATGTTGTAAATACCAACAAGAAAAGTGGGGAATAAAATGAAAAAAATGTTCTTTGCCATTATGTTAGGCGTTTGTGTTGCATTGATCACGGCATGTGGATCTGGTGCAAGCGACAACGCGAATAAACAATCTGGGTCTAAGGAATCAGGTGACCTTTGGAAATCTATTCAGGATAAAGGTGTTCTGACGATCGGAACAGAGGGTACTTATGCTCCTTTCACATTCCATGACAAAAAGACAGATAAATTAACTGGCTACGATGTAGAGGTCATTACAGAAGTAGCAAAACGTCTAGACTTAAAACCTGAATTCAAAGAAACACAATGGGACAGCATGTTTGCTGGACTGAATTCAAAACGTTTTGACGTGGTAGCGAACCAAGTTGGTAAAACTGGACGTGAAAATCAATACGAGTTCTCTGATAAATACACAACGTCTCAAGCCATTGTTGTGACAAAATCAGATAACAATGACATCAAGAAACTATCTGATGTAAAAGGCAAAAAAGCAGCACAATCATTAACAAGTAACTACAATAAGCTAGCAACAGATGCTGGTGCTAAAATCGAAGGCGTTGAAGGTCTTGCGCAATCGATTCAATTGATTCAGCAAGGACGTGCTGATTTGACGTTCAATGACAAATTGGCTGTATTGAATTACTTGAAAACAAGCGGTAATAAAAACCTAAAAGTTGCATTTGAAACAGGAGATCCTCAAGAAACTTACTTTGCCTTCAGAAAAGGCAGCGGCGAAGTCGTTGACAAAGTGAATGGCGCATTAAAAGAAATGAAAAAAGACGGTACACTCGCAAAGATTTCTAAGAAATGGTTTGGTGAAGATGTTACAAAGTAATACCCTAGGAGTCGTCATTCCTTGGGATCTTCTTCAGCAATCTTTTTGGCCAATGGTGATGCAGGGGATTTATTATACAATTCCCCTCGCCATCATTGCCTTTATTATTGGTATTTTTATCGCGCTTGTGACAGCTCTTGCTAGAATGTCTAAAATCAAAGCTCTCAGATGGATTTTCTCCATCTATGTGTCGGCCGTTCGCGGAACGCCGCTTTTTGTGCAATTGTTTATTATTTTCTATTTCTTTCCGACATTTAATATTACACTGGATCCATATCCAAGTGCCATTATTGCTTTTTCATTAAACGTAGGTGCGTATGCGTCGGAAATTATCCGTGCATCCGTCCTGTCTGTTCCTAAAGGACAATGGGAAGCTGGTTATTCCATCGGGATGACGCATCGTAAAACACTCGTCCGCGTGATTTTACCGCAGGCTGTGCGTGTATCGATTCCGCCGCTGTCTAACTCATTCATTAGTTTGGTGAAGGATACATCCCTTGCCTCCCAAATCCTCGTGGCAGAGCTTTTCCGTAAGTCTCAGGAAATTGCTGCGGCGAACTTGGATCAGATATTGTTCATTTATATGGAAGCAGCCCTGATCTATTGGGTATTCTGCTTCATTCTATCGCTCGTTCAGCATCAAATTGAAAAACGACTAGATCGATATGTCGCAAGGTAAGGAGGGAACGACATGCTAACAGTTAAAGGTCTCAAGAAATCCTTTGGTGAAAATGAGATTTTAAAGTCGATTGATTTTTCGATCAACAAAGGGCAGGTTGTAGCCATTCTTGGCCCATCAGGTTCAGGAAAAACAACGATGCTTCGCTGTTTAAATGCACTTGAAACACCAAATGGCGGCTCCTTTACCTTCGATGATTTCTCGATTGATTTTTCGAAAAAAAATAAATCAGCTGATCTGCTGAAGCTTCGCCGGAAATCGGGAATGGTGTTTCAAGATTATCACCTGTTTCCACACCGCACAGTGCTTGAAAATGTGATGGAAGGTCCTGTTCAAGTACAGCGCCGTCCAAAGGACATGGTTCGAAAAGAAGCCATCCAGCTCTTGCAAAAGGTCGGTCTTGAAGATAAAAAGGATCTGTATCCCTTCCAGCTGTCAGGCGGTCAAAAGCAGCGTGTCGGGATTGCCCGCGCGCTTGCCATTCAGCCAGAACTCATGCTTTTTGATGAACCAACCTCTGCACTTGACCCTGAGCTTGTCGGAGAAGTCTTAAAGGTCATGAAGGATCTAGCGAAAGAAGGCTGGACCATGGCGGTGGTCACACATGAAATCAAGTTTGCCCAAGAAGTGGCAGACGAAGTGATTTTTATTGATGGCGGCGTCATCGTCGAACAAGGTCCTCCGGAAGAAATCTTCAAACGACCGAAGGAAGAACGAACAAAACAATTCTTAAACCGGATTTTGAATCCAGTATGATGAAAAAAGGCTGTTCTCACGTGATGAGACCAGCCTTTTTTCATCTTTTTAAAAGTAAGCGATTACAATTAAGCAAAGCCATTTAAAGGGGCGTGGGAGTATGTTACGATTGAATTCGAGTGTTTAAGAAAGAAGGGAATGCTTTTGAAGCGGGAACATCTTTTACGTTGGTTTTTTTATTTTGTTGGATTGATCGTACTAGCTTTTGGACTATCGCTGACAGTGAAAGGAAAGATTCTTGGGATTGGTCCTTGGGACGCTTTCCACTACGGACTGTTTCAGCACTTTGGACTCACGATTGGACAGTGGTCCATCATTATTGGTGCACTGATTGTGACACTGACTTCTGTTTTTACGAAATCATTTCCAAAGATCGGCGCATTACTGAACATGGTGCTGATTGGCATGTTTATAGATTTCTTTAATGCGGTATTGCCTGCACCACATGGGTATTTACCCGCTCTATATGTGTTTATTACGGGCGTTGTGGTATCAGGGTATGGTGTTGGCATTTATGTCTCAGCCAATCTTGGCGCTGGGCCAAGGGATTCATTAATGCTGCTCATCTCAGCGAAAACAGGGCTGAACGTACAGTGGGTTCGAAATGGCATTGAGTTAACAGTGCTTTTATTTGCATGGATGCTCGGCGGACCGATTGGCATTGGCACGATTCTGACGGCTATTTTCACAGGTCTCGTCCTTCGTTTCTCCTTGCCGCAATCGACACGGCTCCTGCAGCTGCTTATTACAAAAACAGCAGAGAAACCTGTTCAAACGCTTATCCGATAAGAACAAGCCATTCTACGAAAAGAATGGCTTCAGCATGTAGACAAACCCTCGCATTCGGTGTCAGTCCTGCGCGCCAGTACTCACGAATGTCAAATTCGCTCCGTTCCGGTGCTCGTCCTTCCTAGACTGCAAAGGTTTTCTATCACGCTGAAAAGAAGACAAAGGGCTAAAATAAAAATCATTTTAGCCCTTTGTCAACAATCTGAAGCCATTCTACGAAAAGAATGGCTTTTCTTGTGTTAAAATAAATAAACAGATTTTTCTTATATTCATAAGAGGAATTAGTCCGCGCCTTCCACTTCTCATTTTGGGCTTTCACTGAAAAGGAGGCCTGTTTCCCTTTTGTACGGCGCTCTCAAATGGTACAATCAATGTAAAAAATTGAGGTTCATTATGAAGATTTTCGCTATTCAATTACAACAATTAGATGAAATCAATGCACGAAAACAAATCGATCAACTGAAACCCTTTGTTTCACCTGAAAAGCGTGCTGCGGCTGAGCGCTTTCGTTTTTTGGTCGATGCAAGAAGGACCCTGTTAGGTGAGGTGCTGGTTCGTCAAATGATCCATGATATGTACGATCTGCCTATTGATCAGATCATTTTTGAAACAGAGGGCAATGGCAAGCCTGTCGTCCGGCACATTCCTTCTTTTCATTTTAATCTTTCTCACTCTGGTGATTGGGTCGTATGCGCAATAGATGATGCACCCGTAGGTATTGATATAGAGGAGATCAAACCGATTGATCTAGCGATTGCTAAACGATTTTTTTCAGCAGATGAGTATGAGGATTTACTTTCACAGCCCGCAGAACGACAGGAAGCCTACTTCTTTCATCTCTGGTCTATGAAGGAGGCCTTTATCAAGCTGACTGGAAAGGGATTATCTTATGGTCTTTCGTCCTTTACAGCCCGTCTGTCTGAGGATGGACAGGCCACTTTGACATTACCTGATCATGAAGCGACCTGCTTTGTTCAAACATACTCACTCGATCCTGCCTACCAAATGGCGGTGTGCACACGAAAGCCTGTTGCGGCTGAGAGCGTTGAAACACTCTCTTGCAGAGATGTGCTGTCCCGTCTTTAATATCGCCCAATTTGATGAAGTGCTGTCTTTAGCAATTCGACTCCACGTGTGATTTGGTCTTCTTTCACATGCCAGATGTTCAGCTGAAGAATGGGGTCTTTTTGATGGGTCGACAGGTAGTGGCGGTCGATTGACTGAACGGAAACAGATGCCTTTTTCAGCTGCTGAATGAGCTGGTTCATCGGAATTGATCGATCGACACGAAGATGTGTATGGGTAGCTGGCTCCTCTTCTCCCAGTTGATAAGCGATTTGACCATTTTTCAGGCAAGTCACCAGCTGTTTGGATCGGTTGCGATAGGTTGTCTGCATTCTTTCTCGATGCCGTTCAAACATCCCGCTTTTTAAATATATTTCTAAGGCTGCCTGTGACAGCATGGAGCTGTCGATATCAATGAGCCGTTTGTGTTCGCTAAAAGGTCCAATCAGCTCCTCAGGTAAGACGACTGCTCCTGTTCGAAGTCCTGGAAAGATGATTTTGGAGAAGCTTTTTAAATAAATGACCTTACCCGCTTGATCATACGAATAGATCGGGTCTCTTTTTGCGTCGAATTCTAAATCGGCTATATAATCATCTTCAACGATATAGACATCATATGTCTCAGCAAGGGCTGCAACCGCTCTTTTCTCCTGTTTTGACAAGCTCGTTCCAAGCGGGTTTTGAAACCTTGGCATCGTATAGAAAAAACGAATCTCCTCTTCTCGAAAGATACGCTCCAATTCCTGAAGATCAATTCCCTTTTCCGTCCGCTGAATCCCCCGCACAGGCAATTGATTTTTCTCTAAATATCGGAGGTATAGGTGATAGCCAGGCTGTTCGACTAGTATGGTCTGTTTTCCATTCGGAAAAGGGATGGTGCTTAAAATGGATAACGCCAGTTGAATACCAGAGGTCATGACGATCTGTTCTGGATTTGCAAATACTTGATAATCCATTAATCGTTTTGAAATGACTGGCAGCAGCGATGGTAATCCGTTGGCTGTGCCGTAAATAAACAAGTCATTTTGATACAAATCGATCGCTTGGTTGATGCAATGCTGGAAATCGACATATGGAAACACAACGGGATCAGGTGCAGATGAAGCAAAATCAATCCATGTGCTATCCTGTTTACCCGCTGACTGCTTCGTTTTCACGACATAATAGCCGCTTCTTTCCACAGAATAAAGCAGATGTTCATGTTCCAATGTGTCCAGTGCTTTGATGACAGTGCTTTTACTCACTGCATATTGAGCCGCTAAATGGCGAATGGAAGGGATCTTCATGCCAGCATTGTATTCACCAGACGCCATTTTCTCTTTTAAGCTGAGAACAAGCTGATCATATTTCCTCACACCGCTTCCTCCTTGTACCGGTACAGATATCATGTTCTCTTATTGTACACCTTAGATGATCCGATTACGATAGAAGAACAGAACCGGTCAATTCAACTGAAGCATGCATGCTCGTGTAAGGAGTCAAGTTGTGAACATTTCAAAACAGAAAGCGTATGCTGCCGCGATAGGCTACGCCACGATTATTGGTTTTTCATTTTTGTTTGTCAAAATTGCATTAGAATCAGCAAACCCGATCGATTTATTGGCACACCGCTTTACGATTTCTTTTGCAGCCGCACTATTGCTGTATCCATTTTTACGAAAGAAGAACCGTCTCTCTATTCAATGGCGTGATCTTCTCTACATCGTACCGTTTTCCTTGCTTTACCCTGTGTTGTTTTTTGCTTTTCAAGTATGGGGGCTGATGTATACCTCTTCGTCAGAGGCTGGTATTATCCAGGCAACGATTCCCATTCTGACGATGGTGCTAGCAGCGTGGTTTTTAAAGGAACGCGCGACATGGATACAAGTGCTGTTTACCATTCTTTCTGTGTGCGGGGTAATGCTTCTCTTTGTCATGAAGGGAATTGATGTAAAGCATTCACACATGATCGGCTATGTACTGATATTGCTTTCAGCCTTATCATCCAGCGCATATAGTGTATTTGCCCGGGTGATTACACGGCGCTTCCATGTGATTGAACTCACCTTCGTGATGACATTCTTTGGATTTGTCTTCTTCAATGCCGCTGCGCTCATTCGGCATTCGGTAAACGGGACAATGCCGCACTTTTTCAGCCCATTTACACAACCATCCTTTCTATGGTCGATGCTCTTTTTAGGCATTCTTTCTTCACTTCTCACGGCATATTTATCAAACTTCGCCCTCTCTCAGCTTGAAGCGGCAAAGGTCAGCATCTTTAACAATTTATCTGCGTTTATTACGGTCGCCGCTGGGGTTCTCATTTTACATGAAACAATCGATTGGTATCATCTCATCGGAGGTGTGCTGGTCATTGGCGGGGTGATTGGCGGGAATGTGGTGAAGAAGCGAAATTCATAAGAAAAAGCGGTCCCTTTAACGAGGACCGCTTTCTTTTAATGTTTCATTAATTGTTGTTTGGCTGCAAGGTCCATCACATGTCTCATCTGTTCTGCGAAGTGCTCGAGGTGTGTGTTGATGTACATGTGTCCTCCATCGAAATTGGTGCGTTCGATGGTTTTTGCCCATGGCAGCCAGCCGTTTGCATCTTGCATGCATTTTTCATCTTTTATTCCATTGAATAAATAAACGGGTGTTTCGATGACGGATTGATCTTTGTGCTCGAAGGTTTCCAGCGCCTGATAGTCTGCACGTAAGGATGGCGTAAAGTAATCCATCATTGGTTTATTCTCTAATAATTCCTTTGGAATCCCGCCCATTTCGGCAATATGCTGAACAAATGCTTCATTCGATAAATGGGTCAGAATCTGTCGTTTTGTTTGCGGCGGCTGAATGGCTGAGATCACGACTGCTGCAGGATCAATTCCTTCCTTTTCTAGCAGCTGCGTCAGTCTATACACGACAAGTCCTCCCATGGAATGTCCGAACAGGATAAATGGGCGGTTCAGGTTGCCCGTGAGCCCTGCTTTGTACAGCTCAGCCAATCGGTCAATGCTCGTTTCGAGCGGCATGAAATTGGTTCCATGACCTGGGGGCTCTGCTGCTGTTACTTCGGCAGTGCCTTTTAGCTGTTCAAAAAGCGGGCGGTACGAGGCGGAATAACCACCTGCAAAAGGAAAACAAATAAGCTGAATAAGGTCTGATCTTTTTTCAAAGGTTTTAAATAACTGATTCATACGTCCTTACCCCTTTATAATCGTTTGAAGAATCCGTGCCAGATCATCTGCCTGCGGCCTTTTCATCATGGTGACATGATCTCCTTTGATGTGATAATAGGAGCACGATCCTTTCGTATAAGCCTCCCAGTCTGAGAACTTCTTCTGGAAATCGATGGCGTGATCACTGCTTTGTACAATATAAAACGGCACAGGGAATGGTTCTTTTTCTAATTCAATGGCTTGTGACATGATCGTATTATGCGTTTGCATTTGCAAATATTTATCTAAATACTGATCATTCATAAATTGATGAACCACTTCATCCTTTTCTGCCTCTTTGAGTATTGTCTGTTTCACTTCTTGGAAGCTCAGCCCTTGTAATGCTTCTGGTTGGATGCCGACGAGATTCCCCATTCCAAGGACAAGCGCAAGCATTTTCACTTCTTCTTCGTTCATATCGGCATGGAGCGCCTGATCGGCCTCATCTCTTAGCACTGGCACCGTATCTAAAATGATCAATCCTTTCGGCGCTTTTCCTGCATGGCAGAGCCGCTGATTCATTCCGTAGGCAAGGTGCCCGCCCATTGAATGCCCTGCTAGATAGTCAATGCCAGGTCGATAGAAGGTCTCAATGGCTTCAATAAAAATGGTGACAAGCTCTGTGTAATGAAGGAATTGCGGTTCTTCATCCTCATATAAGCCAGGAGACTGCATGGCATAAACAGCACCTTGATGTGTCATCAGCTTAGCAACATCGATATAGCCCATGACCGTTCCACCGGCAGGCGGTGCAAAGAAAATCCTCGGTTCGGCTGGATCACCTTTTTTCAGCTCGATCACATAGTCCTTCGGAGACCTTTCGACATGCTCCCCTGCCTCTGGCATTGCGTCCACATGTGCGGCTAGCTGAGCCGGTTCTGGATGCATGAAAATCCATTTTGGATCAACACGAATCCCCTTTTCTTTTAATTTGGCAACAGCCTGGATACTCATAATCGAATCGCCGCCTAGATCAAAGAATGAGTCATGCATGCCTACTTGTTTGACACCAAGCACTTCCTTGAAAGCTGTGACAATTTGTTCCTGCGTTTCGGTGACTGGTTTGTCATCCCCCTTGGAAAGAGAGAGCGTTTCTGTCGGCTCTGGCAGTGCTTTTTGATCAACCTTTCCGTTCGTTGTGACTGGCATTTCTTCCATTACAATAAAGTAACTTGGAATCATGTAGCCTGGCAGGCTTTCCTGCAAAAAAGCTTTCCAGCCTGGAACAGGATTCTCTCCATCTGTGACAAGGTAGGCAGCGAGCCGTTTAGAGCTGCCATACGTTTTGGCGATGACTGTACATTCCTTTACTTGCGGATGCTTCAGGAGCGCTGTCTCAACTTCTCCACATTCAATCCGGTAGCCTCTAATTTTTACGAGGTTGTCTTTTCGGCCGAGATATTCAATGGTGCCATCTGAACGCCATGTACCAAGATCACCTGAACGATACAGCCTGTCTCCTCCTAGTTCAGGAAATGGATTGTTAATAAACCGCTCCTGCGTTCGCTCTGGATCATGAAGGTATCCTTTTGCCAGCCCTGTGCCGCCGATATAGATTTCTCCTTTGACGCCTGCTGGCACCGGGTTGAGCGCATCATCTAGTATGACGACAGTTGAGTTCGATACCGGGACACCAATTGGGACTGACCTTGCGTCCTCTGGCATGTCGGTGATTTGATGTGTTGTTGCTAAGGTTGTGTTTTCTGTTGGACCGTAAGCATTGATGAGCACACCTTCCATATGCGGCAGTGCCTTTCGGGCATGCTCACTAGACATCGCTTCTCCGCCAACGAGTAATGTGCGGTAGCTAGCTACACTTTTTGGATCGTGCTCCACCAGCCGATTGAATAAGGCGGTTGGCAGACAGTTGGCTGTCACTTGATGCGTTTTGATCAGCCGTGATAATTCATCCATATTCAGTGCGGCATATTTGGGAATCAGGATCAGCTGACCGCCATTCAGTAGCATTCCCCACAACTCAAATGTAAAGGCATCAAAAGCATAGTTTGAGAGCTGAAGCATCTTATCATCTGGACCTAGTTTAATATAATTTGTTTCTCTAACCAGACGGATAACTCCTGCATGGGGAAGCATCACGCCTTTTGGTGTACCTGTTGAGCCTGATGTGTAATTGACATAGGCCAGCTGGTCTTCCCCTATGATCGATTGTTCTCTTTGATACACTGCATCTGTTTCTGGTAACGGCTTGTCCATATTAATCTTTGTACCTGTAAAGTCTACTAGACGATTCGCAAAATGAGACTGAGTGATGAGCACATCACTTTGCGTATCGCGAATGATAAGGCGGATGCGTGCATCTGGATATTCAGGTGACATCGGAACATACGCTGCACCAGACTTGACGATACCAAGCACCGAGACAATCATGTCAAAGGAACGATCAAAAAGCATCGGTACAAGTGAACCTGGTCCAATTCCTTTTGACTGCAAGTAAGCAGCAAGCTGTGTTGCCTTCTCATCCAAGGCTTGATACGTCATGTGCTCTTCCAAATAGGACAAGGCAATGCGGTGCGGATCACGATGCACCTGTTCTTCAAACAGCTCTTGAATTGTCCGTTTTGGATACGGCGTAGCCGTTTGGTTTTTCCCTATAATCATGGCAGCCTGTTCTGCTTTGTCCATTATGCAATAGTCAGAAAATGTACGTTCAGGCTGAGCCGTCATGCCATCTAGCAGATGAAGATAATAATTCATATAACGATGGATGGTCTCTTGATCAAATAAATCTGTATTGTATTCCACATGGATCGACAGCTGATCTCCTTGTTCAAATACATGCAGGGTGAGATCAAATTTCGACACTGTATGATGGACCATTACATGTTCACTTGTCAGCCCTTTGAGATTTACATTGAGTGAATCTGTTACATAACCCATGGCCACTTGGAAAATAGGCGATCGACTTAAATCTCTATCTAACGAAAGATCATCGACAAGCTTGTCAAATGGATAACGCTGATGCTCAAATGCTTTTAACGTCATCTCTTTCACGCTTTCCATGACATCAGCAAATGTATCTGCTGTGGAGATATCCTGTCTCAGCGCGAGTGTATTCACAAACATTCCAACGAGCTTCTCTGATTGCTTGGCATCGCGCCCTGCGATCGGTGAGCCAATGATAATATCTGTCTGTCCTGACAGCTTGTGAAGCAGGACGTAGTAGGCTGACAGCATCGTCATGAAGAGCGTTGTGCCCTGCTGCTTGGACAAAGCCTGCAAACGGCGGATAAGCGGTTCATCCAGTACGATTTGCTCTGTAGCTCCGTTAAATGTTTGAACTGGCGGACGAGGGCGGTCAAACGGCAGCTCTAGCACTGGAAGTTCACCTTGTAAGGTCTTGAGCCAATAGGTTTGATCTCCTTGATGATGCTTTAATTGTTCATTTTCCCAGTGTACATAATCTGTCCATTCGATTTCGAGCGCCGGGAGCTGCGGCGATTCATCTGCAAGAAGCCCGTCATATGCCACTTCTAACTCCTGAATGAGCAGGCTGAGCGACCATGCATCTGAAATGATGTGGTGCTGGGCGCAAAGAAGATAATATTCCTCATTGCCCATATCCACAATCGTCCACTGCGAAAGAGGCCCTCTTTCTAGATCATAAATGCGGTTCGCTTCTTGCTGAATAAGCTGCTTGAGCCTTCTCGTTCTTGTTTTTTCATTAAATAATGAGAAGTTCGCAACTGTGACGGATGACGGAAGGTCTTCACGTATCAGTTGAACCGGCTTGCCGCCAAGCGATTTAAATGTTGCACGCAGGGCTTCATGACGTTTCGTTAACAGACCAATCGCTTTCGTTAACGCTTGAATGTGCAGTTGTCCTGTCAGTTTCCAAGCACCTAATATATTGTAATGATGGCTCTTTTCTAATGTGGATAAGAACCAAATACGCTTCTGAGCATGTGACAGCTCATAGCTTGTTAGCTTTTCCAGCTTTGGAATCTTAGCATCCTGAACAGCCGGTGCCCCTTTGATGTCATCAACCATTTGTGCCAGATGTGCCAGATGCTTGCTTTCAAATAATATTTTTAAAGGCGCCTTGATTGAACATTCATGATTGATCCGAGAAATGGTTTGAGTCGCCTTTAATGAATGCCCGCCTAGGTCAAAGAATTGATCCTCTTTGTACACACGATCAACGTCTAAAATGTCCTCCCATATGGCAGCAAGGATTCGCTCTGTTTTCGTTTCTGGCAATTGCTTTTCAAGGGGTTGTCCATTTTTGTGCTGATTCAGCTTGAGGGCTTCATGATCAATAGAGCCATCTTGTTTTTTCGGTATTTCTTGTACTTGCTGAATATCCCAGTCACCTTTTGTTACGCCTGCGATATCTTCAACATGCACTTCTTTGCCAGGCTGAACCGTGTAAAAAAGCTTTTTCTCAAAAGTCGGTATTGGTGCTGGCTGAAGATATTCAGCAATTTCTGGATTGGCTCCGTCTAGTCCGATAAATAGATGCGCTTCATTCAGCCGGGCACCTAGACATAATGAATGGAGACCTTGCTCCTTTCCAATCAATTGAAATCCCTTGCGAATGGTTAGCGCTGCTCCTGTATGTCCCTTAGACAAACCAAGATTATCCCACATGCTGAAGTTCAATGAAATCGCTCGTCTTTCTTCTTGAAAGGTGAGAGCGTGCGCAAGTCCATCTAACAAGCTGTTGGCTGCAGAGTATGCCCCGAATGTTGTGCCGCCAAAAAAGCCATTCACTGATCCAAAAAAGACGAGCGGTACTGCCGGGTCATGCTTGAAGGCTTCCTGCAGGACAAACGCTCCATCCGCTTTCCCTGACAGCTCCTTTGTGAAATCCTCTTCTGACGTATGAGCCAGTGTATACTTATCCGCATGCTGAAAATGCTCTGACACATTGCCAGCCCCGGCTAAATGCAGAACACCACGGATGGATTGACCAAAATGTTTTTCTGCTTTGTAAATTGCCCGCTCGACGTCAGCTAAATCGGTCACATCCGCTTGTACATAGATGACGTCACCGAGGCCTTTTAGCTGGGAGAACGCCTCTTTCTTTTCCAAGCTGCCTTCCAGAGTTGTCCTTCCAATCAAGACGAGCTTTAGACCAAATTGGAGCATCTGCTTAGACAGCTCAAATCCAATACCGCCAAGTCCTCCAGTCAATAAATAAAGACCTTCATATTCTAAAAACCCTTCTGTTTGAGGCGCTTCCATCATATCGACTTTTTCCAGCTTTGGAACGAACCTGTGCCCGTTTCGGTATGACACCTCTGCTTTTATATGAATCGCTGACAGCTCTTCAGCAATGTGCTTTGCATCCTGTTCCACATGCTCCGCTTCAATATCAATATGGGACACCTCTGCTCCTTCCCATTCTTGCGGGATGGTTTTTAATAAACCAACGAGCGACGTTTTCTCCACATGGAGATCGTCTTCAGGGCTAACAAATTGACCACCCTTTGTCACCACGACAAGCCGGACTGGCTCTTTGTTTTCTTGTCTCCAAGCTTGATACAAGTACAAAATAGATTGATTGGTACTCGCATGCATTTCTTTGAACCGAGCAGGCTTAACGATGGCTTCTTTGTCTGTCACATTCCACAGATGGAGCACGTGCCCTGTCTTTAGTTCATCTGCTTCAAGTGCTGCAGCGAGCCTGACATAATCCCCCTTGATTCTCGGATTCATCTGGTACATTCCTTTGGACAGACGCAAAAATTCATGCCCTTTTTTCACAGAAACATAGGACTGATTTCTTTGTTCTAATTGTGCGTAAAGCGATTGGGAAAGCCCTTTTTCATCCTCGAAAACGAGTACATGATCAGCAGAAGGCTGAGACGGACCAATATGCTCCTTTGCCCAAGTGCGTTTGAAAAACCAATCTGGCAGTGTTTGTTCATTTTCAGAAGCAAGATCCAGTGCCCGTTCAACGTCACGGAACACGCCATCTTTTAGAGCCGCACCTAATTGGGCACGTTGGATTTTCCCACTCTCTGTTTTCGGAAATTGGTCTTTTTTCACCGGAATGATGTGATCAGGCTCTATCCCGATCTTTCGAATGATGGCCTCTCTAATCTGCTGAATCATCGTGATTTGTTCCTCTATCGAATCCTTTTGCGAGACAAAAAAGACGGCAAGCGTGTCGTTGCTTGATTCGGGATTGTATATGCCATACGCAGCGGCAAAGGTGACTTCAACCCCGTCCACCTCTTCCACAACCGCTTCAATTTCGTAATTCAAATAGTTGGCTCCGTTGATGACGATGATGTCTTTTTCTCGACCTGTCAGAACAAGACGCCCTTCATGAATAAACCCTAAATCCCCTGTGTGAAACCAGCCATTTTCGTTAAATACCTCTTGATTGGCTTCCTCATTTTGATAATAGCCCATCATAATCGTTGGACTCTTCACCTGCAAGCGCCCGACCTGATCTTCTGGCAGTACATGGTGATGTTCATCTACAATCCGAATCCATACAGACGGAATGGGTGCACCGACTTCTGTAAACGTCATTTTGTGCGGATGATCTTGCGCCACGTATTGGATCTCACCTGTTAACGAGGTCTGATCAATCGTCAGCTGTCCATCCTGATCACCATGCCGCATGAATTTCTTTGATTGAACAATGGCTGAGGATGTTTCAGACATGCCGTACGCCGGCACCATCGCATGGCGGCTTAATCCGTGCTGACCCATGATATGCATAAAGCGCTGCGTCACTTTTGGCACAACCGCTTCGGCTGCATTCATGATATAAGTCAGTGTGGAGAGATCCCAGCTCCCCTTGCGAATGTCATCCTCATATTCATTCATCATGGCAAAAGCAAAATTCGGTGCCCATGTCCTTGTGACGCCGTATGTTTCTATCCAATCCAGCCACACCATCGGCCGCTCGATCAATTGATCAATGGATGGACTAATCTGCTGGCAGCCAAGGTAGACGTCATGCACATGAAACATGACAATGCCTCCTACATGATCAAGCGGCATCCAGTTAAGCGACACATCCTCATGCGTAAAGCCATTTGTCTGCTCAAAGGAGATGATTCGAGATAAGATACTTTGATGGTTATGACGGATACACTTAGGCACACCCGTACTTCCTGAAGACAGCAACTGAAGCACAGGCTCATCCGGCTCTGGTTCATAATGCTGTTCATCCGGTTCACACGCAAGCAATGTTTCTACTGTTAAAATAGGTATTTCTTTTGCCTCAAATGTTTCACGCAGCCCAGCAATGTCCTCAGCACTTGCTTCGTTTGTAATAATGAACGGTTTATTTTGCAGCTGAAACACGCCCTTGAGCTTGTTCACTCCTTGATTCATCTCATTATAAACAGGCGGCACAGAGACTGGGGTCGGAATGATGCCACCGAGAATACAGCCCCAGAACACGGTGATGAAATCTTGATGATCTTTTAATTGAAGTAACACTTGATCGCCGTTTGTCAGCCCTGCTTTCCTTAAACCAGACAGAACCCGTTCTGCGTTTGTGAGTAACTCAGGGTAGGTTTGGGTCAACGTGCGCCCGCCTTCTTTGATATAGGTCACCCCGCGGTCAGGTGACATAAAGGCTGATCGAATCAGCACCTCTGTCAGTGTGACAGGAGTGCCTGGTTTTTTCATGACATCCCCGCCATACACAAGTGCGGGCGGCTTTTCATGAGCGGATGCTTGCTTTGTTTCGACCACTTCAGTCTTAGAGATCGGTACGTTCCCTTGAGTACGCTGTCGATCAGGAAACAGGTCATCGAGGTGATAGACCGATTGTTTTTCTGTCTGACCTTCAATGAAAACGGCCGCTTCCTCCACTCCATCTATGGCTTTGGTACGCTCTTCTATCTTTCTTAATTCCTCTTCATCTATGATTTCAATCGAAAGCAATGCTTCTGTATCGACTGCTCCACTTTCTGCCCTTGGCAAGGAAGGCAATAAGACGAGAACGGCTGGTACTTCATGGGGATGAAGCGGGCCTTTCATCAAGTCCTCTCTTGTCAGCGAAGGATCCTTCGCCTGTGCAAATAGCACAAGCGAGAGGCTGCCTTCTTCATTTTTCTTCGGGATGAGTGCACATTCCTTTAGCGGAAAATGAAGCATCATGACCTGTTCTAATGCTTTCAGATCGATTCGTTTTCCGTTGATTCTGAAGATATGATTTGCTGCATGTCCTTTTCGTCTACTCACTAACATCGTTCTTCTCCTCCTACATCCAATCCAAAATCTGAATCTTGTTTTTTTCAATCCAAACGCCGACATCCCCTGTCGGATAGAGGTATTCACCTGTTTGATGTTTGAATGGGTGCGGAATTTTATGCGTCTCCATCCAATCGGCAAGCTCCCCGCAAAGTGCTTTGATATCCTTTGCACCGATAAAAATATCTCCAGAAAATCCTACCGGCATGAGCTGATGCTCTTCGCTCAGGACATATATTTCCGTCTCACACGAAGGATCGTGTACACCTGAATAAACCTCTTCTTGATCTGGGTACAGCACGCTGACTTGCGCGTTTTTCGCCCAATCGGTGATCATCCGCTCTTTTTCTTCATTTGTTACGATCGTGAAGGAAGAGAGTGGCGTCTCCACTTGTTCTGTCATGGCTTCAAGTGTGTGGATCAGCTGCTGCATCAGCGATTGTATTTGTTTTTCTGTATATTGATTGAAGCGGTATGTGACCCGAAGCTCCAGCGTATCTCCCGGTACAGCCACAAGGGTCAGGTCATAGTTTGTTTCTTCATGACTTGCTATGTCTAAGATTCGTACACCATACGGCTCTACTGATTCAATCGGATAGTTTTCAAACACGACAATGCTGTTAAACAATGATTCTCCATTCGGAATTTGGGTCATCTGCTGAATATCTGGCAGTACGGTATACTCGAATTCTCGCATGTGAAAAACCGTTTCCTGCGTCTGCGTAAGCAGCTCGGCAATGGTCCTGTCTGGTGTGATTGGCAAACGGAGCGGCAAGGTGTTAATAAAGAGCCCTGTCATGCTTTCAACCTCTGGTAAATCCGCCGGCCGGCCAGATACTGTGACACCGAACACGACATCCTCTGAGCCAGAATGAAGGTGCAATAGCAGCCCCCATGCCGCCTGAATCAGTGTGCTCATCGTGACCTTCTGTGTCCCTGTCATCTTCTCCAGCTTCTGCTGCATTTCAGGCGTCAGTTTGATACTAAATTGATCAATACCTGCTCCTTCATCCGAAGTCTGCTCTCCGTCCCCAGGAAGTGGTGTGGCTTCCTCCACTCCTGACATATAATGTTTCCAGAACTCTTGCGCCTTCTCTTGATCCTGCTTTTGCAGCCACTCAATAAAATCTTTATATGGACGCACAGCAGGAAGGTTCATCTCTCGTTCATCCACAAGAGAGCGGTACATTGAAAAGGATTCCTCAATTAAGCCGAACAGGCTCCAGCCATCGATTAAAATATGATGAAAGCTAAAAACAAACGTGCATGTTTTCTCGTCACGATGGAACAAAGCGATACGAATAAGCGGTTCAGCCGCATCTTCTAATTCGAAATCCTTTGAACGATCGGATTGTAAATAATGCTCAATGGTTTCCTTCTGATCCGTTTCACTCAGGTGGCGCACATTGTGCTGAGTGAGGTGAATGCTTCCTTCTGATTGAATCAGCTGGACAGGCTCCTTTAGCCCCTCCCAAGCGAATCTTGTCCGCAAAATCGAATGACGTTCTACAAGCAGATTCCATGCTTTTTCATAGGTTTCGCCGTCTGTTAAGCCTTCGAGCGTCATATGCACCTGACCAAAATACGCTTGTGACGCTTGATCTAACAGTGCATGAAACAGCATCCCTTGCTGCATCGGAGATAGTGGATACACATCCACCACATGATCTGGAAGCGGGAGCTCATCTATTTGCTTTTGCGTAAGCTGGACCATTGGAAAATCAGATGGCGTAAAGCCGCCTTTTGTCTCTTTACAATGCGTCAGAATGTCCTCCATTTTTTCTCTAAACCGTTCAGGTAACTGACGCACCTCTTCCTCCTGAAGCAGTTCACGATTGATCATAAAATTCATCTGAAGCTGACCACTGACAACGTATCCGTATACATCGATCAAATGCTGTCTTTCTGCTTTTGGATCATGTACATGTCCATTTCGTTCATCTGCTAAATACAGATTTGCCTCACCATCTATTTGATCTAACTGTCCAAGGTAATTAAAACTCATCTGCGGCGCTGCTGTTTTGTGTAAGCGAGATGCTGACATGTATTGAAGCAAGCCATAACCGATCCCCTTTTGCGGCACAGCTCTTAAGGTTTCTTTGACATCTTTGATTTGTCTTTCCACATCGGTTTGAATAAAAGGAATAAAAATAGGATAAGAGCTTGTAAACCAGCCGACTGTCCGTGACAAATCCATCTGTTCAAATAAATCCTCGCGTCCGTGCCCTTCTAACGTAATCAATATTGACTTTCCAACAGCTTGCGCAAGTCCTGATAAGAGTAAATCGTTGACCTCTGTTCGGTACGCTTGTGATGCGTGCCTTAGTAAAATGTCTGTTTGATCCTTCGTCAATTGAACGGACAGGATCTCTGCATGTTCTTCTATATTAGAAAGCGCAGGTGTTTGAAAAGGAGAACCTTCTTCCTCTTGATCCATGATCTTTTGCCAAAAAGGAACCTGCTCTTGTAATTGATCGGTTTGTGCATATTCATAGAGTGCATCTGCCCACTGCTGATAGGAAGCGGTTTTCTTTGCAAGTGTGATCTCCTGCCCTGCTGCAAGCTGCTTCAATCCATTTAATAAATCTTCCTGTATGATGCGCCACGATATTCCATCCATTACAAGATGATGGGCTGCCATAAAGAGTTCAGACGTACGATCACTTGTCTGAAAAAGAATGGCTTTAATCACTTCTCCCCGCTCTAATGACAATGTTCCTTGACAAGCGCTTGTCTCCAAGCGAATTTGCTCTAGCGCTTCCTCATGAGAAACATCCGTCAAATCAAAGAATGTGACACAAGGGGTGATGCCAGGCGCACGAATGGTTTGAATCCATGTGCCATCCGCTGCTTTTGTATAAATGGCTCTCAGCATATCGTGATGATCGACAAGCTTTGAGAAAACCTGTGACAACTGTTTGGGTTGTACGGATTGCTTGAATTCAATATGTGCTGATAGATTCCAATAATCCTGGTTTATCATCGATTGCTCAAGAAACCAAGATTGGATTGGAAGCAGACGAACTTCTCCTGTAACAGGCGATTGATCATAGGACACAGACACATCCGCTCTTTTCATAGCGCGTGCCAGCTGCGAAATGGTCTGTTTTTCAAATACATCTCTCGGCTGTATGATGTAGCCTTCCTGTGCTAGGCGTGCCACCATTTGTATGACAATAATGGAATCTCCGCCAAGCTCAAAATAGTTATCATGTACACCAATTGAAGGAGTGCCAAGAAGCTGAGTCCACACTTTTTCCAGCACTCGTTCTTCCTCACTGAGTGCCTTATCTGCTGGTTTGTCCACTTCTTCCTGTCTCCACTCTGGCGGCGGGAGACGCTTTTGGTCTACCTTGCCGTTTGGCGTGAGCGGCAGTTCCTCGAGCTCTATTAATAGACTTGGCACCATATAATCTGGCAGTATGTCTTTTAAGTTTTGGCGAATGTCTTGCGTGGTCATGCTGCCTTTTTGGACAAAATAACCGATCAATCGCTTATGACCACTCTCGTGCTGATGCGGGATAACGGCACATTCTGTGATGTCATCAAACTTCAACATAGCGGCTTCAATTTCTCCGCATTCGACGCGGTGTCCGCGAATTTTCACTTGATGATCGATTCTTCCAAGGCAGTCGATGTGACCATTTGGGAGCCAGCGGCCCATATCACCTGTTTTATATAAACGCGCTCCTTTTTGGAAAGGATGCGGGATAAATGATTGCGATGTTTTTTCTTCATCTCCAAGGTAGCCGAGTGCCAGCCCTGTTCCGCCAACGTAGATCTCTCCAATGACACCCTGCGGAACCGGCTGCAGCTGGTCGTCTAATACATAGGCTTGTGAATAAGCAATTGGCTGACCGATAGGAACTGTCGCCTGCCCTTCGTCTAATGAGCGAATGTGATGCACACAGGAGAACGTCGTATTCTCAGTTGGTCCATAGCCGTTTAAAAGCCCGTCAGGTAAATACGGCAGTGCCTTGCGGATATGAGCAGCTGAGAGCGCATCTCCACCGACCAATAAGGCATCGAATCCAGATAAGGCTTCTGGATATTCCTCTATCAATCGGTTGAACAGCGGCACCGTCAGAAATCCTGTTGTAATCTTGTATGATTTCAGCGTGTCAGCCAGTGTATCCATTGATAAAATCGTATTTCGATCGGTCAGGATCAGCCTTCCTCCGTTTAGAAGGGCTCCCCATATTTCATACGTAAAGGCATCAAAGGAGAAGCTGGCGATTTGTAAAATGCGCGTATGTTCATCAAGGGTGACATAATCTGTTTCACAGACAAGCCGGATGACTGCTTGATGCGGGATCAAAACCCCTTTTGGGTGTCCAGTTGATCCTGACGTGTAATTGATATAAGCGAGTCCATCAGGTTTTAAGGCAGCAGGTATGAGCTCTGCTTCTGATAAAAATTCTTCATATCCCTCATCAAGACAAATGAGTTCGGTTTGACTGATTGACACCTTTTTCAGCCATTCATTTTTTGTCAGTAACAGCTGAATACCTGTATCCCTCAGCATATAATCAATGCGGGCATCTGGATATTCAGGATCAATTGGCACATAGGCGCCTCCTGCTTTCACAATCGCCAGCACCCCAAGAATCATTTCAGGCGACCTGTCGATGAGCAGCCCTACTGGTTCATGCGGCGTCACACCTCGCTGCTGTAAATAAGCGGCAAGCCGGTCTACTTTCTCTTGTAACACGCGATACGTCCACTGCTCTTCCCCGAATTCGAGAGCGATGGCATCGGGTGACTTTCTCACCTGCGCTTCAAATCGTTCCGTGATAAGAAGCGGGCCTGCAGGCTGATCCGTTTTCCCGCTCCATTCATAGAGCAGCTGATGCTTCTCTTTTTCTGGCAGGTAATTCATTTGTCTAATCGGCTGCGCTGGATTTTCACAAATACGCTCAAGCAGATGCTCGTAGTACCGAAGGAACCGATCCATCGTGTCGTCAGAAAATAAGTCCACATCATACTCCAGTTTTAATTGAAGACCCTCCGCCCCTTCAAAAACAAACAGGGATAGATCAAATTTGGCGGTATCGTTATCTTCAATGGCTAAAACGGATGTCGCCTCCCCCATCGGAGAAGCTTCAAGCGGCAGGTTCTGCAGAACGAACATGACCTGAAACAGCGGCTGTCTGCCAGCCTCACGTACAATATTCAGCTCATCTACGACCATTTCAAACGGCACATCCTGATGCGCATAGGCGCCCATTGTTGTTTCTTTCACCCGCTCTAATAGTTCAGTGAAAGCAGGATTCCCGCTATGATCGATCCGAAGTGCCAGCGTATTCACGAAGAATCCGATGAGATGCTCCATCTCCGTCCGATTTCTCCCAGCAATGACTGATCCAATCACAAACTCATCCTGTGAAGATAATCGATGCAGCAAGGTAGAAAAGGCAGTCAGTAACGTCATATAAAGGGTTTTGTCTGTCTTGTTAGAAAGGGCAGCCAGCTGCTCAGATAACGACTTCGACAAGTGGTATTTTTTCGTTTTTCCCTTATAGGATTGAACGGCCGGCCTCGGGTAGTCATACGGCAAAACCAAATCTTCTACAGGGACCGCAAATTGCTCCTTCCAATAGGAAAGCTGCTTTTGCAGCGTCTCTTCAGTCAAATACTCCTTCTGCCATAGGGCGTAATCCGCATATTGAATTGGCAGCGGCGAAAGATCAGGCTCTCTCTTGTCAATCATCGCTGTATACCACTCAGACAGCTCTCTTGCGGCAATCCCAACCGACCAGCCATCTGACACAATGTGGTGAATGGACATCAGCAGCAAATGATCTGTTTCAGACAGCCGAATCAGTTTTACCCGAAAGAGCGGATCATGCTCTAAGCGGAAAGGTGTGCCCGCCTCTCTTTTTGCCCATTCAGCCGCTTTTTGTTCTTTTTCTTTCTGTGCTGTCAGATCTGATAGATCCACCACTTCAAGCTCTGGAAGGGTCATATGCCCATGTATGATCTGCACCGGTTCATCGCCGCTCATGGTAAAGGAAGTTCTGAGCGATTCATGCCTTTGCACCATTTGCTGAAGACTGCGCTGAAGCACCTTCACATCTAAAGGTCCATTCATCCGAAAGGAAATTGTATTATTGTAAAATGGAAGATCGGGCTGTAATTGATAAAGAAACCACTGTCTTTGCTGGGCATAGGACATCGGAATCTCCTGCCCCTTTTCCATTTTCCGCACCTGCACCGCTTCATCCGCTTTTGCATGCGAATCGATCCATTCCGCTAATTCCCCAAGTCTCGTATGCTCAAAAAGAACAGCAAGCGGCACGTCAAATCCCATTCTTTGTCTCACCGCAGATAGCATTTGCGTTGCCTTGAGCGAATGACCCCCGAGTAGAAAGAAATGATCACCGCAGCTGACATTTGAGACATCAAGCAGCTCGGACCAAATGTTTGCCAAAAGTTTCTCCGTCTCCGTTTGAGGCGCTCTGTCCTCTGCATCCTGTCCACTTTCCTCAATGAATGCTTTGAAATGCGCTTCATCCGGCACGCCATCCTCTGATTCTTTCCAGTATTCCTCAGGAAATAGATGAACGGAATATTCATTAGATAGATGAGACTGCAAACACGTATAAATGGACTGATACAGCCGTTCTTCAATGGCCTTTGTTTTGTCGGTTTTAAAAAAGACATACACGGCTTGCTCTGTTTGCCTCTCCGCTTGGCTCATTTCTTGAATGTCTTGCTTCGACCGATCTAATCCTATATAAATGAGAGGCGCATCTGTCAGCAAACATGCCAGCATCGTCTGAATGCCCGCCCGCTTTGGAATCGGAAGATAGCCTCTTTCTTTTAACATGCCTTTGATCATCGATCCTTCGCTCATTCCGATCTCATCCCACATACTAAAGCTAAAGCAGTACGGCTTCACTGTAGATGTCAGCCTTTGATAATGAGCAAATTGTTCAACGAACTCATTGGCAGCGCAATAAGCGCCTACGGTCATCCCGCCCTTTAACGTTCGTGCTGACGAGCTAGAAAGAAATAAGACATTTTGCCGTTTAGAAGCCGCTTCATGAAGCGCAATCGTGCCATATACCTTTGCTTCGTACATCTCATCTAAGGACGCAGTCGTCATATCAGCAAGCAGATCCTCTTGAATGATGCCAGCGAAATGAATCACGCCATGTAGCCTTTTGCCCCGAGCCGCCTCTTGTCTTGAGATAATGGCTTCAATGTCTTTTGCGTCCGTCATGTCCACTTCTTCATAAAAAACTATGCCGCCGCACTTTTCCGCTTGTTTCTCAAGTGAGGTTAATACGTCTTGCTGCTCCGCAGATAAAGCCTCTCGTGCCTTTCTTCCAAGTAGCACAAGATGCGCTTGATAGGACGTCAGAAGGTGTTCACTCAGCATCCGTCCAATTCCGCCAAGCCCGCCTGTCATCACGTAAAGCCCAGATGATTCAAATGGAGGTTTCTTCCTCTTTTGATCTTTTTCCAGATGTAGCGGTGATAAAAGAGGAATATAACGAACACCTTCGCGGTAAGCAGCAATATGATGGCTTGTGTCCTGTGTAAGCTCTGTCATGATCGCTGATGCATGAGAACGGTCAGCCGATTCTGTTAGAGAAAAATCAAGACATCGCACCTTGATAAACGGCCATTCATGCTGTACAGCTGTCATCAATCCTGTTGTCGTTGCTTTTTCTACATGATGCGTTTGATCTTCTGGCAAATTCATCGCATGAGCTGAGACAAAGGTGATCTCTACAGGTTCCTCATAAGCGGCAATCGCTTTTATTACATATAATGCACTCATGCTGCCAGTCTTCTGCGCTTCCTTCGCCATTGCCGCTTGAAGTGTGTCTTCCTTGTCTGTGTAGTTCCAAAGGTGAATGATTTGTTTCACCGAAACGCCATACGAACGGAGCGACTCAAAGAGCTGTTCGTAGTCTGACGGCCGATTCGGGTGGATGATGAAGTGAGTATGTGTGAGTTGTGTGAATGCTTGACCCGGTTCAACCGTAATATAGGTTTGTTCATTGTTTGAGAGGGATCTCAATTGATCTGCCAGCCCTAATGCATCTGCAAAGATCACTATGTCCCCTGCTGTTTGCTTTTCAGTTTCATGAAACGGAGCAGGTGTCCACTTCTTTTGATAACTCCAGTCAGGCAAGGTGTGTTCATTTTCAAGTCTGATGTCCATTTCCTTGATGATTTCGTCAAATTCACCTTCCTGCCACCTTGTCTTGAGCTGTGCCCTTTCTATTTTTCCAGAGCTTGTTTTCGGAAAGGCATGCTTCTGGACAGGGATAATCCTCGATGCATAAAGGCCCATTTTTGTCGCAATATGGGTTTTAATGTGCTGGCTTGCCCTCATGATATAAGCAGGCTCATACAGCTTCGGTGTAAAAAAGAGAATCAGTTCATCGGATGCAGATGCCTCCATCCGAACGGAGGAAGCAGCCACAAAGCTCGTTTCTACGCCTGGAACTTCCTCTGCCATGGCTTCAATCTCATAGTTGTGATAATTTTTCCCGTTGATGATGATCATGTCTTTTTCTCTACCGGTTAATGTCAGTCTTCCTTCGTGCAGAAAACCTAAATCACCTGTGTGAAACCAGCCCTCTGTTTGAAAAACCTCTTGATTCGCTTCGTCATTCTTGTAATAGCCCTTCATCGTCGTCGGCCCTTTGATTTGCACGCTGCCAATATGATCTTCGGGAAGAAGCTCATGCTCATGGTTGACGATACGAATCGTGATACCCGGAATCGGTTTCCCCAGCTCTGTAAAGCTGACGGTTCCTGTCTCACGTGCCTCCGCTGGTCTTAGCTGATCTGTCAGCGATGTTTCCTCAAAGGTCAGAACCCCGCTGTTTTCATCTCCCCGCTCAATCGCAAAAGAGAAGACAACGGCTGATGAGATTTCAGACATGCCGAAAGCTGGTCTGATGACGTCTCCTTTTAAGCCATGCGGAGCGAGCAGGTGTAAAAACCGGTGAATCGTCTTCGGTACGACCGCTTCTGCCCCATTGATCATGCACGTCATGGCAGAAAGATCCCATGACCCCGAAGAGATTTCTTTCTCATAATCATTGATCATCGCAAATGCGAAGTTAGGTGCCCACGTCTTCGTTGCACGATAGCGGTCCATCCAGTCAAGCCAGCGCAGCGGCTGAGCGATGAAGTCATCTGTCCTTGCCCGAATCTGCTTACAGCCTGTGTACACATTAACAAGGTGGAACATCACAATGCCGCCAATATGATCTAACGGCATCCAGTCTAACGAGACATCCCCTTGTGTAAATTGATTGGCTGCTACTGTTCCTTTGACATTTGCCAGCACACTTCTATGCGAATGCTCTACGCATTTGGGCATCCCCGTACTTCCAGACGTTAGGATAAAAAAGACGGAATCATCGGGCGTGACTGGGTGTGCTTCTAGATCTCTTTCTAAAGTAAGCATCGGTTCAACGGCTGCGACACGTAATTGATCTGTATGCCACAGTAAAGCTAAGCCTTGCACCTCATCAATCAGCGAGTCATCCGTGAGAATGAGCGGGTGCTCAAGCAGGTTCCAAGCGTGATGAAGCTTCTTCACTGAGGCATTCATTTCCCGATAGGTCGGGGCTGCCGATACAAGTGTTGGGACAAATCCACCTAACACACATGCCCAAAAGGCCGTGACCATCGCATGATTCGATGAAAATTGAAAGAAGACAGGATCACCTGGCTCAAGCCCTAGTGCCCTTAAACCCGTCAGAACCCGTTCGGCATCCTCCTTTAACTGTGCGTAGGATTGCGTGAGTTCATTTTCACTATTGATGATATAAGTCAGCCCGTTTGTCGTTTTGGCTGCCTCAGTTAGAGCGTCCTGCAAGGTTTGAGCTCCTGCACTAACATCTAGATCCCCCCCATAGGAAATGGCTGGAGGCATGTCCGCTAAAGCAGGCGAAGCCATTTGCGTCTGTATCCATTCAACTGCGGCCTCCTGCTCCATGTGATGGTCGAGAAATAAATGAGAGAGGTGATATGGCCGAGGTCGGATGGTTTTTTCACGAGAAAAAACAGCGAAGCGTTCGATTTCGTTGGTTTGTAAAATGGTTTTCTGTACATCTTGTAAAATCGTATCCATTGATTCATGTACATTCGATTGATTAATGGTTGATGGTTTCATATGAATTCCTTTCCTTTTTTGTCAGGCAGGGCTGCCAGTGTGCACCCCTGCCTAATCTAAAGTTTACAAGACTGCTTCTCTATTTTTATGATGGACTATCTTTTGGATCAGCTGTGCATTTTGAGCGGCACATTCTTTGTTTTTGAACATGTCAGCGTGCTGACCATAGCCTTGATATTGTCGATAAGCGCCAGTCGTCGCAGCTTCCCAATTTTCCATCCAGTCTGGTATCGCAATTTGCTCTTCGGATTGGATGAAGTCAATGTCTGCTTGTATCTCTCCTTGATTCACCCCCTTAACAAAAGTTTCATAGTAGGCCCTCGTTTTTTGAGCAAGCGCGTCTTGGATGAGCTCCGCTTGGGCAAGTTCACTTTGCTGCGACTGATGGACGATCGCTGCTATATCGTCATCAATGGATCGTCCTTCTAAATCACTTTCTCCTATTTTCTTATAGGAATCGATCATGATGACCTTTTCGACGGTCCGCCCTGCTTGTTCGAGCGATTGAACAAGCTCAAAGGCTAGGTAGCACCCGCCAGAGTATCCCATCAAAGTCAGCGGTCCTTCAGGCTGAAGGTGCTGGATATGCTGAACATATTGCGAAATTCGATGATCGGCTTCAATAAAGTCAAAGGCGATCAAACGAACACCATCAAGCGTTTTTGCGGCTTCCTGATAAATAAAGCCATAGCCTGGTAATGGCGGGAGAGCAAAGACTGTTGGCGTTTGAGATTCATTGAATACAAGATAGCCTGCGGCTTCCTGATCCTGCTGTTGAATATAACGGCTGATTGCTTCAATGGTAGGCGTCTCAAACAGCAAATGAATGGGCATCTGAACATCGAATTCCTTCGACACCTTGGATAAAAGTGACATCGCTTTTAATGAATGTCCGCCAAGCTCAAAGAAATGGTCATCTGTGCTGATATCCTCTCGTTCAAGCACTTCCCGCCACATCACAAGCAGCTTTTGTTCTACCTGATTTACCGGAAGCTTCACATGGCGGTTTCCTTGAGGCGCCTCTGGCTTTGGCAGCTGACGTTTATCAACCTTTCCATTTGGCGTAAGCGGCATTTTCTCAAGTCTGATCAGCTCATGAGGCTGCATATAAGCCGGAAGCTTTTCCTTCAGCCCTGACTTGATCACATCGAGTTTGTCCTTCCACTCCTCCTCACACGTCATATAAGCGAGCAGCCTTGTATGCTGCGTGTTATGCTGATCAGCAATTAGGGCCGCTTGCTTTACGCCTGGATGCATGAGAAGGTGGGCTTCAATTTCTGTCAGCTCAATTCGATGACCGCGAATTTTCACCTGATCATCGACTCTGCCTGCATACTCAATCAAACCGTCTGCTCGAAAATAAGCCAAGTCTCCCGTACGATACAGCCTTTCTCCCGCAGCGAACGGATGGGCGATAAAGGCTTGTTTTGTCAGATCAGGACGATTCAAATACCCCTTCGCAAGCCCTTTGCCGCTCAGACAAAGCTCTCCGACCATTCCAATCGGTTGAAGCTGCCTGTGCTGGCTCAATATATAAGCACCCGTCTGGTTGAGCGGCTTTCCGATTGGAATAGAGCACGTCTCTACCGGCAGAGCCTCATCTACTGGATAATATGTGGCGAAGACCGTTGATTCGGTTGGACCGTAGACATTGATGAGTCTGCCTTTCCCCATGACATCAAAGGCTTTCCTCACATGCTGTACCGATGCCCGCTCTCCTCCAAGCAGCACCTTGCGCACACTGCGCATCCAGTCTGTTTCTTCATCAACGAGAAGATTAAATAATGCAGTCGGAACAAACATGACAGAAATGTTTTCCCTTTTAATGAGCCCCGTCAGCTCGCCCATGTCTAAAATGGTCTCTTTTTTCGGCAGGACAAGCTTCGCTCCGTTTAAAAGTGCGCCATACACATCAAATGTAAAGCCATCAAATACGCTGTTGGATAGTGACAGCAGTGTATCTGTTTCTGAAATGGTTAAGTAGTTCGTATTTTTGACCACCCGGGCAATATTGGAATGGGTCGTCATGATGCCTTTTGGATGACCTGTTGTACCAGATGTATACATGATGTAAGCCGTATCGTGTAAGCCTGCTTCTAGCAGAAGATTCTCTGAGCTCATCAGTGAAATTTCCTGATCATCTGCAAACAGATACGTACCATCAAACGCAAGTGCCTTCACCTGACCGATAAAGGATGAGTGAGTCAGAAGATGCGTCGCCCCGCTGTCTTTCAGCATGTATTGAATGCGGCTTTCTGGATAATCGGGATCAATTGGTACATAGATCGCACCTGCTTTTAAGACAGCCAGCAGGCTGACAATCAGTTCAGGCGTGCGGTCGGCTAAAATGGCGATGACTGTTTGATGCGTGACCCCATTTTTTTGCAAATGCCTTGCCAATCGATTGGCTTGTTCATTCAGCTCCGCATATGTCATCGTGTGCTCACCTGCTGATAATGCCACCGCATTCGGCTGTTTGCGGACATTATGCTCAAACCATTTCGACAAATACAGCTGGTCATGCTCAAGCTCAGGCGCATTCCATTCCTCAAAAATTAGCTGCTTTTCCTGTTTCGTGACAAGTGTAAGTGTATGAACCGATTGATCAGGATGCTTGATCGCCTCGCTCATCAATAGACTCAGCTGCTCCTTTAACCGATGGACAAATTGAGGCTCAAATGCTTTTTGGTTAAAGGCCAGCTTCAATTGCAATTGTTCTCCTGGTGATGCCAGCAAATTGAGATCATAGTTCGATTTTTCATACACATTCATGTTTTCCACAGTAAATCCTAATCGCGCCTCTTGCTCGTCCTTCTTTGCGGCTGGGACATTTTCAAACACGACAATATGATCAATGAGTGGCTGATGACCTGTCTTTGCCTGAATATCATAAATCGGAATATATTGGTGCGGCTCGGCTGCAAGAGACTGCTGCTGCGTTTCTGACAGAAGAGAACGGAATGTCATGTCATCTGTCAGCTGAATTCTTCTTGGGATGACATTGATGAACAAGCCAACCATTCTGTCAACGCCAGCCAAATCTGCCGGACGTCCCGACACAACCGTGCCAAACAGCACATCATTTGAACGCTGATATCTGCTCAGCAGAATTGACCAGACTGATTGAAGCACACTGCTTAACGTCGCATTTTGCTGGAACGCTAACTCTGATAAAGCAGCCGTTTCTTCCTTGCTCATCGACCATTCCATTTCGCCTAATTCATGTTCATTCGTTTGTTTTCTCTGTTCTTTAAAGGTTGATTGTCCATCAAACCCGGCTAATGATTGCTGCCAGTATTGAAGTGATGCTTGTTTATCTTGTTTTTCCAGCCATTGAATATATTCTTTGTATGGTTTGACCGGTTCCAGCTTGTAAGGGACGTCATGCAAAAGTGCATGATAAATCGCAAATAACTCCTGCACCACAAGCCCAAAGCACCAGCCATCAAGAAGGATATGGTGATAGCTCCATATCCAGCGATAGCTGGCAGGGCCCGTTTGGAAAACGGATGCCCGCATGAGAGAATCCTTCGAGAGATCAAATCCTCTCAGCTGATCCTGTTGTTTAAATGTCTCAATACGTTCAAACTGTTCGTCTTCAGAAAGATCCTGCATGTCCACCACATCAAGTGTAAAAGGACGTTTCTTCAGTACAACTTGGACAGGGCGCTTCACTTTTTCGTGGAGAAATACGGTACGAAAAATATCGTACCGCTCCACGATGACATTCATGCTTTTCTCAAGTAAGTCATGACGCAGTGTGCCCTTTACGTTCATATCCATTTGCTCTACATAAAAGCCCTTTTCTTGGTGATGGAGGGTATGAAACAGCATTCCTTCTTGCATCGGTGACAGATAATACATGTCTTGAACTTGATCCCTTTTAAATGAACTCATCTATTTCATCCTCCCTTCCCGTTTTTATGACTGATCTCGTGTTGTTAGGTCAATTTCTCCTCAAGCATGTCAAAAATGTCGTCCATTTCATCCATTTCAAGGTCACCAGCAGAGAAGTCACTTGGCGTAAATTCCCGTTCGTGCTGAGCTAGGCAATGGGTCATGATGGATTGGATTTTTTCCTTCATCAATGCCATGAACTGTTGTATCGTCTGTTCTTCATATTCATCTGTACAATAGGAACACGACAACATGAATCGATTTTGTTGAACAAGACCACTGAGGTTCAGCTTATAGACAGCTTCTGAATCTGGGCTTGCTTGTCGTCCCATATCATAGGTGGACGGTCCAAAGAGTTCTGTCGTCACTTCCTGATCGATCTGCCCAAGATAGTTCAAGCTGATTTCAGGATGTACGTGCTGTCCTGACGGCTCAGTGGCTGTCATGTATTTCAAAATCCCGTAGCCTATTCCTTTATTCGGCACACGTCGCAGCATCTCTTTCGTTCCTTTAATGGCATCAGCTATGGTCTGATCTGGCTTCGCTTCAAGAACAACTGGATACATACTTGTAAACCAGCCAACCGTGCGGGAGACATCCAGCCCTGATAAAATATCCTCTCTTCCATGACCTTCAAGCTGCACATGTACACGGGACTTCCCTGTCCACTCCTGAACGGCAAGACTGAGAGCACATAGAAGAATATCGTTCATTTCCGTTGTGTACGGTAGATGAATATCGGTTAAAAGATGCTCGGTTTCGGTTTCTGAAAGCTGCAACTGTACCGCTTTCGTTTGAGCAACTTTTCTTTTAGGCACTTCATGATCAACAGGTAAAGTGGTTAATGGCGCACTTTCAATCTCTGTCCAGTACTCACTTTGGCTTTTTAACGGCTGGGACTGCGCGTATCGTTCGATTGCCTCTGCCCATTCTTTAAAGGAGTGAGTTTTTGGCGGTAGGACGAACGTTTGTCCTTGAGCTGCCTGCTGATAAAGAGACATAAAGTCCTCTAGTAAAATTCGGCATGAGACACCATCAATGAGAAGATGGTGTGTCACGATGAGTAAGTGATCGCCGTCTTTTGCATTGAAACAGATCACTTTTATGAGCGGACCTGTTTCGAGGTTCAGCTGACGCTGATACTCGTTGGCATAGGTGGAAATGGCCTTTTTCACGTCGTGCTCTTTAGAGACATCATGAGAAATAATCGCAATCGGTTCCGTGAGCTCCCGCTGATTGTATTGCAGAATGCCGCCATCCTCTTGCCTGTATACCATGCGCAGTGCATCATGGTGTGAAATCAATTTCTGCATCACTTGTTCTGTAATCGAAAGATCAAATCCATTTGGCGCATGAAGCATCATCGAGAGATTCCAATGGTGCTGGTTACTGAATGCTTGTTCAAAGAACCAGCGTTGAATTGGAGTCAACATGACTTCCCCTTCAACCGATGATTGGTCAGCTGTCAGTTGATCAGCTTCTTCGATATATGGGCGTAGCTCCGCAATCGTTGGGTACTGGAATAGTAGTTTCATATCAAGCTTCCAGCCCGCTTGTGTGAGTCTGCTTGCCATTTGAATGCCTTTAATCGAGTCTCCGCCAAGGAAAAAGAAATGGTCGTGAATGCCGACTTGGCTGACGCCAAGCACGTCTTCCCAAATGCCGCAAAGCAGTGTTTCAACTTCGTCTCTTGGCGCTTCGTATGCTGTTTGATTCGCTTCCATATCAGGCGCTGGGAGCGCTTTGAGATCGACTTTGCCATTTGCCGTCATCGGCAGTTGGTCTAGCTTGATGATCCATGAAGGCACCATATAGTCTGGCAACGTGCGTTTTAGACTTTCTTTGAGATCTGTCGTTTCTCCATCCGTGATGACATAAGCGGCAAGAGCAACCTGATCACTCGCATCTTTGACCGTTGTCACGACCGCCTCTTTGACGGCATCCAGCGCAAGGAAATGGGTTTCAATTTCTGACAGCTCAATCCGGAAGCCGCGAATGTTGACCTGATGGTCTTTTCTGCCGAGGTAGATCAGCTCGCCATCATCTGTCCATTTCACCAAATCGCCTGTGCGGTACATGCGCTCGCCTGGATAAAATGGATCTGGGACAAATCGTTTATCTGTTTCCTCTGGAAGATTCCAGTACCCTCTTGCCAATCCTTTGCCTGCAATCACGAGCTCACCCGGTACGCCTGGCGGCGAGAGATCATATAACGAACTCATGATGTAGAAACGAGTATTGGCAATCGCTGTTCCGATCGGAAGCGTGCCTTTATCTAGAACGATCATACCGCTTGTCGCCACGACTGTATTTTCAGTCGGACCGTAGTTATTGACGAGTTTATATGGAACAGGCTTCACCTGTTTCAGCTTGTCTCCGCCTGTCAGTAAGTAACGCAGTGAATAATTGTCCATTGACATAAACTGCTCGCATAGCTGGGTCGGCAGGAACGCAATAGTGATACCTTCGTCATTGAAATACGCATTGAGCTTGATCATATCGAGGCGAATCGCTTCGTCGATGATGTGCAGCTCTGCCCCGGCGATCCAAGTCGGGAACATTTCCCAAATGGAGGCATCAAAGCCAAAGCCGGCATATTTGGCGGTTCGATCCGCATTTGTCACTTGGAAGACATCATTGTGCCAGAATGCAAGATTCACAAGGGATTGGTGCTCGACCATGACACCCTTCGGCTGTCCTGTCGTTCCAGACGTGTAAATCATATAGGCGAGATCTGTTGGTTTCATATGAACCTGAATCTCGTGAGCTTCTCCTTCTACCGCATCTTCTATGAACAGGACATGACCTGTGAATGACGATGGTGCAGTCAGTCCATTCTGCATCAGAAGTACCTCTGCCCCGCAGTCTTCCAGCATGTAGGCAATACGCTGCGCTGGATAATCCGCATCTATTGGAACGAATGCCGCACCTGCCTTTAGGACGCCAAGGACGGCTGCCGTCATCTCAAGCAATGGGCGGGTGAGAATACCGACGCGATCTCCGGGTTTTGTGCCAAGAGAGATCAGTTTCTGAGCAACTACATTCGCCCGATTGTTCAGTTCTTCATATGTCCAGCTCGTTCCGCAGAAGGTCGCCGCCTTTTGGTGAGGCGCTTCAAATGCCTTAGCCTCGATCAGTTCATGAACGGTTTGATCTGACGGGACATCTAGGACAGGACCTGACCATTCATTGATCAGCTCTTGTTTTTCCTCTTCAGTTAAGATCGATAGCGCTGAAATTGGCTGATTGAGCTTAGCCAGCATTTCGTCTATGATTTGTTCAAAATATCGACTCCAACGCTGAATGGTCTTCTTTTTAAACAATGCCGCTGCATACTCAAAACGCAGACCCACTTGGTCTTGTTCTTCAAATACACCGAGCGTTACATCAAATTTTGCTTGAACTGTCTCTTGCTGTTTTTGCGAAAGCTTGAGTCCATCCAAATCCGGTAACGTCAGGTCTCGGTCATCCGTTGTCAGCATGACACTAAACAATGGGTTGCGGCTCGTGTCTTTCGGAAGATCTAACTGTGCCACCAATTCCTCAAACGGGAATTCTTGATGTTCATAGGCTGATAGACTGCGATCTTTCATTTTTTCAAGCAATTGTGCTGTGGTTTCCTCCAGCTGCACTTGATTTCGAAGAGCCAGTGTATTCACAAACATGCCCGGAACCCGTTCGATTGAAGCATGCGTACGTCCTGCTGTGACAGCGCCTATGACGATATCTGTCTGCCCAGTTAATTTAGAAAGGAAAATGGCAAATGCCGTTTGCATCACCATGTTCAAGCTCACACCTTTTTCAGCCATGAGCGTTTTAATGGACTGCACCTTTTCAGCAGATAACCATCTATCGACTCGGTCTCCTTCAAATGACTGAACATGAGGGCGTGGAAAATCAAGTGGCAGTGCCAAATCTTCAGGCGGCTGAGCGTATTGCTCCAGCCAATACTGACGCTGTTTCTCGAGCATCGCTTGCTGCTTTTCTTCCTGTTGCCATACCGCATAATCCTTGTAGTGCAGCTGAACTGGCGGTAACGTCTTTTTCTCATACAGCTCTGCCAATTCTTGAATGAGCAGACTGCGTGTGACACCATCTGCGATGATATGGTGCATATCCACCATGAACACATATTCCTCATCAGAAAGCTTCGCCACCTTTGCCCTCATTAATGGTGCTTGATGTAATGAGAATGGGGTGATGAATGCACCTATGACAGGCTGCTCTTGACCTCTCTCTACCTCAACAACCTCTAACGTAAACGGCACTCGGCGATAGACTTTTTGAACTGGTACGCCGTCAATTTCTACAAAGGCTGTCCGCAATGATTCATGTCGTTCGATCAAGGCTTGCAACGCTTCTTCTAGCTGCTTTACATCAAGGCTGCCTTCCATCATCAAAACGGCAGGCATATGGTAAGTAACTGCTTCTGGATGCAACTGCTGTAACACATACATCCGCTTTTGAGCGGAAGAGACAGGATAGAAATCTTGCTTCTCCGCCGGTTGAATGGATGTGGTGTCCGAAGAATCCACTTCTTCTAAATAGGCAGCCATCGCCCGTATCGTTGGCTTTTCAAAGAGGACTTTGAGCGGCACATGCTTGTTCAGCTTGGCTTGTACCTTCGAAATGAGCACCATGCCTTTGAGAGAATGACCTCCCAATTCAAAGAAGTGATCATGAACACCTATTTGTTCAACCCCAAATACTTCTAACCAAATGTCACACAGCGTCTCTTCAAGTGCCGTTTCTGGTGCTACATGCACCGCACGGTTCATATGCACCTCGTGCGGAAGTGGCAGAGACTTCGCATCTACCTTTCCGTTTTGTGTAAGCGGAATGTGGTCGACTTTGACAAAGTACGTTGGAATCATATAATCCGGCAGTGTCTCCGCAAGCTTTTCTCTAAACGTCAGTGTTCCAATTGGTTCAGGCGATGTGTAATAGAGTGCAAGCTCTGGTAAACGGGACATGTGAATCACTTTGACATACACCTCTTGAATGGATAATCGTGCACGTGCGGCATGCTCAATTTCCTGTTTCTCAATACGATAGCCGCGAATTTTCACTTGATCATCTATTCTTCCAAGAAACTCAATGTCTCCATTTGCATGCTGTCTGACCAAATCTCCTGTACGATACATCCGCTCTTCAGGAAAATACGGATTTTCTAGAAAACGCTCTGCCGTTAATTCAGGCTGATTCAAATATCCTCTCGATACGCCTTCCCCTGATATATAAAGCTCTCCAGGTGCGCCATAAGGGACGAGGCGCTGCTGACGATTGAGTGCGAGCGCTCTTGTGTGAGAAATTGGCTGCCCAATCACAGAGCGATCCTTCAATGCGCCTAGCTCTCGCGATGTGATCAGCTTGGTCACAGTCCCAATCGTTGTCTCTGTTGGGCCGTAGTGGTTCATCACTGCGACACATGGATGCTGGTCCATAAATGTCTCAACATCCTCAGAGACAATCGGTTCCCCTCCAAGTATCACAAGGCGTAAAGCGTTAAATGCATGATCCTTCGAATCTGCCATCATATGAAATAAGGATGGTGTCATTTTGATATAAGTCAGCTCTTGTTCATCAATTAAACGCATGAGACGCACCGGGTCTGTATACACATCTTCACGAGGCACATACAGTGTCCCTCCTGCTTTTAAGACAGGGAAAATGCTTGTGTAACCGAGATCGTAAGCATAAGAAGAAAGCAGTGCCGTCCGATCGCATTCTTGCAATGTCACCTCATTTGTCAGCCAGTTGACGTAGTGTGATAGATTACGATGCGTGAGCTGTACGCCCTTCGGCTTCCCTGTTGTCCCAGATGTGTAAATTACATAAGCGAGCTGATCGGCTGAGCCTTCCGGCAGATCTAGCGAGCAGTTTTGCTGCACTGCTTTTTCAACCTGCACGACCTGAATCGACTTGTGATGTTGATAGGACCCTGCAAGAGAGTCATTTGTCACGATCACTTGTGCACCTGAATCTTCTAATGTGTAGCGGATACGTTCCGCAGGGAAGGCGGGATCAATTGGCACAAATGCACCACCTGCTTTCATCACACCAAGCATTGAGACGATGACATAGACAGAGCGGTCAAGAATCAGAGCTACAGTCTTTTCTTTCTCGACGCCTCGTATCTTCAATTCACTGCCAAGCGCATTTGCCATGTCTTCCAGCTCGCGGTAAGTGAGCTTCTGTTGATCATCCATCACCGCAATGGCATCTGGTGTTTCCTTTGCCTGACGCGAAAATTGGACATGGAAGGGCTCATGACGATTCGATTGCACTTCGTCTTTTTTCTCCAGCCGCTCTATTTGCTCATGCTGATCAAGAATACGGAGCAAGCCGATCTGTTCCTCCGGGTGTTGGACCGCTTCACGAATAATCGCTAATAGATGAGTTCCGAATCTGCGGACCGTCTCTTCTTTAAATAACGCCGCTGCATAGTCAAAGCTCAGCTTTAATGCTCCCTCTCGTTCAAATGCTTCTAGAGACAAGTCAAATTTGACTGAGTGATGCTGAATGGCATAAGGCGAAATGTGCAGATCGCCGAGCTTTAGCGCCGGAACCTCCATGTTCTGCATATTAAATGACACGCTAAAGAGCGGGCTTCGGGTTGTATCACGATCTAGCGGAAGACGTGCAATTAACTCTTCGAGTGGATAGCTTTGATGAGCAAAAGCGTCAACACTCGTTTCTTTTATTTCTTCAAGGAGCTGTAAAAATGATTTCGTTTGTTCTGGTTTTCCGCGCATCGCAACGGTGTTGATAAACATCCCCGGCATGTCCTGTATATCAGGATGTGTCCGTCCTGCAACAGGGGAACCAACGATGATATCTTCTTGGCCGCTATAGGTGGCAAGCAGCACTTGAAAGGCAGATAACAGGAACATGTACATGGTTGTATCTGTTTTCTGAAGCAACTCTTGAATCCGCCGAGTTGTCGCTTGATCACAGCCAAACATGAATCGTTCCCCGGAAAAATCACGTTCCGCTGGACGCGGATAATCAGTTGGCAGCTCTAAAACCGGTAAATCTCCTTCGAATTGCTTCAGCCAATATGCTTCATGCTCCTTCTGTTTCCCCGTCTCTTCTTCACTTAACTGCCAGACAGCGTAATCTTTATAATGAATGGCTCTTTCTGCAGGAGCTTCTCCATCATAGGCCTTCGCCAAATCTTGAATGAACGTCTTCATAGAGCTGCCATCTGTAATGAGATGATGTGCTTCCAAGACGAGAAGATGACGGTTCTCACTGACTTTCAACAGCTGAGCTCGCAAAAGGGGTGCCGCTGTTAAATCAAATGGCGATTGACGTTCAGCAAGAAATGCCTCCGCCTCTTCTTCCTTGATGTCATGAACGGGAAGGTCAAATGCAGTCCATTCATTCACTCTTTGGACAATGTCTTCTCCGTTCATATGAAAACTCGTTCTTAAGATTTCATGCGTTTGGATCAACTGATCAAACGCTGATCTGAGCCGCTGATATTTGAGTTTCCCTTCAAGCGTTAAGACGATCGGAATATGATAGTTCGTGCTGTCAGGTTCGAGTGTCTGCAAAATGTATAAACGGCGCTGGGCTGGTGAAACCGGATATTCTTCCGCCTGCTCTGCTGGTAAAATCGGATGTCTCTTTTCTTCTTGACCATCCTGATCGATATATGCCGCTAATGAACGAATCGTCGGCTTCTCAAAAATCACTTGAATCGGCACTTCCTTTTGAAGCACCTCTTGAATCTTCGCGGACATCATCATCGCTTTGAGAGAGTGCCCGCCAGCCATGAAGAAATGTTCATCTACTCCTACCGTTTTCCCAAGGAGCTCCTCCCAAATTTGAGCGAGTGCCTTTTCTGTCTCCGTCTCAGGCGGAATGATTTCCTTTTTCTCCTGATGCGCTTCGTCCGGCTTTGGTAAAGCTTTTCGATCTATCTTCCCGTTCGCTGTGAGCATAAAAGCATCCAGCTTCATCACATGGTGCGGCACCATATAAGCTGGCAGCTCTTGATTGAATAAATCCCGCACCTCTTCTTCTGTCATCGTCCCTGTGAAGTAAGCGGTGATTTCCTTTTCATCTGAAGAAAGCTGCTGAACAAGTACAACTGCATCATCTATGCCCGCTTCTTGCTGAAGCACTGTTTCAATTTCACCAAGCTCAATACGGAAGCCTCGAATTTTCACCTGATCATCTGCACGGCCAAGGAATTCGATCTGACCATCCGCACTATATCTAGCCAAGTCCCCTGTTCGATACATACGGCCTGACGGCTTAAAGGGATCTGCCATGAACACTTGATTGGTCAAATCTGGACGATGGAGATACCCTCTTGCGACACCATCTCCGCCTACATACAGCTCTCCTGGCGCTCCAATTGGCTGCAATCTTTGATCATCATCTAAAATATAAGCCGACGAATGGTTGATCGGCTGGCCAATTGGGATCGGACCCGTTTCATCTCCTCTTACTTCGTAAATGGTCGAGATGGTTGTATTTTCTGTTGGGCCATAGGCATTCAGTAAGACAAGTGTTGGATGATGCTGTTTCACAAGCTCCGCACTCTTCACATTGATCACGTCACCGCCTGTAATTAATGTGGTTAATCCTTTGAACATTTGCGGTCGCTGCTGAGCGAGCTGATTAAATAATCCAGTTGTTAAAAAGAGCGCCGTCAACTGATGTGTTTGGATAAATTGTTCGAATCGATGGATATCCAATAAAGTATCACGGTCAACAGGATAAAGCGTCGCCCCATTTAGCAGTGTGGTAAAGATTTCAAAGGTAATAGCATCAAAGCTAACGGCCCCTGTATGCGCCATACGATCCGACTTGGTCAAGCCTAATTTCTCCTGAGAGCAAGCTAATCTCACAATGTGCTGATGCTCAATTTGAACTCCTTTGGGCTGACCAGTTGATCCCGATGTATACATGATATACGCCAATTGAGATGGAGACGTCCGGGATGATAAATCCACGTGTGAGCGATGAGGCATGCTGGTCACATGCATAGCCTTGATATGTTCATCAACTGGCGACTGATCTTCAGCATGAAGCAAAATGGATGCGCCGCTGTCTTCAAGCATCCAACGGGTTCTCTCCTCAGGCTGAGCTGGATCAATCGGTACATAAGCAGCCCCTGCATGTAAAATGGCTAAAATGGCGATCACCGCATCTGCTGATCGGTTCATATACACCGCGACTGCATCTCCTGGCTGTACGCCTTTCTCAACAAGACTGCTGGCTAAACGACGGATTTCTTGTCCAAGCTCCTCGTACGTGAATGTTCGATCGCCTTCAACTAATGCCAGATGGTCAGGCTGCGCCTTCATACGTTCATTGAACAGCTCAGGAATAGACAGATGCTTCGGATAATCTCGCTCTGTCTGATTCCACGCTTCAATCTGCTGCTTCTCCTCTTCTGTGATACATGTCACTTCATGAAGGCGTACATCAGGGTTCTGGATGATTTGCTTCATGAGATTGGTCAGATGTTTCGATATGTTTTCAATGATCTTTTCTTCAAAAGCTATGGCGTTGTATTTAATTTTCAATGTCCACGTTTCACCTGGATAAACAAGAACATTTAGGTCGAAATTCGTTTGTTCAAATCCGTCTTTTACATCAATGGAAAAACCAAGACGTGCAGTCATGGTATCTCCAGACAGCTCCTGATCTAAAGGATAGTTCTCAAACCCAACCAAATGATCAAAGAGTTGCCCTCCAGCAGCTGTCTTTTGCTGAATGTCATAAAGCGGCATAAAATCATAGTTTTCCGCTTCCAGTGCATGCTGCTGAACCTTTTCAAACAGCTGTTTGAACGTCTGCCCCTGATCCAATGTCACCCGAACGGGTATCGTATTGATAAACAGCCCTGCCATGCGCTCAATCCCAGATACACTAGGAGGTCTGCCCGATACAACGGTTCCGAATGTCACATCATCTGCTGCATGATAGGTGCCTAAAAGAACGGACCAGACCGCTTGGAACAAGTTCGGTGCCGTCACTTGGCATTGTCTTGCCACATCTTGAATGGCTTGTACCGTATGAGCATCCCATGTAAACGTCCATTCCTGATGGTCGTATTGTCCGTTCGATTCTTTTTGCTGCAGCAGTCCTTGATGTTGAACAGAGCCATCTAAACGCTCCTTCCAATAGCTTTCCGCTTCTTGTTTATTTTGCTTTCCAAGCCACTGGATATAATCTGCATAAGGCTTACCTTGTGAGCGATCCGGTGTTCTGCCGTTCCGATAAGATTCATAGTAATGAAACAGTTTTTTCATTAAAACACCCATGGACCAACCATCCATAATGATGTGATGGTTGCTCCAAATAAGGTGCCAGTTTGTTTCATTTAATTGAAAAACAGCGACTTTCAACAACAGATCATTCGTTAAGTGAAATCCTTGCTTTCTCACTTGCTTTTTATATTGATCCAATATCTTTTGCTGCTCTTGATGATTCAGATGAGATAGATTCTCTCGATACACATCGAGATGACGTTCAGCCAGTACAACCTGACGAGGCTTTTGTAATTGCTGATAGACAAAGGCTGTACGGAGAATGTCATATGTCCGTATGAGCTCATTGAGACTTTTTTCAAAAAGATCGAGATCAAATTCTCCGCTTATTCCAAGCTCAAGCTGTGTGAAATAAGAGGAGGAATGAGGGTCTAGCATGGCATGATACAGCATGCCCTCCTGCATGGGTGTTAAAGGATATACCTTTTGAATCTTCTGCTTGCTCATAAGTCCACCTCTTCGTTTACTTAAAATATATCCATTAGCTTTTCAAGTTCATCCATAGTGAGATCTTCATCCCCTACATCACTAGGTGTGATCTGACTCTCATCCTGTGATAGACAATGTGAGATCAATGCCGCCACATTCTTTTCTAGGCGTTCCTTGAACTGTTCCATCGTACGTTCTTCAAATTCAAGATGATGATAAGAAATCGTCACATGGAGCATGGCTTGTTCTACGAAACCAACAATATCAAGTGCATGAGGCTTCTCTGATTCAGGGTTCAGCGATTGTCCTGCATGCCATGCAGAGCGTCTCAGTTCACCACCGCCGATCTGTTCATCAAACTGACCAAGATAGTTAAAGCTGATATCTGGTGTGACATCAAATGAGATATCGTCCTTCATCTTGTCAGGGGTTAAATATTTTAATATGCCATAGCCAATTCCCTTGTTCGGAATGTGCCTGAGTTCCTCTTTTAAATGCTTGATCTGATAAGAAAGATCGTCTGCATGCGACATATCCAGTAACACAGGATACATGCTAGTAAACCAGCCAATAGTCCGTGATACATTGATCCCAGGAAGGATGTCCTCTCTCCCGTGTCCTTCAAGATGAATAAAGTGTCTGTCTTCACCTGTCCACTCTTTCATGGACAATCCTAATGCTGTCAGCAAAATATCATTGATGTCTGTTTGGTATGCTTCATGTACATCTGTCAGCAGACTGCGTGTTTCCTCCTCAGACAATGTAAAACGAATGGTCTGTGTATGAAGCATCCGTTGATCCTCCGTCACATGATCCTTTTGAAGCGGTGTAACGGAATGTGCAAGGACCTTTTTCCAATAAGCTCTTTCCGTTAGCAGGTCATCTGACACAGCGTATTCTGTCAGCTTCTGGGCATATTCTTGGAAAGAATGTGTTTTTTCAGGAAGTGTCAGGACTTCCCCGCGCTTCGACTGTTCATAAAGAGCCATAAAATCTTCAAGGAAAATACGCCATGACACGCCATCGATGACAAGGTGGTGTACAGCGATCAATAAATGATCCCCTTGATCCGTTCGGAAAATGGCTGGCTTTACTAAAGGTCCCTCCGCCAGCGATATACTCGCCTGCACTTCATTTGCCAGTTTTTCTACCTGCTGGATTTGCTGCGACAGTTCCCCTTGTACTTTCATCACATCAACAGCCACCATGTTTTCCTCGATTTTTCGATGACGCTGGATCACGCGTCCTTCTTCGAGCGGATACACCATTCGCAAGGCATCATGATGGATCGTCAGCTGCTCCAACACTTGCTGCACGATGGCCTCATCCAAGCCATTTGGCGCATGAAGCATAATCGTTTGGTTCCAATGGTGCTGATTCATAAAGTTTCGTTCAAAGAACCAGCGCTGAATCGGTGTGAAAATGACTTCTCCTTCAACTGGTGATTGGTCGGCTGTCAGTTGATCAGCTTCTTCGATATATGGACGGAGTTCCGCAATCGTTGGATATTGGAACAATAACTTCATATCAAGCTTCCAGCCCGCTTGTGTGAGCCTGCTTGCCATTTGTATGCCTTTAATCGAATCTCCGCCAAGGAAAAAGAAATGGTCGTGAATGCCGACTTGGCTCACGCCAAGCACGTCTTCCCAAATGCCGCATAGAAGCGTTTCGACTTCGTCTCTTGGCGCTTCGTATGCCGTTTGGTTTGCATCCATATCAGGCGCTAGCAATGCTTTCAGATCAACTTTGCCATTTGCGGTCATCGGCAGTTGGTCTAACCTGATGATCCATGAAGGCACCATATAGTCTGGCAACGTGCGTTTTAAGCTTTCTTTTAAGTCTTCTGTTTCATTCTCCGTGATGACATATGCGGCAAGGGCGTCTTGTTCGCTTGCATCTTTGACCGTTGTCACGACTGCTTCTTTGACTTCCGCCAGCGCAAGGAGCTGCGCCTCAATTTCTGACAGCTCAATCCGGAAGCCGCGTATATTAACCTGGTGGTCTTTTCTGCCGAGGTAGATCAGCTCGCCATCCTCTGTCCATTTCACCAAATCGCCTGTGCGGTACATGCGCTCGCCTGGATAAAATGGATCTGGGACAAATCGTTTCTCTGTTTCCTCTGGAAGATTCCAGTACCCTCTTGCCAGTCCTTTGCCTGCAATCACGAGCTCACCCGGTACGCCTAACGGCGAGAGATCATATAACGAACCCATGATGTAGAAACGAGTATTGGCAATCGCTGTTCCGATCGGAAGCGTGCCTTGATCTGGATTGATGATCCCGCTTGTCGCCACGACTGTGTTTTCTGTTGGGCCGTAGTTATTGACGAGTTTATATGGAACAGGCTTCACCTGTTTCAGCTTGTCTCCGCCTGTTAGTAAGTAACGCAAGGAGTGATTGTCCATCGACATAAACTGCTCGCATAGCTGGGTCGGCAGGAACGCAATGGTGATACCTTCGTCATTGAAATACGCATTGAGCTTGATCATATCGAGGCGAATCGCTTCGTCGATGATGTGCAGCTCTGCGCCGGCGATCCAAGTCGGGAACATTTCCCAAATGGAGGCATCAAAGCCAAAGCCGGCATATTTGGCGGTTCGATCCGCGTTTGTCACTTGGAAGGCATCATTGTGCCAGAACGCAAGATTCACAAGGGACTGGTGCTCGACCATGACACCCTTCGGCTGTCCTGTCGTTCCAGACGTGTAAATCATATAGGCGAGATCTGTTGGTTTCATATGAACCTGAATCTCTTGTGCTTCTCCTTCTACGGCATCTTCTATATGCAGGACATGTCCTGTGAATGAAGATGGTGCAGTCAGTCCTTTTTGCATCAGAAGAACCTCTGCCCCGCAGTCCTCTAGCATGTAGGCAATACGCTGATCCGGATAATCCGCATCAATTGGAACGAATGCCGCACCTGACTTCAGGACGCCAAGGACAGCAGCCGTCATATCAAGCGATGGACGGGTGAGAATGCCGACGCGATCTCCTCGTTTTATGCCGTTTGTGATGAGTCTTGAAGCGACTATATTTGCCCGATTGTTCAGTTCTTCATATGTCCAGCTCGTTCCGCAGAAGGTCGCCGCCTTTTGGTGAGGCGCTTCAAATGCCTTAGCCTCGATCAGTTCATGAACGATTTGATCTGACCGGACGTCTAGGAAAGGTCCTGACCATTCGCTGAGCAGTTTTTGCTGCTGCTTCGGTGATAATAGGTGCATTTGATCTAACGATTGATCTGGCGCTGATACCATTTGTTCCAACAGATGAAGGAAATATTCCTTCCACTTTTCAATCGACGACTGTTGAAAGATAGAAGAATTAAAATCAAACACAAGCTCAATGTGATCAGCCGATTCGTTTCCAGTTAAGGTCAAATCAAATTTGGCGATGTTCTCTTCGAATGGCTGTGGGACAATGTGAAGTCCATCCATCGTTAAATCACGGATATCCGCATTTTCCATTGAGAACACCACATCAAAGATTGGATGACGGCTTGTATCTCGAACCGTTTGCACTTGGTCTACCAATTCTTCAAATGGGTACAACTGATGCTCATTTGCCTCTAACACAAGCTGATGAACATTTGACGCAAATTCCGCAGCTGTCAGATGTCCTGCTGGCTTTGTTCTAAGTGCCAGCGTATTCACAAACATACCGATGACAGATTGAATATCAGGATGAGTTCTGCCCACAATCGGAGAACCGATGATGATATCTTCTTGTCTCGAAAGCTTGCTTAAAAGGGTACTGTAGCAAGTGAGCAGGACTGTATACGTCGTGCTGTTGAGTGCTTTGACCAGCTCATCCAATTTCGCTTTAAGCATCCCATCGATTGCAAATGAGACGCGATCTCCTGCGTATGTTTGCACTTTTGGTCTTGGCAGGTCTTCTGGCAGTGCCAGTACAGGCAGCTCTCCTTGTAATTGCTCCAGCCAAAACGCCTCTTCAGCTCTTTTTTGTGTAGCAAATACCTCACTTTTTGACCAAACCGCATAATCCTTATATTGAACAGGTAATTCCTCTAGTTTGTCTCCTCGATAAAGGGCTGAAAGCTCCTCAATTAAAATGCCAACAGACGCTCCATCTGAAATGATATGATGCATATCAATCAATAAATAATGGACATTTACAGAAACAGAAACTAGACCTACTCTGAGTAAAGGCGCCTTTTCTATATCAAATGGACGGATAAAGTCATTCATCAATTCCTGTATGTCTCGTCCGTTCCCTTCGATTTTTTCAATGTCTACAGAGATATTTGTTTCAACCCGCTGAACAGGTTCATTCTGAACAAAATCAAAGCTCGTTCGGAATGCTTCATGACGATGGACAAGCTGTTCAATCGCCTTTTCAAATCGTTTTTCATCAAAAGCGCCTTCCAGCTTTAAAGCAGCCGGCATATGATAGCTTTTCTCCGCCTCGGTCATTTTCTCCAATACAAACAGTCTTTTCTGAGCAGATGTCACTGGATAATAGGCCGCTTCTTCTGTGATCTCCACTCGCTTGATCTCCGTTTGATCCGCTTGATCAACCGCCAAGGCAAACGTCTCTAATGTTGGTGATTCAAATAAAGACTTCAAAGTGAGCTCCACATGCATCTCTTCATACAGCCTGTTCAGCATTTTCATGCCGCGCAGCGAATGGCCGCCGCATTCAAAGAAATGATCGTGCCTGCCGATTTGCGGCACTTCAAGAACTTCCTCCCAAATGCGCGCTACGTGATGCTCTGTTTCGGTTTGAGGAGGGATGTACTCATTTACCTGCTCACTTAGGTCAGGCACCGGTAAGGCGCGCCTATCTACCTTGCCGTTATTCGTCAGCGGAAGCTCGTCTAATTGCATGAAGAACGACGGCATCATATACACAGGCAGTTCACGTCCTGCTTGCTCGCGCAAATCAGTTAATGAGACGGACCCTTCGGCTGTAAAATACGCACATAATGTATCATTTGGAGCAGCAATCACGACGGCTTCCTTCAATTGCGGATGCCGCAGCAGCTGGTGCTCAATTTCTCCAAGTTCAATACGCTGTCCTCTAATCTTCACTTGATGATCGATTCGTCCAATGAATTCAATCTCTCCATTTGACAGCCAGCGTGCAAGATCACCCGTTTTATACATGGCCTCACCAGGGCGGAAAGGATTTTCCACAAATTTTTCGCTTGTGAGTTCTGGCTGCCCATAATATCCTTTCACCAGTCCATCACCAGCGACACATAGCTCTCCCGCAACACCCGGCGGCTGCACATGTCCATATTCATCTACAATGTAAACAGCCGTTTGACTCACTGGCTTTCCAATTGGAATGGATAACGCCTGCTTCTCAATGTGATTCACTGGATAATACGTAGTGAAAATCGTGCTTTCAGAAGGACCGTACATATGAACAAGCTTGCCTTCCCCCACCGTTTCAAGTGCAGTCATGACATGAGGCACGGAAGCTCGCTCTCCGCCAAACAGAACTTTTCTGACGTTCTTCAGGCTGTCTTTTTTCATATCGATGAGTAAGTGAAAAAGAGCTGTCGTGATCATTAAAATACTGACTTTTTCATTCTCAATCGCTCTAGAAAGCTCATTCATATTTAAGATATGGTCCTTTGGCAGAACAATCAGTTTCGCTCCGTTTAATAAAGCACCAAACACATCAAACATAAAAGCATCAAATACATAGTTTGATAGACTCACCACCGTGTCTTCATGATGGATGGTCAGATAATTTGATTGCTTCACTGTTCTCAAAATGTTCCGGTGTGTCACCATATTCCCTTTAGGTTTTCCAGTTGTACCAGATGTATAGGTCAAATTCGCTAAGTCCTCAGGTAAAACTCCAGCATCTATAGGGCTGTCTGATTGCTGAACAATTGCTTGATCTTCTGTTTCGATGATGGTTCCCTCAAAAGAAGCGAGCACCGAACGATGGCGCAGCACTTGATGTGTCAATAAGAATTGCGCACCGCTATCTGTTAAAAAGTGCTTCACGCGCTCATCAGGGAAATCGGGATCAATTGGTACATAGACGCCACCCGCCTTAAGTACAGCTAGAACAGAGAGCACCATCTCATTGGATCGTTCAAAGAATAAGGCTGCTTTCATCCCTCTTTCAAACCCATGTTCACGCAAATAATGAGCAAGCTGGTTCACTCGGTCATTTAGTTCTTGGTAAGAAAGAATCACACCTTCACATTGGAGTGCAGACTTATGACCATGCTCCTGCACCTGCGCTTCAAACTGCGTCACAATGGTTTCTTCTGCCGGATAAGGCGTCGGTAAAGGATTCCACAGATTCAGTTGAGCTTCCGTTTCCTGTTCAGACAGTAACTGATAAGATCGAATCGCTTCCTCTGGCGCTTGGACCATCTGCTCCAGCAAATACATATAATGATGTAGCATCTGCTCGGCTGTACTTCGTTTAAATAGCGCCGTACTGTAATCGAGGACAAAGGATAACCCTTGATCTGACTCCATCGCTTGCAGCGTTAAATCAAACTTTGCAATATGGAAATTGGTTTCTTCAATTTCAACTTGCATCTCTCCAATATGCTGGGCTGATCCATGATCTGGCATGAGTGTAAAAACGGTATCGAATAAAGGATGACGGCTAAAATCTCTTGGCACATTCAGCTTTTCAAGCAGCCGTTCAAATGGATATTGCTGATGCTCAAACGCATGCATCGTCTTTTCCTTAACTTGCTCGATCAACTGCGACATGGTTTCATTCGGATTAACCTCTGACCGCAAAGCAAGTGTCTGGACAAACATGCCGATCATGTCATCCAGGTCTGCATGCACACGCCCTGCCGCCGGTGTTCCAACCACGAATTCCTTTTGACCCGTGTACTTCGCAAGCAATGTATAGTAAGCAGAAAGCAGAACCGTATACAGTGTCGTGTGGTGTTTCGCCGCAAGCTCCTGTAATTGCCCCTTTAACGTTTCATCTATTTCTTTGATCACACGATCCCCTGCGAACGACTGGACCGCCGGGCGCTGATAATCGGTCAGCAGCTGTAAAGCAGGAAGATCACCCGAAAATTCCTGCAGCCAGAATGCCTCTTCTTTTTGAAAATCTTGTTGTTCTTGCCAAACAGCATAGTCCTGATATTGAAGCTTCAATGGTGCTTTGACCGCTCCCTTGTAAGCATCTGACAGCTCACGCAGCATTAAATCAATCGAAAGACCATCTGAGATGAGATGATGCATATCGAAAAAGAGCAGGTACTCCTGATCATGTAATGACTTCAAGCCAATACGAAGAAGTGGTGCACACTCAAGGTCAAAAGGTCTGACAAACTGCTGCATATTTTCTTCCATCGTGCCGCCTGTCAGCTGCTCTATTTGAAATGGCACGGTTGGAGCTACCCGCTGACGTGGAACACCTTTCAACGTATGAAAAGACGTACGCAGCATATCATGACGTATGATGAGTTTTTCAAAGGCTTCAGTCAGCTTCTCTCGCTGCAATGTTCCTTTTAACCTCACAACAGCCGGCATATGGTATGCAGTGCTTTGCTCCAATTGACTCACCATATAAACGCGCTGCTGTGGAGGTGACAATGGATAATGGTCTGCTGCCGGTGCTTTTGGTATCACCCTTTCAGAAGATGTTTCCGCTTGCTCAATGTAGGCAGCCAAAGCGGCAATGGTCTGCTGTTCAAATAAAATGGAGAGCGGCACCTCCACCTGAAAGTCTCGCTGAACATGTGTGAGTACTGTCATCGCTTTAAGTGAATGACCCCCTCGCTCGAAGAAAGAATCATATACACCAATCTTCTCTTGATCAAGGATTTCTTCCCACAAACGCACAAGCTTCGTTTCGAGATCGTTTCTAGGTGCAGCATAAACAGCATGAACTGCTTTATCGCCTTTTAAAGCAGCAAGTGCACGACGGTCGACTTTGCCGCTGACTGTGAGTGGAAATGCATCGAGCTCTTTGAAATAGAGCGGCATCATGTAAGCTGGAAGCTGATGTTTGATAGCGGCTTGCAGCATGTCAACTGACACACCTTCATGACGAGCTTGATAGTAAGCACTTAACGCCTTTTCACCGTCCGCTTCATCAACCACAAGTACGACAGCTTGATCAACTCCATCTACCTGCTCCATCACCGCTTCAATTTCGCCTGTTTCTATGCGGTAACCTCTTATTTTCACTTGATCATCCATTCTGCCAAGATAATCAATGGTGCCATTCGGAAGCCATCTGACTAGGTCCCCTGTTCGATACATCCGCTCGTGTGGAGAAAACGGATCTGCCGTAAATACTTTCTCCGTCAATTCAGGCTGATTCACATAGCCTCGTCCAACACCTATCCCCGCAATGCATAGCTCTCCAGCAGCCCCATGTACCTGTAATTGATCATGGTCATTTAAAATATAAAGACGGTGATGACCGAGCGGTTTTCCGATCGACACATAACGCTGCTGTTCAGATGATTCGCGCAGCTCACTTAGTTCCAAGCGATGGACCGCCGCATCGACACACGTCTCAGTCGGACCATACACATTCCACAAAGTAAAATCAGGCTCACTCATACGAACCGCTTCAATGAGAGAGTGTGCTGCTTTCGCAGGCAATGCTTCTCCCCCAATCAACATGTGTGTCAAGGACAACCCGTCTAAATCCGCTGCAAGTAAAAGCTGCACATGCGCCGGTGTTCCGTCCGCTGCTTCAATTTGATGTTTACTATAGTAATCCGCTAATTGAACACCATTTCTCGTTGTTTCTCGCGGGATGATATGAAGCGTATGTCCAAATAAAAGAGCAGCAAATATTTGTTTCACCGATGCATCAAAATGAAATGGTGCAAGAAGCGCCATTTGAAGCTCACTCGTCCCTTGATAAATCTCATGATGCAAGGCATGGACCAAATGATGTAGCTGAAGATGCTCAATCATAACGCCCTTCGGCTTCCCAGTTGTCCCAGATGTATAAATCATATAAGCCAAATCCTTAGGTGCCGACTGATCTACAAGCTCAGGAAGCAGACCATCATCTAATTCGATTTGCTGCTGCACGACCATTTTTTCCGAGAGGGCACGGTATGTTGAAACGAACGATTCCTCTGTTAACACAATGGAAGCACCTGAATCCTCCACAATATACTGAATACGCTCCTCAGGTAATGCCGGATCAATCGGTACATACGCTCCGCCAGCCTTTAATATGCCGAAGATCGCCACCATAGCATCTGCCTTCCGATCCATTAAGACAGCAACAGGCACATCACGCGAGACACCTTTCATTTGTAAAAACCGCGCCAGCTTTTCTGCCTTTTGATACAGCTCTCCATAAGTAAATGCTCCATTTTCCGCTACAACGGCTGTCCGATCTGCATACTTATTTGCTGTCTCATCAAACATGTGATGAACTGGTTTTTCAAACGGTTTTTCAAACGGTTTTCTCTCAGATAATTGCAGCAGTTCCTTTTGTTCATCTGGTGGAAGTAAAGGGAGTTTCCCGATCAGCTGGTCAGGCTGAGAGACCGCCGCCTCTAGTATGATCAAAAATCGATCAAACATCTTACTGATTTCTTCTTCGGTGAATACATCTGTACGGTAGTCCAAATCAATGGTCAATGTATCTGTATCCCAGCGGTCCTTTACATGGATTGAAATATCATTCATTCCGCTCCCGCTAAAGATCGGTTCAGTAATAAAAGACAGATTCTCTTTTTTCTGCCACTGCATAACCTGGTATTCTAAAGAAATATCAAAAAGGCGTCCTGTAAACCCTTCTCTTTCTCGCAAATCATTCATGAGGAGATTGTAAGGGTACTTTTGGTGACGCAAGATCTTCATTTGATCCGCCATGACCTGTTTTACGAAATCAAGAAATGATTGCGACCCCTGAACAGATGCACGCATTGGAATCGTGGAAACAAACATACCAATCATCTTTTTTTCTTTGGCATTCGTTCGGTTGCCCATAAAGGTTCCAAGAACAACATCCTCCATGCCGCTAAAACGATGCAAATACATATAAACAGTGGACATAAACATCGAGAGCATACTGACTTTCTGCTCTTCACAAAACGCACGAAGCTTCTCCTTCAAAGAATCTGGAATATCCCCTGAAAATCGCTCCGCATGTAAACTCATCTCGTATCCCTTATGCGGTTTTAAAGAAGCGAAATCTGGAATATTGGCAAATTGCTCATTCCAAAAGGATTGGTCTTTTTGAAATCGTTTAGAAGTTTCATAGCTTTGCTCACTCATGATGTGGTCAACAAAAGAAATCTCCTCAACCGGTGAGATGTCTACCCCGTGCAGCATGTCCTGGTATAAGTCGATAATGCGATTTCCCATCAAGATAATCGAGATACCATCCGCCACAATATGATGTGCTTTACAGAACAGCCAGCACTCTTGATCACTAATTTGAAAGACCGTAAATTCAATCAAGGGGCTGTCAATCAACGGCATCGGCTCACGGATTTGCTCATTCGCCCAAGCCCTCACTTCTTCTTCACTCCAGCCCTTCTCCATGCGAATCGGCTTTTCTTCATAAGGCTTTATATATTGAACAGGCTCCTCCTGCTCATGTCGATACACCAGCCTCAAACGAAGGGAGTCAGTTTGGCGAATGTACGCTTGAAGTACGTCAACGACTAAAGATGGATCCAAATCTGATACCGATCTCAATCTGGCGAATCCACCCAAATTAGAAATACTTGTACCTGGATAAAACCTTTCCGTGTAGAATACTCGCTTTTGCGCATGTGTTAAGGGGTAATAAACTGTATTCATTTTCATCCTCCGCCTCTTCTATGTTTTCTCCACCAATGTGACACCCTGCACCCTCTATACCAAAAGAACCAAGTCTATTTGATTAAATAAACGGAATATGAAAAGAAGCCCACCCCGAATAAAACGGAGGGACTCCCATTTTGATTCGGTAACCTGCCGACCATAGTAAAAAAGCAACATTTACCTTAGGACATGGCTTTGCGTCTCTACGTTTCCATAGATTTGCCTTTTTCTTCTTTTCTTTTTAAATATTTTCTATTTACGTCCACTTTATATGAAATTATTGTTTTTTTCACCGAAAAATGGGTGTAAAGATTCATGCGTTATACCGAATGAATCACATGATAATTTACGATATTTACCGAAAATAACTAATAATAGTTGCGTTCAACCGAAAATAATCGACTAAATACCGCAAAAATTTCATGTTTCCCCTTAAATTTTGCAAATATGACCGAAAATCTAGGATAGAGGTCTCCTTTCATCCTCCAAAATTTCTTAAATCTTAAGAACTATATTCCCTGAAAAATTGAAAATATTTACCGTAAAAACAACACAAAAAGAGCTGCCATTTCAAATGACAGCTTCCTTGTTTCTTCATTATATTTACATCACCTTAGACAGACCAATCGTTTTCTCAATGATGAGCAACGCAATGATAGAAATGATAATAAATATGACAGATATCGCATTGACACTCGGATCAAAGGTTTGCTCAATGTAATTAAACGTCCTGACGGGAATCGTAATCGTTTGGGGAGAGGAAACGAACAAACTGATCGATATTTCCCCAAATGACGTCACAGCTGAAAACACCCCACCTGCAATAATTCCTGGCTTAATCAAAGGCAGCGTCACCCGAAAGAATGTACGAATGGGTCCTGCGCCAAGATTCATTGAAGCTAGCTCAAGCCGCGGGTCCAAATTAGAGACACTGACGCCTACTGTTCGAACCACATAAGGAAAGCCAATAATGACGTGACCTATGACAAGCGCCCACAAAGATCCCGTAAACCCCATAGCCGTAAACAAATAAAGCATGGCAATCCCTAACACTACCTGAGGAATCATAAGAGGTGACAAAATAAAGGCTTGGATGACCTCCTTTCCCTTAAAGGAAAGTCTTGCTAAAGCATACGACGCCATCGTGCCTAAAATAACCGTGAGAGGCGTTACGATGAATAGCAAAATCACACTGATACGCAGAGACTCCATCCATTCTGGATTCGACACGACCTCTTGAAACCAACGAACGGAGAACGAAGTCGGCGGAAATTCAGGAAAGGCATTTGGACTAAAAGCAGATAGGACAATGACAAGAACAGGTATGGTTAAAAAGAGATAAACCAATGACCCAGCAGTCCAAATCAGGATTGAAAGCAAGCGGTCACCTAATGATTTTTTACGCATGCATCCTCGCCTCCCAACGCTTCAATAGATAGCTTAATAAACTGACCACCACAAGCACACAAACCAATAACGTAAAGGACATCGCTGCAGCAAGAGGCAAGTTATATACCTGCATGACCTGCTGATAAATAGACAGCGGCAGCAGAGGCTGCATCCTTCCGCCTACTAACAGCGGGGTGATATAGCTCCCAGCCGCCAGTGAAAAGACAATAATAGCCCCAGTCACCATACCTGGAATGGTCAGTGGAAAGGTTACACGAAAGAAGGTTCGAATACGTCCAGCTCCTAGACTCATAGAAGCCGGTCGTAAATGACGATCCATATCGGTTAGGCTCGTCGCGATAGGCAGCACTGCAAAAGGCAGCATGACCTGAACATAAGCAATAATCACGGCATTCATATTCCACAGCATAGAGAGCGGCTTCTCAATCACATGTAAATCTAATAACATGCCATTGATCAGACCATTTTGCGAAAGAAGGACAATCCATGCAAACGTCCGAATCACAACACTTGTCAAAAGCGGCGAGACAAGTAAGATATAGAAAAATGCCCGCAGACGCGGATGAGGTGCCTTGACGAGCACGTATGCTGCGGGGTATGCCATCAATAAACAAATCACCGTTGTCTGTAAGGCTACCCACACTGTACTTCCAATCGCCTTCACATACGCATCTGTCGTGAACACATGAATATATTGTGAAAAGCTGTATGTTTGTAATGTATTCATCATTGAATCTACATCGCGAAAACTGAGGACGAACATCATCACAAGCGGCGCTAGAAGAAATACAACAAGAAACAAACACGCCGGCAGCAGCATGAACCAATGAAATCGCTGATTCTTTTTCTTGTTACGCATCACGTATGCACCTTCGAATCTAGGAAAACGATATCTTCAGGCTGCCAATTGATATGAATAGCTTCTCCAGCTTTCGGCAGTTCAGGAAATGCTGCATCAGAAGCATGGACAATCATTTCACCGCTATCGAGCTCTACCACCAAACGTAATGAGTGACCGATATAACTGACATCTGCCAGCACGCCTGATACATGGTTGGGCTGAACGTCTTCCCGCTCAGAAGATATGCTGATTCTTTCAGGACGGAGCATAAGTAAATGATTCCCCTGCTTCTCTTGGTGTGCCGCAGCCTTTAACTCAACGTGCTGCCCGTTTGACTGGGTTAAATGAGGAACGATAAATGCAGCTTTAGCTTCATCATATAATGCTTCAAATAGGTTCACCTGTCCGATAAATTCAGCAACAAATCGATTGTTTGGCTGGCGGTACACCTCTAAAGGCGTCCCAATCTGCTGAATTTTCCCCTCACCTAAAATCCCAATCCGATCAGAGAGACTTAATGCTTCCTCTTGATCATGGGTCACGAGGATGGTTGTAATCCCAACATTTCTTTGAATATTTCGAAGCTCCGTCTGCATGTTTTTTCTAAGTTTTGCATCTAGGTTACTGAGCGGTTCATCAAGAAGAAGAACAGACGGCTGAATCGCAAGCGCCCTTGCAATCGCTACCCGCTGCTGCTGTCCACCACTTAATTGATGCGGCATACGTTTCGCAAATGCCTCTAATTGAACAAGAGACAAACTCTCCATGACCTTCTCTTTGATTTCAGCCTTCTTTTTCTTTTGAACCTTTAATCCGTACGCCACATTATCAAATACGGTCAGATGCGGAAAAAGTGCATAGCTTTGAAAGACCATACCCGTTTTTCTTTGATAAGGCGGTAAAGTCGTCACATCCTGATCACCAATATAGACGACGCCTTTTGTTGGTTCTAAAAAACCGCCAATGATGTTTAATAACGTTGATTTTCCGCAGCCGCTAGGGCCAAGAAGGGAGAAAAACTCTCCCTCATTCACCGTAAGACTGACATCGTTAAGAGCAATCTGCTCGCCGAAATGCTGGCTGATATGTTCTAAATGGATTCCACTCATGCGATCACCTATTTTCCTCCGCCTAATACTTCGTTCCATCGATTTGTCCAATTGCCAAGCTCCGAAGTTGCTGTTTCGTAATCTACCCAAGTCAGCTTGCTATAATAATTCTCTCCAACCTTGACCTTCCCCTTAATCTTGTCACCGTATTTCACATCAGAATTCGACATACCATAATAAGATTTTGCCGAGAAAGCCTCCTGAGCTTCTTTTCCACTTAAATAGTTTAATAGTTTGTAAGCCGCTTCTTCATGCTGACTTCCCTTCGTTAAAGCCCAGCTCGCAACAGCTGCAACAGCGCCTTCTTTTGGATATGAGAAACCAATATCCATTCCTTCTTCTTCAAGTGCAAATACTCGTCCATCCCAATATGGAACTGCTGTCACGTCACCACGTTCTAACAAGGTTTGAATAGACCCTGGATTATCTGGAAAAGCAGCTACATGTCCTTTTAATTGCGAAAGGCTTTTAAAGGCTTTATCAATATCCTTAGGATTTGATTCTGTCCCCCCTTGAGCATGGACAAGCGCAGAGAAAAATTGCAACCCGGCTGAATAAGTCGGAGATGAAATTGCTACCTTCCCTTTTAGCTGACTGCTCCATAGGTCTGTCCAGCTGTTTGGTTCCTGCTTCACAAGATCTTTTCGATAAGCAATTCCTAGCTGCCCCATGCTAAAGCCTGCTGCATATTGTTTCCCATCAATAGTAAGCTTCTTTTGGACAGAACGGTAAAGTTTTTTGACATTCGGTGCTTGCTCTTCGTCAATCGGCGCAAGAACATTTGCTGCAATGCCTCTTTGAATCGTATCAGGCTGTAAAATAAGCAGGTCATACGGTGGATTTTTTCCATTTGACGCTTTTAATTTCGTAAACCATTCAGAATCCGCTCCAGAGACGGTTTGGACTTTAATTCCCGTATCTTTTTCAAACTTTTCTAGGATTGGTTTGATATTCTTTTCCCAATCGCCTCCGTATACGCCAACGATCACAGTCTGCTGCTGTTTACCTTGATCCTGTCCACCACCACAAGCTGTCAGCAGTAGAATCATTGATAGCACACCTGCAAAAATAGTGATTAATCTTCTTTTCATGATTCATTTCCCCCTTTTTGTCCATCCATATCACGAAGTGTTTGAATAATATCTTTCTTTGTTAACGGCTCATTTCTATGATTGAAATGTTGATGAACTGCATGTTTATAATACGTACGTTCATTAGCTGGGTAGGAACGCAGCTGCACGGCAAGCTCGCTGCTGGCTTCATCCGTCCATACTTTCTCATAAGCTTCTCTGTGTTCTCCGAAATCCCACATGATATTAGCAGGATGATCGACCTTTTCACGAAGCTTATTCGTTTGTTCTTCATCAATCTTCCATTCATTGTGGTCTAGATACACTTTAACGCCATATTGCTGCAGCGCTCTTTCTTCACTTAATAGACCTGCTTCCACTTCCTGAAGGACTTTTTCTTTCTTTCTAGCAAATGGATTTCCCCAGCCGCCTCCACTTGGTGATATTAATTGCACAATATCGCCTTTTTCAAGACGCAGAACATCTATTTTCGGCTGGTCTCTTTCTTCACCTTTTGCTGTGATCAGCTTGACCTCACCAACAGCTCCTGCTCGGCCGCCCATTAACCCCCAAGGCTGAAACTTCATCCGTTCCATTCCTCGTGCGGTCACCATAGATTCAGGCTTGATCATTTCAAATTCCAAACCAATCGCATGTCCGCCTCTGTTTTCTCCTGCCCCGCCTGTGTTCTGCAAAAGCTCATATCGGTGAACATGAATATCAATATGCTGTTCTAAACTCTCAATGGGTGTATTCTTCAAAAATCCAGACGAATGATCAATGCCATCCACTCCATCCGTTCCATTTTGAGCACCGCCGCCTCCGCCTAATGGTTCGACAACAGACATTTTCCTGCCACCTGTTTGATCATCAGGAACAGAGAGAACAACAATAGCAGATTGACCTGCACCCGCTGCCGGCACCGCTTCAGGTAACAGCTTACCAATGGCGCCTAGCACGACATTGTACAGCCTCATCGTAATCGAATGCCGAATACCAACAGAAGCCGGGTATTCTGGATGCACCAGCGTTCCTTTAGGTGAAATCACTTCAATCGGATATGTTATTCCGCCATTAATCGGGATAAAGGGATCTTTACTAATAATGTAATTAATCAACCCTTGATATAGGAAGGAATGCTTCTGACCATTAGTGACAAGATTAAAAGCTGTTTTCACTTGCGGGTCACACTCAGAGAAATCCAGCGTCAGCTGCTTTCCTTTGACCGTTAGCTTGATTTTCAATCGGATCGGCACATCCGAGATCATATCATCATCTAAATAATCAGCGAATTCACTCGTTCCATCCGGAATGGCTTCAATGACCTTTCCTGCACGAACCTCGGCTTGTTTCAGGAGGTCCATCATTCCTTGTTTCACTTCATTTTTTCCAAATTTATCGATCATTTCTTTTAACCGAATTTCTGCTGTATTTACTGCAGCAATCATCGCATTGATATCCCCATCATTTAAATGACTGGATCGGCTGTTGGCTCTTAAAAAGGTACGAACGACCTGATTCTCTTTCCCACCTTCATAAATTTTCACTGGCGGGATTCTTAACCCTTCTTGATGGACATCTGTCGCTGTCGGTGAAATACTCGAGGGCACAAGTCCGCCCACATCACTCACATGAACAAAAGACCAAGCATAGCTGACAATTTCACCATCTACGAAAATCGGCTTAATGATATGGACATCCGGCAGGTGAGTCGCTAAACCATCTGTCGTATACGGGTCATTTGTGATGATAATATCTCCTGGCTGCATCGCTCCGCTCTCTTCAATCGCTTTTTTAAGGCTAAGCCCTAAAAAGATCGTTACACCCACTGTCTTCGGATAAACAAAGAAATCTCCAGAAGGCGTGGCTAACGCTGTCGCAAAGTCAGCTGATTCTTTGACAAAAGTCGTAAAAGACGTCCGCTCAATGACATGTCCCATGCCTGATGCAATTGCATTAAAATAACTGCGCATCATCTCGAGCTTTGCTGGATCAGTTCTCATGTAAAGCCGCCTCCCTTGAAATCACCAAGTTCCCTGATTGATCAATGCTGCCTGCCCATTTTGGCAGAATCAATGTTGTCGTATCATCCTGCTCAATAATGGCAGGTCCATTGATGACAGAACCTACTGACAAAGTATCTCTGTGATAAATAGCTGCTTCATATTCTTTGTCTTCTATAAAGATTCGCCTGTATTCATGTGGCTTCAAAGATTGTCCGCTGCTTTCATGAACAGGTGTGAAAGGCAGCGACGGCGTCTCGCCTATGACTCGAACTCGTAAATGAGTAAACTCGATGTTTGCCTGATCATCTCTATGACCATATTGACGCTGATGCAGTTTGTGAAAGGCTTCAATGAGTTGATGGATATCTTGTTCTTGCTTCAGCCATTCAGCTGATAATGGTAATTCAATCTCAAAGGCTTGTCCTTGATAACGTGCGTCTGCCAATAATAGAATAGATGTCTGTTTAATATGTTGAATGTTCTGCTGACTGAACCAATCAGCCGCTTTTCGCGAAAGCATCTCATAATCTTGTTTAAGTTGTTCTATCGAGTAGTCTTGTAAGCATATTTTCTTCGATAGCACTGCATCATGAATAAAATCAGCAGTCAGAGCACCTAATGCACATAATGTTCCTGGACTTGGAGGAACAACCACATTTTTTGCATGGATTTCTCGCGCAAGGAAATTCGCCACAACCGGTCCTGCTCCGCCAAACGCCAGTAAACTAAAATCTCTTGGGTCAAACCCTTGCTGCTCCATGACATTGCTTAATTCTGTGTACATATTGGCGACAGCTACTTGAATCAGCTGGTCAGCCGCTTCTTCTACCGTTTTGTTGAGCTGGTCAGCAATTGGCTGAAAGGCCTTTTCCGCCGCAGGCAGCTGTAATTGTAAATGTCCTCCAGCAAAACGCTCTTGATTGAGATAACCGCATATGAGGAACGCATCAGTTAAGGCGGCTTTCTTTCCCTTACCATACGAAGCTGGTCCCGGCTGTGAGCCAACTGATTCTGGTCCTGCTTTGAGAAGCCCGCCCTGATCAATCCACGCGACAGAACCTCCGCCTGCCCCTATTGAATACATCGCAACAGATGGAAGAATGATAGGAAAACCTGAAAGCTGATTAGACTGAGCCATTGTAGGCTGCCCATTTTGAATAATAGAGATATCTGCACTCGTCCCCCCTACATCAAAAGTGATCAGGTTGGATTCGTTTGCAGAGGCTGCGATTCTTGCCGCACCAATGACACCAGCGGCCGGACCAGAAAAAAGTGTTTTAACAGGTGAAGTTGCTGCACTTTCTGCATCCATTAAACCACCATTTGATTGTGTAATGTATGGAGAAATTGGTACACCTTCTTCTTTCAAACGGCTTCTCAATGTTTGTAAATACTGTTTTACCTTTGGTTGGATGTACAAATTGACAACAGACATCACCGTACGCTCGTATTCTCTCATTTGAGGCCATAATTCAGAGGAAGTAAGGACTTCTAATTGCGGATAATGGTGTTTAATATAGGCTTTTGCCTGTAATTCATGAACTGGATTTTGATAACTATGTAAAAAAGAAATGACAATACCTGCTAGCCTTTTAGACATGACCTGCTGGACAGCATGATCTAATTGCTGCAGATGGAGAGGTTTTTTGATCGTACCAGCGTGTATCAACCTTTCAGAGATTGGATATACATGCTTTCGTGGTATCAATGGTTCCGGCAAACGAGAATTGAAGTCATAAGGAATGGGTAATCGTAAACGTTGTAGTGACAATATGTCTTGAAAGCCTTCCGTCACAAAAAGGGCTAAGTCTGCTCCTTTTCGCTGCAATAATGTATTAAGACCGATTGTCATTCCGTGTACGAGATATTGGATTTTAGATAAATCAACACCCCTGTCTTTTAGAAGTTTTAGCCCATTGATAATTCCCTGGGCTGGGTCGTCAGTCACTGTGGGTGTTTTGAGTTCAGTCAGCGCCCCTGTTGCTTCATTCATCAGCGATAAATCAGTAAATGTTCCGCCTATGTCTATACCAAGCCGATAAGAGACATCCGCCATTTGTACTTCCCTCCTACAATGTAAATAGAATCATATTTTGATAAATTACGACATTTTTTGATATTTGACTCCATATTATTAAAGCATATCGGTCTAGTCAATTTTATTTTTAAAAATTTCTGTGTGTTAAATTCTTGAAATTAGCCCAAAAAGCAGTGATAAAGCCATTTTGATAAACCATAATCTTTTTATGAACAGCAAAATTAAAATTTTTATGAATTTTTACAAATATGAAAAGCAAGAAAACGGATAAAAACTGTTTTTCGAACTTTAAAAGGCGTTTTTTCAAAACCAGGAGAAATTGGTAAGTAATTCTGCTATACTTCTGTTTACAAAATACGCAAACAAGAAAGAGAGCTAGCATCTATGAAACTTCTTAAAATCATTCTCTTGCTTTTACTGATTGTCGTTGGTGTAGCAACAGGCTATATTCAGCTGGAGCAAAGTAAACAAGAGACGGCGAATTCATCTTATGACAAAACCATTCACTTCCCATCAGATCGTTACCCCGAAACCGCGAAGCACATAGAAGAGGCAATTGATGAAGGCCATTCATCCGTATGTACGATTGACCGTAAACATAGCGATGAACAGAGAGACCAATCACTTCATGGCATTCCAACAAAGCGCGGGTATGATCGGGACGAATGGCCGATGGCGATGTGTAAGGAAGGAGGAACAGGAGCTTCTGTCAAATATATCAGTCCTTCAGATAATAGGGGGGCAGGCTCGTGGGTTGGGCATCAATTATCGGATGATCCTGACGGTACAAGAATACAATTTATCATCGATTAACGCTATTTCCCTTTTCTATCTAAAAAAATTTCCTCGTAACTGCATACAGGTATTTCAACATTTTTTTCATGACGATAATCCTTAAGGAGGTTTATCCTACCTTATACCTAAAGGAGTCAAAAAGCATGAAGAAAAAGGGAAAACTGAGGCTTGGTGCCAAAATTTTGCTGATCTTTTAAGTGTCCTCATCATCTTTTCAGCAATTGTTGGTTATGTGGTGAATCGCGAAATGACAGAAAACATCAAGCACATGGCCACTGAAAAAGCAAAAGGGGATTTAAAGCTAAGCTATGCCTACCTAGATGAAAAAGTGGCAGGCTCGTGGCAGATAAAAGATGGCAAGCTTTATAAAGGGGTACCCAAATCAATGATCATGATACATTGGTTGACCAATTAGCTGAATATACCGATGATACCATCACAATTTTCCAAGGAAATACCCTTGTCGCGACGAATGTCATGTTAAACGGAAAACGAGCTGTCGGTACAGAAGTATCTCCAGAAGTGAAGACCACTGTATTAGATAAAGGAGAAACTATTACGGCACAGCAAATGTTGCCGGAAAAGACTATCACACGGCTTATATGCCGATCAAAAATGATGCAGGCGAAACGATCGGTATTTTTTATACGGGCGCCAATCAAAGCATGATTTCACAAATGCTTCAGTCATTCTACATTCAATTTATCATTGTTCTGTTGTTAAGCTTAATCGCTGCTGTTATCATTATTTCTATTTTCACAAATCGGATTCAGACCCGTCTCAAGCGCATGGCTTCTGCCATTAAGAGTGCAGGCGAAGGCAATTTAACCATCAATGTGTCGGATACGGCAGGCGATGAACTGTCTGACCTGGCTGGTCATTTCAATAAGATGCGGGAAAAATTAAATCAAACCATTCTTAATGTCATGAACACATCTGAATTAGTGGCCACCTCATCTGAGCAGCTTTCAGCTAGCGCAGAAGAAACAAGCGCAGCATCAGAAAAAATCACCTATAGTATTCAAGAAGTAGCACAATCATCAGAAGAACAGTCAGCTCAAATGACAACAAGCGAGCACACGATGATTCAAGTATCTAACGAGCTGGTAAACATCACGGAAATGCGGGGAAAATGGCTTCAAGAAGTCAATTTGCACAAGAAATGGCCCTAAAAGGTGTACAGAATATTGGGGAAGTAAACTCACAAATGACATCTATTGCAAGATCAATAGAGGAAAATGGGACAGCCATTCAAGCATTAGAAACAAGTAGCCGGTTTAACAGAAGAACAATTTGCCGCAATGGAAGACGTAACTGCTTCATCAGAAGCTCTTGCTCATTTAGCAGGAGATTTAAAAGCAATGGTTTCGCAATTTCACATCTAGATTCCTCATATAGAAGCGCATGACGGCGACAATCGTCTTGCTGCCTAACATTCTCTTCAAGAATCACTCTTTCAACCATTCACATTCCAACGAAAATCTATGTATAAAGGAGTTTTTTAAATGAATAACTTAAACCAAGCCTATTTCCTATCTATCTCCTATCACCAAATCACCGTATACACCGGAAGCAAAACACCACCTGTGATTGATTGGTCAGATGATGACATTCTTCAAGGATTCGCCATGGGAGATCAGGGTGTGTCCTTTGAAGGGATCAACAACGGAAAAGCTTCTATTACCGTATCTTTAAATAGCGATGTTCCCCCAGCCTCGGCTGACAGAACGGTCACAGTGCCTTTTACGCATGCAAGCGATCAAGTTTATATCACAAGCGTTATGGCTCAGGTGCTGTCTTTTGCTATTCCAAAAGGAGACTATCAGCTCACCTGCTATACCTCACAGCAGCCTGATCAAGATATTTATCATATAAATTTCCAAACTGTGTAGATTACGACTGATCGTACAAATCAAGCCACTTTTCCGCAAAATCTACCGATTCTCTCACCGGCAATAAATATGAACTAGCAAGTCCGATTTGACCGTGATCATGAGTGCCTCCTGATTGCAGATAGTCACGACCAATCTGATCAAATAGTTCTTCTCTTGTGATAATATCTTGGTACTCTTTCCATACCCTCCACCCATTTTCTAAGATGGGAGCTCCTCTTGTCATGAGGTCTTGCTGAGGGATGCGATATTCAGCAAGATGGAAAGCTGTCAGGCTCTCAAATGACGTACCAATCAGCAGCACCTGAGCCTGAAGATCATACATGCTGGCTAGAGGTGAATCTTCTCCTAATCCAAAAGAAAGTGCGTGGTGTTTCAGAAGCTCATGTTTCCTTTTGCCCCAAGCTGTGAATGAAAAATGAGGATGATTGCTTCTCACCACGCCTGGGTATTTCCAAAACGCTTCCGCTACCTTTCCCATCGCTGTTGGCGTCGTGTATGCTGGATCAAATGCAGGCATCGTGTCTTTGATCGATTTCCACCATGAAAAAGGAACCGGCGGATCGATCCAATCAGCGGGATCAGAAAGCTCTAACGTTTGTGCCGGCATGATCAGTGTCCCCTCTTCTGTTAAGGTTTCCATCAATGCTTGTATGAGGGCAACAGCGCCTCCGTTTACCCAGCCGATAGATGATAAAGATGAGTGAACACATAAAATCATGCCTTTTTTCACACCGAGTTGAACCAAGTCTGCTTTGATTCTTTCCTTTGTCATCGGTTCAGCTTGATTTTTGATTAATTTTTTCATCGTTCCTTTTCCTCCTGCGTCTCTTCTATTACTGATGAATGAGACGTTTAACCGCAATAGACAGTTTATAATTTGCGTAATTTGTCAGCTCCGTTAAAAACAGATCCAGTTCATCGTGATTGGAGAAATGGCCTTCAGCCATATAACAGCCCTCACCACTTATTTTAAACAAGTTCTTGATCTCTTCCTGTTGGTCGAGAAACGACAGAAGTGGTTCGTGATGATGATTGCGGGTATAGAGCTGCATAAATGTTTGGATGGTCTTTTGAGTCCGCCAGTCAATCGAAATGGTATATGCTTCAATCACACCCTCTTCTTCAAGCTTTAACACACGATTTGCAACAGCTTGACCGGTTAAATGAACTTTTTCACCTAGCGCTTTCATGGTCAATCGACTATTTTTAGAGAGCTCTTTTAATATATCCATATCGGTTTGGTCTAACATTGGCTCACCTCTTTCAAAAATCAAGTCCTTCTGCTGAAAGACTTTCATTACCCTCTGTCACATGGAACTCTTTTAATATACTGTAAACTTAATCAGAAAAAAAGGAGGCCTTTTCATGAAAATCACGCTCATTCGGAATGCTACTTTATACCTTCAATATGGTCAGGCAGCTTTCTTCATTGATCCCTTTTTAGCCGCAAAAGGAACATATCCACCGTTTCCTCATACAGCCAATCAACATTTGAACAACCCTATTGTTGACCTGCCTGTAAACATTGATTTAGACAACATGTTACATCCAGATGCGGTCTTACTCACTCATTTGCACGTGGATCACTTTGATGACGAGGCAAAAAAGAAATTAGCTCAGGACCAGCCCATTTATACACAATCGGAGAATGACAAAAAAGAAGTGGAAGAAGCTGGTTTCCAGCATGTCACATGTATTGAAGATGAAATAGACATTTGCGGTGTTCACATTCAGCGGACAGGTGGACAGCATGGGACAGGAGAAACTGCGAAGCGGATGGGACAGGTCAGCGGTTTTGTTTTCTCTCACCCTGATGAACCTACCCTTTACATTGCAGGTGATACCATTTGGTGTGATGAGCCAAAGGAGGTTGTCAATACATGCAAGCCAGATGTCATTGTGGTCAATAGCGGAGCTGCTCAATTTTTAGAAGGAGATCCGATTACCATGACCAAGGAAGATATTTTAGACGTTCACCGTTCTCAGCCGAAAGCACAAATTGTCGCTTGTCACCTTGAGGCAGTGAACCACTGCTTGCTAACAAGAGCTTCTTTACAAGCTTACATTCAGGAGCATCAAGCAGATCAAGCCATTTTTGTTCCTAAAGATGGTGAAAGTCTCTCCTTCTGAAAGGATTCATAAACAATAAAAAACCGGCACCTCGCTGCCGGTTTCATCATTATGGTCGATGGTGCTGTGGTTTTTTCAGCAATGGAACAAATCCGTTATTTTTCAAATGATTGTAATGCTCATCCATTCGTTTCGTAATATGTGTACCTTGTTCTTTTGTTAACACACCATATTGAACATATTTCTCAATCACTTCTTTTCGTTTAGAAAGAATTTGCTGCTCAAGCGTTTCAATTTGTTTTTGTTGTTCTGTCGTTAATTTTACTTGATGCGTAACTGGACGCTTTTCCATTTGGGGTGTTTCACCATGAGCTGTTTCCATATAAAAACCAGACAACAGCATCATCGATAATATGATTAAACCACTTACTTTTTTCATCATTGTTATTCCCTCCTTTATTCGCATTTATTTTGTACGCACTTTCCTTTTTTATACATTATTTCACCACTCAAATTGCACATAATATTCTTACTTTTTTGCTTTTCTTCTGAAAACGTTGTCCTAACAGAAAAAGCGTGCTATGTTTTGTTTTGTATAAAAAATAGAGGAGGATTCTTAAATGAGTCGTTTTTATCATAGAAAATCGATATGGGTGATGCTTGTTCTGTCTGCTTTCATCCTTGTCATGTCTGCTTGCAGTCAATCAGGCTCATCTCAGTCTGGAGATTCAAAATGGGATCAGATTCAAAAAAAAGGGAAAATCGTGGTTGCTACTTCAGGCACCCTTTATCCAACGTCTTATCACGATACATCTAATGGCAAGGATCAATTGACTGGTTATGAAGTGGAAGTGGTCAAAGAAGCGTTTAAACGCCTTGATGTGAAAGTAGAATTTAAAGAAATGGGCTATGATGGCATGCTGAGCGCCATTAATTCTGGCCAAGTGGATGCCGCTGCAAACGACATCGACATCACAGCTGACAGAAAAGATAAATTCGCCTTTTCAACTCCTTATAAATATTCTTATGGAACGGCGATCGTAAGAAAAGATGATTTGTCTGGCATTAAGACATTAAAAGATTTAAAAGGAAAGAAAGCAGCTGGTGCTGCCACAACGATTTACATGGATGTCGCTCGCAAGTACGGTGCGAAGGAAGTCATTTATGATAATGCGACAAACGAGCAATACTTAAAGGATGTCGCTAACGGTCGTACAGATGTCATTCTAAATGATTATTACTTGCAGACACTAGCTCTCGCTGCATTCCCGAAATTAAATATTACAATTCACCCTGACTTAAAATACATGCCAAACGAACAAGGTTTTGTGATGAAGAAGGACAACACAGAGCTTCAAAAAGAATTAAATCGTGTCTTAAAAGACATGAAAAAAGACGGAACCATGAAAAAGATTTCTGAGAAATTCTTTAATCATGCAGACGTCTCAAAGAAAATAGATGCTGATGTCGAAGATGTCGACATTTCCAAATAAGGAGCCGCAATCGTGGGAGATATTCATTTAGAATATATATTTAATCCTGCACTGGCAAAGGCGTCATTTCCATTTGTCATGAAAGGCATCTGGCTGACGCTGCTCATTTCCTTTGTGAGCATGTTTTTTGGTACAATTCTTGGCTTTTTTATTGCACTTGCCAGAATGGCGAACACGTGGATGCTTCGGCTGCCTGCACGGATGTATATCTCATTCATGCGAGGCGTGCCCATTCTGGTAATTTTGTTTATTCTTTATTTTGGATTCCCTTATATCGGGATTGAGTTTACAGCGGTCACTGCTGCCATTATTGGGTTCAGCTTCAACAGTGCTGCCTATATTGCAGAAATCAACCGAGCGGCCCTCTCCTCTGTTCCAAGTGGACAGGTGGAAGCTGCCAAATCACTAGGTCTCAGCTATTGGCAAACGATGCGCGGTGTCATTTTGCCTCAATCCGTCCGCATCGCACTGCCGCCATTGACCAATGTCATGCTCGATTTAATCAAAGCCTCCTCACTGGCTGCGATGATTACTGTACCCGAGCTTTTCCAGCAAGCAAAGATCGTAGGCGGGCGCGAATTCGATTATATGACCATGTATATTTTGGTCGCACTCATTTACTGGGGCATTTGCAGCGTGGTCTCATTGCTTCAGGACTTTTTAGAAAAACGCTATGCAAAATATCTGTAACAAAAAAGAGCAGGTCGCTTGGATCTGCTCTTTTTTATATTCAGCTTTAATGTATGAACCATAACCACGCATATAATCCCAGTAAAGTAAGGATCAAGGTTGGGATGGTCAGGATGATTCCGGCTTTCATGTATGCACCCCAAGAGATATGGACGCCTTTTTTCTTAAGAACATGAAGCCATAGCAATGTCGCCAATGAGCCGATAGGGGTCATTTTCGGGCCAAGGTTAGAGCCGATGACATTGGCATAAATTAGTCCGTCTCTCATGACGCCTGCTGTATCTGTATGACCGATCGCAATCGCATCAATTAACACAGTAGGCAGATTGTTCATGACTGAGGACAGCACTGCGGCAAGCACGCCCATAAACATCGTTCCCGCAAGCAAGCCATGCGATGCTCCTTGTTCGATCCATGCCGCCAATATTTCTGTGAGACCGACATTCTTCAGTCCATATACAACGACATACATGCCGATTGAGAAAAACACAATGGACCACGGTGCTTCTTTTATGACGCGCTTTGTCGCCACTTGCGGACTTCTTCTCGCCAGCCACAAAAAGGCAAGGGCAATGCCGCCCACAATGATGGACACGGGAACCCCAATGAGTTCCCCTGCAAAATAACCGACAAGCAGACAGCCAAGCACATACCAGGACAAGCGGAACATGCGGATATCTCGAATCGCTGATGCCGGTTCTTTCGCCTGTGACAGATCGTATGTTTTAGGAATCAATTTTCGGTAAAACACGTATAGAACTAGCATGCTCGCTCCAAGAGACACAAGGTTTGGCACGAACATGTTTGCTGTATATTTTAGAAACCCAATATGAAAATAGTCGGCTGATACGATATTGACCAAGTTACTAATGACAAATGGCAAGGAGGTTGTATCTGCAATAAAGCCGCTCGCCATCACAAAAGGCAGGATCATCCGCTCATCCAGCTTTAACGCTCTCACCACAGACAAGACGATCGGGGTCAAAATCAATGCCGCTCCATCATTCGCAAAAAAAGCAGCCACGACAGCGCCGAGCAATGTTAAATAAATAAACATGCGGACACCGTTCCCTCTTGCGGCTTTTGTCATATGCAGTGCAGCCCATTCAAAAAACCCGATTTCATCTAAAATTAACGAAATAATAATGATGCCAATAAACGCAAAAGTCGCGTTCCATACAATTTGCGTCACTTCCCACACATCGCCCAGATGAACAACACCAAAGGCAAGCGCAAGAATGGCGCCTCCACATGCTGACCATCCAATGGTTAAACGTCCTGGCTGCCAAATGACAAGGACGAGTGTCAGGATAAAAATCAAAATGGCCAAGGTGACTGCTCCCAAAGGTGGCCCCCCTTTCACTCTCTCATAAAATCCTTATCTATCATACAACGTAACGCAGCCGTTGTATGCCATTTTTCACATGAAAACCCGCAGGTGATCCCAGGCACCTGCGGATTCGATGACTATTGATCTTTTTTCATCAGCATTAATTCAATAAATAACTCACATCGCTGGCTGAAGTGACTTAAATCGATTGAGGTCATCTCAAAGATTTGTTTCATTCGATAGTTTAATGTATTTTGATGAATAAACAACTGCTCTGCGGCTGGCTTTAGCTTGCAGTTATTCAACAAGTAGACTTCAAGCGTTTTTAAAAATGAGGTTTGGCTGTCACGGTCTTTTTCCTTCAAACGTAACAAATCTGGATTGAAATCATTTTTCTTTTTTTGATGGCTGTAAATCGAGTCTAAGAATCGGAAAACCCCCAGATTCTCGTAATCATATGGAATCAGCTCTTGTCCCCCCACAATTTTCACAGCCTTCACGACCTCTATCGCTTCAAATCGACTTGTGCTCATTTTCATGACATCTCGATACTCTCTCCCCATCCCAATATACAATGGAGAAGGATGGGCATGCGCTTTCGATTGCAGGTGAGCGATGACGTCAGCCGCAGTGGCTTTCGGTGAGTGCCGGTCTGACAAGCTGCCCAATATCACGACAATGTCGGCTTGAACGGAGTATACGTGATTCACCTTATCTTCTAGCTGCAAATACGTTCGAATGACATCCTTTACATCTTCTGCCGTCTCACTTTTGTTATCGGCAGCGTGTACGACCATGACAGTAAATACCGCTGGCAGTGGGATGCTTAAATTCTCAGCCTCCCACTTCAGTTCTTCTTCTGTATAAAAATGATCATCCATGACCTTTTTGAAAAATTCTTCAATCTTGCCTTCCTTTTTCTCCAGCTGTTTCTTATTCTTATAAATCACTTTTCCTACTTGAAAGGAAGCTTCGTGCAAAAATTGCAGCTCCTCCTGAGAGAGGGAATCCTCAATATCCTGCACCCAAATAAAGCCCACAACCTCTTGTTTATGCTTGGCGCTCACAGCCACCCGCCGATTAAACCCGAGCTCATCATGACCGCTCACATAAAAAGGCTTTGATTCCATGTGAAGCCGCTCAATGACCCCTGTTTTCTTTAACCAATCGACTACAGATCCCGGACATTCCTTTGAGAAAATCGTTTGCTGATTGACTGGGTCAAACTGCTGAATGCTGTAAGAATTATAAGCAAGGAGCTGACACTCTGTGCTTTCTAAAATGACTGGTTTTTTTAAATACCCGCTAATAAATGCAATTAACTTATCGACATCAAAAAATGTGTGAAGCTTTTCTAATATCTCTTCCATCCCGATTGCTCCCTGATTAAGTGATACATTTATCATACTTCTTTCCGAACAGATTTGCATGGAAACAAGTCGTAGACAAGCAAAAAAAGCATGAACCCATGTGAACAGATTCATGCTTTTCCAACTTAAAACATTTCACTAATCGTTTTCGCCTGCATGTGTAGAGCTAGATAATCTGGACCGCCTGCTTTTGAATCGGTTCCTGACATTTTGAATCCGCCGAATGGGTGATATCCCACGATGGCTCCTGTGCAGTTACGGTTAAAGTAGAGGTTTCCTACATGGAACTCCTGCTTCGCACGGTTAATGTGATCACGATTATTGGTAATGACAGCACCTGTCAAACCATATTCCGTGTTGTTGGCTACTTCAAGTGCCTCATCAAAGCTAGACACTTTCGAGAAGGCCAAGACAGGTCCGAAGATTTCTTCTTGCATCAAGCGAGATGTTGGCTCAAGATCCGCAAAAACAGTTGGATGAATGAAGTATCCTTCCGAATCATCACTTGTTCCGCCAGTCACTAAGCGGCCTTCCTCCTTGCCAACCTCGATATAATCCGTGATCTTGTCAAAGGACGCTTGATCAATGACAGGTCCCATGTAGACATCCGCAGAAAGAGGGTTCGCTGTTGTTTTCATTTCTGTAATTTCCTTCACTCGCTCGACCACTTGGTCATACAGCTTCTCGTGGACGACAGCCCGAGATCCAGCCGAACATTTCTGACCTGAAAAACCGAAGGCTGATGTGAAAATGGCGTTAGCCGCTAATTCGACGTCTGCATCCTCATCTACAACCACTGTATCTTTACCGCCCATTTCAGCAATGACACGCTTTAAATGCTGCTGACCCGGCTGTACTTTTGCAGCGCGTTCAAAGATACGTGTCCCTACTTCTCTTGAGCCAGTGAATGTAATCAGGCTTGTTTTCGGGTGATCTACTAAGTAATCTCCGACCTCTGCTCCGCTTCCTGGTACAAAGTTCACCACACCCTTTGGAAGACCTGCTTGCTCAAGCTCTTCCACAAAACGTGCCGCAATCACAGGAGTTGCACTTGCTGGTTTTAAGACAACCGTATTCCCTGTAACGATTGGCGCTACTGTTGTTCCTGCCATAATGGCAAACAAGAAGTTCCACGGCGGAATGACGAGCGTCACGCCAGTTGGTGTGTAAACATATTGATTTCGTTCCCCTTCGCGGCTGTTCACTGGTTTGCCTTTCGCCAGCTCCAGCATTTGACGAGCATAATATTCAAGAAAGTCGATCGCTTCTGCTGTATCTGCGTCCGCTTCATTCCAAGGCTTACCTGCTTCTTTGACAAGAAGAGCTGAATACTCATGCTTTTTACGGCGAATGCTTGCCGCAGCACGGAATATGACGCTGGCTCTTTCTTCTGGAGAGGTATAGCGCCAAGTTTCAAATGCTTTCGCCGCAGCTTGAACTGCTTGCTCTGCCTCTTCTTTCCCGGCCTTTGATACGGTTCCAACGACTTCATCCTTTTTCGCTGGATTGATTGAGACAATCTGGTCTTTCGTTTCGATTCTTTCTCCATTAATCACGAGCGGATAGGTTTGACCTAGTGATTCTGTTACCTTTGCTAATGCTTGTTCAAACGCTTTGCGGTTTTCTTCCTGGCTAAAATCCGTGAATGGTTCATGTTTGTAAGGTGTTGTCATCTTTGTCACGCTCCCGTTTCAAATTATTTTCTCGTCATCCCTTTTAAAGCAAAGGCAATGTTTGCCGGCCGTTCTGCAAGACGTCTCATGTAGTAGCCATACCACTCTCGTCCATACGGGGTATAGACCCTCATTTGATAGCCTTCTTTCACAAGTGCCTGCTGCGTTTCTGACCTCATGCCATACAGCATTTGAAATTCGAACTGACTTGTCGGTATATTGTGTTTTTTCACAATATTTTTCGTAAACTCGATCATTTGATCGTCATGTGTCGCAATGGCTGTATAGTTCCCTGTGAGTAATTGCTTTTCGATCAGTTTCTTGTAATTCTGATCGACGTCTTTTTTGTTTGGATACGCCACTTCGGCGGATTCCTTATAGGCACCCTTTACAAGTCTTAAAAATGGCTGCAGCTCATTTAGGTCATCAAGATCCTTTTCTGTTCTGTACAAATACGCCTGCAAGACCGTACTGACATACTCATATTGAGGTTTCATCTCTTTAAAAATGTCCAGCGTTTTTTGACAGCGCTGTTCATCCTCCATATCGATTGTCACCATGATACGGTGTTTCTCAGCCGTATCTAAAATACTTTTCATATTGCGATACACAAGGTCATCGTCAATATCCAGGCCAAGTGATGTCATTTTGAGTGAAACGTGGGAATTGAGTCCCGCCTCAGCAATCCGCTGAATGGTTTGAATACACTCAGTCGTCCGCTCATTTGCAATCTCTGCCTTTGTGACAAACTCACCAAGGTGATCAACTGTCACGGCCATTCCTTGTTCATTTAATCGTTTGATGACAGGGATAGCGCTCTCAAAATCCTTCCCACCGATGATTTTCTTAGATGCAACAGCACTTCCCCAATTACGAGCAATATGGTTCAAGAGACTGCTCTTTGACAAAAACAAGAAGAAATTTCTTGTGACCGACTCCATAAAGGGCACCTCCCACTCTTTGTAAGCTATGTCTTTATTGTAAGGCTCATAAGCTGTCCGCTACAATATTTGAAGATGACAAAAATTCTGACTTTTTTTGTGGTTTTATCACAATAAGAGATAAAAAAGAGCCTGCCGCTATCCGGCTGGCTCTTCCCTACTACGCCCACACCTCATCAAGGGTAGACTGCAGCAGCTCATTTAATTCTTGCGTGAGATTGCCTTTCGGCTGATTGTAGCTTTTCACCAATTCATCAAAACGCGCCAGCTCTTTGTCGATAAATGGATGGACATAGGCGAGACGGTTCTCAACATCCATTTCTTCTCCGTCCATTTTACGTTTGAGCAGCTCGTGAATTTCTGTTAAAAGCGGACCTTCCTCCGCTAACTCCTCGAGCAATTCATGAAAGTCCATCGGCGGAACTGTCCGGTAGCGCTCAATCCACTGACAGGCAAGCAGCGGACGAAGCACATAGAAATATTTCTTGATTCGCACCTGCTCTCCTCGCAGATGCCGGCTTTCATTCCGCTTCGCCATATTGAGATAATGATACATCAACGCTGCAGGATAAAACGCCCGATCCTTCAATTCTCTTAGCTGTTTTGCCAAAGAAAAAGATTCAGCATAGATGATGTCAGAAGACAGCCATTCCATAATGGATGGATTTGATTTATTGAATAAGCGAAGTGCCTTTCTAAGCTCCCAGCCGCTGATATCAAGCACGTCATCAATCGGCCGTTCAATAACATCACGATGCTCTTCCATCGCCCAATACCATTCTTTCCGGGGAACATATAAAAAACGAACATCATAATCACTATCAGTCGAAGGAAATCCCCATGCCCTGCTGCCTGATTCGACGGCAAGGCAAACCTTTACATCATACGTTTCTTCGATGATTTTCAGCTCTTCCTTAATTCTCTCTCTCAACATCCATCAACTCTTTCTATAGAATTCTGCATGACTTCTTCACGTTTTGGGAAAATACGAATAAGACATATATGAAAAAGGAGTTGGATCTGATGTCTATATCACGCATTATGAAATGGATCACTGGGATTTTTGAAGCTTGCCTTGCTATCCCTGTGATTGGAGGTCTATTTGTTATCAGCAATGGCTATTCACCGCTCATGGTCATGCTTATTCTGCATATTATCACACTCGTCTTATCGAAGCGAGACCAGGGACCAATGATTGGAAGCATCATCGGAATTGTCACATCCTGCCTTGCCTGGATTCCGATTCTCGGATTCATTCTTCATATCATCACAGCCCTTGCCCTGATTATCACTGCGTTAGTGCCTGATGAAAAAACAAGACAGAATACGAGCTATTAAAAAAGAGGCCCTCCTAGAGCGGCCTCTTTGTTCTTTTAGATCTTTAAATGCTTTTGTAAGAAGGAGAGCTTCTCTGTTTGAAACGCCGGGATGTACTCGTGTCCAAAGTAGCGATACACCTTTAAATCTTTATCTGTTTCTAAATGATTGTATACCGCAAACACAGTAGATGGCGGGGTGATTTGGTCGATTAGACCGATTGCCATCAATATAGGCTGCTTCACCCATCCGGCTAAATTGATTAAATCAAAATAGCTTAACGTCTCAAATACCTTTTCTTCCGCTTCTGGATCACTGTTTCTGCGAAAGTATGAATTGATTTCTAAATAAGGATGCTCCAATGCCACATCCACTGCACGCTCGAAATTTGATAAGTAAGGATAATCTGCCACGACGACCTTCGGAATGTCTGAAAGTGCCGCAGCTGCAATCGCTAGTGCACCTCCCTGGCTCCCGCCCACCACGCCGATACGGTGTTCATCCACTTCCGGAAAGGACTGAATAACGTCGAGTGCACGAACCGCATCTAAATAAACACCTCGATAATAGTAGGTCTCCTTCGATAAAACGCCTTTTGTCATCCACCCCAAAGCCTGCGCGTCTGGTGTCACTGTCTTATCTTCACTGCCGCCTTGACCGCGGACGAGCATACCAAATGTCGCATATCCATGCAGTGCCCAGTTGACGATGTCATGAATGCCGCCGTCATAGCTGGCATTATAGCCATGAAAGTGAACGAGTGCTGGATGCGGACCTACTTGATCTGGTACCGCATACCAGCCTTCAATACGAGAATGATCAAAGCTTTGATACGTCAGGCGGTACACCTTAACGCCTTTCACTGGATAGTCATAAGGTTCAAGTGCTGGCTCTGCCTCCACTTGGCGCAGTTCTTCGAGCGACGCCTTCCAAAAGTCTGAGAAATCAGGTCGTGCTGTTTTCTTTGGTTTATATTTTTTCAGCTCTTCTAATGGTAAATCGAACAATTGCATATCCTACTATCCCCCTTTGTTTTATTAGTTGTGTGTATCATATCACTGTTCTCTTGACGAAGAAAGTCATTTTCACCAAAAAAGACAAAACCTTCTGACATTTCTATTGGCAAAGAAGATTGAAACCTTTATGATAAAGAAACTGGCTTGAAAACTAGATGTTATCAGGCAAAACAAATCGATAGATCCATTCATGGATTTCATATTCACAATCATCGAATAAAGGAGGAACCTGTATGAAAATCGCCCTTGTCCAAATGGACGTACAAATTGGAGAACCTGATGTGAACTTTCAAAAAGCAGAAGCGTTTTTAGAAGAAGCGATCCGCGAGCAGCCTGATCTGATCATTTTACCCGAAATGTGGAATACCGGCTATGCACTTGAACAAGCCGATCAGCTTGCAGATGTAAACGGTGAACGCACAAAACAGCTCTTCTCTTCCTTTGCCCGTAAGCACCAAGTAGTTCTCATCGCAGGAAGTGTATTGAACAAGCGCACAGAAGATGAAAACATCACCAACACGATGTATGTCTTTAACCGCCAAGGTGAGCTTTTAGTGGATTACGATAAAATTCATTTATTTCGCTTAATGGATGAGCACAACTATTTAACTGCTGGTGATCAGCTTGGTTTATTTGACTATGATGAGAATGTGAAGATCGGCGCAATGATCTGCTATGACCTCCGCTTCCCGCAGCTTTCTAGAGCGCTAGTGAACAAAGGGGCGAAGGTGCTCGTCAATACCGCTCAATGGCCGTCAGCAAGAGTGGATCATTGGCGTAGCCTGCTCATCGCAAGAGCGATTGAGAACCAGTCATTTATGATTGCTGTTAACAGAACAGGCACAAGCAGAGACACTGAATTCCCTGGCCATTCCATGGTGATTGATCCACTTGGCCGTATTCTGCTTGAAACAAGACATGAGGAAGACATTTATTATGCGAAAATTGATCTTCAGCTAGTGGATGAAGTGAGACAGCAAATTCCTGTGATGACAGATCAGCGTCTGGACATCTATTAGAAATCAGGGTGCTCCCCTGCTTTTTTCATTTAATTAAACGTTTGTTTAAGCTTTCCCTTGATTTTGGTAAAGGTCCATTAGGGCTTGAGCGGCTTTCGTTAAATACCTTTCTTCCACATATGCAAACACAAGAGTGCGGGTTGGGCATGAGTCAATTTTCAAATAAGTGACTTCGTTCCTTTCCTCTTGTGCCACCATTTTCGGAACAACTGTCACACCTAGTCCATTTTTGACCAATGCCTGCGCTGTTTGAATATGACTTGTTTCAAAGGTAATCATCGGCTGAAAACCATGATGAAGACATAGTTCCGTGACCACTTGCCGAAAGCCGTATCCCTCTTTCAGCATAATGAATGCTGCGTCTTCAAGAAGGCGAAACGGAACAGCCCCTTTCTGATCTGCTTGATTGATGATTTCGTTCAATTCATCTGTTAACCAGGGCTGAGCAGTTTGCGGAACTGCGAGAAGAAGCGGCTCTGTCAGCATTTGTTTCGTTTTCAATGATTCATGCTCGACAGGCATAGATAAAATAGCTAAATCCAGCTTTCCAGCCAATAGAAGTTTTTCTAGCTCACGAGGTGATTCTTCTATTAGTCGAACGTGGACATGAGGATACGTTTGACAAAAGGTTTTTAATAAACCGGGCAAGACATATCCTCCTGTGACTGCTGGCGCTCCAATGTTCAGTTCTTTCCCCACCTCATAAGCAGCTTCTCCCATTTCACGCAGCAAATCATCTCTTTCCTTCAAAATGTTCTCAGCCCTTTTAATGAATCGACTCCCTTGAGGTGTAGGCGTGACTTGTCCATATTTTCGAATAAATAGGGGTGTGTCTAATTCCTCTTCCAGCTTCTTAATTTGTTGGCTTAAAGAAGGCTGTGCAATGTGAAGTTGATCCGCTGCTTTTGTAAAACTTTTCTGCCGGTACACTTCAATGACATATTCCATCATTCGTATATCCACTTTCATCACCTCATAGGTTTTAACTATTCATGTCATATCTTTTATGTCTTAGACAAATAACAAAAGGAATTTTACGATAAAGAGACAACAAAGGGGGAGAAGAAATGAATCCATATGCTAAAGCCGAAAACCAATTCTCACAAAATGCCGAGAACTATCGAGATTCACCTATATTTGCAGCCGGAGAAGAGCTGGAATGGATGAAAGCGACAGCCAATACGAAGGGTCACGAGCATTTACTTGATATCGGCTGTGGGGCAGGACATACCGTTTTTTCCTTTTCAGACACAATTTCTAAAGGGATCGGCATTGATGTCACGCAAGAAATGATCGAGGTTGCAGCAACACTTGCGGAAGAACGCCAACTGAAACATATTACTTTTGAGCGGGCAGCCGCAGAAGCATTGCCCTTCGCTGATGAATCATTTGACATCGTGACGTGCCGCTTTGCCGCTCACCACTTTCCAAACCTTCCGGCCGCCATGTCTGAAATCAGCCGTGTCTTAAAAAAAGGCGGCACATTCCTGCTCGTCGATCATTATGCACCTGAGTTCGCTGCACAGGATTCATTCATTAATCACTTAAATAGACTCAGAGATCCTTCTCATGTGCGAGAAAACTCTTTATCAGAATGGGAAGAGCTCTTCGCTACCAACCAACTGACTCAAAAAGAGATTCGTTACTGGGATCTGCAAATTGATTATCAGGACTGGGTGATACGTGGACGCACACCAGAGAATGTTCAAAAAGAGATCGTTTCCCATCTTCAAGCCGCAGACCCTGATACAAAGCAGCTGTTTCAACTTCAATTCAATGCACAGCAGCAGCCTATTTCCTTCTGCTTAAAAGCTGCACTCATTCAAGGAATCAAGAATTGAACTTATAGAAAAAGTCTACCTTCGTCGGTAGACTTTTTTATTTCGAGTATAAATCCCAGCCAAGCTTGAGTGTGTCCACAATATAATTGGCGACTTCCTCAGCTTCTAGATGATCTGTTTCGACTCTTGAGTTATGAAGAGCATACATTTCTCGGCGCTCTTCAAACAGCTCTTTCATCTCGTCGAGTGTCCGGTTGTGAAGAACAGGGCGGTTTTCAATCAAAATATCAAGCCGCTGTTTCCAATTCTCCCACGATAGGTCGAGGAAAAGTACCGTACAATGCTTCAAGCAGGCTCGTTTGATTTCTTCCTGTTTGAATGCACCGCCTCCAAGAGACACGATCTTGAGCTGTGTATGTTCACATAAATCGACGATATAATCCTTTTCAGCCTGCCTGAAGAATGCTTCTCCTTTTTGCTGAAACATCTCTGGAATCGTCATGTTGTATTTTTTCTCAATCTCCTGATCGACATCAATAAAATCTCTATATAGCTTTTTGGCAACCATCTGCCCAATGGTTGTTTTCCCAACACCCATAAAGCCAATGAGAACAATATTCCGCTGTCTTACAGGGATTTCTCTATTGATTTTCATGATCGTGACACGTCCTCCTTACGACAAGGAATGCTACATAATGTTTCTATTATATGATAAATGGGCTTCGAAAAGATAGGCATTCTTAAAAATTGTCTTTGACGACGTAACCGAGCTGTTCGGAGAGCTTTTGGGCATGCTCCTTCACTTTTTGCTGCAACTGAGGAGTGACTTCTTCAGTAAATCTATGAGTTGGACCAGATATTGATAAACACGCCTGCACCTCACCATGAATGTTAAAGATCGGCGCTGCCACTGCCGCAGATCCGACCTCCCGTTCATCAATACTGCAAGCAGTATACGTCTCAAGAATATGCGCACATTCCTTTTGCCACTCTTCTCTCGTCATGAAATCAGTCTCAGACGTGAATACTTTTTGTTGAAATTCTTCGCTTTGGAAGGCAAGCAAAACCTTTCCACCAGCACCTGCGTATAAAGGAAGCTTCTCACCGATCTTGACAAGATGCCTGATGGATTGCAGTCCTTCAGCTTGCTCAATACAAACTCGGCTTGTATGATCTAGCACATACAAATTGACCGTTTCTTTTGTTTCATCACGAAGTTTGTACATAAGCGGCTTTGCCAATTCCCTTAATTTGATAGATTTTCCAGCAATGTAACCGAGCAGATAAAGCCTTTGACCGAGTCGATATTTAAGTGTATCTTGATTCTTCTCCACAAAATGATTCATTTCCAGTGCCTTGAGCAGTCTCGTTGTCGTGGACATTGCTAAATTCATCTCTTTTGAAATGTCCGTTAGCGTCAACTCTTGCCGTTCTTCGCTAAAACAATAAAGAATATCCAAAGCCCGCTGAACGGTACGCAGTCCTGACTCTTCTTTTGACTTCTTATCAGCCATGTTTACTTTCTCCTTTTCCCCTGTGATTTCTTATCGACATCAACTACCAACTTTGCTATAATCCATTTTAAATGTTCCATTAAAAGAAAACAAATTCCATTAGACGGAATAAAAGCCATAGACGCTTTTTGATGGAGGAGATATCTTGATGTACCTAATCATTTTTACGCTTCTTATTAGCGTATTCATCGTTAATCAACTATTCCCTGCTCCCATACTCTCCAATTTTGTTGGTCTGCTGGCCGCTGCTTCGCTCACCATTTCTTTTAAGAGGGCCAATGGGCTTTATTTGAAAACTGGTGCTATGTTTCTCTTCATTGGTTTGGTGTTGTTTTTATTATCAGACCAGCCTTTGCATACGTTTTTTCTTCATTTTCATTCCATGCTAGGCTTGCTTTCTCTGTTTTTCATGCTGCCATTTATTCATTCTCTCATACATGTTGGACATTTCGATACACAATTGAATAAACTACTTACCTTACATACAACGAGTGCAAATCAGCTTTATCGCAAGAGCTCATTTGTCACTCATATTCTTGGCATGTTTTTAAATATCGCAACCATTCCCTTACTCTACACATCCTTGAAACCCTCGCTGGACTCTCTTAAAGAACGAGTCAAACAGCACCTTTATACGCGCAACCTTTTAAGGTCATATGCGCTATGCCTAAGCTGGAGTCCTGTTGAAGTGCTGGTGAGTGTCACTATTGATGCAACCAAGCTGAAATATTATCAAATTGCACCCGTTACCTTTTGTTTAATGCTGATTGTTTTGATGACAGATTGGATGCTGTTTTCTCGTCAAAGCAAGCAATTTCCAAGCATCATTCAGTCAGCAGAGACCCATACCAATCCTAAGAGAATCAAGCGGAAAACTCTCCAGCTCGCTTTCATGCTGCTAAGTTTTATCACAGTCGTCTCGCTTGTCGATGCCTGGATTGGGAAAGGGTATTTATTCGCTGTCGTGCTAACGATTATTCCATTTGCTCTATTATTTTCGTCTGTTATTAAAAAACGGAAACAATATGTCGCCGTCTCTGTTCCTCATTGGAAGGAACGAACCCGTCAACTCTCCAATTATATGTGTCTATTTTTAAGTGCTGGTTTCTTTGTTGATATGCTACTTGTCACAAACAGTATGCAGCCGATTCAAGCATTTATTGTTAGTATATCAGACCATACAATCTTGGTTTATTGCGTCATTGGGTTGTATTTTCTAATCACCGCTCTTTGCGGTTTTCATCCACTCGTTTCGCTTGCTCTGTTAGTCAGCATGTTAACACCTGTCATTCATGAGCTTCCTGCCCTCCCTATCGCCATTATGCTCATTACGGCAGGAACATCAACGGTCATGTTTAGTCCATTTAATGTTTCCGTTTCATTATTGGCAGATTTGATAAAGGTTAACCCTTATCGTATCACCCGCTGGAATATATGGTTTGCCAGCTTTTATATTAGTATAGGAATTCTATCCGCAGTAGTCATCACCTTTATCTTTTATGCATAACAAAAAAGCTCATCTTCGAGAGGAGCTTCAGATTAAGGGCTAAAATGATCTTTATTTTAGCCCTTTGTCTTCTTTTCAGCGTGATAGAAAACCTTTGCAGTCTAGGAAGGTCGAGTACCGGAGCAGAGCGAATTTGACATTCGTGAGCACCGGAGCGCAGACCTGACACCGAATGCGAGGGTTTGTCTACACGCTGAAGCTCATCTTCGAGATGAGCTATCTTTTATTCTATGATTTTAATTGGATGCGTTCTATCTTACCTACAATAAATATGTAGGATAACGCCCCTCCTAATGCCACCAGGCTGACAAATAAAATACCTCCGTTATATGAGCCAGTCACGGATACGATCAATCCGATAATGAGCGGTGTGATGATGCCTGACAAATTGGCAAAAAAGTTAAATACACCGCCGGCAAGCCCAACCATCTCTCTTGGTGCTACCTCAGACAACATAGTCCATGAGATATTTGACAGCCCTTGTGCGAAGGAAGCGATGGACAAAATGGTTAATACAAGCGGAATACTTGTCGTGAAATTCGCCAACACAATCGTGCTTGTCAAAAGCAAACCAACAACGACAGGCAGTTTCCTAGCCACATTGACAGATACACCCTTTTTAAGCAGCCAATCGGACACATAACCGCCAAACAGCACACCAAAGAATGCCGCAATATATGGAAGAGAAGCGGCAAATCCCACCTTTAAAAATGCCATATTTTTCGCTTCAGCTAAGTAGGTAGGAAACCACGTTAGAAAGAAAAAGAGTGTGGACGCCACAGAAAATTGGCCAATATACAGTCCAATCAATTTGCGATATTTTAAAAGGGCGGCAAAATCAGCCCATTTCAGTTTCTCCTGCGTGGCGACTGTCAGCCCTTCTCCTTGACGAATCAACTCTAGCTCATCTTCATTGACTTTCGGATGTTCTTTCGGTTCGTGATAATACTTATACCAAAAAAAAGCAAATATAATACCGAGTGCACCAGCTGTGATAAATACAGTTCTCCAATCGAAAGTGGTCATGATCCAAAAAAGAAGAGGAGTGGCAAAAGCTAGGCCAACATATTCCCCAGCGGTATAAACGCCTGTAGCAAAAGCCCGCTCTCTTCTAGGGAACCACGTTGTCACAATACGGTTATTAGCAGGGAATGCTGGAGATTCTGTAATTCCAATAAACAAACGGCAGCCGAATAAAAAGGCAAAGCTGTTTGCAAACGCCTGTAAACCTGTGAAAACAGACCAAGTAATGAGTGAAATACCATACGTAACCTTTGATCCGAATTTATCAAGAATAAAGCCGCCTGGTATTTGCATCGCTGTATACGTCCAGCTAAACGCGGAAAAGATCAAGCCCAATAATGCAGGATTTAATTGCAGGGAAGATTGAATTGCTGGTGCAACAATGGACACACTGGCTCTATCAATATAATTAATGGCAGTAATAAAAAACAACAGAATTAATATACCAAAACGGGCTTTTGTTGGTTTCATATAAGCGGGCTGCAGTTCGTTCCCCTTCAGTTCTGAATGCACTTTCATAACCATCCTCCTTTGTTTCCGCACTGTGGAAATCGGTTGAGCGTCCTTAAATAACCCCTTTTTCTTCTAACTGTTTACACTCTTCTTCTGTTAAGCCAAGCATGTTCGTTAAAATCTCATAATTATGTTCACCTAAATCAGGCGCAATATGGCGGATGCTTCCCGGTGTTTTTTCAAACTTCGGAATGATGCCGGGCACTTTCACTTTTCCAAGTCGAGGATGATGAACTTCGACGATATTTTCTCGTTCTTTGAATTGCGGATGTTCAAAAATATCCCGAATGCTCAGGATCGGACTCACAGGTACGCCATGAGTATCTAAAATGTCCAATACCTCATCTCTTGATTTGGATGCAATCCACTGAGAGACGATGGTATCCATTTCGTCGTTATGCTTCAGCCTCGCTGCATTCACTGAGAATTTTTCGTTTTCTAGTAAATCTAATCGATTCATCGCCTCTGCCAGTCGATTAAAGGTCGAATCTGTACTAGTGACAAGGACAAGATAATGTCCATCCTTTGTTTCGTAAGTTCCAGCAGGACTCGAATGACCACTGAGCCCTGGTGAACGCTCGCGTACCTTGCCAAGCTTGTCATATTCTGCAACCAAAAACTCTAGCATACGAAATACAGACTCATAGAGTGCTAGATCCACCATTTGCCCAGTCCCTTCTGGATGGGTGTCCCGATAATACATGGCTGTCACAGCGGCAAACGCTACATAGATACCCGCAATATAATCTGTCAGTGAAAAGGACGGACTGACTGGATGACGATCTGGAAACCCTTGAAGATACGTAAAACCACTAAATGCCGTCGCAGGGGTCCCAAACCCCGCTTTGTCCTTAAACGGACCTGTCTGCCCATAGCCCGATACACGAATCATAATTAAACGAGGGTTGATTTTCTTTAACACATCGTACCCAACGTCCCATTTTTCAAGTGTTCCTGGACGAAAATTTTCAATAATTAAATCGACCTGTTCTGCAAGCTTTTTAAAAATTTCTTTCGCTTCTTCTTTGTGAAGATCAAGTGTGAGGGACTTTTTGTTCCTTGAAAGCCCTGACCATCTTAGCGGTTCACCATCCGCAAAAGGACCAACATGCCGAAGCGTATCCCCTTTTCCAGGGATTTCAACTTTGATGACCTCTGCACCAAAGTCTCCTAGAAGAACCGCGCCATAGGGTGCAGCAATCATCGTAGAAACGTCTAATATTTTTATTCCTTCAAGCGGTGTATTCTTATTCATGTGAGACTTCCTTTCATACATGTGATAAAGGGCTAAAAGGATTCCCATTTTAGCCCTTTGTCTTCTTTCTTCATCAAGACCTCAAACTCCATGAATTGAGCTTTTGGCACAAAAGATATGTTTATTCTTAATCCTTTGGCAGCTGTCCTTGTGGTGTATACAGCCAAATGAGCCATAAAGGTTCATCTCCTGTATTCACATGCTGATGCGAGACACCATCTGGAATAAACATAAAGTCATTTTGTTTAAAGGACTGTCTTTCTCCATCACAAATGACTTCGCCAGATCCCTTAACCACATAATCGAATTCCTCTGAACCTGGGTGGTTGTGAACAGAGCTTGCTTCCCCCGGCTCAAAAATCGTGAGACCTGCCATCATATGCTCCGAACCAACGGTATCTGGTGTAATGGTTTGAAACACTTTCCGAATCATTTGCTCTTCTGGTTGATCTAAACCTAACCATAATGGATGCCCATCTTGAAACGGATTCAATACTTTAATTTTCATTGATAATTCCTCCCTATTCTTTAATTCACACTGACATGTGAGCGTTTTGTATTTGGTGAATAAATATCATTGATATTCCAATGACCATCAGTAGGCACAGGATCATTTTTCATCGCCACATCGATCACACACGGCTCTTGAGATGAAATTGCTTCCGCTAATGCCTCTCTGAATTCATCAGCACGGGTAATTTTTATCCCTTTCATTCCATAACCTCTAGCAATTGCAGCGAAATCCGGTGAGTAACTTTCACCATCTTTTCTAAAGACAGTGCCATAAGTCGTTTCATAATGTGCCATTTGTAAGCCGGCAATTGTCCCAAATGCACTGTTGTTCATCACAATCCACACAACCGGAATGTTCTCTTCCACAGCTGTTGCCAGCACAGATGGATTTTGACCAAAACCGCCATCTCCAACAAGTGACACAACGACACGATCAGGCTTGGCTATTTTGGCCCCAAGTGCTGCGGGCGCTCCGAATCCCATCGTCGCAAAACCACCTGGTGTTAAAATTGTACCTGGTGTAAACACAGGGAATTGCTGGCCTACGCCATTTTTATTCCAGCCAACATCCGTTGTTATAAAGGCATCTGCAGGCAATACTTCTCGCACTTCCTGTAAAATGCGCTGAGGCTTCATTGGGAAGGATTCATCTTGAATATTCGTTAAATTACTCTTTTGAAATTCCTCACGATATGCAGCAATGTCTTTTTTCAATTCAGATCGATCCAGACCTTCTGGCAGTCTCTCTCTCGCCACACGATTCAGCACGGTTAACGCCTGCTTTAGATCAGCTACAGCTCCAATTTCTACTGGATAGTTCCGTCCAATTTCATTCGGGTCAATGTCAATATGGATCAGCTTGGTTTTTGAGAAGTTGAATGTATAATCCGCTTCCCAAGAACTTGCATCCGCTTCAGCAAAACGTGTTCCTAAGGCGACAATGTAATCCGCCTCTTTACACTGATCGTTGATGAACTTTGTGCCCCAGAATCCAGTCATTCCAAGGGTCATTGTGTGATCGTCCGGCATCGCTCCTTTCCCCATTAAGGAATGGGCAACAGGGATACTGAGATGCTCAGAGAATGCCTTTAATTCCTCTGCGGCATCGGCTAGTAAAATGCCTCCTCCTACATATAAAAGTGGCTTTTCAGCCTGCAGTAATCGGTCCATGATACGATTTGCCGTATGATCATCAATAGATGGTTTTTCTATTGTGTGTGTATGATGTTCAATCTGTTTAAATAGGGATACATCTAAATCTTTTGAGAACACATCCATCGGAACTGAAATGAGTACTGGTCCAGGACGGCCGCTTTCGGCTAACTGAAATGCTTTTGACAAAATCTCTGGGAATAACTCTGGAATGTCGACACGCCATGCTCTTTTCACAAACGGTCGATAAATTTCATATTGAGAAGCATCGGAATGAAGATTAATTTCTTGGTGTGGGTGCTTTCCGTAGTAATGACTTGGGACATCTCCTGCAATAACAACCATCGGAATGGAATCAAGTGCTGCATTCGCTACTCCTGTTGCCGCATTCGTCAGTCCCGGTCCTAAATGACTGAGAACAACAGATGTCTGTTTCTTCGCTCTTGCATATCCATCTGCCGCGTGTGCAGCAATCTGTTCATGTCTCACATTCACAAATTTGATACTGCTTTTTTCAAGCGCTGATAGAAAAGCAATATTCGTATGACCGCAGAGGCCAAAAATATGCTCGACTCCCCGGCTTTCTAAATACTGAATGACCTGTGATGATATATTCTTTTTCATATTTCTCTCCTCTCTTGGTGCAGCTATGACTCTACTACTCACTCATTCTTTGAAAACACAACAGATAAAACGGTATTCAAATCTTGTATGGCGACTTGACCAGGGGCTGAGCTTTCTTTTCCCACAGCAAAGGTCATCACTGATCCAAAAAGTCCGCCAATCATTCTTGTAAAAGCTCCATACTCTCCCATTGCCATTGAGATGAGAGGCACCTTCAATTGATTTTTGGCATGACTGGTTGCAAAGAGCAGCTTTAATGTATCCTCATATGAATGGGGCATCACCGCTACCTTCGCAATGTCAGCGCCAACCGATTCCGCATTAGCGAATATTTGCACAAGATGAGCGACTTCAGGCGTACTATCAAAATCATGATAAGAGACAATCAAGGTCACCCCATTCTTTTTTGCCGCTTGACTGACTTTCTGCATATATGTCACATCATGCATCAATTCATAATCAATGGCCTCCACAAGCTGAGTGGCACATAGCGTTTCAAGCAGCGTTACCTTTTCTTCTGTTGAAAGCGATATTGTTTCGCCCCCTTCCTTTTCAGAACGAATGGTGAACAAAATTGGAATTCCCTGCGCCTTGTCTTTCAGCCAATGAAGGGTCTCTATTACTTGTTCCTTATCATGGAGGTTCGTAAAAAAATCAGCCCGCCACTCAATCACATCTGGTTTCTTCTTTGCTAACACCTCTAGTTCATGAAGCAGTTCTTCCTTTGTTTGCCCGAGTAATGGAGTACAAACCAGCGGCCGACTACCTGCCTGCACGACTTTCAGCTTGTGCTGAAATGCATTTCTATCCATATCAGCTTCCCCCTTATATACCTTCTGGAAGGACGACCATTTTGGTTTCCGTCATCTCTTCAATGGCGAAACGTGGACCTTCTCTTCCGATACCACTTCGCTTAATACCGCCATATGGCCAGTGATCCAATCTGAAATTCGATGTCCCATTGATGATCACACCTCCAGTTTCAAGCTCTTTCGCTGCGTGTAACGCCACATCCAGCTGGCTCGTAAAGATCCCGGCTTGCAAACCGTAGCGACTATCATTTGCTTCTTTGATCGCTTTATTCAAATCTTCATAAGGAAGGATGCTGACAACCGGACCAAATACTTCCTCACATACGACCTTGGCCTGTTTCGGTGGGTTTAGCAAAATGGTTGGTCTAACGCTTGCTCCATATCTTTGTCCTCCAGAAATGATGCTAGCGCCCATTTTCTCTGCTTCTTGTATCCAAACTTCTACACGTTTTGCTGCCTGTTCATCAACCATACAGCCAATATCACTTTCACTGGACAGCGGATCTCCAACGATGAGCTGATCCACTTTTGCTTTTAGTGTCTTAGTAAATGTTTCCAGAATTTCCTTGTGGACATAAATTCGTTGAACAGAAATACAACTTTGACCTGAATTACTGAAACCCGTTTTCGCGCAAAGGGAGGCAGCTTTTTCAATATCCGCATCATGATGGACAATAGTAGCTCCATTTCCACCAAGCTCTAGTAGGACCTTTTTCAATCCAGCGGAATTAGAAATATGTTCCCCGCCGACTGCGCCTCCGGTAAAAGAAACAAGATTTGTTCTTTCATCTGTCACTAATTGTCTTCCTGCATCTACTCCACCGATAATGAGCTGTACGCTTTTTTCAGGGAATCCTGATTCAAGCAGCAGTTTGACAAATGCTGTGGCAACCGCTGATGTTTGCGGAGCCGGTTTTAATACAATGGCATTCCCTGCTGCAAAAGCAGGACCAATTTTGTGACAAATGAGATTGAGTGGTGCATTAAAAGGGGTAATGGCTAACACCACACCAACTGGCACTTTAAATGTCATCGCCAATGCTCCTTGTCCGCGAGATGATACATGACCAGGAATGGTCTCCCCTATTAATCGATTGGCTTCTTCCGCTGATTGCACTAACGTTTCAATAGATCGTGAGACTTCATCTCGTGTGTTTTTAAGCGGCTTTCCTAATTCTAAAGAAATGAGTTTCGCAAAATATTCTTTTTGATCTTCTAGCAATGTAGCTGCTTTTTTCAAAAGAGTCGAACGCTCTAACGCTGACATATCCACTAGTTGTTTTTTGATTTGCTGTGCAACAGTAAGTGCGTGTTCTATATCTTCTGTTGACGCTAAATAAGATGTGCCGATTGTCTCTCCAGAGTAAGGATTGATGATATCCTCTTTTTCACGGTTTGCTTCAAGCCAATCCCCATTCACATATGGTAACGCTTTCAATTCACTCAAATTGTCTCACCCTCCTTCAAATGACGCGTTCCATGCCCAACGTAACGAACCAGTTTTTCTTCATTTGGACAAGGTCCTTTTACGAGGGCTCCCTTTGTTAGCTCCTCGTATGCGTGCGCCACAATACCCATTCCTCTTGATAAGGAAAAGATGCCTTTTGCTGCTTCAGCCGGGATGTTTAATTCACATTGAATCGCAGCTGATACGCCATCTATGTTCATCGTTATTTTTTTCCCTTTTCGGTTTTCAAGTTCGTGCCTGATGGCCTCCGCTAACCGCAAGTAAATACCACTAATATGACCGTGCTCGACATATGACTGACTCAATTCATATAAACGTCTCACCCGCGGATCATCATCATGTAGCTGATGGCCGATACCTGGTATCTTGGCTTTACGGGCTAACCAACCCTGACACACTTGCTTTGCTGCATATTTTACATCTTTGTTTTCATCGTAGATTGATTTAGCCTCGTACAGCATACACATCGCCTTTTCGCCGGCACCGCCGTGAATATCACCTAATAGATTCATTCCTGTCGCTACAGAGGAATTAAATGAAATGCCACAGGTAACGGCCATTCTTGCTGAAGCAATAGATGGTGCTCTTGGTCCATGGTCTGCACCTGCGACAAGAACACTCTCAAAAAGGGAAGCTTTGGAATCATCCAGCAATTCGCCGACAAGCAATAAATAAAGCATCTGTGGATATGACAATTCGCCAATGAGCTCTTCAATTGGATACCCTCGTAGCTCAATTGAGTTTTTCTGAATATCACTAATCTCTGTCTCCCACCAAGCGCCCCCTTCTTTGTATATTTCCAATGCACTGCGATTTTTCATTGTGTGACTCATTCCTTTAGCTTATTTTTGGAGATGAATATCCCTTTATTCCGTCTAGTGGAATCTTATTTCACTTTTTGGAATGTGATTTCATTGTAAGCGCATTCGTTTTTGTCGTCAATCCTTTTTCTGAAAATACAGTTATTTGATGATAAATTAAGTAAATCGAACTAATTATTTTACTAACATATCGAGTAATCCTCTCTATATTTATTAAAACAGACTTAAGTATATCGTTCTACTAATATTTAATAAAACATGTCTGTTTATCATGTCAATGTCATGTGAAATGAAAAAACCTCTCCATCAAAGGAGAGGTCTCTTACATTTTCTTATTTCCACCAGTCATCAAACATGGAAGCTGGTACTTGGCGTTTATGCTCTGATTGAACATAGCGCTTTTCAATCGCTTCTGCTGCTTGTTCTGACACCTGCTTACCTTCTAAATAATCATCAATCTCATTGTACGTAATGCCTAGTTCTGTTTCATCCGTTTGCTGAGGTTTGTCATCAAGCAGATCGGCTGTCGGCTTCTTTAAGTATAGGCGTTCTGGTGCTTGCAACGCTTCTAGAAGCTTACGGCCTTGGCGTTTTGTCAGACCTGTGAGCGGGAGAACATCTGCACCGCCATCACCATACTTCGTGAAGAAGCCAGTTACTGCTTCTGCTGCATGATCTGTACCAATGACAAGTAATCCTTCTTCTCCTCCGACAGCATACTGCGCGATCATTCTCATGCGTGCTTTGACATTCCCTTTATTAAAGTCAGACAACGGTCCGCCTGTGTCCTTTTGATATTGTTCACTGAATGCCGTCACGGCAGGCGCAATATCATATTTCCACGACTTGTCCGGCTGAATAAATGATAAAGCCAGCTGTGCATCATCTTCATCCTGCTGCACACCATGCGGGAGACGCACCGCAATAAAGACTGCCTCTTCTTTTCCTTCTTGACGCAGCTCAGATGCAGCAAGCTGTGCAAGACGGCCAGCGAGCGTTGAATCCTGTCCGCCGCTAATGCCGAGGACGAATCCTTTTGCGCCAGTTTTTTTCAAGTAGTCCTTTAGAAATCCAACCCGCTTTTCGATCTCCTGCTTTGGGTCAATTGAGGGCTGCACATGCAACTCTTGGCTGATCTTTTTCTGCAAACTCATACACTTTTCCTCCTAAGCATCCTCTACATGAAGAGAACAGGTTTTACTCTGAATTCATTGGTTTTCAACGTTTTTTGAATCTTCATTATACCATGTTTTCAGGAAGAACCTTTTGTTAGACGTTCCCCTATTTCATCAATGATCAAACATTCACAAATGAAAAAGACCATGTCAATAGGGGACTGGCCCTTTTCTTTTTCAATCAATTTCTACCCGTATAGATGTACAGCTTGCGCCATTACACTTCCCAATATCAGCAGGACATGCGGATACGGCCACAATGAGGTCCATTTCGGCTCGTAGACGAATGTAATCACCGGGAAGAGATTTTGGCAGCTCCACAGACAGTTTTCCTTTTTCATCAATAACTGTATTCATAAAGGCATTAAAAGGATAGTACATATCCTCCTTCGGAATCCCAAATGGTTCAAAGGCCGTCCGCAAATTATCGTAGCATGTATGCATGACCTCTAAATGCGTCCGTCCGTATAAAAGCTGATACATTTCTTGCCGGCAGGCGGGCATGTATAAATCATGGCATTCGACTGTGTCTTCAATGACGGTAAACATTGGTTTGTATAAATTAGAATAGAGCTTATCGCCTTTTTTCACTTTTGACGAAAATAGGCTGTCCATTGTCGCGCCTTGGTCAAATTTTTCATAAAAATCCTTTTCATGATAGGCCATGACATCTGCTACTTGCTGGCCTTCGACATCAACCACCCGCATACATTGGCCTTTTCCTAAACGAAAGCCATGTCCATCCTTTGGTAAAATGACATATTCTCCGTTCATCACATGCACTCCTTTCCTTGACAGTATGCCCAAAACGTCTCCGTGATCATGTATAAAAAAGAGAGGCGGTCACAAGCTAATGTCATTGAAACAGAAAGGTGTTGCACATGCATTGAAAGAAGAACAAACTTTATCTTGGTGGCAGCTTTCTCTCATCGGAGTCGGCTGTACCATTGGCACTGGTTTCTTCCTTGGTTCCAGTATTGCCATTACAAAGTCCGGTTTTTCCGTCTGCATTTCTTTTTTGCTTGCTGCGGTTGGAACCTATCTCGTCTTTAAACATTTGGCTGCGATGACAGCTGATAACCCTGATAAAGGATCGTTTTGCTCCTATGCTCGTAAAGCATATGGACGCTGGGCAGGGTTTAGCAATGGCTGGGTGTATTGGTTCGCAGAAATGCTGATTACAGGAAGTCAGTTAACAGCGATTTCTCTTTTTACCCGCCACTGGTTTCCATCTGTGCCGCTCTGGGTGTTTTCTGCAATTTATTCCGCTCTTGCCCTGCTCGTGATTATCATAGGGCTTTCTTCTTTTCAAAAGACAGAAAATGTCTTGGCGGTACTGAAGACAGCGGCGATTTTTCTGTTTATGATCCTGGCGGTGCTTGTATTATTCGGCATTCTGACAGATCATAAACCAACCCTGCACCTCCCAAACAAAGATCACGAATGGATGCCGCTCGGTCCGCTTGGTCTTTGGAACGGATTGATTTACGCATTTTATGCATTTGGGGGAATTGAAGTCATGGGGCTGATGGCGGTTCATTTAAAGGACCCGAAGGATGCGGCAAAATCAGGGCGCGTCATGCTGATCATTCTAGCGGTCATCTATATCGTCTCAATTGGACTTGCTCTCTTGCTTGTCCCAGTAACCGCCTTTGACAAGAACAGCAGTCCATTTATTACATCATTGGAGCCGTTTCATTTATCGATCTTTCTTCATATCTTTAATGGCATCTTCATTATTGCCGGCTTTTCGACATTGGTTGCCTCTCTTTATGCGGTCACGACACTGCTTGGCTCAATGTCGGAGCATCAAGATGCACCTGCTTGTTTTAAACAAAAAGACCCAACTCATGTCGGATGGCCTTCGATTATCTTAACTGCTGCTGGCTTAATTGTCTCGATTTTGCTTGCGCTCTTTTTGTCCAAACACATCTACGAGCATCTCACAACAGCAGCCGGCCTTACCCTGCTGTACACATGGGTATTTATTCTGTTCTCAAGTAAAAAGCTATCAAAGCCATCCACTCGCCAAACGTGCGAAATGATTCTCGCGCTGCTCTTGATTGGAGCCGCCGTTTCAGGCACATTAACAGAGGCAAGCGGACGACCTGGCTTTTTTATCAGCCTTGGGATCATTGCAGTCATTGCCATCATGGTGCTATTTATGAGGAAAAAGTGGAAACAGCAGGATCAGACCGCATCATAATTTCATCATGTTTTTTAATGCAGTAAATGGACATTTGGCGGAGGGTGGTTTCTCCGCCTCTTCATCTGGGAGAAAGTATTGCTTCCATTCATGATTGGTCGGATCACCGTACCATTTTAATGATGGGTGAACGCTGACCTCATCATACGCTTTGAGCCGCTTACGAACGAGCTGGCTCATTTTTTGTCCAAACTTAGTCGATCCATTCAATTTCTCAAACACCCATCTAGGCTGAAATGCCATCAAGACATAAGGGAAGTGGCGGCTTTTTCTGAGCTTATGAGCCGGTGTGGAGCACAAAATAAAATACGCTTCCCCGTGAAAGCAATACTCCCACTCATGATGATGAGTATCTAGTGGAACATCCTCCGGCCACGGCACTTCATCTTTCTGATGCAGTCGTTGAAGCAGTGACCAAAACTGCTGTTCAAACTCTTCAAGCGAACTTGCTTTTAAATCCTGCGGTGTTTCAAAAAAACAAATAAATGAAGCATATTGACCCGTTTCTTTCGCACAGCTTTGATATTCCCTAAGCAGCTGGGCTAATTCATCAACAGCTTCCTCTTCCCTCGGATCACCAACAAACCCATAACGTAAATGATCGAGAAAAAACCCCTGTCTTCCGGGTACACAAGGGAATGTATCTGCCTCATCTCCTACCATCTCTCCAAATTGCGTAAAAGCATCCTGCTTCCATTCTTCTAGTGATCGTAGATTTTGATCAAGGCAACTTTTTGCATACAGCTGGGCCATTATCTTCCACCTCGTTTTAGCGTCTTCACCATAGCCTATGAGAAAAAAAGGCTGTGGTGACTGTCCTTCAACGCTTTCCTTGCGCACGCAAGAGGTGGATGTTCTCGTTCAAATTGAGCATGTATGTGTGTCTTTCACTCCATGCTGCTTCTTTTAATAGAGCACTTATGTATCATTCCTATGATCGGTTCTTCATCAAAAAGACAGAATCGAGCCCCCAATAAATGAGGGCTGAGCAAAAGCTAAACAGATAGACTTTGTAGCTAATGAACACGACCAGGCCATAATCAATCCATAACGCTAACGCCGAACAAACCACCCACGCCGCAAGAAAATAAACAAGTAAGTCACGGCTTCGAAACCTTTTAGAATGCCGGTGTAAAACAAGCTGAATCGGCGCGGCAAAGACCACATAAGCGATCAAAATGAGCAGACTCGTCATCCCCACATAACTAAAGCCTGCTTCAGGCGTGGTAAATAAGAGGATATAAACGAATGTTGCTGTGATGACTGATAAGATCAGCATGCACACATAGTTAAATACTGGAAGAAAAATACGCATAGCATAGCAAAGCTCCTTGAATCCATTTTATATCTCACCATTATTCAAGAATGTGTTATGTCTGTCAATCCTTACAAAAAAAGCAGACTGAATGTATCAGTCTGTTTTTCTACCCAAGCAACGCCATGATGCCTTGATACCCAAAATAGGCACCGAAACCAAGTAAAGATAGACCTGCAAGAACGGATAAGCCATGTAAAACACGTTCACTTAAATAACGCCGAAACGAACTAGCAAGCAGCGCCATACTGAAATCCCAGATCAGCATACCGATAAAAATAGCCATGCTGTACATCAGCATTTGGGATGCTCCATACTTTTCAATCGTATTCGCCAAAATACTGCCATAGATACCAAGCCAGAATAAAATACTAAGCGGGTTGGAAAGAGAAATGAAAAACCCCGTCATGAAGGAATGGCCAATCGTTGTGTTTCCTCCGTCCTTCTTTGGACTCTCCTGCAAATTAATTTTACGAAGGCTTTCAATGCCGGTATAGGTCAGAACAAAAAAGCCGAACAGCCACAAAAAGGTTTTCACAAGAGGTGCAGTCAAAAGCTGGGCGACACCAAAATAGATGAGGAGCATATAGACAATATCCGCAGCCATCGCCCCCACACCAAAAATCCACGCGTGCCAAAATCCACTTTTAATCCCTCTGTCGATTTGGGCTGCATTGACTGGCCCAACAGGCGCTGAAAGTGACAACCCTAAAAAGATATAACCAAAAAACACCGCCACATAGACGTCCTCCTTTTGATGCTGACTTGTACATATTATTCAAACGTTCTGTGGTTTAGTACAAGTCCTTTGTCATCTTTTCAGGTGGACTCTGGGAAGCATTGGATATTGCTTATCGATCCGCTTTCAATGCCGACTGCTGCGGGAGAACTGTTTCTTTTTTCTTAGCACGATTCATTTGAATCGCAGCTGCAAACAGAAGAACAGCTAAGAAGGCGAAAACAAAGACGGCACTTGCTGCTCCTGCCCATTCAAGACTAAAGCCAATCAAGAAGGACAAGCAGGCTCCGCCTAAACTTGCGGCTGCAATAAAGTAACTTGTTGCCTCGTCGATGGCATTTTCAATCATTAATGCAGATGCAGTCAGTGCGATTGGGAACATGCCAGCTGCGCACAGGCCGATGAAAAAGATGAGAAGCAGCTGCGCGGCTATGTGGGTTGTCAGGGCAAAGACCACGAGTAGCAGAATCATGAGTGCTGCGCTTAGCTTTAAAAAACGCAGCGGGTGCAGCTGATCCGCTTTTCTCGCAATGACAGTTCTGCCGATGACGATCGCTGTCCAAAAGGTTGAGACCGCAAAAAGACCCCAATGGTCTCCCCCCTTTTCCAGCATGATCGACGGCAAAAAGTTCGCAAAGTTCGTTTCAATCCCTGCGTAGAAAAAGGCAAAGCAAATCATAATCACCACAATCATTCGATTGCTACGATCAACAAGTAAGGACGGTTTTCTCATCCCTTTGGAAGGAGCAGCCATCTGCCCACGAGGCAATTTGTTCATAAAGGCAAGCCAGAGCATAAGGAAAAAAGTCAGTGCACCGACCTGAAATAAAAACACATAGTGCCACGTCTGTTCAGTGACAGTCAACAGAATCACAAGTGGAAATAACAGCGCGCCTAACCCAAAAAAGACCTCCATGATGCTGATTCGCTTCGCACTGTTTGCCATCGAAATCACATACGCTCCGGCTGTTGTCTCAAGACTGCCTGCACCGCTCCCAAGAAAAAAACCTGCCAGCACAAGTGTTGTCCAGCCCGGCACCAAAAGCCCAAGCAGAAGTGACCCGATCATCAGCAAAAGACCCATGGTCAGAACAGCACCATAGCCTTTTTTCCTCACAAGAATGGGGGATAACAGAACACCTGTCAAAAAACCAATAAACTGAAAAAAGATTAAAGAAGATAATTCCCCGGGACCCTTATCATAACTTGACAACAAATAAGGAGTTAAGCTACCAAAAAATACATGAATGGTCCCAATAAAAAAATAAAAGACACAGCCAAAATAAAACACTTTTTTCATCTTTTCACTTCCTCTAAAAAGGAGCGGAGTCTTGACATCCTCCGCTCCACCTCTTTAATATGCCCGGGCAGAGTCGACAGCCTCTTCCCTCTCGAAGCATGTATTAAGCGCAGCCTGTGCGCGATACCCGTCTACAAAATCAGCGACTTTCATATGAGATGGATATGGATCTGTATTCAACCAGTGCATCAGCTGATCACGGAAGGTATCAGACCATCCGTAAAATTCATTTGGCGGATCTGTCAGCAGGGTTTGCGGCATTTGATGACGCTCCACACACAAGCCATCACTGATCTCATATTCGTTTTTCATGTTCGTATGGTATTTGAATACCTTGTCATGACCAACGACTTCTACACTAAATCCGCATTCCTCAGGCTGCGTGCTTTTGGATGTGACCAAGTGAAAGAACACTTGATTCTCCATCTGACCGAAAATTTCGGTATGATCATCCACCTGTACCTTTTTCTCTTCTTTTTCCTTTACATGCGTCAGCATCTTCGTATTAAGTGATTCTTTTTTCATGTCACTGCCAAATAAGTACCACAGCATATCAATTAAATGAATGCCAAGATCTCCTAATGCACCGCTTGTGCGCAGACTCTCACCGCTGTCTCTCCATGAAAATGTCTTTCTTCTGAGGGCACTATTTTTCTTAAAATGAGTCCTGACAGTTAAAATACGGCCTAATTCACCATTGGCAATCAAGTTCTTCAAAATATTCACAAAGGATAAGTAACGATAGTTAAAGCCCATACTGGCTTGAACCTGGAACTGTTTGGCTGTCTCCACCATTTCCTTCGCTTCCTTCAGCGACACAGCCATCGGCTTTTCACATAAAATGGGCTGTCCTGCTCTTAGTGCCTGAAGGGCATGGTCCTTGTGACAAAAATTAGGGGAGGCAATGATCAACCCGTCAGATGCATCTGCTAAAGTTTCGATACTTGAATACACACGTCCGCCGTACTGTTTAATGAATCCCTGTGCAACTGACTCGTGTAAATCATAGACACCTGATAACTCTGCACCTTTGATTGTTGATAATGCTCTTGCATGTGCTTTTGCAATATTCCCTGCTCCAACAATTCCAATTTTCTTCATGAATGTGCCTCCTCATGTTTATACATCACTGTTTTCAGTGTTTCATAGATTCCTTTTGCATACCCATGATGACAAATTTGATGATGGTGCCGCTTGGCTTCGGCCGTTGCATTTTGGACGAGGAAACCATGCGTGACGGATTGAAGCATTCGCAAATCGTTCCCACTATCTCCAAAGGCAAAGCCTTGATCTTTCGATAAATCATATTGCTTCAGCATAAAGCGGACAATTTCATCCTTCCCTGTGCCGACTGGTAAAAAATCGACATCATAGCAATCCGCAGGGTCTCCTGCGAGCGGATTGCATTTGTTAATGTTGACCGCCACCCCGCGCTCTTTGGCAAGTGTTTGGATGAATGATAGATGATGAAGATCTGTCCGTTCATCCTGCTCCTGATAATAGAAATTCTTCTTATACCCTGAGCTGCCCAGCTGCGTTTGCGGTCTGAGATGAATTCCCTTTTCACGTACGGTTTCCAGGATGTCTTCAATTTTTTCATCTGAAAAGCCCTGCGCATCCAGCCGCTTCATCCACTCCGCATCTGGCTGTCCAAAACGAACTTCCGATGTATACACAATTTCAGTTCCTAAGTTCGACGCTATGAAATGTGGGAATTGATGAAAACCGCCTTTTTCCATTTTACTGGTGACAGAATCGAGGCTGCTTCCCGTGACCCAGCCAAGCATGAGCTGTCCTGCTTCGCTCTTTTCTGCCACAAAGGCTTCCAGCCGTTTTACATCCTCTCGCTGCTCCTCTGTCATTCCGTGAGAATAATAGGTTTCATCAAAGTCACAGAAGACGATCCACTTCGGATTTTCCGGTTGATTCAGCAGTTTTTTATTGAATGGAAGACTTGATAACATGATGAACCCCCTCGATGACCTTCTCCTGATCTTGCAGCGGCATGCCTGGATACAGCGGCAAGTGAAGTAATTGCTGTGCTGCTTTTTCGGTTTGTGGAAGTGTCGTTTGTTTATACTTTTGAGAAACAAGATTTGTTTGATGCTGATGCGATAGAATCGGGTAATAAACATCTGTTTCAATGCCCATTTCCAGCAATTTCTCTGCAAGCTCATCTCGTTCTCCCTTCAGCACTCTGATCGGGAACAGATGCCAGACGTGATCATCCGTCAGCTTCGGAAGCTTCAAGTATCCTTCATCCTCAAGCGTTTGCAGCTGGTCAATGTATCGCTTTGCTAAGTAAAAGCGTTTAAAGTTTTGTAATCCTAAATACTTCATGCGTTCGAGTCCGATCGCTGCCTGCAAATTATCAATTTTAGAATTAAATCCATAGTCACTGCGTTTGACATTTTTCTTTCCTACTTCAAAGCCGTGATAGCTGATCTCCATGCATTTTTCCGCTAAGGCTTCATCATTTGTCGCGATGGCTCCTGCCTTGCCGCAGACACCAAGATTTTTGTATGGATTAAAGCTGAGAACAAGTCCATCTCCATATGCTCCAAGGCCGCTGCTGCCGATCGCCTGACAGCCATCTTCAATGATTTTCAGCCCATGCTTTTTAGCAATCGCCGAAATGGCCTTCATATCCGCTTGCTTTCCATATAAATGAACCGGAAGAATGCATACGGTTTGATCAGTGATATGCTTCTCTATTTCACTCGGTGCCAAGCAGTAAGTATCTGGATCAATATCGGCATAGACCGGAACAGCCCCAATCGCAAGCACTGCATTTTCTGTTGCAGCAAAGCTATTCGCTGGCAAAATGACCTCGTCTCCCGGATGGACGCCTGCTGATATGAGGCTGATCATTAGGGCATCTGTTCCACTTGACGTGGCAATGACATATTTCTTCCCTAAGTACTCAGCGAGCTGCTTTTCAAACGCCGGAATATATGGCCCTGAAGTAAAACGGCCAGAACTCAATACTTCTTTCAACACCTGCATGATATCATCGATCTCATCCTCTGAAATCAGTTTATCAACTGGCAGAAATGGTATCTTTTTTTCCTTATTTTGTTTATAATGGAAGAGAATTTTTTCCAAGCCTTTGCGCCCTATATCTTGCTCAAGGAACGTCACCAGCTTTTCATTTGCTAGGTGCTTCTCAACTGAATCAGACTTTACTTGAACACCTTGATTGATCATATCCAGCAAAGGAAGATAATCCTTGCTTTTACCTGATATCTTCGTCAATATTTGCATTCCATTCCCTCCAATTAATCAATCCCATTTGTTAATATTTAACTTGTTTCACATTGTAAATGATGTTATCGATTTCAGAACAATAACTTTGTGTAAAGGATTTGTTAAAATGTGTACAATTTATGAAATTGCCAAACGTTGCGGGGTTTCAACCACCACCGTTTCCAGAGTGCTGAATCATCATCCATATGTGTCAGAGGAAAAGCGCCAGCTCATTTTACAGGTGATGAAAGAAATGGAATATACACCAAGTTCAGCGGCTCGCACTCTTCGTTCACATCAGACAAAAACCATTGCTGTGTCTGTCCCGGCTGTGGACCATCCTTTTTTTGCACAATTGATTAAAGGCATTTCAAAGGAAGCACTGGATCAAGGCTATAAAGCCATCGTGCTTCAGACGTTTTATCAGGAATCGTTAGAGCTTGAAGGGCTTCAATTATTAAAAAGAAGAGAAGTAGATGGGGTCATATTAGGGGCATTAGAAAATCCGTGGGAAAAGATCGAGCCATTTTTAACGAATGGCCCTATTGTCATGGCGAACGAATATCATCAAACAGCTGACATCCCGATTATTGGATACGATGAGCGGGAAGCCGCCTATAAAGCGGTTGACTACTTGATTCGGTCGGGGCGAAAATCGATCGGGTTTTGCTTTGATACTGAGAGCAGTGAAGCACAGAAACAAAGGAAACAAGGCTATCTTGATGCTCTTTCTGCACACGGCTTGCCGCTGCATGACGATTGGCTGTTCGGGGAGGCATTCACCATTGAAGACGGTTTTCGCTTAATGGATGTTATCCATGACATGAAGAATGCACCTGATGCCATTTTCACTGGCAATGATCAAGTCGCAGCAGGGCTCATTAAACAGGCCATTTCATACGGTTATCAAATCCCTGAGGATCTAGCGGTGATCGGCTATGACAATCAAGACATATGCGAGGTGACAGCTCCAACGATCACCACAATTGACATCCCGATCGTAGAGCTTGGTCAGCGGTCTGTGCAGCAAATGATCGAGCTCCTGCAAGACCAAAAACCATTACAGCGTGATCATATCCAGCTGCCTACCCGGCTCGTGACAAGAGAATCGACATAAACAAAAAAGACTGAGAGCTGTCTCAGTCTTTTTTTAAACCTATACAAATTGAGCAAGAATGAATGTCCATATACACACAATGCCGAGCAGGATGAAGCTGTACTTCACGGTCTTTTGGAAGAGCTCAGATTCTTTACCTGTTTCTCCAACTGCTGCTGTAGCAATGGCGATAGATTGTGGAGAAATTAATTTCGCCATGACCCCGCCAGTTGTATTTGCCCCGATTAACAAACCTGCCTGTGAGCCGATTTGAGAAGCAGTGACCGCTTGAAGATTCCCGAATAAGGCGTTGTTACTCACGACAGATCCTGTAATAAACACCCCGATCCAGCCAAGCACTGGACTGACAAGCGGGAACAAATCGCCTGTTTTGGCAAGTGCAAGCCCAATGGCTGAACTTAGTCCAGCGAAGTTCGCCAAGTTGGCAAAGCCCATGACAAAACAAATGGTGAGAACAGGTACCCAAAGCTCTTTCACTGATGCTTTTAAACAGGCAGCGCCTTCTGTTAATGTAATATGTCTGCTAAACAAACCTGTCAGCATCACCGCAATTAGAATGGCAGTACCCGTTGCACTGATGACATCAATTTTAAAGATCGCATCAATGGGTGTTTCTGTTTGTGCAATTGGCGGTAATTTCACAATTTGCTGATGCAAAAATGGCATTTTCACTAAAATGGTTGTCCAGTTGAGCGGGCCTCCTACAGCAAACAATGCTTTAAATGCTGGAAGACTCCATACCGTAATAACAGCGGTTAAAATATAGAACGGAGACCATGCTTTTAGCACTTCAATGCCGCGATACGTTTGTTTCTGTTCAATGGCTGGTGCCCCTTCTTCACGATAAATGTGTTTCGGCTGCCATTTTCGAAGAAATAAAGCCAGAATGCCCATGCTTGCTAAGGCTGAAATAATATTGGCAAGCTCAGGACCCATTGTCACCATTGTGACAGCTTGTAAAATGGCATAGCTTCCACTTACAACAAGCAAGGCAGGGAGCGTTTCTTTAATCCCTTTGAATCCGTCCACAATGAAAATGAGGAGGAACGGAATACAGAACGAAATAAACGGAATCGTATAGACAAGGGTTTGAGATAACGCAAGCGGCGTCATATTGCCCATTTGCGCCCCTGTAATGACTGGGATACCCACAGCACCAAATGCGCCAGACGCAGCATTGGCAATTAAGCAGAGCATCGCAGCTTTCAGCGGTTTAAACCCAAGCTCTGTTAAGAGAGCAGCACTGATCGCAATCGGTACACCAAACCCAGCAGCTCCCTCTAAAAATGCGTTAAAACTAAAACCAATTAATAATAGCTGAAGACGTTGATCTTGAGAGATTCCTGCAATACTAGAACGAATAACATCGAATTTACCAGATTTCACAGCAATTTTATAGAGCCACACCGCCATGATGACGATATATCCAATCGGCCATAGCCCATTAGATATACCGAGCAGCACAGCAGATAATGCCTTTTCAATTGGCATATGAAAGAAGAAAACTGCTGTTACAAAGCTGACGATTAAGGTAAAACAAGCGGCTAAAACACCCTTTAATTTAAATACGGTTAATGCAAGTAGGAAAAACAAAATTGGAAGTATTGCTACCAATGCACTCACAAACTCATTACCAAACGGATTATATATTTGCTGCCACATAGTGATTCATCCTTTTCTGCTCAGATAGGTTGCTTTTGATTAAAAATGAGGAGCCAAAATCTCTTTTAACACATTTACACTGTGTGCGAATTGTTCTTTTTCTGTATCATTAAGTGCAAGCTCCATCACTTCTGTTGCGCCATTTCGATTCACAAGGGCAGGTACACCAATGTAGACATCTTCTGCTCCGTACTCTCCATCTAAGTAAGTGCTGACAGTCAAAATACTGTTTTCATTGTGCAGAATCGCTCTTGTAATGCGGGCCAAACTCATCGCTACGCCGTAGTAAGTAGCGCCTTTTTTCTCAATGATTTGGTAAGCGGCATTGCGGACATTTTCCATCATCTCATCTAAATCTTCTTGTTTGTATTGATCATTTCTCTTCATTAATTCTGTAATCGGTACACTTCCGATATTCGCATGACTCCACACAGCAAGCTCTGTATCCCCATGCTCTCCAATGATGTACGCATGCACATTGTGTGCCGCTGCGTCAAAGTATTCACTGAGCATGTATCTAAATCTTGCAGTATCAAGTGTGGTTCCACTGCCAATCACTCTCTCTTTTGGCAGTCCACTGAATTTCCAAGTGGCATATGTCAAAATATCAACAGGATTTGTGGCGACTAAGAAAATACCATCGAATCCACTTTTCATCACATTGTCTACAATGCCTTTAAATATATTTAAGTTTTTCTCAACAAGGTCAAGTCTCGTTTCACCTGGCTTTTGGTTCGCTCCAGCACAGATACATACAATGTCTGCATCCTTACAATCCTCATAATCTCCATACCATGTATTCACGGGATGCGGAGCAAATGCTTTCCCGTGGTTTAAATCCATGACGTCACCCATTGCTTTATCTTGATTCAAATCGATGACAACCAATTCATCTGTGATCACTTGATTTATTAATGTAAAGGCATAACTGCTGCCGACAAAACCTGCTCCAATTAGTGCTACTTTGTTTACTTTTTCGTTTGTCATTTATCTCATCCTCCTGAGTAAAACTAGGTTGTTTTTCTTATGTGAAGTATTTCACATTCTTATTGTGCAACATTTCACAAACTTTTACAAGGGGGTTGCTCAAAAAAATATGTAGCGAATTTGTGAACACACTTATTGTGCTTTCAAAGCGCTGTCTCCATGCATATTTCCACAAAAAAAAAGCTGCCAAACAATTGTCAGCAGCTTTATACATGTTTAATAAGGTCCCCAGTTGATCATAACGCCGATACAAATAAAGACAAGACCAATGACAAACCAAATGAGCGCAAGTGGCACCATAAAACGCAGCCACTTCACATAAGGAATACCACTTGCAGCAAGCACAGCCATCAACACACCTGACGTCGGATTGATACAGTTAACCACCCCTTCACCAAGCATCACCGCTTCTACAGCTACCTGTCTTGTGATGCCCATTAAATCAGCCAGCGGCGCAAGAATTGGAATAAAGACAACCGCTTCTCCTGATCCTGATGAAATCAAAAAGTGAAGAAGCGCACTCGCAATATACATCCCGATCGCACCAGCAATTGGACTAAATCCTGTCAGCATACTCGCCAAGCCATTGACCACGGTATCAAGCAGCTTCCCGTTTTCCAAAATGACAGAAATGCAGCGTGCCATTCCGACAATGAGTGCACCGTATACAAGGCTTTGACAGCCGACAATAAACGTTTTCGCAATATCATTGGCTGCTAATCCGCCGAGCAATCCAGCAGCAATGGCCATAAAAATGAAGACACCTGCCATTTCCTTATCGGTCCAGCCAAGCTGAAGCGCACCATATAAGAAGCCCCCAAGAGACAATCCACACACCGCTAAAATCAGCTTATGTCTGCCGGTAAATGCAGGCTTGTCCACAGATTCCGCATCAGATCCGCCAAGCCCCTTAGCAGGAAACCATTGATCACCAAGAAGGCTTCCCTTCTCTTTATTCTTCAGGCGTCTTGTATATAAATAGATGTAAACAATACTAGATATAAGAAAGCAAAGATAAATAATGACACGAAGACCAATGCCAGAAAAGATCGGCAGCTCTGCAATCGTCTGAGATAACCCCAGTGGAGATGGAGACAAAATGGTCGCGTTAAATCCGGCATAACAGCCGATGTAAATGACCGCCGCTCCTGCCACAGCGTCCCATTTCAAGGATCTTGCCACAATGATCCCGATTGGAATAAATCCTATAACAGAGTTCACGACAATGCCGGTCGTTCCAAGCACCGAAAATAATCCTCCAACAATACAAATAAACAATAATTGCTTCGTTTGAAACCTGCTGATGACATGGTGAATCATTCCGTTAATGGCACCTGTTTTCTCCAAAATGGCAATGGTTCCGCCAGTAAATAGAATGAGAAAAATTATAGAAGAAGACCCCACCATCCCTTCCTGAATGGCTGTAAAAAAGCCAACTGGACTTACGGGTGATTGATCAATGCGATGATAGCTACCAGGAACAGCTGTTGTGATTTCCCCTGATGTCTTTCGGTCAAACTCACCCGCTGGTACAAAATACGTTGCAATGGTACAAATGAGCGCAATGATAAATAAGAGAACATACGCATCCGGCATTTGAAGTTTTCGTTTTTGTTTCTCTGGTGCTGATACTGTCGCTGTTTTCATGTGCAAAACCCCTTTGTCCCGATTGGAATTTCACTTAATTTTCAGAATAATCAAATGATGTGTTATATTATAAACACTGATGATATTTAAGATCAATATTATTTCACTAAAAGAATGTTTTGGCAGATTTTCTGTCAGTAAGGAGGCTACTCATGACAACGTTGACAAACGAAATGCAACAGACCGTGACAGACATCTTTGAACATCTGCACGCCCACCCAGAAATCAGCTGGGAAGAAACGAATACGACGGCTTATCTTGAAGGCATTTTAAAGAAAATAGGCTGTAAAACTCGAACTTTTGACGACTGTACAGGGGTCATCGGTGAAATGGGAGAAGGCGTACCAGTGGTCGCTGTGAGAGCCGATATTGATGCACTTTGGCAGGAAGTAGATGGTGAGTTTCAAGCCAATCATTCATGTGGTCACGATGCACACATGACAATGGCTCTCGGCACCTTCATGGCATTAAAGGAAAAGGAGCTCCCAAACGGCACCATCCGCTTCATTTTTCAGCCTGCTGAGGAAAAAGGCGGCGGTGCGCTGAAAATGATTGAAAAAGGTGTGTTAGCTGACGTTGATTACTTATACGGAGTGCATGTGCGCCCAATTCAAGAAACATTAAACGGACGCTGCGCACCTGCCATTTTGCATGGATCGAGTAATCATTACATCGGCACAATTATTGGAGAGGAAGCCCACGGTGCACGCCCGCATCTTGGGGTCAACGTCATTGAAGTGGCTTCTACCCTCGTACAGAGACTCGCGCATATCCATGTCGACCCAAGAGTTGCACATTCTGTGAAAATGACCAACCTGAATGCTGGCGGGGGCAGTTCAAACATCATCCCTGGCAAAGCTTCTTTTACATTAGATGTCAGGGCACAAACAAATGATGTGATGGATGAACTAGAAAAAGAAATTGAAAGAGCCGCACATGCTGTAGCGGATGCCTTTGGCGCTTCCATTACCCTTTCAACCGATCACCGTCTGCCTGCCGCAACCTTAAATGAGGAAGCTGTCCAGATCATGTCTCATGCCATTGAACAGGTTTTAGGCAAAGAGCAGCTCGATCCTCCGATCATAACGACAGGCGGAGAGGATTTTCACTTTTATGCAGCAAAGGTTCCGCATATCAAATCCACGATGCTTGGTTTAGGCTGTGATCTAGAGCCCGGTCTACACCATCCATATATGACATTCGACCGCTCTGCTATTTTTACCGGCATTGAGATTTTGACTGAAGCTGTTTATCAAACACTTCAGCAGCATTCATCATAAAATCAAAAAATCACCCGTTTTTTCTTTAAACGGGTGGTCTGCTTTATATTACGCATTCAAATCTGTCATGGCTGGGACGTTGATTTCTTTTACACAGGATACCCTTGATAAATGAATCACACATCTCGCAAGCTCAACAATATCCTGTACAGGGATTCTCGTTTCACCATATAGAATGATGGCTTTTTCAGCTCGATCTTCATATGGAACCTCTGCCGCCAGCTCTCCTGGATTGATACAGGTAACAGATATTTTATCTTTTCTCACGTGCTCTCTCAGTGCATTCACAATTCCGCGCAGTCCGAATTTAGATGCAACAAAAGAAACTTGCGGCAGGTTTGTATGATCAAGTCCTGCCGTTGAGCCAATCACGATGATTTTTCCATTCTCCGATTTCCTTACGTGAGGAAGCAATGCTTGGATGTAAGTAATCGTTGAGGTGACGTTCACATTGATTAAATGAGCGATATTCTCTGGCTGATCGTGATCGAATGAATAATCATCTTCAAAGCCTCGTTTCTCCCATAAGCCTACGTTATAGATGAGGACATCAATGGTTTTATTCTCCAATGCTTCAAGCATAAAAGGGATATGGGTTTGGCTTGATAAATCAATTTTCAGCCAAATTCTATGTACACCGTCATCTAACTTCAAACTGCTTGGTTCACTTCGCGACACAATCCAAACTGTATCTCCACTGGAAGGAAGACCTTTTACAAAAGCATCTCCTAATCCTTGACTTGCACCGAATATGATATAGTTTTTACTCATAGCTCCTCCTTTTATGGCTCATGAGCTTTCAGTCAGACAGCAGCTCATCGTAAGCGTTTTATACCTATATCATACAGGTTCTAAGAGACGCCTGCCCCTTTCATGCCTGCCTTCACTTTCGGCTACTTGATTTCCTTTAATTCCGCTGGTAACGCACGGTCCTCTATAAAGCATTGAATCATATCAATAAACAGTTCTTTCTTTTCAAACGTAAATGTATGTCCAATAGCAGCAACGACGACACCTGCTGCCTTCGGATGTGAATTCGTTATTTTCTTTGCTGACCGTTTCATGATGCCTTTTTCCCTTTCTCCCACTGTGACAAGTATCCGTGCCTTCGCTTGTTGAAACGTGTCTGGGAGCTTGTAATGGAGGTTTTCTTGAAACATCGTCAGAAGGGTTTTCTTCTGCAAACTCTTCGAATCCACTGCATAGTCATTCAGTACATTGTTTGGAAGCCCCATTTTTTCAGCTTGGAGCTGGATAAACCAATCTTTCTTTAATAAAGGATACGTAAAAGGTAAAAGAGGTCTCACCATTAAGTAAAGCCATGGCAGTGGCATCACAAGAGCGCTGTTGATGACGGCTATGTCTACGATGTCAGGATCACTTGATAACACCTCAACGGCAACCTGTGCACCTAGAGAGAATCCAATGAGTATCACTGTACGGCCGTGCGCATGCTGCTTGATATACGAGATGACTTCAAGAGCGCTTTCTCGCATGGAAAATGACTGTTCATTTGCTCTTGTCCCGTGACCAATCAGATCAGGGGTATAGCATTCATACGCTTCCTTGAATGTTTCCATCTGCTCTTGCCACATCCAGCTGCTTACTCCTCCGCCATGCAGGAAAATCATGATTGGCTTATCCATCATCGACAACTCGTCCACCATCCTTTTATATATAAGAAAAAAGCAGCCGCTTTTTGAGCAGACTGCTTTTTCATATGCTCCCTTCTATTATAAGGGAACCACATCACAATAGGCTATTTTTTCAAATCCTCAATCGAGTTAACGTTCTTCATATATGTCGGAACAACTAGACCCATGCGAAGACCTTTCATACTTGTACCAAGATCATCATATTTCCCTTTAAACTTCGCTGCATACGTTTTATGCGTATTTGGCAGCCAAGCAGATAATGATGCATCTGCACTTCCAGTTGCAATTGCTGTCCACATCGGACCCGCTTCCACCTGAGTCAAGGTGACTTTAAATCCGAGTTCACGCAATACTTCTGCAGCGACATTGGTGCTTGCAATCTCACTATCCCACGCAACGTAGGCCAGATTGACTTTGTCACCATTCGATTTTTTCACGCCTTTTGTCCATTTCGCCACTTGGTCTTTATGTTTTTTTACATATTTAACGGCGGCATCCTTTGGATTGACACCATCTTGGATATCAATCATGACTTCGCCCATGTCATCTTGTGACCATTTAAACTGACTAAGCATTTTGGCTGCTTCCGGCTGATCTTTTGCAAAACCTTTACGTGAAATCGTATGAATCTCTTCCGCTTCACCGTAAGATTTCTTTGGATCCTCTAAATATTTTAAATCATAGCGAGTAAACATCCAGTGTGGATTCCAGCCAGTGATGATGATTGGCTTTTTACGATCGTAAGATTTCTTGAGCGTTGCCGTCATAGCTGCACTTGATGCAGACACAACCGTCCAATCCTCTAAGCCGTAATCCTTTTTCGCTTGATCCGTCAGCGCCATAATCCCTGAACCCGGATCAATGCCGATAATGGTTTTATTCACCTGCTGTGCTGCACTCGCATTTGAATCTGACTTCACGCCACAAGCGGCTAGTAAAAAGACAAGCAGGGCGGTCATCCCAATGTAGAGAGACTTTTTCCACATTAAGCATTCCCCCTGGTTTTTTTCGTTTTAATGTTTTGTGTAATACGGTCGAGTGTAATCGCCACAATCACAATGGCAATACCTGCTTCAAAACCAATTCCTGTTTTCAGCTGCGTTACCGCACTATATACTTCTGAACCAAGTCCTGGTGCACCTACCATTGCCGCAATGACGACCATTGATAGAGCAAGCATGATACTTTGGTTAATACCAGCTAGGATAGTTTTTGTTGCAAGTGGAAGCTGAACTTTGAATAAACGCTGGAATGTCGTTGAACCAAATGCTTCTGTTGCTTCAATTAAATCAGCTGGTACTTGCTTAATACCGAGAATCGTCATACGAATCGTTGGCGGCATGGAGAAAATAACCGATGCCACAACTCCAGGCACAACGCCAATATTAAAGAAGAAGATCGCTGGTAATAGATAAACGAATGCAGGCATTGTCTGCATTAAATCTAAAATAGGTGTCACAATTTTACGCACTGTTTCCTTCTGTGATGCCCAAATACCGATCGGAACCCCGATCACGATGGAAATGACCACAGCTGTCAAAACGAGCGCAAGTGTTTGAAGCATTGGCTGCCAGTAGCCTAAATAGTCGATCAGTAAAAATCCAATAAGTGTGAAAAGAGCAATTCCTCTTGTACTGATCCACCAAGCTAGCCCTGCAAAAATAAGTGTCAAAATAATAGATGGAACCACGCCAAGTACTGCAACAATCCCATTTACAGTTCCTGCTAATCCATTTGTGATCCCATCAAAGAAACCACCAAACGTTAATGTTAACCAGTCAACAAATTGATCGATGTAATCCGCGAACGGAATTCTAGGTAAATCACTCATACTAAACATCTTATTCTACCTCCTGTGCAGAAGGCTCTTGTGTTTTAATTTCCTCAAGCTTGTTAGAAGACATGTTGATATACTCATCATTACCTGATAACGCACCAATTAATGCACCTCTGACCACAATACCCTTCATTCTGTTTTTCTCATCGACAACGGCAATTGGAATATTTGCCGCATCAGACACTGCATCAAAGATTTCTGTTAAATACGTAGACTCCAATACTGTCGTGAATTCTTTATCAAGAACAGTTTCAAGCGACGCGCCCGTTTCTGCTGCCTTTTTCGCTGCTTGTGCAGAAATAACACCTAATAAATGCTTTTTCTTATCTACTGCATAGATAGAGGAAATTCCAAGGTTCTTCATGAGCGTGAGCGCAACACGTGCCCCTTTATCGATCTGAACTGTTTCTGCACGTTTCATAATATGACCAGCGGTTAATACTTTAGAAAGGTCGACATCTTCTACGAAACGTTCAACATATTCGTTCGATGGATTCATGAGAATTTCTTCTGGTGTTCCAATTTGAACGATATTTCCGTCCTTCATGAGTACAATGCGGTCGCCAATACGAAGCGCCTCATCTAAATCATGGGTAATGAAAATAATCGTTTTTCCTACAGACGTATGAAGCTCAAGCAATTCATCCTGCATATCTTTACGAATTAATGGATCTAATGCACTGAATGCTTCATCCATTAATAAAATGTCAGGGTCATTTGCTAGTGCACGTGCCAATCCAACACGCTGCTGCATCCCACCACTTAATTGATTTGGGTACTGCTCTTCAAAGCCTTCAAGTCCAACAAGCTTTAAAGATTCAAGAGCCTGTGAGCGGCGCTCTTCTTTGTCTACACCTTGCAATTCAAGTCCGTATTCTGTGTTCTCAAGAATAGTGCGGTGCGGGAACAATGCGAAGTTTTGGAAGACCATGCTGATCTTTTTCCGTCTGACTTCACGCAATTGATCCTTTGACATATTTGTTATCATATCCCCATCAATATATATTTCGCCGGAGGTTGGTTCGATTAACCTATTTAGCAGCCTCACAAGTGTGGACTTTCCGCTCCCTGATAGCCCCATGATGACAAATATCTCGCCGTCATACACATCAAAATTTGCTCGATTAACACCAACTGTTGCGCCGGTCTCTTTTAGGATCTCTCTTTTTGTTTTCCCTTTTTCAAGCATTTGAGATGCTTTTTTAGCATTTTTACCGAAAATTTTAGATACATTATTTATCTTGATTTTGATATTTCTCTCTTCAGAATTCATATTTTCCCTCCAAATTAGCATCTTTATAACCGTAACATAAGCGTTATGATGCGAACAATCTTTAGAATTCGCTTATTTCCGCACAATATGTATGAATTCCATATAGAGGTCTGGTGATTAGAGTTTATACGCCGTATTACTCGTAAATCCTATAGAATGCTTCATAAACTACATATTTTACGGGGTATTTCCTCTTATCAGACAATATTTTACTGAAAATTCCTAATTGTGCTAAAAAATAACTCGAATCCTCACCATAGCGAGCTTTTACAAACATGGGTGAACCATTCCCCTGAACAGGATTTACCCGAAAATGGTCACATAAAAACCTTTTTTCTTCAAATTTTAATAAAATTAATTAAAACTGCCTGCAACTTTAGTTACAGACAGCTTATTTTTTAGGACTCTAGGGCAGCTCGCTTAATATTATCTTGTAGTTCAAGCATACGTTTTGTTCCATCTTCGCGTAATCGTTTGTTTTCTTCTTCGATCTGTTTCGTCTCTTTCATCCCTTGAACAATTGTATTAAAAGAAGATTCGATCGTTTCAATGTCGATACTTGGACGTCCAGACAATTTAGCAATCTCCACACTTTGACTTGAGATGTTTTCAGCATTTCGTTTCAGCATTTCATTTGTTCTTCTATCCAGCTCACTCATTGAATCAGCCACAAGCTTCTGTCTCTTCGCTGTAACAGCTTGAATAATACCATTTTTAAAAATTGGAATGGTGATGATGAACGCTGAGTTGATTTTACCGATTAATTTCGTATTCCCACGCTGCAGCAAACGAATTTGCGGTGCCGTTTGAAGAGCCACCATCCGTGCCATATCAAGGTCATATACACGCTCTTCCAATGCTTGAATGCCGTTACGAAGTGTATCAAGCTCCATTTGTGCCAGCTGGTTTCCACTAGCCGCTTTTTCTTCATAAGAAGGAACCAATTGCTTTAATTCTTCGATTTTCATTTGACCTGCAACGACATACTTTTCAAGCTCCATATAGTATTGTATGTTATGCTCATACATTTCTTCAAGCGTCACAGTCGATTTGGTCATTTCGTCTTTATATTTACTGATTTCCACATTAATTTTTTCAATCTCTGCACCGAGCGTTTGATATTTACTGAAAATCTTTTCAATCATGCTGCCGCCGCGCTTAAAGATTTTTGACAACAAACCACCCTTTGGCTCGTCAAAATCATTTTTATCAAAACGATCCATAATTTTCCCAAGCTGTGTCAGCATCGTTCCTGAGTCAGTGACACTTGTTGAACGCATCATCGAAAGAATACGATCAGAGAACTTAGAGATTTCAACGGCCGGCTGTTTTCCGTATTCAAGCAGCTCCAGCTGATTTTTCGCATCGATCTGTCTTGCAATATTTTGCACTTCTGGTTCATTTCGAAGCTGAACGCGAATATCGTCTGCCTTCTCAATGGAGATTTCCTCTTTATCAATTGAAATAATGTCATTTCCGTTTGTATTTGTCATAAGCTTTGATCTCCTTATCGGTTTTTAATGGATTGAAATAACTTTCTGACGATGGACGGCTCTTTAAACTCCTGGTTCATGACCATCTCATCAAGCCAATGGGTATCAAATAATTGGTCATCTATATACCGCTCAATACACTGATATCCCGCCGGATGATACACGAAGAGATCCACACCCATTTCATTTAGAAAAATCAGAGTAGCCGCATCAGAACGAGTCAGCTCACCATTATATTCCGTATGGTATAAAATCACTTTCGGTACGGTTTGTGCATAATCAAAAGTTTGAATGAGTTCAATGAGCTCCTGGCCGATATGCAGAATCTGTTTGAATAAATAAATACGGACATCTAATTCGGTCTCATTGCCTTCTTTTAATAGCTTCGGATGCTGACAGATTCGAGATACCGCCTCTGCTATCGCACGCTGCGCGCCCTCATATAGATGAGAAAACTGCCATACATTGCTTTTCATTAGTAATTCAGGATCAATCTCTCCAGCAGACGAAAGGGCATGCTGATAATGAAATTGATAATTCGAAGACACTTCTTTCGTAAAAGGAAAATGGCGAATGGTCTTCGTCTCTTTCCCTTCCATTAACGTGTGGATACGATCCCAGTACTCACGCTTGTCTCGTGTGACCCCCATCATTTTCGCAAAGAGATTCGGAATCTGTACCGTGTCCCGGTCTGCTTGAAAATTAGGGCGGATAAAGGAACGTTCCTTTGCAATTAAAAACAGCTCATCATACGTTGTCTTCAGCGTAATGGAATGAGGGGTATGATCTCTGAATTGCCACGGCTTATACAGCATTGAATCTTCCGTGTGGAGTACTTCTTCAAGCTCTCTTGTCGAGCGGTACGCCACCGTTGATTTCCTCTCAGGCTTTTCAGTAGGGAAAGGTTCAAGCTTTGAAGTCCCCGGATACTGATCAATAAAAGTCAGCTTTTCTTCTGGATCTAATTCGCGGAACGAATCCTCGCCCTCTGGATGGAATAACACAACATCACAGCCAATCAGCATGACATAGTAAAGAAAATAAAGCTGACTTTTATTCGCCTCTCCATACCAAATGACAGCCGGCATTTTTTCTTCTATATTGACTTCCTTCATCCATGGACCTAGATGATTATTTGAAAACTTCACTACATCCAGGAGAACCCGGCGGAAATCGGGATGCTGAAATCCCCCCTCATGCAGCTGTTTGAAATGCTCAAACACCTTGATCAATGAAAGGCGGATATGACGGTTCATCACAGGGTTTGGATGGCGTACAATCAGCTGTTCACCATCTAAGAAAGCCACAAAACGATTCACGGACAATCCCTTTTCTTCTTGGTTAATCAAATGAATGCGTTGAAGCGCTTGAAAATGCTCCGGCTCAATATGGCGATTGAGCGTTTCACTTAAAATATGAACGCCATCTGTTTCATATAATTCATGTAAATAAATAAAATAATCGGTTGCATCATGCGGAGTTCCAAGGACCCGGGCGGCGAGACGCGGCAAGGACAATGTATGCTCGTCCTTTACATAACCGTCTCTTTCAGGGAGCGGCTTTTTCAGCACGTTTTTCCAGGCTTCCTGCTCCGCCCGTGTATGGTTGACATTGATTTCTTTATAACTCACGCCGCTCCTTCCTTTCTCCTATATTTTCTCGAAAGCTACTACTATCATATCATTCACCCTTCTACTTCTGCTATCGAATCGAAGGCTTTTTTGCGGTCGTCATCTGCTTCATGACACAAGCGGTGATTTCATCAGCTGCCGCCATGCCCGATGCTGCTGTCGGCTCAAGTAATGGGTCAAAGTCGAGCACTTCTCCATGCCGCGGGGCAAACCCCATATCTGCCTGACGAATGAGACCTGCATCTAAAAGGGAATCGCCTGCACCGTATACATATTCAAGCTCCAGCCGTTCCTTTAGAAAAGCAACAGCATCCCACTTATTGAGCGGCGCCGGAATAAAATAAAGCTTCCGTCCTTGAAGAGACACCTGCCAGCCTCTCTCCTCCCCCCACTGCTTCAATTCAGCAAGTGGAATGCGAGATAAATACTCATCTTTCATTATCAAATAAAGAAATCTTCCCTCTGCTGTCCGGGTACGCTTCACCCATGCCGCAACTGGAAGGTCGGAGATGGCTCTCAGCATCTCTCTGACTGACATACACGCTTTGAGCCTCTCATCAACAATGACCTGCCAATCCTCGAGCGGCTTGCCGTGATGAAGGATACAGCCCCCATTTGTCGTGACGGCATACTCCGGTTGGAGCTCTTGCTGAAAGAAGGTGATCCGTTCATACTGAGCAGTCGTTCTTGTCGTCACTGGAATGAACCAGCCTAATTGATGAATTGTCTGCAAGGATGTTTTCGTTTCAACCGACATATAGGAAAGCGGCCGTTCATCCAGCACCTCAACTAAATCATAATCTCCTTTATACTCATACTGATCCAGCACTCGATGTGAGTAAATCAGTGTCCGGTCTAAATCGCTGGCAAACGCACTTGTCTTCATGACGTCTGCTCCAGCGGACGAATGAGTCCACAGCACGTATAGGACATATTGGCATATTCAATGACAGGAACGCCTCTGTCCTCTGCTAAAAGCAAAATATGCTTGAGCTTCTCCTGAGACCCGGGCTGAATCAGGATTTTCCAAGGGATTCTTCTAAGTAGCACACGGGTCGTCTCACCAACACCCGGCTTAATCAATTGGGTATTTTCAATTTGAAACTCCTGACCGATCGCTTCAATGGACGCCATCCCCCGCCAGTCCGCAGGCATTCTTTGTGTGAGGATGTTCTCTGCTTTCTCTTCTACATTTAGCTCGAGGCTAGAAAATGCTTCTTCAATTGTATCCACATACAGATTGGACACATCCTCATCAAGCAGCTCTTCATAATACTTTGCCCCATGGAAATCATCGGCACTGATCCAGCGGTTGTTTAGTACCGTTCGACTGACAAGTCCAGATACCGTCGAATTCAGGCAGGCACTTGGAATGAGAAAATCCTCTCTCGTTCCGTAGACATTTGTACAATAGCCAGGGTCAGCTAGTACAGCCAGTTCACTAGAAAGACGAATACCATACTTTCTTTCAAAATCAATCACAGCTTTTTGGAGCTCTCTCGAAATCGCACCTTTTCCGGTCCATCCATCAATAAAGGCAATCTCAAAGCCCGGGTGTTCTTTGAGCATATAATGCAGCGCATTCTCATCTATTCCTCGATCACGAATAATAGAGATGCTATAATGAGGCAGTTCAAGACCATATGTCTTTCGAATATATCGTTTGATGAGCACCCCGATCGGCGTTCCCGCCCTAGCCAAACTGCAAAAAACCGTTTGGAAGCCTCGCTTTTTCACAATCTGTTCTGCTACCACTGCTACTGCTTCTGCTACCTTTTCCTTACTTTCATTCAGAGATTGATAGAATAAATCCATATAAGATTCCGTTGGTTTATACTCAATCGGCAGCATTTCTGAATAATGCGCTCCGCTCTGAATCGAACGCTCCCGCTCCTCTGTACTTTTCTCCATCTCAATGGATGATAAATCTTTGAGTAAGAAGGTTACATCCTGCTCTGGATAGCTTCCCATCTTTGTATACACATTAGCCATTCACCTTCACCTCGTCTGATAAAGTCACAATATGCACATGCTTCACATGCCGCTCGGCAAATAAGTGAACAAGCGGAAGCAATGCCTCCTGAGAGACCTTTTTCTCAAAAAAGAGAAATACATCATCGTATTGATCTTTTGGTATGTTGTACACGTAGTGCTGAATTCGAGCATCCTCTGGACTCACAAAGGTAAACCCATTTTGAACAGCGTATCCATCCTTTTCAACGGGGTGAATTGGGCTTCTCGTCGTTGAATGAAAGAGAACACCTTCTCCCATATGTGCAGCCAGTCTCATCGGCACATACATCAGCTCACCTGTTCCTAAACAAAGTGTCTGCTTTCCTTTACGTTCCTTCTTCAGTTTCAGCCCAGCCTGTGTAGCTGCTTGATCGATAGCTGCCGTATCTGTTGCGTTTAAACCAAAACGACCCGTTTCATGTATATATGGCGAATGACCCGCCGAATTTGTTGCATGAGAAAGTGCATACGGCTCTTGCTTAAAGAAAGATTGAAGGGAGTGAACAGAGAGACTTGGCAGATCCTTTTGCTCAGCAATCTCATACGAATAAGCTGGCTCATCCAGTGTTTTGCCCCGAAAGACCATTTGCCCTTTTAATAAAGACAATGATGTAATGTGAATACCAAATTCCTCTTCAAGCTCACACATGGCTTTTTCGTGCTCCACTGTCCGCCAGTCTAAAATAGAAAGAATCGTGTAAGAATGCCGCGGGTGCTTTGCATGAAGGTCCCGAATGATATTGATATTCGTACGTCCTGTCGTGACTTCATCATCTACTAGCACGATGGGACGGTCTGTGCGAAGTAATGCTTCGTCTGCATAACAAAGCTGATCCGTTGCATGCGAATGCTCCTCTTCAAATACCAATGAAGGGTCTAAATCCAGCAGCTGTTCACGTGTCGTATGAATGTAAGATGCTCCTTCTATTACGTCATACACACCATGACCCAGTGCGGTTGCCGTTTCCGCAAAGCCGATCACGATCGGCTGTTTTCCTGCTGAAAGCTTCTCCTTTTTGAGCACTTCGTATGCTTTAGTTAATGCCTTGTGGTCATCCGTCTTGAGTGCTTCTACTAAAAGGTCATGATGCAAAGACGTCTTGCCTGTTTGCTCTTTGGCGTACGCCATGGCTAAAAGACCAGAGACAAGGAGCGGTTTTACCGGATGAACAGGAATGTGCTTACCGAGCACCTTACTAACAAATAAAAAGGCTCTTTTTTTGTTCACCCTTGCTGCCATGTCAAAAAGATGCTCTTTTTCCAGCTGAAGCGCACCTTCTTTGAGATCAAGCTCAACTTCCATATGTTCCAAGATGCTCAGCGTATGCGGCTTCTGCTTCTGTGAGTATGTCGATATAGCTTCTATTTTCATGAAACACCCCGTAAATATCTGACTTAATTAAAATGTGCTCTGCCCACCTGTAATGCGGCTTCGTTTCATTCATTTTATTAGAGAAGGTACTCTTCATCACGCCAACTGTGCCGTCTGCATGTTCAAGAATGCTTAATGCATCCATATACTCTTCCTTCGTCACAACATACATGCTTTGCACCGGTTTGAGATGTGTTGGATGAATGACTGTCTTTCCATGAATGCCGTTAGCCACATCGAGTTTTGTCTCCTTGAGTAAACCTTGTACGTCATCAAATTCAGATGAAGAAGGTTCGCTCTTATGAGAAAGCGCACGGATGAATGGCTTTTGTTCCTTTCGTGCAGGGCCAAAATGCTCCCACACAGCACCTGATACCACAAAGGAACGGCCAAAATAATTGATGATATCTGTGATTAAATCTGCAATCAATTTGATCTCATAGATGGTCGTGTCACGATCACGGCGAATACCGTACAAACCACAAAGATCCGTTGCCCCAATGCGAATATTCAAAATATATTCTTCATCATTCAGCAAGATCTGCTTTAACTCAGACAACACCGTATATCTTGTTTCTTTTTCTAATAAATCGGGTGTTTCCAAAATGGGCATCCCATAAAGTGTTGTCCGCGTTTGGGACGATGCCTGTTTCAAACTGTCCAAATAATCCTTCGCATTTTGAACCGAGCACTTCGGAAACACAAAACCGGTAAGTAATTGAAGAGAGGAACCGAGCAAGTCTGCCATTTTGAGCAGCTGTTTCGGCGAACGAACTCGAATAAATAAAAGAGGCAATTGTTCAGCCGTTTCAGGCGCATGCGTTACTTTCTCTTTGAGACTGGCCAATTGTGCCACTAGATTCTGTTCGGCCATGTCCACTTCTTGATCACCGATGGCATCCTCCAAACAAAATACAACAGAACAAAGCGCTTCATATTTCTGCGACAGCAGCATATCTGCTATCTCTTGTCTCGTCGCAGGCATATACAAAGTAGCACCTAATGCATGCGCAAGTACATGCCTCGGTGTCAGTGAATGCATCGCCCCTGGCCGCTTGAAAAAAAGATCGTGCTGCCTCGCCTCTGATAAAAATCGAAAATACCGCATGCTGTGCCACCTCCTGTTGTTTAGAGAAAATAAATAAATGGCCTGATGATTCAAAAAAGGATGGAGCCGTTAGTCAACTCCATTCCTTTTTGATCTTCCTATTCTTCTTTTGAAGCCGCAGCTTCGTTTGTCACATCTTGATGTTTCTTCTTATTGATTTTATGAACAATAAACGTGCCGATAAATGCTAGGATAATAATCGCAAAGAATGCGACATGCGGAATTTCAATATGAGCAGCACTTAAGCCCATTTTAATGGCAATAATCCCAATGAGAATAAACGCTGTATTCTCAAGCTCTGGAATACGGTCAATGAGGACAAGGAATACCTGTGCCACTGTACGCATCATGAGAATTCCAAGCATTCCGCCTAATAGCAGAATCCATACTTCCTCAGATACAGCGAATGCCGCAAGAATACTGTCCACCGAGAAGGCAAGGTCCATAATTTCTACAGAAATAACGGTTGCCCAGAAGATGCCAAATACACGAATCATCCAGCCTTCTTTTTTCAATTCCTTCGCTTCGTCATCGCCGTCACCTAACCAGAAGTGCTTGATGACAAGCCATGCTAAGTATGCAGCTCCTAGAACCTTAATCCACCAGAACTTAATAAGCAGCATCCCTACGCCAATGAATATAAAACGGAAGAAATAAGCGCCAATTAATCCGTAGGTTAATGCCTTTTTACGCTGCTTTTCTGGTAAATGTTTCACCATGACAGCTAGTACAAGTGCGTTATCTGCTGATAACAATCCTTCAAGCACAACTAGGGTCCCTATGAGCCCCCAAGAGACAGGGTTTGTTAATACCTCTGCCCACATATGCCAATCAAAAAACGAGGCATACGTGTCCAACATATGTTTCAAAATGTCCAACTGGTTTTCCTCCTATAAGTGTAGAAGCATCAGCAGGCTTTCGCCTGCTGTTATTCTTGATCGCTGTTTCTTTCTCACTTTGGAAAATGCCCTCATATGAGTCATTGGCAGCGCCTCTTGAATCGATTTGTTTCTCTCGTCTATACTTCTAACCCATAATTTTGACAAAGAGCTGCAAGTCCGCCAGAGAATCCGCTTCCGATGGCGTTAAACTTCCAATCGCTTTCGTGGCGGTACAACTCACATACCACAACAGCTGTTTCAATTGAGAAGTCTTCCCCTAAATCAAAGCGAATCAATTCTTCCCCGCCCTCTTCATTTACAACACGAACAAACGCATTAGAAACTTGTCCAAAATTCTGACTGCGCGTCTCTGCATCATGAATCGTCACTGTAATTCCGATACGATCAATGTTAGCAGGAATTTTTGAGAAATCAACGAGAATTTGCTCGTCATCTCCATCTCCTTCACCCGTCCGGTTATCACCTGTATGAGTGACACTGCCGCTTGGGTGCTGAAGGTTATTATAGAAGACAAAATCTGTGTCTTGCTGACAACGATTGTTTGCATCCACTAAGAATGCCGAAGCATCCAAATCAAATTCGGCTCCGCCAGAATATTTATTCGTATCCCAGCCAAGACCGATCATCACTTTCGTCAGCCCTGGGTTGGTTTTTGTTAAATCGACACGTTGTCCTTTTGAAAGCTGAATCGCCATATTCGTACCTCTCCTGTCTTTGAAAATATGAAACTAGCCGTTACCCGATATCTAAACCGAAGTCCGTAGCAATGCGGGCAAGTCCGCCTTGATAGCCCGATCCGACAGCTGAGAATTTCCATTCCCCGCCATGACGGTATAATTCACCTACAATAATCGCTGTCTCGATGGAGAAATCTTCTGCCAAATCGTAGCGAATGAGTTCTTCATTTGATGCCGCATTTAAAATACGCACATATGCGTTCGTTACTTGTCCGAAATTTTGACTGCGCGCTTCCGCATCATGAATCGTAATGACAAATGAAATCTTCTCAATACCCGCTGGTACAGCTGATAAGTCGATATTGACCTGCTCGTCATCTCCGTCGCCTTCACCAGTGCGGTTATCGCCTGTATGTACGACACTGCCGCCACCGCCAGTTGTTTGATTGTAAAAGACAAAATCCGATGGAGAGCTTGCCTTACCTGCCGCATCTAAAAGAAATACACTTGCGTCTAGATCAAAGTCATGTCCGCCGTCATACTTATTGACGTCCCAGCCAAGACCGACGACCACTTTCGTTAAACCTGGATTCGTTTTTGTTAAATCAATTTTTTGACCTTTCGCTAAAGAAATTCCCACTAGGAATCTCTCCCTTCTGATTAAATATAGTTTCTCGTAATATCGGCAAGCTTCGCATCATTTGTACCGTTTCCAACAGCCGCAAACTTCCAATCATTCTCATGACGATAAAGCTCTCCAACGATTAACGATGTTTTCCCTGCATACTCATCTTTTAAATTATATTTCACTAATTCTTGATTGTTTGAACGATCAACAATTCGAATGTACGCATTTTGAATCATACCAAAATGTTGATTTCTTCTTAGTGCATCATAGATGTTCACAACAAACACCAATTTATTCACATTGCCCGGCACCTTGCTCAAGTTGACGAGGACTTGTTCATCATCTCCGTCTCCTTCACCAGTCAGGTTGTCACCTGTATGCTCGACACTGCCGCATTTGCTTTTCAAGTTGCCAAAATAAATCAAATCTTTATTTTCCGTAAACTTATCATTTTTCAGCATGAGCACTGAAGCATCACAATCAATATCAGCGCCGCCTCCGCCGCCAAACAGCTTTCCTAAAAATCCGCCGCCTTGTGATACAGGGTCCCAGCCAAGTCCAACAAGAATATTCGTTAGCCCTGCCTTGCCTTTTGTTAAATCAATACGTTGACCTTTTTCTAATGTAATCGCCAAATCAATCACTCCTCCAGCATAATAAAAATCTATTTATTAAGCGATGGACCCTATTAAAATCATCATACATGAAAATTCGACAAAATTCATGAAATGACATTGGAGCCTCTTACTCTTTTTTCTATTTACTAGTATATACGATCTATGTTCAAGATAGGTTTCAATCAGATGATATTTTTTTAACGAAAGGTGCAAGTTAAAAATGGTTCATGTCGTAAATGAAGTGTTTCATGTGAAACATTGTCGAATGCTCCCGCTAAGCAGCTCTAGCTGAATGAACGAAATATAGACGTCATTTCACTTGGTTTATATGTTGAAATAGAAAATTTAAAGGCTTGCGATCAAGGGGTGAACCCTTTCGTTTCCTTCTATTCATGGATTTCTTTATACTTGAGATGAAGAACATTGACCGTGTCGATGAAAGGATGATGATGATGCCATCACTTCACATATTAGATCAAGTCGCTATTCCTAAAGGTCAGACAGCGCAAGAGACATTGATTCACACAACGCAGCTGGCTCAGCTTGCGGAAACTCTGGGGTATGAGCGTTATTGGTTTGCTGAACACCACAGCACAAGAGGGCTCGCTAGTACAGCACCTGAAATATTAATGGCACATATTGCTGCTCATACATCGACCTTACATACCGGGTCTGGCGGCATTTTACTTCCGCAGTACAGCCCCTATAAAGTAGCAGAGGTCACGCGGCAGCTTGAGGCCCTTTATCCTGGACGAATTGAAATCGGTGTCGGCAAATCTCCGGGCGGGATTGAAAGGACGAGACTGGCTTTGACAGACGGCGTGCATAAAGACCTATCTCAGTTTGACCGCCAGCTGAAGGATCTTCTATTTTACTTATCAGACAGCCTGCCTTCTGGGCATCCGCATGCAGGAGTCAAGGCTTCTCCGCTTGTTGATGCTCATCCGCCGGTTTGGCTGCTTGGTCTAGGAGAAAATAGTGCCATGCAGGCGGCGGAGCTTGGGATCAACTATATTTTTGGTCACTTTATCCACCCTGCACGCGGCAAACAAGCATTTGAGACGTATCGGTCTCACTTTTCTCCATCTGTCTTTTCTAGGCAGCCTCACTCTATGTTTGCCGTTTTTGTCATTTGTGGTGAAACAGATGAAGAGGCAGGCCAGATCGCCAGCAGTACAGATTTATGGCTGCTGCGTGTTGAAAAAGGACTAGATAGCCGCGTACCTTCTATAGAAGAAGCCAGTGCCTATCACTACACCTCGCAGGAAAAGAAAAAAGTGTTACAAAACCGCCAGCGGATGATTGTTGGCTCAAAGGCAACGGTGAAAGAGCAATTACTTAGCTTGATGGACCGCTATCAAACGGATGACATCATGATTCTAAACAATTCCTTTGATCCGATCGAAAAACAGCGCTCCTTCAAACGAATCGCAGAATTATTTTGAAGCCAATCCCTCTGGCTTCTTTTTTTACATTGTCATAAAAAATGGGAAATGTAACATTGAGATGTCAAAATCCTTCCGCCTGTCATCTGATCGCAAATGTGTCTTCTAATCGTTAGCGAACTGTAAACGCATAAGGGGTATACCTTTTATATAGTAGAGGTACATATGAAAGAACCGTTTACGACGCTTGAAGGAAGGAGATGACAGACCATGAAAAAGAGACTCGATTGGGTCGATGCGGCTAAAGGAATTGGCATTCTACTCGTGGTCATGGCGCATGTGCCCATTCCAGATTCGTTAAAGCAATTCATTTACTCTTTTCATATGCCGCTTTTCTTTTTACTATCAGGCATGATGTTTCGATCATCCTCACACCCTGCTCTGTCATTTATTCAGAAGAAAGCCACGAGCTTACTCTTGCCCTATCTCTATTTCTCCATTATTACGTATGTTTTCTGGTTCTCCGTTACTCGATTTTTTGCCTTTAAGGGACAAACGGATATTGATCCTTTCGTTCCGTTTACAGGTATTTTTATATCCAATGCAGATGAAGCTAGACTCACGCATAACCCAGCCATTTGGTTTTTAACGACGCTCTTTTTAGTGGAAATAATCTTTTTCTTTATGCACCGTCTGACAAAAGGGAAACCTGCTGTCTTGATCTTACTGACCGTGCTTTGCGGAGGTGCTGGATATGCCTCTACCTTGCTTTTAGACCAAAGTCTGCCGTGGAATGCTAATGTCGCCTTGACGGCCGTTGTGTTTTATTCAATTGGATTTTTGGCAAAACAATGGTTTGTGGAATTAAAAACAGATCCAACCCTTCTTCTATGTACAGGTCTGCTTGTACTGACGGCTTACATGCAAAGCTTTAATTCACGTGTCGATATGCGCGTTAACGACTATGGTGATCTCTTTCTTTTCTATGCATGTGCACTGCTCGGTTCAGCTGCCGTGATTTATTTAAGCTTTAAATTCAAAACGTCCCCTATTTTGACGTATCTCGGACGAAATTCTATTGTTATTCTTGTCTTGCAGTTTGCCGGCATCGATATCATGAAAGCGTTTGTTTATTATGGACTTGGCATCAATATTGCGGATACAGCGCAGCTCTCTTGGACACTCTTTTACACGACTGGGACTTTGCTGCTTATGGTGCCGTGTATCTCCTTCTTGAGCAAGTATCCGATGCTGCTCGGCAAACCAGCCAAAGCAGTACACCGCTACGAACAAAAAACATCCGCCGGCTGATCGGGCGGATGTTTTTTGGATTAATCATTGATTTGAGAAGGATAAAGCGTCATTCCTCCATCCACAAATAAGGTGGTGCCTGTGATATACGAAGCTTCCTGAGATACGAGGAATGCAGCGGCGGACCCAACCTCCTTCGGTTCGCCAAAGGCTCTCATCGGAATCTTTTCAAGCTGCTTTTGTTTTTTCTGTACATCCTGCAAATCATCATTCGATTCGGTCGCCATTGTACCTGGTGCAATCGCATTGATCCGAATACCCGCTTCCGCATAATCAAGAGCCAGCGTCTTCGTCATCATATTCAGTCCACCTTTGGAAGTGGAATAGTGAACATTGAACGGGCGCGGTATTTCCTGATGGACACTTGATATATTTAAAATGGACCCTTTGATGTCATGCTCCATCATATAGGCGATCGCAGCCTTTGCTCCTAAAAAGGCGCCTGTGATATTGACATCAATGACTTTTTGCCATTGTTCGAGCGTCATCTCATGTGGCATCGCTTCTTCGCCATTAAAGCCTGAATTATTGACGAATACATCTACTGTACCGAAATGCTCAAGTGCTGTATCCATGATGGCTTGAATTCCTTCCTCTTTGGAGACATCTGCGTGTACTTTCACCGCTTGACCTCCGCGCTGTTGAATGGCTTGTACCGTTTCTTCAGCACCCTCTTCATCGCCTTTATAGTTTACAACCACATTCATTTGCTCTTGTCCAAATCGTAATGCGATTGCTTGTCCGATTCCTTTTGAAGAACCTGTGACAATGGCTGTTTTCCCTTTTAAATCTTGATACATCTTCATTTCCTCCAATCACGTGCTTCATCTTGTTGATACACAATGGTTACCCATTTTGAAAAAAAGAAAAACACAACCCTCTGCAATCGTTGACTAAGAGGATTGTGCTATTCATCAAGCTAAAAGGTGTTATAGACATTTTCACATGTTTCACCGGTTGGCTGATAAAAGCAATGCGACTTATACCTTGCCACAAACGGCTGATTGTACCAAGTCGGTGGACAATCTCCAGGCGGTTTAAAATACCAAAGGCTGAATTTTGCCGGCCAAAATCGTTCTCCGTTAATATTCCTCCTCGCAAGTGTTTTTTCCGTTTCTCTTGCTCGCTGATAAAAGTAACCATGTGTGACCGCTTCAAATGCATGCTCCTGATAAATCATTTGTGGAATCGTACGCAGCCCTTTAAAGTCAGAGCAGTTGGCACGCAACCGATTGATGCCTACATTTCCTACGAGCAGCATCCCTTGCTTCCCTTCACCCTCTGCCTCCGCTCTCAGCAGTCTGGCCATTAGATCAATATCAGAGCTTGTCGCTCTTACCACTGCCATACATCCACCTCCATTTCGTTTCTCTTTTATTTTATGTGGTCTTTCTGTGTAGATGACTGCCATTTTGACGGGAAAAGACACATTCAGTGTCGAGAGCCTGTCTAAACACCTCAACATTTTGCTGGACATGTATCTCTCTGCCAACAACACACAAACCAAGTGATCATGCACATAACAGGAAAAAATATTCATTACTATAGGCTCATTTACAAGTCATAAAAATCCTTCTAATTGCTACACCTTCGTCAAAAACAGTCATTTGAACCTATTCAATAATCCGACTCAAAACCTTAAAATATAAAATGTTGAGTTTTTACAGGAGATATCACATCATAAATTACAAGTTTCTCCTCTGAACTTAGTGTCATTTTTACTAATTGAAGCTGTGCAACCTTTGAAACGCACTGAAGTATTGACAGTACTTTCGCTTCATTCTACAGTAAAAAACATACAGTATTTTTCTTTTTATGCAAAAAGAACGATATGAACTAACGCTTTCCAATGAAATTCATCATAAACCCGAGGAGGAAAACATGTCATGTTTAAAAAGAAATTATCCCTGTTTCTTCTGATCTTGTGTGTAACTGTTGTCGCTGCTGCTTGTAGTGGTGGAAAAGAAAAATCAGCTGCGAAAGAAAAAGATACAAAATCCCTTGATGCAGCAGAGGTAAAGGTAGAAAGTGCTGAGTACACGTTACCACCTCAATACGATACATCTGTACAGGATGATCAGTATGTACTAAAAGTGAACGTATCTGTAAAAAATATCAGCAAAGAGCCTCTAAATGTTGATAAAAGCAACTTTACGCTTTACCAAGATGACGCACAGGTGTCTACGATCTCTCCAGATGACTACAACGAAGTATTATCTTCAAGCTCTCTAAATGCAGACAAAGTATCAAAAGGCGGTCTTTTCTTTGTTGTTGATAAAGACAAAGACTATCAGCTTGTGTACAATGAGCCAAGCAGTGGTTCTAAAAAAGATGACAAAACACTAGAATTTGATATTAAAGGTAAAGACTTAATGAAAAAAGCAGATACACTTCAAGCATCTGCAAAAGCCCTTTCTTCTTATATTGATGTCATGATTTTTGGTAAGAATAACGACGAGTTCGAAAAACTAACAGGTGATAACAAATCAACCGTTATAAACCAATTTGATAAATCATTCAAACAAGGCTACATCACATCATCAGGTATTTCTTCTAGCTCAGCGAAGGACGAAAACCTTGATAAGCTTCTAAAAGCGGTAAAAGAAACATTAGCTGAAAAATCAAAAGTATCAACAAAAACAAAAGCCATCAGTGGTGATAAGGCCGTTGTGACTGTAACTCTTACACCAATTGATGCAAGCCCGCTTGTCGATCGTTTAAAAGAAAAAGCGACTGAGTTCTACAGCAAAAACCGTACTGCGTCTTATGATGAAGCACAAAAATATTTACTCTCGATCTACCCAGAAGAGTTCAAAAAATTAGGGCCATCATCTTCTGAAGAAACAGTAGAAGTCAACATGAAGAAAAATGACATCGACCAATGGAAACTTGATTTGAACGATTACAAAACAAGCTCATTGGTTGAAAAGTTCATCAAGAACTAATGAAAAACCCCGTTCCCTGGGGTTTTTTTGTTATGATTTATCATCTGGTTTGGCGAACGTGAACCCCCTCTATCATAAAAAACCAGAATATAGTCAAGTTATCTTACTCTTGACAACATTTCTTTCTATAATCAGTGTTCCATTTCTTTAGCTTGATCACTATGAGATATTCAATCCTGATTATTCTTTTTTGTACTTAAGATTTTTTTCTGCTTATTTGTGTTAAAGATGAAATGTAAACTCGAAGTAAAAAAATGTACTCCTCATTCTTTATTTCTATTGAACTATATTATAAATCTAGCTTCTTTCCTAACTCATTATAAAAGTAAACCATCATTTTCATTCACCAACTCTTTTTTCTATTTAAGTTATTCCTTAATAAAACTCTTCGAAATATAAATAATTCCATTTTTATAAAATATTCAAAAAAAAAGGTTCTATATGCTCATTTTAAGGTAATTTTAAACTTTTTATCATTGTTATTATGCTAGAATTAATAACCACTTCAAAGAGAAAATTTACCATGAAATTAAATCATTTTTTAAGGTAATCGCTAGAATGAAGTCAAAAAAGGATATTTGGTCTATTTCTTCTAATCAGGCAAAAGGTGTTGCAGCTGGAGCTAATCGAAATGGTAAACCAATAAATGAAGTAGATAAATACGATGGTAAACCCAAGAAAGGGTATTATTATCACTGGCATCCCTATAAAAGGACTCCAAAAGCTCATGCTTTCTACGGAGGTCCTGTTAAATAGTTAATAGAGGTGAACAATGTATAATTACGAAAAGCTATATAAACAGTATTTATATAAAAAAGATCAATTGATTTTTACTAAAGAACGAGTCGCTGAGATGATAACGTCTAAATTTAGAGCTAGAGAATTTTCAAAAACAAAAATTTTAGATTTAGTAAATGATGATCACTTTGAATATACTAAGATATATAAATATTTTGTCATTGATGATCCGAGTATATTGATTCAATTGTTTTCGAATGAGGAAAAAAAGAATCATCGTGAAGAAATACTTGATAATCGTCTTCATCCCTTAAACCCCAAGAGAGTCAAAGAATGGGAGTATAATCACTTATTGCTTGATGAACAAGAAGGTAGAAGAATTGATATCATTTTAGAAAGTAAAGATGGGTTATATATTTCAGAATTTAAAGTAAGAGATAGTTGCGAAAAGCTTAACAGGTATATAAATGCTTTAATTGTAGGTGCAATTATTGAAAATGGGTTAGAAGAATATCCAGTTGATATTCATGACGAGTATTTTCAATTTTATTTAGAGAACTTGGATCAATTCGGTTTCTTAAACTGAAAAATACGGTGATCGGCATTCACCTGAAAACGCCCTCTATGATAGAGGGCGTTTCTTTATTTGGCAAGCATCCACTTTTCTTTCATAAACATGACTCTAACGGCCACAAATAAGATAACCACAACGAGCGCAGTAGAGCCTAGGGTGAGTGCAATCGACATTGGATCAATGATCCCAAACATCATTTGTTTGCATAGTGCGTGAATATTAAGGAATGGGACAGCAAAGTAATACGTATCTAGCTGCGTAGCACCTGCTCTCATGGTAAAGAACATTGGGATCACACCTAATGTAATGATCATGGACATGTACGATTGCGCTTCTTTCACTGAGCTTGAAACGACACTGAGCAGCAGTTCAATCATCGATACCATGAATGAGAAGATGATAAGCGCCGCAAACATGACGGCGATAATGCTCCACATTTGATCACCAAAGTTCAGTGCTTGTTTTAGCTTTTCTGTAAAGAGCAGCGTGGATAAAAGCAGCATGCCGATCGCCACAATTCCACTTAAAATCCCGAACATGGAGACAGCAAGCCATTTTCCGATGAGAATATGAAGTCTGCTGGCAGGAGTCAGGAACAACGCTTCAATCGATTTTCGGTCTTTTTCACCCGCTACAATATCAAGCGCAGCTGGCAAAGCTCCTGAGATAACGGAGGTCACCAAAATCATCGGAAGGAGAATCGACAAAAGCATAGCGGTCATTCCATTTTCCCCTTCATCGCCTTCTTCTACATCAACGGCCTGCACCTGAAATGGATGAATAACAGATGTGTTGATTTGATCAGCCGCTAAACGCTTTTCTACGACTTGGTTTTGATACTGCTCCAATAAGGATTGCAGCATTTGAACCGCAATGACCGAATCATCATCTGTTGTATACCCATGAATTTTAATTGCAAATGACTTTTGATGCTGAAGCATGTCGTCAGCCTCTTTCGGCATTTCTAGGTAAGCATTCGCCTTCCCATCCTTGACAGCTTGCTCGGGGTCATCAAATGTTTCAAGTGTGAGGTTTTTGACCTCTTTGATCATTTGATTCATTTCAGTTGGAAGCTGTTCATTCACTGCGACCGTATAGGTTTCATCCCCTGGATCTGCAATCATGCTTTCATAAAAGAACACCAGTCCAAGCATCGTCAAAAGAGGAATCAGCACTGTTAAGAGTAAGGTTTTTCGGTCCCTTAGCGCATCTGTCATTTCTTTTAAAAATACGGTTTTCCACATTATGAAATCCCCCTAGCGAGCTTCGACATAAAGATATAGTTCAAGTCATCACTTTGTTCCTGTGTATATAATTCTGGAAGTGTTCCTTTGTACACAAGCTCTCCTTGATGAATCATCATGACACTGTCACAAAGCTGGCTGACTTCTTCCATGATGTGGCTTGAAAAAAGGATGGTTTTATTTTGCTGCTTGAGCTGATGAATAAAGTCTCTGAAAATATTACTTGATGTGATATCCAAGCCTGTTGTCGGCTCATCAAATAAAATAATGTCAGGATCATGAATCAAGGTTCTGGCAATTGCCACCTTTTGTTTCATTCCTCTTGAGAATCCTTTCACCTTGCGATCCATATATTGTCTCATCCCAAAACGCTTTGCCAGATCCTCTATTCTTGCTTTGATTTCATGCTGGTCTAAGCCATATAATTTGCCAAAGTATTCAAGATTTTCTCGTGCCGTCAAACGATCGTAAAGCCCCGTCTCACCGCCAAACAAAACACCAATTCGCTTTTTCACTTCAGTTGCTTCTTTCACCGTATCAAAGCCTGCGACAGTGACTGTTCCGTGCGTAGGCTCTAATAATGTGGCTACGGCGCGCAATAATGTGGTTTTTCCTGCACCATTTTCTCCTAAGATGCCAACGACTTCCCCTTCCTTCACGGAAAACGTCATATGTTTCATCGCTTTTACAACCTTTTTCTTATCTTTAAACCAGCAGCTGCAATCGCTGAGAGTAATCATGTGGTTCGCCCCTTTCAACTTTCTAAGTCTATGATAGAAAAAATAACGCTTCCCTGACATAAAAATGTCGCGAAACGTCCTTTTTCTGTCTTGAAATGATCTATTTTAAAAAAACAAATGGTAAAATAGACAAATAATAAGAAGAGTCACAGGTGATTTTTATGATAAAAGTAGGTCTCGTTGATGATTACCGAATAGATTTAGAAAAGCTGCATGCCATTGTGGGCAGAATGGAGGCTGTGGACATTGTCTTTGTCACACAGTCAGCAGAGGATGCATATAAGAAGGTCAAACAGGGAGACATTGATCTGTTGTTCGCAGACATTGAAATGCCCGGAATGTCCGGTTATGAATTAGCGGATCTCATTCACTCTCACGCACTGAATGTCGATGTTGTATTTGTGACAGGAAACAGTGGATATGCGGTCCATGCGTTTGATTTAAATGTTCATGATTATATTATGAAGCCCTACCAAGCCGATCGAATTGCCAAATCTTTAGAGCGCTATCTGTCCACTAAGCAGGAGAAAAGCATCCATGGACGGCTTCTCATTAAGCAGCAGTCAGATATTCATGTGCTGCAAAAGAAGGATGTCATTTTTGTTGAGCGAACAGGCCGGTCAACCACCATTGTCACAACAACAGGAGATATCCAGACATATCAGACATTAAACGAGTTAAAGGGCGATCTGGCTGAAAAAGATTTTATCCGCTCCCACCGATCGTTTATCATCAATATTCATTACATTAAGAACTTCTCGGCGTATGCCAAAAATTCGTTTATCGTGTCTTTTGAAGGTACGGATAAAAAAGCCATGATGACCAAGCAGCAATTAGAATACTTTAAGAAATACTATTTTTAAGGAGAACGAACGTGAACGCTTTCTATCTTGGATTCCGCATGTATGCTCTCATATGGCTAGGTCTTGCATTTCACGCAGCTGTTGAAGCTTTTCTGCCGCTATCATCTGGGGTGCTGTGGCTCCTCACCTTTTGTGTGATTTGTCTTTATACATTCTTCATATACAAAAGGTTTTTGCCTCATGTGAGTGATTATGTGATGTTGGGCGCTTTTGTGCTCTTCACCTGTGCAGGTCTTTTCCTTTTTCTGACGCAAGGAAATGGGCTGAGCTCTCTTTTGGCTTTTATGATCATCATGACAGCAGATATCCTTTCATTGAAGATGATGCAGACGGAGAGACGGTTAAATGGACGGCTTCAAGAGCTGATCAACGCAGAATCAAGAACCAATGAATTGCTGCTTGAGCTGCGCAGTAAACATCATGAAACAGCTAGACATTTAAATGCCTTTTCCGCGTCGAACGACGAACATGAGATCAAGGATTTGATTCAGCAATACGTGAAACATTTCCCATGGATGAAAGGAGAAAATGCTTATTTGGCTTCAACCTTGCACCCCTTTTTTGAGCGGGCTGAAAAAGAGGACATTGTCCTTTCACTAGACCTTCAAGCACCTTTTTCATCGCTTCCCTTTTCTAAGGCGGATCAGGTTAGTTTTACTGGTAACCTGCTTGATAATGCCCTAGACGCGGCGATTGAAGCGAAGCAAGCCGGGAACGAGGGAAGCATCTCAATCACGACCTCTATACGGAGCGGGCTCTTTTTAATCCATTGTGAAAACAGCACAAAAGGAATGGAAAAACACGTGTTAGACCATTTGTTCAAAACCTATGGACGCTCGACAAAAGGCGGCGATCATGAAGGAATGGGGACGTATATCATTCATCAGCTTGTTGAAAAGGCAGACGGTACACTTGATTTCACTTACCGTTCTCCAAATTTGCGGCTCGTCATCAAAATTCCCCTCACGATGTCATAAAAAAAGGTGCAGCTAAGCACCTTTTTTATGTTAAGAGAAAATGTGGTCAATTTGATTGATTTCCTCTTTTGATAATTGAACTTCATTTGTTTTTAGGTTTTGCTGAACTTGCTCAGCTCGTTTTGCACCTGGAATAATGGCGTCGATGCCGTCCTGCGCTAAAAGCCAAGCCAGTGCGACGTGTGCCGATTCGGCGTTCTTTGATTGTGCAATTGCCTGCAGCTTGTCTACTTTTTCGAGGTTTTGAAGGAACGCCTCACCTTGGAAAAGCGGGTCCTTTGCTCGAATATCATCAAATGTCGCATCCTTCGTAAATTTCCCAGTCAACAGGCCTGACGCCAACGGGAAATAAGGAATAAAGGAAATACGATGCTCGACGCAGTATGGGAGAAGCTCCTGCTCTGCCTCACGTTTCAGCAATGAATACTCCGACTGAAGCACGTCTAAGTAGCCATCTCGGTTAAAGGCTTGAAGCTGTTCAAAATCAAGGTTTGATGCACCAATTGCCCTGATTTTCCCTTCATCCTTCAATTCCTTTAATGTGCCTGCTACTTCTTCCAGCGGCGTCCGGCCGTCCGGGAAATGCATATAGTATAAATCAATATAATCTGTTTGCAGTCGTTTCAGGCTATTTTCGACCTGCTCTCTTAAAAAGTCCCGGCTGTTATCCAGTTCAATTTGTCCGTTTACTTCTTTATGAGCCCCCTTTGTCGCAAGGACAAGGTTTTCTCTGCCGCCTCTTTTGGCAATGATCTCACCGATCAATTCCTCTGAACGGCCCAGCCCATAAATAAAAGCAGAATCTAAGAAATTGACACCTTGATCAAGAGCCGTCTCCACAAGCTCTCGTCCGGCATCTTCACTCAGGTTCGGGAACAAATTATGTCCACCTACCGCATTCGTACCAAGCCCTATCGGATTCACCTGTAAATTAGTTCGTCCAAGCGTTACCTTTTTCAAAAGCTCATCTCCCTTATCTGCTTAATCATCCTTATTTTCCCATGAATCCTTTTCAACATTCAAGTATCCTGCTCTCTGAAAATTAACCTGGAGGTGGACGGTGAGAAAATAAATGGACATATAGTCATCTCTCTGAAAGCATTAACACCTCCATTTCAAGATTTTTACCTAAAAAACATTTAAAACCCATGATAAATCTATAAATCAATTCTTATTAACTAGTATATTCGACTTACAAATTTCCTTTTATTATTGATTTTTGTGTAAATTTCTTTCAAAGATAGGGACTAAAACCTATTCCTCATCATGATTGAATTTCGATAGAATGAAAAGTGCAAATCGTCATAAGGAGATTTTCCCCTTTAACACCCGAATATACCATTCTATCTGTTTCTTTCTTCATAGTCAGATAGCGGGAATGAAATGACGAAAGAAAAGCAAAGGAGCATCAACTGTGAATCTTAAAAAAATAAGTGCACTCCTCATGATTTCATTCGTGATGATCATCTCTGCAGCCTGCCAAAGCTCAGCCAAATCCAGCAACGCTGATCAAAAATCAACAAAAACAGCAGAGGTAAAAGTCAACAGCTACGAATATACGTTACCAGAAGACTCAACAACTACGCTAAGAGACAATGAATTGGTACTAAAAGTCAACCTGACGATCACAAACAAAGGTGATAAGGCTCTTTCATTATATAGCTCTGACTTCTCCCTTTATCAGGACGATGCCAAAGTATCTGATTTAAAATTTTACGGCAGTAAAGACCGTCTTGACCTCGGTTCATTGAACAAAGGAAAATCACAATCAGGTGCTCTTTATTTCCTAGTAGACAAAGGGAAAAAATATCAGTTCGTGTACCAAGACAGCATCAAGAAAAACAGTGATTCGATTGAAATCAACCTAGATGGAAACAAAATACTGGATACAGCGAAAAAGCTGGATAACCCTGCAAAGGCGCTATCCGCTTATACCGATATGATTGTCTTTGACAAAAAGAACGATCAGTTTGCAGATTTAACGGGTGACAACCAATCAGATGTCGTCAATAAATACCACGACATGTTTGTGAAAGACTTCAAAAGAAGTGCCGGCATTTACGGAAATGAAGTAAGTGACCGTGATATTCTGTCTATGTACAAACGTATTCAAAACACCATGAAGGATAAAGCCAAAGTAGAAACAAGTGTAAAAACCATCTCTGATGACGAGGCGAAGGTTGTCGCTCAAGTAACAGGCATTGATGCTTCTAACTTAAAAGACAAGCTAGACAAGCAAAGAGAAGAATTTTACAACGGCAAGATCCGCTCTAAAGAAGAATTGTATAAGAAAAGCTTAAACATGTACGCATCTGAATTCGAAAAGCTTCCCCCAGTCTCCAGCCCAGCTGAATACGAAGTGAAAATGAAACGTAACGGGGATGGTCAGTGGAAAATTGACCTCAACGATTATAATACATCGCAGTACATGAGCGGTTTTATTAAAACAAGATAATCATGAACTAAAAAAAGACGCTGGCCCATGAAGGTGCCGCGTCTTTTCTTATGCTATACAGTCGCCTCTTGCTCTTCTTTCACCGCTTTTTCAATATCTTTAAAACGGCTCGATACAGTAGACGCACTAATGCCATACTTTTTCGCTATTTGCGCCTGAGAAAGCGGGGCATCGCTTGCAAGTGAATGAATGTAATATTCGATTCCCGCAGCAAAAGATGCTGCTTTACGGATCACAGGTGATTTCTGATCACAATAGGCTTTCCACACAGTTAAAGCGCCGTCAGTCAGGCTTTGGTCCCCGTGTTCCTTCATTCCGTCTTCAATCAGCTTAGCTGTTTCCAGCTGAACGTCGCTTGCCCAGTCCATGCGATCTGCTGTTAGACCTGTATCGCCTTCTGTTTGAGCAGATGTTTCTGATTCTTCTTCTACTTCTTGCTTCGCAAACACGCACTTCAGCACGTCAGGGAATGATTCTCTCATAAATGTACTGCGTGCCCCTCCATTTGCCTCATATGCTTCAACAAGCTGACGAACTTGAAGAAGTAGCGTATCTGTAAACTCTTTCGCAAACATCGTATATTGAATGAAAAACTCTGCTTTTTCTTCAAATTGAACAGGGAAACCAAGCACAAGACTTCCTTTTTCAGGCAGCACTGTTTGATCAGGTTTTACATCTACTTCAACCTTTTCCGCTGTCACCATATTCTCAAAGTAAAGAGACTCGTCCGTTTTTTCATTTAATAAAAGCAAAGATGGTTCCATGTCTGTCCATGATTGAACCACTTGTTTTGTTTTCGGACGGGTAATATCCTCTGCTTTCTTTGTCAGGAATTCTTGGAAGATGGTTTCTTTCTGATCCGTTAATGGACGGAAGAAAATGCCCCATACACTTAAATGGAAAACTGAAATTTGTTGCGTTTCTTTATCCATATCTGCAAGGAAAGAAAACTCATTAATGAATTGATTGATGGCTCTCTGATGCTTAGAGAAAGCATAATTCATTAAATCCTTTTGAACTTGTACAGCTTCCTTAAACACAAGCTCAGACGTTTGTTCTCCGCCTGACTTTTGACCACAGCAATGTTTATATTTTTTTCCGCTTCCGCATGGGCAGAGCGCATTTCGTTTAATTTTTCCCAAAATAAAACCTCCGACATTCTAGTCTAACCTCACTATTTTAACAAACGATTGCACAGGAGAGTTTTATTTTCAAGAAAAAAGAAAAATCAGAATGATCAGTTAAATAACAAAGATACATGAAGATCACGACAGATCATAGGAATAGCAGTCTTTTTCTGTTTATTTTCTCCAATCATTCCAACAGATTTTCTTCAGCTCATTCCTTCAAATAACTGCTTTGCTTCAAAATAAAAGATTTGAACAAACTTCTTCGTATTGACTCTGCCCGTCGATCCTGCGGATGAGGAAGTCTTCTGCATTTCTTTCATTCTTTGGCTGACATCGGTAAAGTCAAAAAACTTCGACGCATAGTGCTCAAACTTAGGATTCGAGAAATCTGTTAATCCTAGTGAAGCAAAATGATTCAAGGAATGATGTATAGCTCGTCTAATCCGCTGCTCTGCCGCTTTCACTTCCCTCATCACTTCTACATCGGTCGCCCCATGATCGAGCTTTCTCTCTGCCGTTTTGATAAATAGCTGCTTTAGCGGCGGGAAATTGACCTCATGAGAATTGGCTGACTGTGTTTCATGTAAGTAGATCAGGATCTCTAGTAAATCCTTAGAACCGCTCTCTCCGACAATTCCTAGTTCGGATAGAAGGAATTCCCCTGCCTCTTTCATCGTCCTTCTCTTCGCCCCAGCGCCCGTCGTATCATGAGAAATCACAGGCTCTAACGGCAGCACATGGCGAAGTGAAGCTTGAATATCATATATCGATTTCTCCAGCTTGATCCGCTCCATGACTTTTCGAATCACACTGACGATTTCAATTCGATTGACAGGTTTATGAATATAATATTCGATCCCTAATTCATAGGCTTCTGCCATCATCTCTTTCGCCTCTACTTGGGAAATCATCATGATTTTACCTTTGAATTCAGGGTGAATATGACGAATTGTTTGAATGCCATCTCTAGCAGGCATTAAAAGATCAATCAGAAGGATGTCTACTTTTTTTAGGTTCAATGAATGTGCTTCTAATCCCACTCCGTCATCGGCTTCATCCACGACCTCTCCCAAATCTTCATCCTCAATGATTTGACCTAAAATCGAGCGTATTGCACGATCATCATCTGCAATGAAAAATCGCATACACTCACCCTCTCTGTATTAAATTTTGTATAGGTAGGATTAGCTGAAAAGCTGTTCCCTTTATTTCTCTTTGTTCGATTTTAATCTGGCCTCCAAGCTCTTTAACCAGCTCTTTCACATAGGATAAACCAATCCCAGTTGATGGTGTTCCATATGCATCAAATTTGGAAGTATAGCCTGGATCAAATACAATTTCTTTCATTTTTTCAGGAATCCCCGGTCCATCATCTTCAATCCGAATCTCTATTTTATCATGACTTCCTTTCAATACGAGTGAGATCATTCCAGTATCCTTTATGGCTTCAACCGCATTTGCCATTAAATTATTAATGAGCGATAAGAAAATGAACACATGGTAATCATGCAAATGAATGCCTCTTATATCAGATGTAAAGGAGATGTTTTTCCCTAGAGAGAGAGCATACTTTTCTTGAATGCGGAGTACAATTTGAACTAGCTCTTCCGCCTTCATATAGTCTTGCATATTTTCCTTAGAAATCAACTTCGAAAGCCCAGCATAAATACGCTGATTGTCCTTTTTCACTTCATGGATTTCTCCTGCAAGCTTCAACAGCTCCTGACTCACTTTCTCCCCTGCTTCGTGTTCATGCAGTAGACGATAAAGCCTGTATGATTCTTGCGTAATATGCTCTGTATGTTTTAACGTTTTCTTTAAGTGAACTGTCTCTTCATATAAATTTGAAATGACCATCATCATATGCTCATTTTGTTTCATGATCTGCTTCTCTCTTGATTGTGCCTCATACAGCTTCATCATATTAAAAAAGCTGATCACCACAAAGCTGTGGGCAAACGCAATGAGAAACATATCACTCAGCTTTGATAGCGTCATCGTCGTATCAAACACTAAAAATTGTACAAACAGCTCAACAAAATCAGCCACTAATTCAATCATAAGGCCAATGATCCCAATAAAAATAGAGCGCTGTTTAAACCGTCCCGTTCGGACGGCAAAAAATAGGAAAGCATATGTAAAATAGAAAAAGAAACTTGGGAATTGCTGATAAAATGATGCAGCGAGATCAGCATTATGCTGAATCAGATCTAAGCCTACTCGAAAAAGCACAATCGCTGCACCTGTTAAAAACCCGGGCAAGAACGGTCTAGATTTCCTTAAGAGTAATAAACAAAAGAAAAACGCAGGTGCGCCAAAGCTGATCCGGAACGTCTCATTCACAGGATAAAACTTCAGTTCTCCTGCAAGCGGCACAATAACCACCATAAAAATTAATATGAATGCGTCTTTTTTAACAAGTTGGTTTAAACTCAAATGACTGACATCCCTTCCCCTTTTTGCATAGCCACAGTATACAAGGAGACTCTTTTCTTCACAACGTGCAAAAAAATAATTTTCACGGCTCCTTCTTTCCCCAAAATCCTTTTTTATGACTATTCTCCGAGGCGGCACGGTGGACCATTCAGCTACTCAGCGTTTTGGTGATTGTCTACAATAATGGGAATTGTTTAGACAATGATCGACAAACCGATTTTTATTTGTAAGTTTTTCTGTAGATTTTCGTCAGATTGTGTAGTTTCCAAGATAAATTGAATGAACAATTTTAGTGAAACTATATGTAAGCGTTTTCTGGATTTTCACTAAAAACCCTTTTTATTTTTTCGCCGCCAAAGCCTTCATTTCAACATATATTTAGGTGTAAAGGAGTGGTACAAGCAGCGCATGACAAGTTCTTTGAAGATGTGTAACATGTTTTCGTGCCTATTTGATCGCATTTTTTGTCATCCGCCAATTCAATAGGGTACTTTTTGATTTTTGATTGGAGGAATCGTATGAAAACAGCAATTTCTAATAATACACAACACGCATGCCAGTCTTCTGTTGATCAATGGGCAGAAGAAATACGTCCGTATTACAAAAACGGACAGAATGCTGGCTACATTCCAGCACTCGGAAAAGTGAATTCCTCTCAACTTGGTATCAGCGTGATAGGCCCAGATGGATCATCTGTACGTTACGGTGATTGGGACGTTCCCTTTACCCTGCAAAGTATCTCAAAAGTCATCAGCTTTATAGCTGCCTGTTTAGGAAGAGGCGTTCCTTACGTCTTGGATCGGGTAGATGTAGAGCCAACTGGTGATGCATTTAATTCCATCTACCGTCTTGAGATGCATAAACCAGGGAAGCCCTTTAATCCAATGATTAATGCTGGAGCTATTACCGTATCCTCCATCCTTCCCGGAAAGACTTCTACAGAAAAGCTAGCATATATTTTCGATTTAATCGAAAACTTAATAGGAAAGCGTCCATCTGTTAATGAAGAGGTTTATCAATCAGAATGGGCAACTGCGCACCGCAACCGGGCACTTGCTTATTATTTAAAAGAAACCAATTACTTAGAATCAGATGTCGAGGACACATTAGAAGTGTACCTAAAGCAATGTTCCATCGAGGTCACAACTGAGGACATCGCCTTGATTGGACTGATTATTTCAAGTGATGGCTACCATCCCTTTAAACAAGTCCAAGTCATCCCAAAAGATATCGCAAGACTAACAAAGGCATTGATGCTGACATGCGGCATGTATAATGCATCTGGTAATTTTGCTGCTTTCGTAGGCGTACCAGCCAAAAGTGGTGTGTCTGGAGGAATTATGGCTTGCGTTCCACCAAGCGCAAGAAGAGAATTCCCATTTCAGACAGGCTGTGGTATCGGTATTTATGGTCCCGCCATTGACGATTGTGGTAATAGCATTACCGGTGTCATGATGCTGAAAAAGCTCGCCAAAGAGTGGGATCTCAGTATTTTTTAAAGAAATAGGATGAATTAGAAGAGGTGATGTTATGAATGGTTTATTAACAACAACAAATGGTTTTCTATGGTCATATATTATTGTTGCACTATTAATTCTTGTCGGCCTTTATTTCACATTCAGGTCTCGTTTCCTTCAAGTGCGTATGCTTAAGGAAATGGTGATCGTTCTGAAAGAAGGAACAAATAAACAAAAATTTGGCGTATCACCATTCCAAGCCTTTGCTATTAGTATGGCGGCTCGGGTTGGAACTGGGAACATTACTGGGATTGCGATCGCAATTGCCATGGGTGGTCCTGGCGCTATTTTTTGGATGTGGATCCTAGCCATTATCGGTTCCGCGTCAAGCTTTGTTGAAAGTACGCTTGCCCAAGTGTATAAAGTAAAAGATAAATCAGGCTTTCGCGGTGGTCCCGCTTACTATATTGAAAGAGGCTTAAAGAAACGCTGGATGGGGATCTTGTTTGCTGTATTAATCACCATTTCTTTCGGTATTGTCTTTAATGCTGTACAGTCGAACACCATTACCATTGCTTTTGAAAATTCATTTGGCACAAATCGTTTGATCGTAGGCGTCATTATGGCTATTGGATTTAGTATCATCATTTTCGGCGGGGTCAAAACGATTGCCAAGATGGCAGAATACATTGTGGTCTTCTTAGCTGTCGCTTATATTGGTATTGCTCTTTTTGTCATGATTACAAACATTACTGAATTGCCTGGTGTTGTCCAGACTATTATTTCACATGCATTCGGTATTGAGCAGTTTGCAGGTGGTACCATGGGTGCCGTCATTATGGAAGGGATCAAACGGGGTCTATTCTCAAACGAAGCTGGGATGGGTAGCGCACCAAACGCTGCTGCAGCTGCCGTGACGAGCCACCCTGTAAAGCAAGGACTGATCCAAGCATTTGGTGTCTTAATTGATACACTGATTATTTGTACAAGTACTGCCTTTATCGTTCTTTTCTCAAGTGCATATAAAACGACAAAATTAACAGGTATTGAGCTTACTCAAGCATCTTTGAGTGAACACATCGGTCCTTGGGCTTCTGGTGTTCTTGCCATTATGGTTTTCTTATTTGCATTTAGTACGCTGATCGGGAATTATTACTATGGTGAAACGAACATTGAGTTCCTTAAATCAAGCAAAGCCTGGTTGATTGGATATCGTATTGCGGTCATTGCCATGATTTTATTCGGTGCTGTAGCAAGTGTTCCTTTTGTTTGGAATCTTGCCGATCTGTTTATGGGCTTAATGGTCATCGTCAACCTCATTGCCATTACCATGCTGTCTAAAGTCGCCTTTGCAGCATTAAAGGATTATTCACGGCAGAAAAGAGAGGGAAAAGATCCAGTCTTTTATAAAAATGCCGTTCCAAACAATGAGAACATTGAATGCTGGGACGATGAACCTGCTTCTTTGAAAAAGAATCATATCGGGTAAATCACAAAAGCTCTGGTCCTCTGACCAGAGCTTTTTTCTTTAGTTCAAAAATTCGAGTATGAGTTTGTTCACTACTTCTGGCTTTTCATGATTGATCCAATGAGAAGCATCATCGACAAAAATCAGTTGACCATTAGGGCAAATCTTCATCGTTTCCTTCGCCAGCTTTCTGCTTAAAAACTTGTCTTCCATCCCCCAGATCATGCGAACAGGTACTAAAATACGTTTAGATATCGGCTTTTCAAAGCCGCCCTTTTTGATGGCACGATACCAATTCAGCATTGAGGTCATGGCACCTGGCTGCGTCCAAGCCAGCTTATATCTTGATACATCTTCTTTTGTAAATAAGTGTGGTCGTGCAGACAGCCCAATGGCTTCATCCAGCCGTTGATAGTGATTTTCTTGAAGTGCTGCCTCTGGCACATTCGGAAGCTGAAAGAAAGCAATATAGGAGCTCTTCTTCCACTGCGGGGGATAAAACGGAAGAACCTTCATCATGACCCGCGGATGCGGCATGTTGACAATGATTAGTTTCTCTACATATTGAGAACGCGTGGATGCCAAATGCCAAGCAACTGCTCCGCCCCAATCATGACCACCCACAATCGCCTTTTGATTCGGACTAAGCGTCTTAATCAGCCCTACGATATCATCTCTCAGTTGATCTAATACGTATGACTCGATTCCTTCCGGCTTATCACTTAGATGGTAGCCCCTTTGATCAGGAACAACGACACGATAGCCTGCCTCAGCCAGGGGCATGATTTGGTTCTTCCAGCCGTACCAGAACTCAGGAAACCCGTGCAGCAGTACAAGCAGCGGGCCATCCTCAGGTCCAGCCATTGCTGTGTGAAGTGTTACACCATTTGTTTGGATCGATTGAAATTCAATTTGCTCCATCCCTTCGCCACCCTCTCCTTGTTCTTTTATTCTTCTAACATAGCATATTTTCCATTTTTCAGAAAATAAAAGCACTCCCCAAAAAAACCTTCACGATGGTGAAGGTTTTTTCGTCTTTTCAGTGTGATAGAAAACCTTTGCAGTCTAGGAAGGACGAGTACCGGAGCGGAGCGAATAGACTATTCGTGAGCACCGGAGCGCAGACCTGACACCGAATGCGAGGGTTTGTCTACACGCTGAACCTTCACCATCGTGAAGGTCTTCATCTATTTCATATAATTCAGTACCCATATTAACCCATTTTTGCGGTCCTGTACTTGTCCGTGAAGTGCACCAAAGAACGTATCCTGTAATTCGACCAGTACATCTCCGTCAGCTTCTAGCGCTTCATATACTGCCTTTAGTTCTTCTTCATTGTCAAACTGCATAATCAATCTGAGATTCTCGGGCTTTGGTGTGCGGCCAAATGTATCTGAAAAGTGAAGCAACGATTCTCCAAGGTGCAGTTCCGCATGCAGCACACGCTCTTGATATTCATTTAAAATATGAATATCTCCGCCAAAAATTCCTTGATAATATTGAAGAGATTCCTTCACATCGTCTACCACAATATAAGGACTAACACTAATCATACCCCTCATCCTCCTCTTGTTCCGTCCATCTTCTCTTTTATAGCTTATCCCAAATCGTATGAAAAAAGGCACAAATCGTCAACGGATTTGCACCTTTTTCTCATGAAGATTTCGCTAAGTGACTATGTTTGTTTGAATACGCTGCGTACATGACGACACCGATTAACAGCCAAACGCCAAAGTAAAGCCACGTCCGGCCTGGTAAGTTGAGCATAAGGAACAAGCAGCAGCCCATTGAGATAATCGGCAAGACCGGTACAAATGGAACCCGGAATCCCCTCTCAAGCTGCTGATGTGTCTTTCTCAAAATGAGCACAGATAAACTCACCATCGCAAACGTCAATAAAGCACCGATATTCGCTAAGTTGGACAGGTCCTTTAAATCAATAAACCCTGAAATAACAGCTGTCATTCCGCCAATCATCCATATGCTTGCAACAGGCGTATCACTTTTGTTTGTTTTCGAAAACACTTTAGGCAAAAGTCCGTCTCGTCCCATCGCATAAGCAATTCGAGTTGCTGCATAATTATTGGCGAAAATCACAGCCATCAATCCAATGACCGCACCGACAGAAATAATACCGGCTACGCTATTTTGATGTACACTTTGCAGTACATAGGACATAGCCTCTGTGACATTCAGTTTTGTATAGTGCACCATACCTGTCATGATCAAACAAACGACAATGTAAATGATCGTGCAAATGAGTAATGAGCCGATAATGCCAATCGGCAGGTTCCGCTGCGGATTTTTTACCTCTTCCGCAGAAGCAGAAATTGCATCAAATCCTAAAAAGGCAAAAAACACAGCAGCAGCACCGGCAATGACGCCTTCTGCACCAAACGGCATGAACGGCTGCCAATTAGCTGGCTGTACATAAAACCCGCCTACTACAATGAAAAGAACAATAATACCAAGTTTCACAAACACCATGATATTATTGAATTTTTTACTTTCCTTCGTTCCTCTAGATAAGATCCACGCAATCAGTAAGGCAATGATAATAGCTGGCAGATTCATGTATCCGCCTTGTTCCGGTCCCGCTAAGAATTGATGGGGAATTGAAATTCCAAACCCCTCAAGCAAGCTGTTGAAATAACTCGACCAGCCACTGGCGACAGCTGAAGCAGTCAGCATATAAACGGACAATAGAGTCCATCCCATCAGATGGCCGACAAGCTCACCCATCGTTGTATATGAATAAATGTACGCACTGCCGAATACAGGAAGCGCTGAAGCCATTTCTGCATAGCAAAGTGCTGCCAAACTGCACACAATCGCTGCAATGGCAAAGGAGAAAATGACAGCCGGTCCTGCATCCTTAGCCGCTGTAATTCCGGTTAACACCATGACCCCCGTGCCGATCACTGCCCCTATACCAAGGAGCGTGAGATCGAGCCCGCCCAGCGTTTTCTTTACCTTTTGCTGCCTGCTCTGTTCTAACAAATCGTGAATGTGTTTCTTACGAAGAATATGTCGCAAACCCTTTCCCTCCAAAACGTTAGAAAAACAAAAAATCATCAAATTTCATTATAGCAGAATAGGTACTACGCATTCACAACCAATTCACGTAAATCTTTCTTCATGATTTTACCAAGCTTATTTTTTGGCAGCTCCTGTGTGAAATGAATGGAGGGCACTTTGTAATCTGCCAAACGTTCCTGGCAATAGTTCACCACATCTTCTTCGCAAAAATCGACGGAATCGTCTTTTACGATATACGCACTTGGCACTTCACCATATAATTCGTCTGGTACCCCAATGACAGCTGATTCAATCACACCTGGAATTTGATCAATGACTTCTTCTACTTGGTCAGGATAGATATTATCCCCGCCGTACAGAATCACATCTTTGTATCTGCCAGTAATGAAAAGAAAACCGTCTTCATCTAGATAGCCTGCATCCCCCATATGGAACCAGCCATCTTTCAGCACCTTCTCAGTAGCGTCAGGCTGATGATAGTAGCCTAGGAAATAAAATGGACTTCTCATGACGACTTCGCCAATTTCTCCTGCTGACAATGTCTCCTCTGTCTCAGGATGCACGATTTTCACATCTACATCCGCATCCACTTTACCGGCAGAGCCCATTTTATCCTCACCCATCGCTGGATGCCACGCACTGACAATCCATGCTTCCGTACTTCCATAGCCATGCATCATCTGAATGCCAACTTCTTTGTAATCTTTAATTAAGCGTACCGGCACCTTCGTACCGCCAGAAATCGCAATTTCAAAAGAGGAGAGATCGTACGAACCGCGTTTCATTTCTTCTAGCATGTACGTGTAAGCTGATGGGAAAGCCATCATGAACGTAATTCTTTCTTTCTCAATCGTTTCTAAAATGCGTTTCGGTGTTGCATCATGTAAAAAGACAAGCGTATACCCTTCAATCGCAGCTGCGATTAGATGATTAATTGAACTCATATGATACAGAGGGTGACTCGCCAAGTACCGTTTTCCTTTCAGATCGAATCCTCGATTCCCATGTCTAGTTAAAAATTGATAGATTCGTCCATGTCCGACCATACAGCCCTTTGGATTGCCCGTTGTCCCAGAGGTGAATAAAATCATCGCTAGATCCTCTTCTGATACCTCTTCAGCAAGGTTACTTCCATCATTTGAAGCCAAAATGTCTTCAAACAGCTGTGTTGTTTTCGCATTGACACCGGATTCCACCATCAGACAATCTTCTAAAGACACATTCACTGCCGCAATGATGTCACGGAATTCTCGGTCAAAAAATAAAGCCTTTGGCTCTGCTTTTTTCAAAATACCTTCCAGCTCAAAAGAAGTAAGCTGCCAGCTAAGCGGAACTGCGACTGCTCCTGCTTTGATGGCTGCCAGCATAATCGTTGAAAAGTGATGATGGTTTTGACAAATAAAGCAAACGCGGTCTCCTTTTCGAATTCCCTTTTGATGTAAGTAATGAGCGAGCTGGTCAATGCGTTTTGCATATTCTTCAAATGTATAAGACACACCCCCGCCAGTTACCGCTTCAATTTGTGAAGAGCGTTCCATTCTGTCGTTAAGTAATGCCTGTAATGTATTCAATATCTTCATCTCCAAACGTTTGATTTACAATAGCCGATTTCCAGTGAATGGGGTTGGCAGATTTTATCTCATTCACATTCTAAAATAAAACCAGCTGAAAGTAAAATCATTTCATTTTGGAATTGTTCTTTATATTAATTGATAATATAGGTAATTTTATATCCGTCTTCCATTTTGGTTTAAATGATGATAACTATTATGATAAGATAGACCTAGTAATTGATCGGAAAATGCGAATGCAATAGGAAAAGAGGTATGGAGAATGCAACATTTCGAGCTAGAGGCAAGTTTGTTAGACCATGCGCTGACAAAGTATTTAAAGGCGACGAAACAAATAGATGAAGAGAACATCCCGAAGAACGTCACGAATGTGAAAGGGTTTATTTTACGCATCATTTATCGTCATCAATCATGTACTGTGAAAAATATTCTGCAGGAAGTTTCATTATCTCCCTCTGCAACAACAACCGCTCTCAATCACTTAGAAGATGAAGGGCTGATTATCCGCTCTCGAAATAATAATGACCGCCGTACTGTATGGATTACACTCTCTGAATCAGGTGAACAAATCGCAAAACAAATGATCGACAACCGCCAGCTGCTTGTCAATCAGCTGTTCAACCATCTTTCAGAAGAAGATAAAAAAACATTTTTTGAATTGATCGAAAAAATGATGGACGAGCACACATTAAAGGCTTAGGAATACTACTAAGCCTTTAGATTTTTTGACTTTGACAAAAGGCTAAAATGCCCTTTGTCTTCTTTTCAGCGTGATAGAAAACCTTTGCAGTCTAGGAAGGACGAGTACCGGAGCGGAGCGAATTTGACATTCGTGAGCACCGGCACGCAGGACTGACACCGAATGCGAGGGTTTGTCTACACGCTGTGATTTAGGAATACTACTAAGCCTTTTTTTATGGCTTTAAGATGACCTTTATACAATCATCCTTCTTTTCATTAAATATGTGATACGCATGAGCGGCATCATCTAACGGCAATTGATGTGTGATGATCGCTCTAGGATCAATCTCACCTGTTGTCACTTTTTGATAGAGCTTTGACATGTAGCCTCTCGCCGGAGCCTGTCCCATTTTCAGCGTGACGTTTCTTGCGAAAAAGGCACCTAATGGGAACATATTGTATAGGCCGCCGTACACACCCGTCATCTGTACTGTCCCACATTTGCGGACGGCTTTTGTGGCAATTTGAATTGGTCCAATCGTTCCGCCTTGCAGCTTGAGCTTTTGCTCAATTTTTTCAAGCGGTGACTTCTTCCCGTCCATTCCTACACAATCGATCACAACATCGGCCCCACCCTTGGTGAGCTCCTTTAACGTTTCTCCCATGTCGGGATCTTCTGTAAAATCAAATACTTCTACGCCGCTCATCCGTTTTGCATGATGCAGGCGGTAATCAATGTAATCGACCGCAATCACACGTTCTGCCCCTTTTTGCCATGCAAATTGCTGCGCCATTAGCCCAACAGGTCCACAGCCTAACACAATGACCGTATCACCTTTTTTCACACCTGCGTGCTCCACGCTCCAATAGGCAGTTGGAAGAACATCCGATAAGAACAGTAATTGTTCATCCTCCAGATCACAATCATCTGGGATCTTAAACGGGGTGTAATTACCAAAAGGCACGCGTAAATATTCTGCCTGTCCTCCCGGATAGTTCCCATATTTCTCACTATATCCAAAAAGTCCACCCGAATCGTAGTGCGGGTTTGAGTTGTCGCATTGGCTTTCTAAGTGATGATGACAATATTGGCATTGACCACATGCAACGGTAAATGGAATAACGACACGGTCTCCCTTTTTTACTGCCGTGACATCCGGTCCAACTTCCTCCACAATCCCCATTGGCTCATGCCCAATCACATAGCCGATTGGAAGCGGGAAATTCCCCTGATACAAATGTAAATCAGATCCACAAATTGCTGTTGATGTAATTCGTATGATCACATCTTCCCGATCTTGAATAGATGGCGCATCTACTTTCTTCACTGCAATGCTATTTTTCCCTTGATAAGTAACAGCTCTCACATGCATTTCCTCCTTTAGCGCAAGTCATCTGTACATAGCTTCACCTTGAATGAATGGTTCATGCATCAGATCAGGAATATTTGAAAAACAAAAATAGCCCGTCGATAGGTTCGACAGGCGCTTATTCAATCATGTGTAACGCGTTACATATTTATCCTTTTTCGACAAAGACCAAATCATATTGAGACGAAGTCTCTCGATCGATCATCAAGTTCCCTTCTTGAATAAAATAAGGACATATACTCGGGCTTTGTGATTCTTCAAACTGCTCATACAACTGCTCAATCTTTCCAGGGAGCAGCAAAAGCAAAAATTTATTAGAAGGGGACACGAATTCATAAGAATGAATCGTATCCGGCGGTATATAGGCAAAGTCACCCGGCATCAGGCAAATATTCTCTCCGTTCAATTGAAGGTTCATTTTTCCTTCAACGCAATAGAATGCTTCTGTATGTACTTGATGATAATGCGGAGGAAAAAACTTTCCCTTCGCTCCTTCAATCACAAAATGACTGAACCTGCCTCCAGTTGTTTCTGTTGTTGCAATCAGCTCATGAAGCTGACCATCCACGATATATTGCTTCCCTTCACCAGCCTCTAATACGTAGGGCTGCACTGCCTGAGGGAGCTGACTATGAAATAAAACGGAGGGCTTGGTTGTATTTGATAGCTGCCGGATGCCATGCATCAATATGAGATCGCTTTCTTTTTCAGCTTGTTGAAAGCTGGCTGCATCGAAAGCATGATCAGTCATCAGCCATTCGTTCTGCTGAAGCCTCTTCCCAATTTGCTGATAGACATCTGTCATTTGTCCGCCCAACGTATATGAAATAAACCTTGTTTTGTGACTATGCATTCTGTAGCCATGAATCGTTTTGGGCGGGATATGAATATAATCGAAGGCTGTGACCATATATTTTTTACCGTCCAGTATCACTTCAAGCTTTCCTTCCAGCACAAAAATGGTTTCAAATAAGTGCTCATGACAATGAAGTGGAAAATAAGCTCCTTTCCCACCTGTGATTAAGACAAGCTCAAACAGCTGATTCGTTTGATTTGCTTCTGCCAGTACATGAACAAGCTGATTTTTTTCCAGCCCATACAGCTTCCCTGATCCAGACACGGTATAAAAATAGGTATCCTCGGATTGCTTGATCGATTGCGGTTGCTCCGACATCCCATCACTCCTCATGACTAATTGACTATCTTTATTATATAGACCAATTGATATAATAGATAGACAATATGCGAGAGATTTTACTCTTCTCGCATAAATAAGTGTCTAAGGTAACACTTTACGTGTTCTAACGGGGTCGTTTGTTTGAGTACTGTGGTCATCGATAGACCCCCAATCACCATTGAATGAAGGAGAGAAGCCAGTTCATCCGCTTTGTTTTCTTCATATCCGCTGTTCATGAGCTTTTCTTTCACAAGCTCTTGCCAGCGGATCATTTCTTGTTTGCATGCAGCATGAAGCTGCGTATGTTCTGGCTTGGATTCTGCCGCCAGCAAGACAATCGGAATCCCTCTTTCACTTTCTTGCTCCATAAATCCCCGAATGATGTTTGTCATAAAACTTTCAATGGCGATATAAGGGTCATCCGAATAGGCAAAGCTTTCTTCAATTCGATCGATGACCTTTTGACTAATATATTCAACGGCTGCTATGGCCAGCTCTTCTTTTCCGTTTGGAAAGTAATAATAAAGAGATCCTTTAGGCGTGCCGCTCTCTCTAATGATTTGATTCAATCCTGTCGCATGATACCCCTGTTTGCGTAAAAGAAGTGCGGCCGTTTGAATAATTCTATCCTTCGTACTCACGTGTGACACTCCTTTCCCTCCATAGACAAATGTGTTTCAGCGTATGATTTGATTTGTTCCTTTCCAAATCGAGGATGTCTCCATTCCGGCTGCCAGCCGAAGCAGCCAGTCCTCTTTACCCTTTGGTGCTGTCACCTGTACCCCTAAAGGCATGCCCGCCTTAGTAAGATGAACAGGAACACTCATAGAAGGCTGACCCGTTAAGTTGGCAAGCTGTGTAAATGGTGTATAGGTCAGACTCTTTAAGAACATGTCATAAATGAGATCCTGCTGCGCTTGCATTGAGAGGGATGACACACGTAAAAGTTCAGTGATTTCCTCTTTCGAATGCATCAGCTCACCAACCTTTGGAGCTGAATAGGCAGTAGCTGGTGTCACAAAGAGATCATAGGTTTGATGAAATGACGCCATTTGTGCAGCCGCCATATCCCATGCATCAAGACTTTCTGTATAGGCAGCAGCGGTTACATTCTTGCCAGCCTCCGCCAGCACCCAAGCCACGATGTCTGTTTCTTCTGGATTGACTGGACGTCCTAATGATCGAGCCAAGGACGTGAATAATGCAGACATTTCTCCGCTGTTCATGACGTAGTATTGCTGCATTAGATGAATCCCATCTATTGCCGGCTTGGCTTCTTCTACTTGGTGACCTTGATCACTCAGCCATTTCACTGTTTGCTGAACCGCCTGCTTCGCTTCCTCACTAACCTTCGTACCAACTGGAGATTCTACACTGTAAGCAATTCGCATAGAAGAGGTACGTTTCATCAGATCTTCTTGATAGCTGCCGTCGTATAACGGCGTTTGGAAAGCCGCTTCAGGCTGAATAACTTGAAGCAGATCAAGTAGTGCTGCACTGTCCCGCACTGTTTTTGTAAGTGTAAAGTCAATGGAAGCCCCTTGCCACTGTCTTCCTACGCCTGGTCCTACCGGCGTTCTTCCTCTTGTTGGCTTGAGACCGAACAAACCTGTAAAGGATGCTGGAATCCGAATGGACCCTCCGCCATCACTTGCTCCACCAGCAGGTACGATGCCGCTTGCAACAGCTGCTGCCGTCCCGCCGCTTGAACCGCCAGGGGAATAGTCAGGATGCCAAGGGTTCCTCGTTGGACCGTGTAAAGCAGGTTCTGTTACATTCCTTAATCCGAATTCTGGTGTGTTTGTATGACCCATCATGAGAAATCCAGCCTGCTTCAATCGCTGGACAAAGTGGGAGTCCGTTTTTGCCTTTACATCCTTTAACAATGCAGCCCCTGCTGTCAGCGGTTCATTTTCCAGCCCTTGCGATATATTTTTCAGTACAAATGGAACGCCCACAAACGGCTGATTCGTATGTAATGTCTTGCTCTCTTTTAATACTTGATCTTGTCTTGTCTGAATCACCGCATTTAGTTCAGGATTGACTTCATTCAATCTAGCAAATGCAGCCTGTACAAGCTCGTCTGGCGTTACCTGCTTATTCCGTACAAGTGCTGCCAAGCCAATCGCATCATACGTCATATACTCTTTTACGTTCATCAGCATATCCTACTTTCTCTTATTATGATCTCTCTATTGTCTACTAGATTTGTATGAATTTCAATTTCAGGTTACTTGTAAAAAAACTTTCTGACAAACAATATGATTCTTCTAACCATCCTTCTTATTTCTCCGATATAATAGAGAAAAAAAGACGGAGGTCATCGTATGCAAGGAGCCATCGCCTTGAAAAAGAAAATATTCGTCGTCATCGCGTTTCTTCTTGCGTTGACAACTGCTTTGCCTTACCATTCGCAGGCAGCTGCACCGCCAAAAGAAACAGATGTCATCATCGTCTATAAAAACCAAAAAGGAAAGCAAACGGCTATTGAGGAAAGTGAAAAAGTGAACGCACAGTACATACATCTTCCCGCTGTCGCTGTGACAGCAGATGAACAAGCGGTCACCTCACTCAAAAAAGACCCAAACATTGCTTATGTGTCAAAAAACATAAAGGTCAAACTCGCTTCTTCTACTATGAAAAAAACCGCTGCCGCTACGGGTCAGGATGTATTGGTTCAAAAATCTTACAACCTGAAAAAGCTGAATGTAAAGCAAGCGATCAAAGAAGGCGTCACAGGGAAAAATGTAAAGGTAGCCGTTTTAGATACTGGTATTTTCCCACATGAGGATTTAAAGGTATCAGGCGGTAAATCATTCGTGAACTACACATCTTCCTATAAAGATGATCAAGGTCACGGCACACATGTCGCGGGCACGATTGGTGCGCTCAATAACGATTACGGCACATTCGGCGTCGCTTCTGGTGTGAAGCTTTATGCTGTGAAAGTGTTAGATAAAAAAGGAGAAGGCGAGCTGTACAGCCTGCTTCGAGGCATCGATTGGGCGATCAGCAATAAGATGGATATTATTAATTTAAGTCTAGGTTTTGAAGACAATATCCCTATCTTGCGTTCAGCAGTGGATGAAGCATACAAAAAAGGACTACTTTTGGTCGCTGCAAGCGGAAATGATGGGAAGAAGAATTATATTAGCTATCCTGCCGCGTACAATAGCGTCATTGCTGTTTCCGCAACCACTGACAAAGACAAACTCGCGTCTATCTCAAATACAGGGAAAAGCATCGAATTTTCTGCGCCTGGCGAGAACGTCATCAGCACTTATTTAAAAAATGAATATTGGTATGCAACGGGTACATCACAAGCTGCACCGCATATCACAGGGATGCTGGCGCTGTTAAAGCAGCTTCATCCGAAGAAAACAAATGCACAGCTTCGCACCTTATTGCGCAGCTATACAGTGGATCTTGGCGCAAAAGGAAAGGATCCACAATTCGGCTATGGCCGCGTGCAATATGTACCGCAATCCACCTTTTTAAAGGCTGCGACCAGCGCTGTCAAAAAAGCCGAAACATCTAAAAAGCAGACAGATGTCAATCAAGCCAAAACGAAAATTGGCCGACTCACTGCAAGTAAACAAAAAACAACACTCACCGAACGGATGAAAAAAGTACAAGGAACCATTGATATCCGTTCCGCACGTGCAAAGGTCCAAACAGCCGAAAAAAACAAAACACAGGGCGCCATTAAAAGCGCCCAAACGGCCATCAAAAAGCTAAACAAAGGCAAAGAAAAAACAAGCCTTCAAAACCGGCTCGACAAAGTCAAAAAACAGGTCGCCTATCAAAAGAAGGTGACAGACGCCAAACAAAAGGTCAAAAAAGCGGAAGCCAAACGGACAAAGAAAACAAAAGCAGCAGCTCAAAGCGCTGTCAAACAGCTAAAAGCTTCCAAAACTAAAACCGACTTACAAAAGCGATTAAACCGTATCAAGGTCTGACAGAAAAAAACGATTCCTTTCAACGAGGAATCGTTTTTTCTATTTTAACATCGGCTCAAACAAACGATGATGATATCTTCCATCAGCATCTGCTCTCACTTGATCGAGTATGCTTTCTAACGAAGCCATCACACCCTCTAATGCTCGGCGCACTGAACCTTGTTCAAAATCCGCTAAGCTCCCTGGCAATTCATCCTCATCCAACACAAAGAAATGACCATTCGGTAGAACGAGAAGATCAATAATGAGGTCTTCATACATGACCAGCTGGCCGTTGAACCATGTATCCCCCACAATATTAAAATAAGAACCTAGCTCCTTCCCTTGATCATCCCTCCAGAAGTAAATATTGTAAGGACGATCCTTCCAATAATAGGCGGTCGTATAGCTCCCTTTTGGAATAGTCAGAGCACCATCACCTGATCTCATCGTAAACGTGTCTTCAATCTTGTGAAAAAGTACAGCCTGCTGCTGCTGTGCATCTAACAGCTGACAGGTATGTTCCACAACCTTCTGATCGTATTTGATTTTTCTCTCGATTACTTCATCCCAACGATCCGCATGTAGTGAAAACAACATGTCACAACTCCCTCTGCATCTAGTTTCTCTCTTTCCAGTATACACCGATATTTTTTGAAGAAATAAAGGGATGCTGCATTTACTTATGGAAGACCTATGATGAGGTGAAATAAATGAACGGAATCACGATTCTTGAATACCTTACAGAGCTTGGACAAATCATTCTCATTTTTTGCGGCTACGCCCTTTATTGACGGCTGGTGAAAACGAAGAGAGAACGAAAGCTGTCTCCTTACGAACGCGTGTTAAAATTCTTTGTCATGTTCGGTTTAATCTCGTGGGGGTTATCATATTGGGCGCTTGAACTGTGGGCGTAAATTGAAAAAAGGAAGAGCTGTCCATAGAGGACGTGCTCTTCCTTTTATTACGCGTGATGTGATGAACCAGCCGGCTGTTCTTTTTGGATGACATATTGATAGCTCTTGACATGCGTCCCATTTTGATTCACAAATTCTTTATCTAGTGCACGCTCAAAGCCCATTCTTTCATATAGACGAATGGCAGCCTGCATTTTATCAGATGTATGAAGATACAGGACATTTTCGCCCCATGATTGCGTTAGTTCAATACTTTTACGTAACAATGACTCTGCAATTCCTTTTCCCCTGACATCGGGATCTACCCCTAAAAACCGCACGATAGCTGATGTAATGCCCATTTCGGGTTTGTCATACGCTTGCTCTGATGACCGGAACATTTGAAGCGTCCCTACGACCTTGCCTTCAAGCTCCGCCACAAGCATCAGCTCCATGTTCGGATTATCTACAGCTGCTGCAAGCGCAGCAGAATAATTTTGCCAGCCTTCCTCTGTAAATTGAGGCTCATACTGTGAATAGGATTTGATTAGTACGTGTCTGATGGCCTCATGATCTTCTTTGACTGCTTGACGAATCATCAGCTCTTGCTGCTTCATGTCAGCACCTCCTGTTGTTTATTGCTAGATATACGTATCATGCAAATACTGCATGTCGATGACCTTGTTCTTTTCTCTACTCATTCAATGTAAAGAGTCTCATTCGAAAGATCAATCATTTTGCACGGAATCATTTTTGAAAATTTCCATTGAAAAGGAACGCTTGATTCATTATGCTGTTTTGAGGAAGTATACGAGGAGTGTAATGATCATATGAGTTCTTTATCTTATCCGCAAGAATCGAAAAAAAACCGATTTCTCCTTGCTGCATTGCTTGGGTCTTTAACAGCCCTTGCACCGCTTGCAATGGATATGTATTTACCTGCTTTGCCTAATATTGCACGCGATTTTGAAGCAAGCACCGCTTTGTCCCAATTAAGTCTTATGGCTTGTCTGATTGGACTGGCGCTTGGACAGCTGATTGCAGGTCCTATTAGTGATACGGTCGGCAGAAGAAAACCGCTGATGATCGGCTTAATCATTTTTATAGCCGCATCACTTTTATGTACAGTGGTCACGTCGATTTGGACGTTCATCCTCTTAAGATTGATTCAAGGACTCGCTGGTTCAGCAGGCATTGTCATTGCACGAGCCATTGTGCGAGATCATTATGAAGGATCAGAAATGACGAAATTCTTTGCACTGCTGATGTTGATCAACGGGGTTGCTCCGGCAGCGGCACCTATCGTGGGTGGACAGATTTTACGCTTCACAACATGGCAGGGTGTGTTTGTTATACTAGGAATTCTCGGGGCGTTGATGCTGATGAGATCCATTTTTTCACTACAAGAAAGTTTACCTGCGGAGCGCAGACAGACTGGGGGCTTTCAACAGATTGTTGGCGCCATGAAAATTTTAGCGAGTGATCGTCTCTTTGTTGGGTATGCCCTCTCGCAAGGTCTTGTATTCGCAGCGATGTTTGCCTATATTTCTGGCTCACCGTTTGTGCTCCAGGATCTTTTCCACCTTTCTCCACAAGGATTTAGTGCTGCCTTTGCGGTGAATAGTCTTGGCATCATCACGGCTGGGCAGGTATTTGCCCGCGTCGCAGCGAAAATCGGCGAAGAGAAGGTTCTTCGGATTGGATTGCTGACAGCTGCCTTAGGCGGCGTCACCTTATTTTTCATGATCTCCATTGATGCAGGATTGTATGGCATTCTCATTCCGCTCTTTTTTGTGGTCTCAAGCGTTGGGATTGTCGGCACCTCTGCACCGTCTCTTGCGATGCAGCATCACGGTGCGCATGCAGGGAGTGCGGCTGCCCTGATCGGTGTCGCGCAAATGCTGCTAGGCGCATGCATGACACCTCTTGTCGGCTTAGCCGGCAGCCAAACAGCCTTTCCAATGGGCCTGATTATTATGCTTTGTGACCTTGGCGCACTTTGTTGTTATTTCTTCTTTGTTGCCCGAGTAAAAAAAAGACCCGCATAAGCGGGTTCTGATTGTAGAGAAACTCATGTTTTTCTACGATCTTTTTTATTTTTAGCGTAAGTATGATGGAGAGATTTAATGAAAAAGGCCTCCCACACCTAGCCTAGCTTCGCTAGGTGTGTGGCAATCTTCTTCATGTTCTGGCACGCAGCTGTGAGGAGAACTTGCTCACTTACATTCTGTTTTCCCCTCAACCGGTAAGTAGCGAAGCCCATGCAGTTGTTTTGAATCTGCAAAGCTTCGCTCTATTTTTTCTTTTCTTTTTTTATATGGGTCCTATCAACAAAACGCGGAAAACATACGCTAAGAGAATTTTGGAATGAAAAAAGCCTATTTTCCCTACGCTAAGAGAGTAACATCAGAAAAATACGGGTTTACAACGGTAAGGAAATCCAAAAAAACGAGAAATTAGCCTCATATGTTGTATGATTTTCGACCGTATTTAACGTTAATAAAGATGCAAAAACAGACTATTTCCTATCTTTGTTTACTTGATATATATAGTTAATAATTATAGTTTCCAACTTAAACAACGATAGGATTTTACTTGGAGGGGTGGGTATGGATAGGCTGGCTTGCCTGCTGAAACACCTGCTTCAGTCTTTCAGGACCAATCATACCCACAGAGGCTCCAAGTCAAGCCCTTAACCTCTTATCTATGATTACATATAAACAAAGGTTAAAGGTGCACCATATCAATATTTTTGATCGGATACTATATATAAGCGCCCTTTAATGGAATAACTAAAATTTGATCTCAATCCAAAAATCACTTAATTCTTCTTCAACTCACCCGTTAGCGTAAGAACATTAATTCACAATCTTATTCTCCAGACCGTGACATTTAAAGTTATAATTAGGATTTTTCCTAACCTCTTCTTTCTGAAATTCATACATGGCTATTTTATAGTTTATTTCTTCCAAGTGTTTTAAGCTTTCTTCAATTTTCTTCTGCACTTCCAATTTATGCTGTATCAACATTTCTTCTCTTTGCAAGTAGGTAGAATTCCCCTCTTCATAAAGTTCCTTATATTCTTTTATTTTAGAAAGAGGCATTCCTGTCTCTCTAAGACAACGAATAAAAGAAATCCAATCGATATGTTGCTCGCTATAAACTCTACGACCTTTTTCATCACGAGTTACATTTGGCAGTATCCCTTGCTCTTCATAAAATCTAAGTGTCTTTGCAGATATATTCAAGTTCTCCACTACATATTTCATTGAATACAACATTACTTATCCCACCTTTAGTTACAGTTACTGTAACTAAAAATATATCATAAAGGAGAATTAAAAACAAAAATACTTTATATAATCATATGAAAATTAACGCTTTACTTCCCCTTACGTTAACCAATTACACTAAAGTAGAACTTCTAATAGGGATAGTTGTAACGGCTCAGAATGGTAATAATAGTAGTCAGATTTACTCAACATTAGAAGAATATTCGATAGAGAGGTTAAAGAGATGAATCAAAAATACAGTAGGTTATTTGAATCCTTCACATTCAAAAGCGGAATAACAATTAAGAATAGAATCGTCATGGCACCTATGACAACCTGGTCAAGTAATGACGACCTTACCATTTCGGATGACGAGGTAAAGTATTACAAACAAAGAGTAAATGGAGTAGGACTCGTCATTACAGGGTGTACTCATGTTACACCTAATGGGCAAGGTTTTACGAATGAATTTGCTGGTTACCATGATGAATTTACTCCAAGTTTACGAAAATTAGCTGATGCAGCGAAAAGTGGAGGCTCACCTGCGGTACTTCAAATTTTTCATGCAGGTAATAAAGCCCTGCCTGGATTGGATGCAGTTAGTGCGAGTGCATTGCAACCCGAAGTTACTAATTTAGGTTCAACTTCAGAAACAAGAGAACTATCACATGAGGAGATCTTGTCGATTGTACGTGCTTTTGGAGACACAACAAGACGAGCAATTGAAGCCGGATTTGATGGCGTCGAGATTCATGGGGCTCATGGATTTTTAATTCAGAATTTTTGGTCGCCAGCAACGAATCAACGGACGGACCAATGGGGAGGATCACTTGAAAATCGATTGCGTTTTCCGTTGGCGATTATTGAAGAAATCAAAAATGTCATTGAAAAACATGCTTCAAAACCATTCATTATTGGATTCCGACTCTCCCCTGAAGAATCCTCCAAAGAGGATGGGTTACGTATGAAAGACACGTATGAATTAATTGATTTCCTTGTTGGACAGGATTTAGATTATATTCATGCTTCATTAGATAATGTGTCTTCTAAGCCAGTAGATAGTCAAGATGAAAAAACACGGCTTGAATTAATTCTTGAAAGAGCAAACGGTAAGGTGCCTGTGATGACTGCTGGTTCCATAATAACACCGGATGATGCTCTTAAAGCTATGGAATTAGGATTGCCGCTAATCGCCATTGGTCATGCGTTAATTATGAACCCCGATTGGGTTGAAAAAGTCGCAAATGGACGTGAAGCCGAGATCGCTTCAGAGTTGAACATTTCGAAACTCGACCAGCTTAATATTCCACAAAAACTATGGAATGTTATTCAAGCAATGCCAGGTTGGTTTAATATTGGTAAATAAAAAGTAGCCCATAGGACTACTCAGACCGTAGACAAACCCCACCTTTACTTGAAGTAAAAGTGGGGTTTTCACTTATTTTGATAAAATATATCAGTCGGCTTACGCTGGACATGGTCCTTTATAAAACGGAGAGATGGAATCTTTAAGGAAAAAATAAAGCTGTCGAGATTGTCTCGACAGCCTGAATCCGCCTAAGCGTGTTTTTTTCATCTCATGATGGCGTGGGCGTGCTACCAATTGATGGTGCGGAAAACGTTGTTCTCGTCATTTGTGTGATATGCATCTAGGTCAAAGCCTGATAGTCCAAAACCAATCGCCGTTACCATACCTCCAACAACGGTGAAAATGATGCCCCAGGTAAAGCATTTCTTCTTTAATTCATTTACCTTCATATTCTCACGACCTTCTTTCTAAACATCCCCATGAATGCCTTACTGGTTTGGACAGTCATCTGCGCGAATAGCTTTGTCATATACACCGTGGCGATGCCGCATATTAATCCTACACCTAATAGTAGGATACCAAGCCCAAACTGCGTCACCACCACATGAAAACCATCCTGATAGATAAACGGAGAACCAATGATGCTCCAACACCCTCCAAGCAGACCAGACAGCGTCAATGCACCTGTCACGAGCGGAATGCACCAAATCACCATATATACAGAAAGAATCAGCAGGATCACGGCAGCTAAAATACTTCCCCATAAAGGAAAGCCTAAAATGAGGATCGAGAGCCTTGTGATTTTTTCTCCGAGCGTCGGCACCTCCACGGTTTTAATTCCTTGTTCTTTCCTAATACCCTCAGCGATGATTTCAGGGTGTCCCACTTGATGAACAGCTTCCTGTTCACTGTAGCCATCTTCCTGATAATCCTCAATCATTTCATCGTAATATTCGATGAACCGATCACTTTCTTTTTCGCCTAGACGATGCAGGTGCTTCTCTAAGCTGGCTAAAAATTCTTTTTTATTCATTGCCCTGTCCTCCAGAAATAAAGTCGTAAATCGCCATCACTTGATCCCATTCCGCTAAAAAATGCGCCATATGCTCACGGCCGCTTTTTGTCATTCGATAGTACTTTCTTAATCGACTGTTATGTTCCTGGGAATAGGTCTCTACATAATTGTTTTGTTCTAACCGCTTTAATATCGGATATAATGTCGATTCTGAAATCTCAATACAATGGGACATATCTTTAATGATTTGATAACCATAGGAATCGCCTTTCTTTAATACCGCCAGTACACAGAATTCCAGTAAACCTTTTTTTAATTGTGCATTCATGATTACAACTCCTAACCATTTATACTATACAATACATAGTATCATGTGACAAGAGGTATAGAGTATAAAAAAAAGACCCTAATGGAATCGGGTCTTTCGTTTTTATATATTCACAAATCCTTCTCCAAACACATCACGCACGTCATGGACAACAACGAATGCGTCTCGATCAATTTTCTTGATGATTTTCTTTAGGCGCATGAGCTCTTGTTTTTGAATGACTGCGTAGAGAATCTCCTTCGATTCCTTTGAATAATGACCGCGCCCGTTTAAAATCGTCACACCTCGGTCCAGGGTGTGATTGATTTCTTCGGCAATATCATCTTTGCATGAAGATATAATCGTCACTGCCTTTTTCGTGTTAAGTCCTTCTATCACGAAGTCCATCACCTTTGTTGCCACGTACAGCATCACAATGGTGAACATTAATTTTTCTGCACCAATAATAAAGTAGGAAGCAAATACGACGATCAGATCAAAGAACAAGATGGCATAGCTCACGTTCCAGTCTAAATACTTGTTGGCAATTCTTCCGAGAATCGCAGAACCCGCCGTTGTACCGCCTGCTCTTAACACTAGACCAATTCCAATACCGATGATAATTCCTGCGAAAATCGCTCCAATGATCAATTCATGTACATTCACGACCCATGTTGTGGTCAGGTGTAAAAATAGGGAGTTACTTGCGACGGCAACCACAGTATAAATCGTCGTCTTCTTGTCCAAATATTTATACCCTACAAGCAGCAGGATGGCATTAAACACTAGGTTTGTCAGCCATGGTGCAATTTCAAACAAATAATAGAAAATGATGGACAGCCCCGTAACACCGCCTTCACCAAATTCAAGCGGAATGACAAACATGTTCACTGCTGCGGCAAATAAAAAAGAACCAATCAGAATCATTGCGATATCTTTTACACATTTTTTCAATTTCTTTCCTCCTTTTTTAAGCATATAAAAAACCCTCTTTCTACACGAAAGAAGACAGCCGTTGGACAAAATAAAAATCAAAAGACAGCGCCTTTTGATGAAGCTTTCTGAAATGAACCTTTCCATAATATATATCTCTTTTTAGAGGCTGTCAATGACTTGGTTTTCTATTATTTTGACTGCATGTTTATGCACCGAAACCCGCATGTTTTCAAGGTTTTTCTGCGATATCATGCTTTTTCCTCTCCTTGACAAAAACACTTTAGTCATTTAAACTACTGCCTCATATCATATCCATCATTTCCGACTAAAAAGGAGGGTGTTCAATTCCGATGAATCCTATTCAAAGCCGTTTACAGCCTCATGCACCTTTGATTTTAGATGGTGCACTAGCAACGGAGCTTGAACGAAAGGGCTGCGATTTAAACGATCGTTTATGGTCAGCCAAAATACTCATTGAACAGCCAGAATTGATTCAGCAAGTACACTTGGATTACTTCCAAGCCGGAGCTGACTGTGCCACAACAGCCAGCTACCAAACAACGATTGATGGCTTTGCTGAAAAAGGCTATACAAAAGAAGAAGCCATTGAACTGATGAAACGATCTGTCACTTTAGCCAAAGAGGCACGCGATCTTTTTTGGCAGGATGAAGCGCATCGTAAAGGGCGGACAAAACCATTTGTCGCAGGATCTGTGGGGCCATTCGGCGCTTATTTGTCTGATGGTTCAGAATATAAGGGAAATTACGGACTCACAGAGCAGGCACTCATTGATTTTCACAGACCAAGAATTCAGGCATTAGTAGAAGCTGGTGCAGACATTCTTGCATGTGAAACGATCCCTTGCTTAATTGAAGCAACGGCCATCGCAAAGCTGCTGCAAGATGAATTCAGTGGTGTATGTGCTTGGATTACATTCAGCGCGAAGGATGACCTTCATATTAGTGAAGGTGATTTGCTCAGAGAATGTGTACAAGCATTGGAACCTTATGAACAGATCGCTGCTGTTGGTGTAAACTGTACGCCGCCGCAATTTATCTCGTCTCTCATTCAAGAGATGAAAAAGGGGACGAGCAAGCCGATTGTCGTGTATCCAAACTCAGGGGAATTATATGATCCTGAAGAAAAGGTATGGAGCGGGGAGACGCCTCAGCATACATTTGGTGAATGTGCGCATCAATGGTATAAAGACGGCGCGCATATCATCGGCGGCTGCTGTCGGACGACCCCAGAAGATATCACAGACATCTTAAACCAAACCACATCATAGCACCACGAATCATCACACATACTTCTAAGCAAAAGGGCGGGAAGACATGGAACAAGCAAAAGATCAGTCACAACAATATCAACGAAAAATGACGAGCCGCCACCTGTTCATGCTTTCTCTAGGCGGCGTCATTGGAACAGGGCTCTTTTTAAGCTCTGGATATACCATCAATCAGGCAGGACCCGCGGGAACGATCCTTGCCTATCTTGTCGGAGCATTAATTGTGTACCTCGTGATGCTCTGTTTAGGCGAGCTGTCTGTCGCAATGCCGGTTACAGGGGCCTTTCATACGTATGCAACAAAATATATTGGACCCGGCACAGGCTATACAGTCGCTTGGCTGTACTGGCTGACATGGACAGTGGCACTCGGATCGGAATTTACAGCGGCAGGGCTTTTAATGCAGCGCTGGTTCCCAGACACTTCGGTTTGGATGTGGAGTGGCGTTTTTGCTCTTCTCATCTTTTTACTCAATGCTTTTACAGTTAAGTTTTTTGCAGAATCGGAATTTTGGTTTTCCAGCATTAAAGTAATGGCTATCATTCTCTTTATTATCCTTGGCGGAGCTGCGATGTTTGGCTTGATTCCATTAAAGGGCGGTGAGGCCGCTCCGTTCTTTTCTAACTTCACTGGAGAAGGCGGTCTTTTCCCAAACGGCTTTTTGCCAATTTTAATGACGATGCTGGCCGTCAATTTTGCTTTTTCAGGTACGGAGTTAATTGGAATTGCTGCGGGTGAAAGCGTCAATCCTGACGAGACCATTCCAAGAGCGATTCGCACAACCGTACTGCGTCTTGTCTTGTTTTTCGTTGGAACGATCGTGGTCTTAGCCGGCTTGATCCCAGTGGAAGAAGCCGGGGTGATCAAAAGTCCATTTGTTGTAGTGTTTGATCGAATCGGGATTCCATATGCTGCAGATTTCATGAATTTTGTCATTCTGACGGCGATCTTATCTGCCGCAAACTCGGGACTATACGCGTCATCCCGTATGCTCTGGTCACTTTCTGAGGAACGGACACTGCCTAAAAAACTGGCGAAGCTGACATCAAAAGGGATTCCTTTGAATGCACTGATTTTAAGTATGATCGGCGGTATTCTTTCTTTATTATCAAGTGTCATCGCACCAGAAACGGTATACCTTGTCCTTGTTTCGATCTCTGGACTGGCCGTTGTGATCGTGTGGATGGGGATTGCTGCCTCACAGTTGATGTTTCGGAAACGTTTTTTACAGGAAGGCGGGCAGCTCCATGATCTATCCTTTCGAACCCCGTTCTATCCAGTCGTTCCGATTGCTGCCTTCCTCCTCTGTCTTGCATCTGTGATCGGCATTGCCTTTGATCCCAATCAGCGGATTGCTCTCATCTGCGGCATCCCTTTCATCGCGCTCTGCTATGCTGCCTATTATGTGACAGCTTGGATTCAGAAAAAACGAGAAGAACCTGGTGTATAGCACCAGGTTTTAAGATTGTTGACAAAGGGCTAAAATTTTAATTTAGCCCTTTGTCTTCCTTTTAAGTGTGATAGAAAACCTTTGAAGTCTAGGAAGGGCGACCGGAGCACAGTCCTGACAACGAATGCGAGGGTTTGTCTACACGCTGAAACTTCCCTTTTTTTAGAAAGGGAAGTTCTCCTCTTACTTTTTCACAACAACAACCTTCACCGCTTTGCTTTCTCTTTTTCTCACATCAGAAGCGGTCACATACAAGACCGTTTTGGCTTTTTGCGGTTTTATTTGAGCAGTAAATGCGCCCTTGTTATTCGTTTTCACCGTTTTGATGACTTTCTTAGATTTGTTTTTCACTTTAATGGTCAATCCTGCACCCGCAGTTCCTTTGACCGTTTTACTTTTGACCGTTACTTTGCCCACTTTCGGCTTAGCTGGTGCTTTGCCTTTTTTGACGACTGTTTTGAGTGTTGTAGCGGCCTTTCCTTTTGAAATCTTAATGTGAAGGACTTTGTTTTTATTTTGATGCTTGATCTTCACGCTAAAGGTTCCCTGTTTACCTGCTGTGCTTTTTCCAAGCAAGGTTTTGCCTCTATACACAGAAATAGCAGCGCCGGCCTTTGCTTTACCTGTCACCTTTTGATGCTGATCCTCCACTTTGCTCACAGATGCATTCAGTTCGACAGCACTTAAAGCAGCAAATGCATTCAGTCTACCATGTCCTGTCATCCAATCGACCCCTGGAATTTTCGGATCGACAATTGGCTCATCGTTTTCATCATAGAAAACGTCATCTTTTCCATCAACAGATGTAAAGGAGATGTTATCTGCTGTGCTTTGCAAGATATTCCTTACTTGATTCGGCTTCAAGGTTGGATTTTTAGAAAGAAGTAATCCTGCTGCCGCTGCCACATATGGTGTCGCCATTGATGTCCCGCTCAGGTATGAGACATTCCCATCTGGCATTAAGCTTGGAATATCAGACCCTGGTGCAGACATGCTCAGTCCTTTACCGTAGCTTGAGAATTCAGCGGCAATATCCATACGGTTGCTTGCGCCAATGGCCATTGCGTATTTTGATGTCGCAGGATAGCCCATTTCTGGAACGCCATCATTTCCACTCGCCACGACCACTAGTACATTTCTTTGAGCCGCGTAGTTCATTGCATATTCAATCACCCGGCTGTAGTAGCCGCCAAGGCTCATGTTGATGACCTTTGCGCCTTTATCTACTGCATGCTTGATTCCAAGTGCAATATGCTCTGTATCTCCAAAACCATAGGCGTCCAGCACCTTCACCGGAATGATGCCCGTATGTTGATTGAGGCCTGCCATGGAGTAATGATTATCGGCTTTTGCGGCAATGATGCCGGCCACATGCGTACCGTGTCCATTGTCATCAATCGCATCTTTGTTTCTTCCAATGAGATTCGCACCTAAGTCCGTACGAACAGCCCCGTTTAAATCAGTCAAACGGCTATCTACACCTGTATCCACAACAGCAATCAATGTTTGCTTCATTTTGCTTGTGCCAACCAGTGTATTCATTTGCTCAAACTTGACATCAGCGCCTTTTTTTCCGCTGTTTTGCGCACTGTTTTTCAGCGGCCACTGGTAACCATACTGCACGTCATTACTCAGTGCACGATAGGTTTGAACAGGCTCCGCAAATTCAACATTCGGCATGCTGGACAGCTTTCTTGCAGTGCTTTTGATGACAGCTTTGCCTGCTTTTAAAGTCTTTCCAGCTGATTCTTGCCCTGCTGGCACATCATAGACATACATTCCTTTAAACAAAGGACTTACTGACTGCGATGTCACGCGGTTTTCTTGGATTCCATAGCTTTTCATCTTCTTTTTCGCAGATTGAAGCGTGTGGCCATCCTTTAATTTAAAAATGATCTTATTCGTCTTCACTTTCTCTTCTTTTACAAGCTTTTGCTTCTCTAATACATAACCGATCGATTTTCCTTCAAGCTGATCGATTCCAATTTTTTGACTCACTGCTTCTAATTCCTTCTTTAAATAGGCAGGACTTGCTTCTTTGAGCATATCAAAAAGGGAACGGATCGCCTGTTGTTCTTTCTCTGTCACGATATGACCGCTAAAAGCACCATTTTTCTCTACGTCATTTAGCAGTGACTTTAATGTAAGCAGATGATTGTATACCTTTTGCTGCTCATTTTTTTGTTTGATGAGCTTCGATTTGAGAAACGGCTTTGTTTTTTGAAGCACACGGCTCAGCTTCTGACCATTGGCTGTTTCATTAAAACGTTTATCTTCGATTGTACGAATCGATTGGAGAATTTCGCGCCCGTACTTTTTCTCAATAATAATGATGTCAGGCTCATCGTCTTCAGGGAAAACGGGTTCAGAAGGCGGAAGGTTAGCTCCTTTATACCCGATTGTATAGGCCGCATCCTCTTCCTCATCACGGCTGTCTTCCTCCGAACCTAAATAGAGTACTTTGACAAAGTAAGGACCTGACCATGCATGCGGAAAGTCGATCTCTGCCTCTCCACTTGCAGTGTCCACACGATATCTGGAATAAGTGTCATCCTTCGTCGCTCTGTCTTTACTTGGATAGACCGATACGGACAACACTTGTTTACTTTTTACAGAAATTTTCATATGCGTATGTTTTGCCACCTCTTGTGCAGATGGCGTGATTTGGTACCATGACTCTTCCTTTTCATTCTGTAATGTACCTGAAATGACTTCACCATTTTTTAACCCAATGGCTTCATTGACATTTGTTCCTTTACTGGCAGCTGTTGCCTCGTATCCAGGAATTGCTGCCATACAGAGAATGATGGCCATGAGTACGACCACACAGGATTTGACCTGCTTTTTGAACATGAAAAGACCCCCTTATCTTTTATGATACCTTGGAAGAATATCACAGAAATACATTTAGTAGAATCTGTTTTTTACATAATTAAACTCGTTTTAAGCTAGGATTTGAGATATACAGACAGCAAGACGAATAGCTTCATAAACTTTTTGCCATTTCAAACGGAAAATGATGCTATTTAACCATGCCGAAAAGTACATTACAATCAACTTGTAAGCGCTTAACAAACAAGAGAGAAGGGATCAGCTTGTTCCAAAAAGATCATGTTTTCACACAAGTAAACGGACGATCAAAGAATGAGATTTTACAATACATTGCCGAGAAAGCTGAAGACCTTCAGATTACAAACGATCAGACGGGGTTATTATCAGATTTGTTGACTCGCGAAGACGAAGTCTCAACAGGACTTCAGCAAGGCTTCGCTATTCCTCATACAAAAAGCTCTGCTGTACAAACGGCTTCACTTCTTTTTTTAGAGCTAGAACAGCCTATTGAATGGGGAAGCTTCGACGATTTGCCCACAAGCTATTTATTTACACTGCTCGTTCCATTAGAAGAAGCAAATGTCACACACCTGAAATTACTGTCAGGGATTGCGACAAGCCTCATGGAACCGGCTTTCATCGAAAAGATACAAGCAGGTCAAACCGCTGACTATTATTACGAAGTCATTGAACAACAATTGAAAGAGGGGATTACACAATGAAAATTGTCGGTGTCACTTCATGTCCAGCAGGGTTAGCTCATACACCAATGGCAGCAAAGGCGTTAGAGAATGCAGGTAAACAGCTCGGTCACGAGATCAAAATCGAGCAGCAAGGGATTATGGGACAGGTAAATGGCATTACAGCAGAGGAAGCACAGCAGGCTGACCTTTGTATCATTGCCTCAAATCAGCATATCAACGATGCGGAACGTTTCTCAGGCATTCCCACAGTACGTGTCGAGATTGGACGCGCATTAAAAAATGCCGAGCAAATCATCACAAAAGCTGTAGCACTTGTTGAAAAGAAAAAATCTGAATCTCAATAAACGTGAGCAATGCCATTTAGAAAGGAGCAAAGCAAAATGAAAGCTAAATTAAAAGTCATTGAAGGCCATCTCATGACCGGTATTTCTTATATTCTTCCTGTGATCATCGGCGCCTCACTTATCGTTGGTTTAGCAAAACTAGTCGGATTAGGATTTGGTGTTTCAGATTTAAACGCCTATAAGGATGCTGGCGGCATTTTACACGGCGCCTATTTAATGGAGCAGGTTGGCTGGACAGGCATTGGCTTAATGAACGTCCTGCTCGCTGGATTTATCGCCTATTCGATTGCGGATAAATCAGGGCTTGCGGCCGGTTTCATCGGTGGTGCCCTTGCCAGCTCAACGAATGCTGGATTTATCGGTGCCGTTATTGCAGGCTTCTTCGCAGGATATGTCGCTCTTTTTGTGAAACGAAAAATTCAAATTAAAGGCTCCGCAGCCGGACTTGTTCCTCTGCTCATCTTACCGCTTATTACCGTTGGCTTAACCGGACTTCTCATGTCTGTTCTGCTAGGCGGGCCATTAGGCGCTTTGAACACGGCATTAATTGAATGGATTAAAGGTATGGTCGCTGACGGCACAAGCACCCTTGCACTCGCTCTCATTCTAGGTGCGATGATTGGCTTCGATCTTGGCGGCCCAGTGAATAAATCCGCTTGGATGGCTGGTAACGCACTCTTCCTGTCAGGCGTCTACCTCCCTGCCATTCTCGTCAATATTGCGATTGTCATTCCGCCGCTTGGATACGGGCTTGCGACATTGATTCGAAAACGTAACTTCTCTCCAACCTTTAGAGAAGCCGGACGAGGCGGGCTTGTCATGGGCATTATCGGTATTACGGAAGGGGCGATTCCTTTTACCCTCGTCAATCCTTTGAAATTGATTCCGCTGAATGTCGTCGCTTGTGCTGCTGGAAGCGGTGTCGCTGCGTTATTAGGTGTCCATGACATCATGCCTCCAATTGGCGGGCTATACGGCTTCTTCTCAGTCGGAAACTGGTGGGCTTATTTAATCGGAGCTCTTACCGGCGCACTCGTCATCGGTATTGGTGCCAACTTGCTAGTGAATTTCTCTGAGAAAAAAGAACCAAATAAACCAGAAAATGAGCAGAAGCAGAAAGAAGAAGACGATTTTGACCTTGTGCTAGAAGGATAATTTGAACAAAGAAAGGTGTCGTTAATCAATGACTGTCAATGTACATGTGATTCCACATACTCACTGGGACCGGGAATGGTATTTCACCACCTCCCGCTCCCGTATCTACTTAATGAAAAGCGTAATGGACATTTTAGACACCCTTGAAACAGATGAAAGGTTCCATTACTTCATGCTCGATGCCCAGGCCTCCTTATTGGATGATTACCTGAAATGGCGTCCAGAGGATGAAAATCGAATCAAAAAGCTCGTCACAGCCAAACGTCTCATCATCGGCCCATGGTATACCCAAACCGACCAGCTCGTCATTTCAGGTGAATCGATTGTACGGAACCTGCAATATGGGATTGAACGCTGTCAGCAGTTCGGTCATGTGATGAAAGTCGGTTATGTCCCTGATTCCTTCGGTCAATCCGCACAAATGCCTCAAATTTACCGCGGCTTCGGCATTGTGGATACGGCTTTTTGGCGCGGCGTTTCAGACCATATGACGAATCACACTGAATTCAATTGGCAAGGAGCTGACGGCAGTGAAGTCTTTGCTGTGAATCTGCCATTTGGCTACTACTACGGTGGGAATATTCCTGAAAAGGATGAGGACTTACAAGCCTTTTTATCTGAAAAAATCGGCGCGCTGCAAGCAAAGGCAACCACAAAGAATGTCTATTTCCCAAATGGCTTTGACCAGGCACCGATCCGCAAAAACCTGCCTGATTTATTAGAAAAAGCCAATGAACTGGACAAGCACCACTATCAAATCAGCAGTTTAGAAGATTACATTGCAGCAGTGAAAAAAGAGCGGACGTCTTTTGAAACATTAGAAGGAGAGCTCATTCATGCAAAGCATATGCGGATTCATAAATCTATTTTTTCAACACGAGCTGATTTAAAAATCTTAAACAATCAAATTGAAAACTATCTCGTCAATGTGATGGAGCCCATCCTAACGATTAGCTATTCACTCGGACACGACTATCCGCATGATACGGTTCGCGATATTTGGTACCTCATGTTTGAAAATGCAGCGCATGACAGCATTGGCGGCTGCAATAGCGACACGACGAATCAAGATGTCTTCTTCCGCTACAAGCAGGCAAAAGAAATCGCCGAGAATCTTGTGGACTTACACATGCGCCTCATCGCCATTCGACTGCAAACAGAGCAAGAAATCACGTTTACTTTATTTAATACACTGCCTTCAAAGCGTTCTGAAGTTATTGAAGTTGAAACCTTTATCACAGAACGTCCTTTTACACTAAAAGATGCCCATGGAAAAACGCTTCACTACACAGTAAAAAGCAAAACCGATGTCACAGATTATGTGCTGGCACAGCAAATTTCTCTTAACCCAAGTAAAGATGTGTACATGCCAAAACAAGTATGGAAAGCCATTCTGCTGATTGAAGCCGCCAGCTTACCGTCCGTTGGTTATACACAAGTCAGCATGGTTTTCGATGAATCAAGCGAATCTGCATGGGAACAAACAGAAGGACGCGCGATTGAAAATACGTATTACCGCATAGCGGCAAATGACAACGGATCGCTGGACATCACAGATAAACAAACAGGCCGGACATTCTCTGAGCAAATGACCTTTGAAGACAATGGAGACGATGGAGATTCTTACAACTATTCCCCACCGCGTGAGGATCTGTATGTGTCATCCAAGAACCTTTCTTCTGCAGACATCGCAGTATCTAAAAGCAGCTTGCAACAAGAGCTGACCATCCAGCTTCAGCTCACTGTCCCGTATGACTTAGAAGAGCGCTCTCAGCAATCGGTCACGACTACACTCCCGATCACAGCGAAGGTGGCATTAAACAAAGATGAGCCTGTCATCCGTTTTCATGTCGATGTCGACAATCATGCGTTAGACCATCGTCTGCGTGTCCTCTTTGATACAGGCATCGCATCAAAGGTATCACTGAGCGATCAGCAGTTTGGAACCATCGAACGCCCAACAGAGCTCACGCAAGAGCTTGAATGGTGGAGCAATGAGCATTGGGAAGAAAAACCGATCACCATTGAACCGATGCAATCCTTTACTGCACTTCGTGATGAAGCATATGGTGTCGCTCTATTGACCGACTGTGTGAGAGAATACCAGATCACAGGAGAAGGCTACACAACGATTGCGTATACGCTCTTCCGCTGTTTCGGAAAAATGGGGAAAGAAAATCTTCTTTACCGTCCAGGCCGCGCATCTGGGGAAAAAATTGTTGAGACACCTGACGCTCAGCTGCAAGGTGCACTGTCGTTCTCATTTGGCATGCACTATAGCAAGGACGCTGTCAGCGAGGGGCACTTAGCGCAGCTTGCTAAGCGGTATACCACCCCAGTTCAATGCTACGAACGGGCAGACTTTTTAAACGGTCGTTTAATTTTCTCTTTCCGAGATGAAAAAGAAGACTTACAATCTACTTATAGCCTGCTTGACATTGAGACAGACGGAGCCATTCTAAGCGCTCTAAAAAAAGAAGAGCATGGAACAGGCATTGTCATCCGTCTCTTCAATCCATATTTAACGCGTCAAACAGCCGCTTCAATCAATAGTTCATCTCTACAACACGGAGAAACAGCGAATTTAGGCGAAACACCTGAAGGACATATACTCAAAGCACAACATGGATCATTACACATTGAACCGCTCACACCTTGTCAGGTACAAACCTACATTGTAAAGAAAAAATGAACATGTAGGGGCGGGGTCCATTTGGATTCCGCCTCTCTTTAATGGAGGGCATTGACCATGCGAATTGGAGGCATTGAAGCAGGCGGAACAAAATTTGTCTGCGGCTACGGAACAACAGATGGAACGATTGAACACATGACTTCCTTTGCAACAGGTAATCCAGATGAAACATGCCGGCAAGTGATCGATTACTTTACAAAGCATCCTGTCGATGCCATTGGAATTGGGGCATTCGGGCCTGTCGATGTAAAAGAACAAAGCCCAAGCTATGGGACGATTTTAGACACACCAAAAACAGCCTGGCGCCAATTCCCTTTCCTCTCAACCTTAAAACAAGCCCTTGGGCTCCCGATGAAGCTTGATACCGATGTGAACTGTGCAGCACTCGGAGAAGCCCGCTTTTCGGTCGAAGCAGAAAAGCCAGCTTCTTTGGTCTATATCACTGTTGGAACTGGAATAGGCGGCGGTGCCTATATTGAACACCGCCTCATTCACGGATTGTTGCATCCAGAAATGGGTCATATCACCGTTCAGCGGCATCCTCATGATTCCTACGGTGGCTGCTGCCTTATACATCATGACTGTTTAGAGGGACTGGCATCTGGACCTGCCATAGAAGGACGCTATCATACACTGGCACAAATGCTGCCAGAGGAGCATCCTGCCTGGTCACTTCATGCCTACTATCTCGGGCAGATGACCGCCAACTTATTACTCACCCTTTCACCAGAGCGCATCATTCTCGGCGGTGGTGTGATGAAACAGCCCGCTATGCTGCCGCTCATTCTTGATGAAACAGAAAAGCGGCTTGGCGGCTATTTGAAACTGCCAAAGCCTTTAAATGAAATTATCACAAAGCCATCCTTTGATGGATTATCAGGTTTAATGGGCGCCATCGCTCTTGGTACTGATGCCTTACAGGCGCAAGGAGCCGCGCAATGATGCTGACGGCAGATCCTCGAACCTATCAGCTGATTCAGCGGCTATTTGAAACGAAAGGGTTCGTGAAGCTGGAGGAGCTCACTGCCTCTTTTCGCTTATCTGACCGCTCCATCCGCAATTTAATCAAAGAAGCAAATGAGCAATTAAAGGACGCTGGAGCCAAGATTAAAACGATCCGCGGAAAGGGATACACCCTATTAACGAGCGACCAAGATGCCTTCCTGCTTTGGCTTCATCAACAAAAACTTCCTGCCCGCTCTCTCGTCCCCATCATGCCAGAAGAGCGTGTACGATTTATGATGAGAAAGCTATTGCTTCAACCGGATTACTTAAAAATTGACCAGCTGGCTGAAGAACTGTTTATCAGCCGCATGACGGTCAGCAGTGATTTAAAAAAAGGACGAGAACTGTTAGCCCGTTACGGCATGACCCTTGTGTCAAAACCCGGATTTGGCTTAAAAATTGAGGGAGACGAGTTGAAAAAAAGAACATGCTATGCAGACTTACTGCTTGAGGAAGAGCCTGCACTTTCTCATATCACCGAGCGGGAGCAGCTCCATTTTCCTGATATTTCTCTTGAAACCATTCGATCTATTGTCTTGACGAACCTGCATCAAGAGTCATTGCTCATTAAAGACATTGCCTTAAAAAACTTAGTCATTCACTTAGCGATTGCGATTCAGCAGACACGAAAAAACCAGCGGATATCCGCCAGCACCACTCGTACACAAAGATCGCCAGTCTTAATGAGAATTGCCCAAAAGATCATACAGCAGATGAGCGACACCTTTCATGTCACCTTATCAGAGGATGAAACAGATTACTTAGTGATGCATCTATTGGCGAACCAAACGTGGAAAGAAGCCGCCCAGCATCAGACGACAGTGGAAGTTCAGCAGGCGGTTGCGGTCTTTCTACAGCACATTGAGAAAACAAGCGGCCACCGCTTTGCAGATGACAACATCCTGCAGCAAGACTTGATGCTGCATATGAAGCCACTATTAAATCGAATCCAATATGGCGTATCCTTACAAAATCCGCTTTTGCATGAGATCAAAGCGTCCTATCCATACCCATTTGATTTGGCTGTCAGCGGACTGAATGCCTTACAGCTAGTGCGGACGCCAAATGAGGATGAGGCCGCATATGTTGCCTTGCATATCGCTGCTTCATTTGAAAGAAGTCAGCTCGACACCTCGCAAAAAAAGAAAGCCATTATCGTGTGCGGGTCTGGATTAGGGACGGCAAGACTGCTTGAAATTAAATTGAAGGCAGCCTTTCAGCACGAACTGGACATCGTCGAGCTGTATTCCTATCAGGATTATCTCATGAGCACCACCCTGCCCTGTGATGTCATCATTACAACCGTCCCACTCGCATCAAAGGGAAAACCAGTGATTCAGGTCAGCGCCTTTTTTGAACATCATGATGTACAGCGGGTGAATGAGGTCATTCATATATTAAATGGGCACGGGACTCCCTCTAAAGAGCTGATGGCGTTTTTTCAAGAACGATTGACCTTATTGAATGCTGACCTATCCAGCAAGGACGAGGTATTAGACACACTATGCAGTCGTCTAGAGGAGCATCAGCTAGTATCGCCTTCTTTTCGGTCCTCGGTGCTTGAGCGGGAGCAAATGTCGTCTACCTATCTTGGCAGAGGAATGGCTATGCCACACCCGCTCATCACAAATGAAGGCACCTCCTGCGTAGCCATCGCACACTTAAAACAGCCAATTGACTGGCAGGGAGATCAAGTATCACTTGTCTTTTTATTAGCCATTCATAAGGATGACGCAGCCTGCATGAATCAATTCTTTGAACAGGCCGTCGATTTACTGGACAATCCAGACCGCATTCACTTCCTGAAGCAAGCAAAAACATTTGATGAGTTGATGGATGCATTGTTTCAATAAGATCAAACAAAAGGCCGCCCAGCTATTGATGAGGCGGCCTTCGTGTGATTGAGAATCATCAATCGTATATGACATTTTTTCCTTCTTCACTTAATTTCTTTAAAGAGCTCAGCATATGATCGATTTCTTCATCGGAATGTCTTTCCCATGAACCTAATTCTGCGACGATTTTCAAAGGGGATTTCGACCGATAAGAACGTGTTGGGTTACCCGGAAATTTTTTGTCAGTCACATTCGGATCATGTTCAAACTCGCCTAACGGTTCTACAAGATAAATTCTCTCTTTCGCATCAGATCTTGCTAATTCAGCACCCCATTTAGCTGCGTTTAATGTTCCAGTGAAATAGATATGATTTGATTTTTGATCCTGATAATTCGATAAGTACTGCGGTTCAAGCAGATCTCCAATCTTCAATTCTGCTTTCGTCCCATGGAAAAATGGGCCAGGATCTAAAACCTGCTCATTGTCATTCATACAGCCACACCCCTTATCGTTTTTGACTTGCGTATAACAGTATACGGCCTGATCTGGGCGGAAAACAGTCTATAAACGAGATTGAATTCGGGGTATAATAATAGTAGAGAGCAAGATGTGATTCGTAAACTCCAGCAAGTTGAAAAAACAGCAAGAATACATACAAAGCAGTCTTCTTGAAAGAGATAAAAAGCTGTTAGAGGCCATAAAGAGAAACTCAAGAAACTAAATAATTAATTGCGGCAACGGAGCAGGAGCAGGAGGAAAAGGAAGGACAAAAAAATTTTGGTGGCAGTTTTGGAAATAGCGTATTGATGCCTAGGAAGGATATCTGATCAGGATTGAAGAAGATGAGGATACAGTAGCCAATGAGACGTTTGAGGTTATAGCTGGTTGGCGTGTTGGCACATAATCAATTAAATTTTTCAGGAAGGGTGTAATGAGATAATGAAAGATAGAGATAAGATTTGTCATATATATGCTCAAAAAAGTTGGCATATGGATTCTTATATTATTGGTAATCGTGAGGGTTTAATAGAATTAAAGAGTGCTATTGACCAAGCATTGAAAAGTAATGTTGGTCAAGCTGAATTGTTTCCATCAGATTTAGAGGATTATACAACTTACGTTGCTTTAGTTGATGATAAAGAAGAGTTGGATTCTCTTATTATGCCTTACATTGATGAGGATAATGATGATGAAAACTTGATACATCCAGTTGATATAGTTACAAGTCATGAAGAGAAAAAAAACCCTAAAAATTAGGGGTTTTTAGTGTAATATTGTTTCTCCTGGACTTGCTTTGTATTTCTTTGGTACTGATGCTCTGAGAGCATGGTGTATTTTATCTTTTGGAGCTACATGGAAATGCCAATACCAAGTTGAGGTTTTTGGTATTAAAGGGATTTTTCCATTGTCTACAGCAAATACTCTTGTTGTTTTTTTCTTTCCTTTGTGTAGGACAACAACTAAACTTCTAAGTTGTCCTTTATCATTTCTTACATCCCATTTAATTTTGTAATTTTTACCGAATCCTTTTATTCGATTTTTTAGATATTTAAGTGCAGTTCTTGCGCCTTTTGATCTGATAGCCATTAAAGCAACTCTTCCTACGGTCATTGCGATAGGTATGAAGAATACTGGTAGTGCTTGTGTTGTGATTTCACTCTGACTACTTTTCGAGTCAAGTTGTTTCATTCGGTTTTCTAAAGCTAAAAATTCTTCATTGTTGAAATATTGATCTATCACTTTATTTTGTTCTGTCTCTGACATGTTTTCGAATTCTTTTTCTGTAAATGGAAGGTTTTCTATGTATTCCCCCATTTTCATTTCAAGTTCGTCTAATTCTTTGGTAGCTTGTTCATTTTGTAGAACTGTTGGTGTTACTAACGCTTCTAATTCTTGTGAATTGATAGAGTGTGTTTCTGCTGATGCTTCTGATGAAAATGGAGTCCATATCGATATGACAAGAGCTAGGGTAATTAGGGTTAAAAGTGTTTTTTTGAACATTTTGTTTATATTCCTCCTTTTGTATTAAATTCCAAAATAAAGGTTATCAAATTAAAATGAGTGTATCAAAGGATTTAAGATAGATTTAAGAAAATTCCTTTTTTGGTTGCGGTGTCCGCAATCATTTTTTTTATTTTTTAGAACTTCGTTTTGATGAAAATTTCTGTGGTAGAATTCGTTCACTATGGAGGTGATCATGATGACCATTGAAATTCATGTGATGGATTTAGGGGCAATTATTATTTGTGGTTTGATGCTCTTTGCAGTGTGGGCTGAAGAAGAAGTATGCGATTAAAGCCTGCTTCTTTTTTATGGGGTTCGGACAGCGTCCGAGGTCTTGAATTTAGGAAAAATAATAGCCGACTTCTTCGGCGATTTTTAAAAGACGCAGAGTACTTTTTGAAGGAGGAAAACGAGAGAAAACAGAATGCACCTAAGAAGGATCGAGGTTATGAGCCAGAAAGGTGATGATTGTTTTGATTATATCTATATTGTTGATGTTGACGGGCGTTTCTTATTTTGCTATGTATATGCAAAAACGAAAGAATAATAAGCAAAACGAGAAAGGCTATAGAATGACTTTTGCGGCTATTGTCTTGTTATTGGGTATTATTGCTTCCACTGGAGGTTGAGGGCTAGATATGGCATGAGTCAACGGTAAGCGGAACGAAGTAAGCATTAAGGAGTTGACTCATTCAAGACACCTAAAAACCTGTTATTCAAACAAACTCCGGGACACTCCTATTTCCTTTGGCAATAACAATGATAGCTTCAGTTTTCTATCCTAATTCTATGTTAGCAAAATCAAATACATATCCTGCTAAAAATCAATATCCACCAATTGGACAAATGACACAAGCCGAAATGTATATGTTCCTAAAAAATGGTGCAAGATATAACCCACCACAATCTAAAGAAGCCCAAACTAAAAATATCGTCACTACAATAGCAAAAAAACTTTCTGTTCAGGCTCTTCGCAAGTCAGGAACATACTTAGAAAAGCCCTTATCAAAAGTAATAGGCAAGAAATATGCAAAGAAAGCTAAATCAGGTTTTTACAAAGTAGCAGATTATATTGAAAAAGTTCAAAATGTACAAGAAAAGGGAATATCTGCAATTTTTATACAGGCTGGTCTACCACCTGATGTAGCATTCGAAACAGCGAAATGGATTGTGATCTTCTTCGGATTATAAAAGTAAGCAGAGTTTACCAATCTGTTAAATCAAACTATCATTCTAGAACAACTCGAACAATATGATCTTGCCAATAGAGTGAACGAAGAAAAAAAGCCAACCACCCGCATAAGGTGATTGGCTTTTTTATTTGTTACTCCCCGATGTTCTCTCCATTTTGCTGAATCAGGGTTTCATACCAGTAAGAGCTCTTTTTACGAATTCTCTTCAGGTCTTTTAGGTCAAATTCATCGCGGTTGACGTAGATGAACCCGTAGCGTTTGGAGCACCCTTGGTGTGTGCTGATTAAGTCGATGGCGGACCACGGGCAGTATCCGAAGACCTCGACGCCGTCTGTGATCGCCCATTTGATTTGCTTGATATGCTTTTCTAAATAATCAATTCGGTAATCATCCTGAATCGATCCATCTTCTTCTAACTTGTCGAAAGCACCCAATCCGTTTTCCGTGATAATAAGAGGCAGCTGATAGCGGTCGTAAATTTCACGCATCGTTGATCGGAAGCCGACAGGGTCAATCTCCCAGCCAAACGCATTTTTACTTAAGAACGGGTTGTTGCCGCCTTTGTATACACCATCTTCACCAGATTTTAAATGCTGATCTCCGCCGCGTGCAAATTCATCGTTGCCATCTCCTTTACTCGCTTCAACTGTTTGAGATGTGTAGTAGTTAAAGGCAATGAAGTCAGGCTTCGCACTTTTTAAAATATCCATATCTCCCTCTTCAATGATAGGAAGAATGTCTTTTTCTTTCATGTACGCCCAAGCAAGGTTGTTATAACGGCCGAAGACTGCCATATCAAGATACAGCCAGTTACGGATTGCATTGTAATTCGCCGCAGCAAGTACATCCTCAGGCTTTGGAGATGCCGGATAAATGAGTGCAATGTTAGGCGCTGGTCCGATTTTCGCCTCTGGCAGCAAACGGTGACAAAGCGTCATGGCTTTTGCCTGAGCTACGAGCATATGATGGTTCTGCTGATACAGTTCTTTTTTCGGATTTTCTAAATTTGGATCAAGTGTACCGAGCGCAGATCCATGTAAGATCATCATGTTTTGTTCATTAATGGTCAGCCAATAGTTTACCTTCTGGCCATATTCCTTAAAGAGAACCTCAGCATAACGTTCAAACGCATCGACTGTCGCACGATTTGACCAACCGCCTTTTACTTGAAGCGCATGAGGCAGATCAAAATGATACATTGTCACGATTGGTTCAATGTCATAGCGGCGCAATTCATCAATGAGAGAATGATAGAATGCAATCCCCTTTTGATTGATCTCCCCATCTCCATCTGGAATAATTCGTGTCCACGCAATGGAGAAGCGATAAGCTTTTAAACCCATTTCTGCAAACATCTTCACATCCTCTTTATAGCGGTGATAGTGATCGCTTGCGACTTTAAAATCTGTTGTGCCTTCAGGGTAGCTTGCTCTCATATCAATGACAGAAGGCCCCTTGCCATCCTCGTTCCATGCACCTTCTACTTGATAGGCGGAAGTAGATCCGCCCCAGAAAAAGTCTTTTGGAAATGGTGCTAATGTTGAATATTTCATGAATTCTTCCTCCTCTTCATTAAACAAGATGTAAAAATGATTGTCCTGGTGTGATTTGTTTTTCTTCTGTTTCAATGATATCGCTAAACTCACCGGAATTGGTAATAATCACTGGTGTTGTGACGGACAGGCCAGAAGCTTGGATGGCTTCAATATCAAACTCTGCAAGCAGTTCACCTTCTGTGATGGTTTGCCCCTGTACGACCTTCGGGGTAAAATGCTGTCCCCCTAATTGTACGGTATCAAGACCAATGTGAATGAGTACTTCTGCTCCGCTTTCAGAGGTGAGACCGTACGCATGGCCTGTCGGGAACACCGTTGTCACGACTCCTGATACTGGTGCAAACAGCTTGCCTTCTGATGGAATGATGGCTGCGCCCTTTCCTAGTGCACTAGATGAGAATGCCTTATCCTGCACTTCCTCCAGCTTGATCACCTCGCCCTTTAAAGGACTCTTCACATGAGCTGCTTTGACCCCATGTTCATTTTCCATAGCTTGCGCAGAAACCGGTGCCGGCGTTTCATCTTCATCTACTGGATCCTTAAATCCAATCAAATAAGTCAAGACGATGGATAGAACAAACGAGACCGAGATTCCGATGATGAACCCTGTAAAGCCTTGTCCGTAGAAAATTGGAAGTGTCAGTAAACTTGGAAGCCCTGACGCAATCGCAATACTTTGAGAATAACCAATGATCGCACCGCCGACCCCCGCAGAGAGAACGGCTGCAATAAATGGTTTTTTCAAACGAAGCGTGACACCGTATACAGCTGGCTCTGTAATCCCAAACACGGCAGAAACTGCTGTCGATCCAGCCAATGATTTCAGTTTTTTATTCTTTGTTTTCAGCATAACACCGATGGAAGCACCGGCTTGTGAGAATACAGCTGGCGCAGTAGCCGGCTTGATATGATCTTTTCCATGGACTGCGATATTATTTAGAATAACTGGAACAAGTCCCCAATGGATACCGAAGATCACAAGGACCTGCCATGCCATCGCAATTAAAGCACCTGCAAGTGTAGGACTAAAGGAGAATATTTTCAGCAAGACAGCTGCAATGCCGTTCCCTGCATACACACCAAATGGTCCGAATACAATGAGTGTCAGCGGAACAACCGTGACAAGTAAAATCAGTGGTGTAATAAAGTTTTTGACACTTTCATGAATGACTTTGTTAAAGAAACGTTCGATATACCCCATGACAAACACTGCCAAAATGATTGGTATTACCGTCGATGTATAAGACATTAAGACGACCGGAATACCGAAGAAGGTCACATCTCCGCCGCCTTTTGACAACTCTTGAATGGTTGGGTAAATGAGTGCACCAGCAATCGTCACAGCGACAAATGGATTCGCTTTAAACTTCCTCGCCGAAGTGAATGCGAGCAGTAATGGCAAGAAGTAGAACAAGCTGTCAGACGCAGCAAATAAAATTTGGTAAGACGTATCTTCAGGTGATAACCATTTCGCGTTGATACAGATACCTAATAGGCCTTTTAAAATACCAGCACCCGCCATGACACCGAGAAGTGGTGTGAAAATACCAGAAACAATGTCGACGAATTTTCCAAAAAGGCTCGTGCTCTCTCCACCTGATTTTGCAGATGAAGAAGTGGAATCCTCTAATAGATTCGTAAACTCTCCAATTTCTCGATAAACCTCTGGTACGGTATTGCCAATGACTACTTGAAATTGGCCACCGCTTTCCATGACAGTCACAACGCCATTTAATTTTTCAATGGCTGCTTTGTCTGCTTTTGATCGGTCATTTAATGTGAAGCGAAGTCTTGTGGCGCAATGGACTAATGAATGAACGTTTTTCTCTGTGCCAATGTGTTTGATAATGTCTTCTGCTAATTGACGATAACTCATACAAATACCCCCTTTTTTTCAAAAAAATACGTTTTTGGGCAAAATAAAAACCTAAACGGGCACCAAAAATAGTCGCAACTTGCCATTGCGCTTTTTCAGTGAACGTTTAGGTTTTGCCTGCCGAACAGTCACAATCCTCTAAGACGATCATTGTGAAACCGTATTCTTTTATGTTTATGAGCAAATAGTACCACTCAGCTTTTCTCATGTCAACGCTTTCTTTTAAGAACTACCTTTATTTCTCTCGTTTGATCAATCGATTCAAATGAATGGATAGGTACAGCATCTCCTCTGATGTGAGATCTCGGTGATAGGTTTGATAGACATATTCTGCAATTTTCTTTGCACATTCGTATGCCTTCGGATATTTTACCTTGATCAGCTGATACAAGTCCTGATCTTCGCTGACAAGCATTGTTTCGTTAATCAGACGCTGGACGAAAAAGCGCAAATGCGTGAGAAAACGGTAAAAGTTGAGTGAGTCTTCATCAAATTCCATATTAAGATGATATTTCACAATGGTGAGAATGGCGTTTACTTCTTTTGTGATATTAACCGTTGTATTCATGTCCTCATTGAGCTCTGCATTAATGATATGCATGGCAATAAAGCCTGCTTCATCCTCAGGTAGTTCAATATGAAGACGCTCTTCAATCATCTCAAGACAGTCATTTGCCACAAGAAATTCATCTTTGTATAAGCGTTTAATCTCCCAAATGAGCGAATTCTCAATGAGATGATTTTTCTTCAATCGTTCGATGGCGTAATGAATATGGTCTGCGAGTGATACATGCAGACTTTCATTTAATCTCCGGTTCAGCTTTGTATGTGCATATTGAATCATTTCTTCGGTTACCTTGACCACATCATACGGAACCTCCAGAAGCAGCATTTTCATCCGCTCATGAACGGAGTGATCCTCCAGGCGGAATACTTTATCGATTAACGATTCGTCCACCGTGTCTCCGGGACGTCTTTGAAACGCGATACCTCTGCCCATGACGACGATTTCTTTTCCATGTTCATCTATCACACTAATGACATTATTGTTTAGAACTTTTTGTATCTTCAACCCCAAACACCTCCGTCTATGCCACACAATCTTCACTCAAAATATGCTCTCATCTTAACACAACTGTCAAATCACTTGGTGTTTTTATCTGACTTTTGCAATAGATTTCATCATGATTCTACCCCTTCATAGCTGGTCTGATCATTCAATTGCCTGCATACAATACTCCGAGGAGGTGACCTTCAGTGAAGGCTTTTTTCTGGTCTGTATCATTTTTATTCATGCTTCTATTTACACTCGTTTTTCTAGGAATCGTGTTTTGGGTGAGTGGACAAGGCATGGATCAGCTTTGGAGGTATATGCTCATCTCATTTGTCACAGCAGCCGTTTTGCATGGCGTCACCACTTGGCTGAGGCAGCATGTGATGCATCATTTATCAAAATAAAACGGCTGCCCGCGATATTCAGGCAGCCGTTCCTTTATTCTTTGGATGATGCGGCTTCTTGCTGAGAAGCACGCAGTTCATCATTGATTTTTTTCGCATCCTCTAGAAACTCTGTTTCAAATCCACTTTTGAGTGCCCACATATAAAACAGCAAGGCAACCACTGCAATGAGCGCCATATCCCAGCCATAATGAATGACGTTATAACCGCCAAATTTGTCACTGCCAAGGCAGGAAATCGTCATCATCACAAGTAAGTACACGACCATCCAAGCACCTGCCTTAAAGTTGCGGCCGAAGCCTTTCCACTTCGCTTTTGCTTGATAGTAAAAATAGATCGGAAGACCGATAATAATAATGAACAGCACCTGACCTGTTAACGGCCATCTCGCCCAATACAGCGTCAATGACGCAAAGACAAAACCAAGAGGAGCAATGATGCTGAGTCCTTTTATTCGAAGCGGACGATATAAATCTGTCCCTGTCTTTCTCAGTGTCATAACGGTCACTGGACCTGTCAAATAAGAAATGAGCGTCGCAACTGAAATGATTTCTGCAAGTACACCCCATCCTCTAAATAAAAACAGAAAGATAAACGATACGGCTAAGTTAAAAAACATCGCTGGACGAGGCACACCGTAAATAGGGTGCAGACGGCCAAGCACGCTTGGCATGTATTTGTTTTTTTCCATTCCATAAATCATACGGGACGTCGTCGCCGTATACGTAATCCCTGTACCAGAAGGTGATACAAACGCATCTGCATATAAAATCAGAACCAGCCAGTTAATCCCAAGCGCAATGGCAAGGTCAGCAAATGGCGAGTTAAAATTCAAATGGCCCCATCCATTCACAATCATGGACGGATCGACAGCACCAATAAAGGCGATTTGTAAAAGCACATAAATCACAGTCGCAATCAAAATGGATCCAACAATGGCGATCGGAATTGATCGACCTGGATTTTTCGCCTCACCAGCCATATTAATCGGGCTTTGGAAGCCATTGAAGGCAAACACAATTCCTGATGTCGCAACAGCTGTCAGCACACTCGCCCAGCCGTTAGGGGCAATACTTGTTCCAGAAGTAAAATTCTCACTATGAAAACCTACGAATAAGAGCGCACCAATTGTTAAGCCTGGAATGATAATTTTAAACACGGTAATGAATGTATTCGCTTTTGAAAATAACCCAACAGTCCAATAATTGAGCAGAAAGTAAATTACAAGAAGCACACTGGCGACCATGAGCCCTTCTGTCGTCAAAACCCCTTTTGTGACCAAATGGCTTGTCCACTTTGCCCACTCCCAAGGCCATGAGCTCATATACTGGACAGAAGCCACCGCCTCAACAGGAATGACGGAGACAATAGCGATCCAGTTTGCCCAAGCGGCAATAAACCCGATAAAGGAGCCGTGTGAATATTGTGTATATTTCACCATTCCGCCTGCCTCTGGAAACATCGATCCGAGTTCACTATAAGACAAAGCAATAAATAAAATCACAACCATCCCAATCAACCAGGACAAAATAGCAGCAGGACCGGCAATTTGAGCGGCACGCCAAGCACCGAAAAGCCATCCTGACCCAATGATTGAGCCAAGACCTACCATCATTAAAGCGAAAGTTCCCATTCTACGATGCAAATGATTCATGTTCATAACACCTTTCGATTAAATTACAAAGCATGTGCCCAAGTAAGCGCCTTTCTTTCATTGCAGCTCACTTTTCATTCAATTGACAAATATTTCTTCAACTAAATCTTTACCCTTATTCATTTTTTCGCCTGTTTTATTATCTCTCAATTCTCCATTTTCTGAAATAGTCGAACATGCTTATTTCTCAAGAAATCGCTTCTTCAATGATTCAATCTATTAGACTGAATAACTACCTTTACCCTTATTTTGAAAAAAAACAAAACAAAAAAGAAAGAGGAAATGAATCCCTCTTTCTTCTGTATAGAAAAAAAGGATAAAGGGGGTTCCCTCTATCCTTGTGAGATCGCTTGTTCTTGTTCAATCACAGCTAGTCTTTCTTGCACTTCTTCTTCAGACAGATTGTGCTGTTTCACATAAAGGTTACGTTCACTTGTGCGGCATTCATGGCTGCAGCTGCGCATATACTTATGCTCGCTCTCTTCCGTTGCAATCATTTTGCGGTTACATGCAGGGTTCGCACAGTTCACATAACGCTCGCAAGGCTCACCTGTGAAGAAATCTTTTCCAACCACCACATGCTCTGTTTGATTGACTGGCACTGTTAAGCGGGTATCAAACACATAGCATTGACCGTCCCATAGCTTCCCTTGAACTTCCGGGTCTTTTCCATATGTGACAATTCCGCCGTCAAGCTGGGAGACATCTTCAAAGCCTTCACGCTTTAACCAGCCTGAGAATTTCTCACAGCGTACGCCGCCTGTGCAATACGTCAGGATTTTTTTCCCTTCAAGTATTTCTTTATTGTCACGAATCCACTCAGGTAATTCGCGGAATGTCTCGATATCAGGACGCACTGCCCCTCTGAAGTGGCCAACATCAAACTCGTAATCATTACGTGCATCAATCACAACGGTATCAGGTGATTGCATTTGCTCGTAAAATTCGACAGGGCTGAGATGTTTACCTGTTAATTCTAACGGATTCACGTCATCTTCAAGGCTAAGATTCACTAGTTCATTCCGATGGCGGACGTGCATTTTTTTAAACGCATGACCATCTGTTTCGTCAATTTTGATCGGCATAGACGCAAAGCGCGGATCTTCTTTTAACGCTTGCATGTACTTATCCGTTTGCTCAATGGTACCAGAAACAGTTCCGTTTAAGCCTTCTGCTGACACAAGGATACGGCCTAACAAACCAAGCTCCTTACAGAATGCTAAATGCTCTGCTGTAAACGTCTCTGGGTCCTCAATGGGGACATATTGATAGTAAAGTAATACACGATATTGTTTTTCCATATATATAAACACCTCTTAAATTTAATGAAAACATACCGTTCTTTATCATACAGGAAATACATACCTAAAGGCAATGTCAGCGGCTCAATTCCATAAAACGGAAGGGTCTTTCTTCTCATATTTGACAGAACTTTCTGTAAAATGAGATGATTTATGAAATATGATGTTATAAAGGAGCAGAACTCAATGATCCAGCCAGAAGATATCGTCAGAAGCGGTCCAAACCAATTTATTTCTCAAAAAGGGATTTATCATGAACTCGATTCACTTGTTTCTCCATCCTTCCAGTCGCCCGCTGTAGTGACGGGACATGATTCATTTCATGCTTTTTCACAGTACACACAGCTTCCGTCTCATTGGCCTGTTGTCCAGCACAAAGGATACAGTTCACCAAATGCGGTCACTCGAATTGCAGAAGAACTGAAAGATGCAGATGTAATCATTGGGATCGGGGGCGGCACGATTTTAGACACCGCCAAGTCAGTAGCAGAAGCTCTTCAAATTGAAGTGATCATGGTTCCAACCATTCCAGGGACATGTGCTGCATCTACACCGCTTAGCGTCATTTATGATGACAAGGGGAATTTCATGAGAGTCGATTACCATAAACGGTCCAGCTACCTCACTCTCATTGATCATACATTTTTGCTCTCTTCTCCTCTTTCCTACCTTCAAAGTGGGATTGGAGATACGCTGGCGAAATGGTATGAAGCGGAAGCCATTATTCGAAATGCAAAGGATTCCTTGCCGCTCATGGTGCATGCTGCACTAAAACAGGCGGTATACGTGAGGGATATTCTTGTTTCCCATAGCGAAGAGGCTGTCCACAGCTTGCAAACAGGTCAGCTTTCGCAAGCATTTGCGGATGTAACGGATACAATTATTACATTAGCCGGTACGGTCGGCGGCTATGGGGGACGCTACGGCAGAATGGCAGGAGCCCACGCCATCCATAACGGATTGACGTTTATTGAGGAAACGCACCATGTGTTACATGGTCAAAAAGTGGCCTACGGCATTCTTGTGCAGCTTGCCGCAGAAAATCGAATGAGCGAAGTAGGAGCATTACTTGAGCTTTATGAAACACTAGGATTACCTAGAAATATGCGTGAGCTTGGCATCACAGCTCAGCTGGGAGAAGCCGCAAAAACGGTGGCAAACCATGCTGCACGTGGAGACGAAACCTTCTGTTTAATTGGAGACTATTCCAAAGAGCAAATTGTCGACGCCATTCAAGTCATTGAAAACGTATCAGCCTCAAAAAACCGTTAAATAAAAAAAGCACAGGCATCCCACCTGTGCTTTTCTTTCGATTAAAAATCAAAGTTATCTGGATCTGGACCTGTGCGCTCATCTTCATTAAGCTGATCGATGACGCCCATCTCATGTGCGGACAGCTCGAAATCGAAGACTTGTGTGTTTTCGATGATTCGGCTCTTCGTCACAGATTTTGGAATGGTGATAATACCATGCTGCAAGTCCCAGCGAAGAATGACTTGTGCCACGGATTTGTCATGTTTTTTCGCAATATCCTGAAGAACAGGATGGTTCAGAAGCTTCCCGCTGCCTAATGGTGACCACGCTTCTACATGAATCCCTTTCTCCTTGCAGTAGTCTCGTAAAGGCTCCTGCGTCAGCTTTGGATGCAGCTCGATTTGATTGACCATTGGCACAACTTCTGCCTCTTCTAATAAATCATCTAGGTGGTGCTGATGGAAGTTACACACACCGATGGCTCGAACGCGTCCATCCTTATACAGCTTCTCTAGTGCTTTCCATGTTTCTTTATATTTGCCTTCAACTGGCCAATGAATTAAATAAAGGTCTAAAACATCTAGCCCAAGCTTGTTCATACTTGTTTCAAAGGCTTCAAGTGTTGCTTCATAGCCTTGATCACGATTCCAGACCTTTGTCGTAATGAACAGATCATCGCGAGAGATGCCTGATTGCTTAATGGCTTTGCCTACCCCTTCTTCATTTTGATAGGCCGCTGCTGTATCGATGCTGCGGTAGCCCGCTTCAAGAGCGTCTTTGACTGCATTTACAGCCTCATCCCCATCTTTTACCTGCCATACACCAAAGCCTAGCTTCGGCATTTTTACTCCGTTTGCTAATGTGACTGTATCTGTTAATCCACTCATCAAACAAACCTCCGCTTCATTTTTGCTTACCAAGCACTATACCCGAATTTTCTATTGATCATGCATGAATTTTCACTGGTGTTATTTGATATATTGTCCTATATCGACTTGATTGGCATCAACGATTTGGTATTCGCTAGTTTGATCTTTCTTTTTAGAAAAATCATATGTCTCCAAAAATGCCTGATCATAGAAAGTCAGACCGTATGTTTCCTTCTTATTCTCATACACCCTGATCCAATAAGAATCTTTTGAGGCTTTTTTAGCTTCATTGGTTTTCTTTAATTTCACATCTGAAAGTTCCTTCAACAGCTTTTGAATCTCTTCTTTTTTATCCAAAACAGCACGTTCATGATCATCCTCAATTTGAATCGAAGTCACCTTATTCGGATCAATCAAGACCACATCATCAAAAGAGTATGTTTTGGCATTGATCATAAAATAAAGACCAATTCCTAATAAAATCATAACCACTAAACCAATCATCCACTTTTTCAACCTAGCTCCTCCTTCTATTCACGCCACACCTATTGAAACAACGAAGTCCAATCATCCTTCTCAGAGAACACTTGAATCCCGTGCTGTTTCAGCAAGGCGGACGTCACACCATCACCAGCTTTCGTCTTACCGTTAAACTCCCCCTGGTAAATCATCCGGCTCCCGCAAGAAGGGCTGTACTCTTTTAACACAACCGCTGTTGCTTTCAGAGACTGAACCTGTTCCAGCGTGGCTTTTGCACCTTTTACATACATGTCTGTGACATCAGTTCCATGCACATCGACAACAGAAGCCTGCCCCCGTAATACATCATGTCCATCTCCGCCAATAATTTCTGCAGGAGGTCTTGGCGTAGAAAAGCCGCCAAGCAGTTCAGGACAAACCGTAACAGCCTTTCCTTCCTGCACAAGCTCTTCGATTCGCTGATCTAATCGATGGCTGCCATTATACCGGACCTTCAACCCAGCAAGACAAGCGCTTACCACAATCACGTTTGTTCCTCATTTTTATGGATTGAGCATTTTTTACTGACTTTAAAATAAATACATACAGGCAGATAGAAGATCGTGTAACCTAAAAAGGGCAGGGCACAATACAAAGCGGCCGCCCAAACAGGTTCTTCAACTCCTGTAATGCCAAAATAGTAAACAAATAATAGCAAGCTGACAAACAGTCCCACGAACGGCATGATGGTTGCTGACTTTTTAAAATTTTCCAACATTTCTTTCTCCAATGAAGCTCCCTCCTTTTGAGCATGATCACGAATAACGTCAATATATGTTAATTTTACCATATAAAAAACCGAAATCATCTCATTTTCTATGATGGTTTCGGTTTTTTTAATCTATATCTTTTCTTTCCAAGCCTTCAAAAAGCGCTCAATCACTTGTAATTCATCTTCATGAAACTGCTGGAGAAGTTCTAAATAGGACGCGACGGCTTTTTCATGCAGTTCATCATGCAGAGCTGCCAATTGCGTGCCTTTCTCTGTCAATGAATAGTAGACGGACTTCTTATCCCCTTGCCGATGACAATAGTCCACCATGCCTTTATCAATTAGTTTTTTCACAGCCTTTGTAATAGCGGGCTTTGATAGTTTCAGTTGTTGAGAAAGAAATGTATTATTTGATTCGTTTGGATTGGCTTGAATCATTGATAAAATGTGAAGCTGTGTGAGTGTCCAATCTTGCTTGAGTGTATCAGTCGTGGTAATCAGTGGATCTGTTGGATCATTCCGTCTCTTTTCCCTATGCATAATCAAATCTTGAATCGCTTTTAATACAATCTGCTCTTTTGTCTCCATCTGAACCTCCACTCTTAACTGATTAATAAAATGGTACTAATAATTAAAAGAGGAGTCAAAAGAAATGGCAGTGTGAGAAAAAGAACAGGCCATCAGACCTGAAAATTGTGTATGCACTTTTCTACTAGTTGACCCATCATGTCACAGCTCCTCTTTCTTTTATTTGCTATAATTCATGGAGGATGTCATCCAATTTTTGATGAAAAAGGTGAGCTAATGAAAACCGAACAACAAATGGCCATTCGCCAGCTAGAAGAAAAGATACACCTGTTTTCTTCAGCTGTGAACGGAACCTTCCTCACATTTGACGATTTTGTTCTATCTAATACTCACATATCGACAGACACATTCAATTTGCTATTACCGACATCAGCCCAAATCAAAGATCCGCAAAAAGTGAAAACAACCATCGAACTCTTGCAGTCACAGAAGCTATTATTCAGCACATGGGTGGATCACCGCTTGCTTCATCCTGATTGGACTGATTTACTAAAGGAATATCAGCTTGAAGAGGTTGAACGCAATACCATCATGATGCTTGAGCAGACAGAAGACATTGATCCATTCACGCCTTCATCGCTCACGATCAAAGAAGTACTCGATGATCAGACACTGCATGATTACAAAAATATCTTTATCGAGCTATTCAAAGAGTCACCGGAGGCCATCGCTTTAGAGGACTATTTCCAGCGTTTTTCGCTTGAAGCTTTACACTCACGCGCTCGCATGTTCGTCGGATATGCAGACCACAAACCGGTTACAACAGGCTTATTACTCGAAGCAAACGACAGCTACGGTATTTATGATGTCATCACAAGGGCAGAGCACCGCGGAAAGGGACTTGGCAGTGACATGTTTCATTACCTTCTGACCCAGACAGAAAACAAACAAAAGTGTGCCCTGTTACAAGCATCGGCTGACGGCAAAAATATTTACCAACGTGCCGGCTTTCAACCAATCGGTGAAATGGTCGTTTTTGAATAGAAAGGCTCTTTTCATGTGAAGTTAAAAAAAACATAAAAAAGCTGCCTATCATTAGGCAGCTACAGATTGTTGACAAAGGGCTAAAATGAACTTGATTTTAGCTCTTTGTCTTCTATTCAGCACGATGCTGACGATCCATATAAAGTGGCGGTCTCTTCAACGAAATCACCGCACAGCTAAAGGCAATCAGCACAAAAACTGCACCGAACTTCGCCAGATCAACAGATGAACCGGTCATCGTAAACAGGACACCGCCAACCGCTGAGCCAATCGAGATACCAATTTGCAAGGCCGATGTATTTAAGCTTTGCTGAATATCAGACGTCACAGGATCTGTTTGAATTAAATAGCTCTGCAAAGCCGGCGTCAATGCCCAGCTGAGCGCTCCCCATAAGACAACCATGACCATAAAGAGGGCAAACACACCCGCTGTATAAGGAATGATAAACATCACAACCGCAAACGCGATTGTCACCAGCAAAATGGCTTTCCCTGAACCCAGCTTGTCACTAAGCCAGCCGCCAAACCCATTCCCGCCTATAGATGCAAGCCCGAAGACCAAATAACAAATGCTAATCCAGAACGGGGTCATATGCAGAACTTCCATCAAAAATGGAGTGAAATAAGAATAAAGCATATAATGACCTGCAAGCATAAACAAACTGATCAAGTGTGCACTAAAAATTTTCGGATGCCCTAAAGAACGAATTTGCTCTCTAAGAGGTGTGACTTTTTCAACAGGCATTTTCTCCAATAGAAAATAGATCAGCACCATCGATATGGCTGATAAAATACTGATTCCTAAAAACATCACTCTCCAGCCAAAGCTCTCTGTAATAAAAATACCGATCGGTACACCGAGAACAAGTGAAGAACTAATCCCAATAAAAATCAGCCCTAATGCCTTCGCACGATGCGCTGGTTCCACCAATTTAGCAGTGATCGTCAGTGATAACACCACCACAAGCGCTGTACTCATCGCGATCAATACCCTAGAGATCATGACAAGGGCAAAGGTTGAACTAAAATATGTGAACACATTTCCTAATGTAAACACCAATAACGCGATTAAATAAAGACGCTTTCGTTCGATTTTAGCTGTGGCAGTCAGCAGCACGGGTGCCGAAATGGCATACACAATGGCAAATACGGTGATAAGCTGCCCAGCAGTCGCAAGAGATACATTCAAATCCTCTGCAAGGCTTGGCAAAATACCCCCAACCACAAGCTCAACTAATCCAACCGCAAAAGTAGAAACGGCTAATAAATATACTCTCCAGTTCATGTCTAACATCCCTTCTATATATCATCGCTTTCACTTTTGATACAGGGTGAAGACAAACAAAAAAACCCTGATTACAAAAAAGGAAAGCGCGCTTTTGTAATCAGGATTTATCGGATCCTGGTAGAAACCCTCAAACCATATTATTGAGGTTATACAAGTCTATTTTTTCTTCAAATATAGTAGCATATGCTTACATAACTGGCAAGCTGTAAAAATAGGAAATGACTGCAAATTCACGATCAAATAAAAACACTCAGAACAGCATGAAAAGAAACCCTGGAACAACTTGCTTTCTCCAGCAATTACAGGTAAACTGATGAAAAATCAACGAACATTGATCAACGTAGATCTGGAATAGTAGCTTGAATTGACCTTTAACAGAGAGGGAACGGTGCTGAGAAGTTCCTACTGACATCTTCAAGTGAACCTGCCGATTTAGTTCTGTTTCATACAGCGGTTCATACCGTTATCATGATCGAGTGTAAAGCTGTGCTTTAAATTAGGGTGGTACCACCAGGAATGGTCCCTAACTTAAAGCACAGCTTTTTTGTTTTTTAAAAGGAGGAACATGCAATGTCAAAGAAACAATTTGTTGAGAACATTACAAGCATGGAAGACGACTTCGCCCAGTGGTATACAGATGTTGTCACAAAGGCACGCCTCGTCGATTATTCAAGCGTCAGAGGCAGTATGATCATTCAGCCATACGGCTTTAAAATTTGGGAGAATATACGGGACGAACTGGACCGTCAAATCAAAGAAACGGGTCATGAGAATGTGTATATGCCGCTCTTTATCCCAGAGAGCCTGCTGCAGCAGGAAAAAGATCACATCGAAGGCTTTGCCCCTGAAGTAGCGTGGGTCACACACGGCGGTGAATCCGAATTACAGGAAAGGCTCTGCGTCAGACCAACCTCTGAGGTGCTGTTCGCTGAGCATTATAAAAACATCATTCACTCCTACCGCGATTTACCGAAGCTGTATAATCAATGGGCGAATGTCGTCCGCTGGGAAAAGACAACACGTCCCTTCCTTAGAACCCTTGAATTCCTATGGCAGGAAGGACACACATGCCATGAGACTGAGCAAGAAGCGATTGAGGAGACAGAAAGAATGCTTCACATCTACGCTTCTCTTTGCGAAGAGCTCCTTGCCATTCCTGTCATTAAAGGGAGAAAAACAGAGAAGGAAAAATTCGCCGGTGCCCGCTTCACCTATACAGTCGAAAGCTTGATGCATGATGGAAAAGCGCTGCAAACGGCCACTTCTCACTTCTTCGGGAACGGATTTGCCAAAGCATTTGGCATCGAATTCTTAAACCGCGAAGGAAAGCTAGAGCATGTCCAGCAAACCTCTTGGGGCTTCACAACAAGAATCATCGGTGCCATGATCATGGTGCACGGCGATGACAGAGGGCTTGTCCTTCCGCCAAACATTGCGCCAACCCAAGTGCGGATCGTGCCAATCGCCTCTCATAAAGAAGGTGTGCTGGACCATGCCTACGAATTGAAAGATCGACTCACCCGCATCGCACGTGCTGACATTGATGCAAGCGATAAACAGCCAGGCTGGAAATTCAACGAGTGTGAAATGCAGGGCATTCCTCTACGTGTAGAAGTGGGCCCAAAGGACATCGAAAAAGGACAGGTGATGCTCGCAAGACGAGACACTGGTGAAAAGCAAGCTGTCACAATAGATGCACTTGAACAAACCATCACATCCACGCTTGAAGATATTCAGCGGACGATGTACGAAAAAGCGAAAGAACGATTACATGAAAAAACATCAGAAGCACACACCATCGAAGACATTGAGCACATTCTTTCAGAAGAAAACCGATTAATTAAAGCCATGTGGTGCGGTGACGAAGATTGCGAAAACGACATCAAAGAGAGAACAGGGGCGACCTCACGCTGTATCCCATTTGAACAGGAATCCGTTTCAGACACATGTGTCTGCTGCGGAAAGCCTGCATCTGATATGGTCTTCTGGGCAAAAGCTTATTGAGAATCGAAACGAAAGAGAAGCATCCTTTACGATGCTTTTTTTTTGTTAAAAAGACCCAAACACCCATTGACCTCACCTGCACGATCCCCTATAATTCATATTAATATAATCGGTTTTTAAGACTTTAACTGGAGTGGTGATATATGAAGCGCTGGCCCTCACTGTTTGCCGAACGCTGCCCTAAATGTAAAACAGCATTAGAAGTCTCTAAGTCCAATGCCCTGCAAGGCAAAGTCGTGAAAACGTGCCCCAACCTTCATTATCAAAAAGAGTTTCACCCAGCCCTTGAAACATATATCGAGCACGATGACGTCAAATAAAAAAGACCAACACGTTTGCTTTGTTGGTCTTTTCTTTATAATAAATCAAGCCAAATTTTGACCGCTGTCGCCGTAATCATCACAGCTAGTGCCCATTGTAAGTAGACGGCATTGATTTTCTGACCGACCTTAGCACCAATCGGAGCGGCTATTAAACTTGCCAGCATCAGCACAACCGCAGGAAGAAGCATGACTTGACCCGTCAATACCTTTCCAGTCGATGCACCGATCGCAGATAGAAACGTAATCGCAAGTGAGGACGCAATCGTCATCCGGACAGGAATTTTTAAAATAGACAGCATCACCGGTACCAATATAAATGCTCCACCCGCGCCTAGCACCCCGGAAACACTGCCAATTACAAAGGCAATACCTGCCGCAAGCCCTTTATGAAAAGTGACTTCTCCCTCTGAGTCTGCACGCTGTCCCTTTTTTGGAATCAGCATGAGGATCACAGCCACTACCGCGAGCAATCCATAGACGAGATTCATCCCACTCTCTGGCATAAAGTGAGATACATAACTGCCTAATAAGCTGCCCGCCAATATACTGCTCCCCATATATAAAATCAACGACCGATGTAAATACCCGCTTTTTCGGTAGGCCAATACCCCACCCAGCGTCGAAAAAAGCACTTGAATGGCGCCAATCCCTGATACCTCGTGTGCTGATAGTGCCATCACACCGACCAGTGGCGGGATATAAAGCAGCATGGGGTAGTTGATCACAGATCCCCCGATTCCCACCATTCCTGATAAGAAGGAACCAATACATCCGATGATAAAAAGTGTAATCAAAAACGCAAAATCCACGCTGGTCTCCTCCTTTGCAAAAGGAAAAGGGGATCTTCAGCAGATACCCCTACATCCTTTAGGACCCTTTTCTCACCCAGAACTTCAGCACATGTCCTTCTTCCGTCTGCGTGATCAATTCATGTCCGCTTGACTTCGCCCATGCTGCTAAGTCAGCTTTAGCTCCTTTATCTGTTGCATGTATTTCTAAAACTTGACCTTCCGCCAAGTCGTTCATTTTTTTCTTTGTTCGAATAATCGGCATTGGGCATGCAAGCCCTGTGACGTCTAACATTTGATCTGATGTCATTTCGTTGTTCCTCTCCTCTTATTTTATTGGACATTACCGAATCGCACAACGGTTTGGACCAATTTCCATTTCACGCTGCGCTTCATCGTCTGGGCTCAGCTTCCCCATATTGGTTTGACGAATGTCTTGATAGGCGTTTGGTTGTGCAGGTAGGTTCTTCGTGACCATTTCTCTAAATACGGCTTCATCATCAATATTCAGTCCATGATTTTCTTCAAATAGAACGCCTAGCTCCTTCCAAACGCTTCCGTCTTCATTAACTTCATCCATGATCATGAAATGCGCTGGCAACACAATCAATTCTTTTGAAAGTGCGCCATATCGGTCATATAGGGTTTCTCTCAAATCACCTACCCAGTCCTCCGCCATTCCATCGAGGTCGGGTCTTCCAATCGAATCCACGAACAAAATATCACCTGAAAGAAGATATTGATCATCCACGATAAAAGATGTTGACCCAATCGTATGCCCCGGTGAGTAAAGGGGATGAATATCAATGGTAGCCGCTCCTATCGCGATGCGCTCTCCTTCTTCAAGACGGTTATATTCAAAGATCACTTCTTCTGCATCTTTTGGCGGCAGCCAGTAGCTAGCACCCGTCTGTTCAGCCAGTTTCTTCCCGCCAGAAATATGATCTGCATGAAGATGAGTGTCCAACACTTGCGTTATAGAGACATGATGCTTTTTAGCAAAACGCATATAGACATCCGTCATTCTAGCTGCATCTACAATTGCGGCTTCTCCATTCGACATGATCATATAAGACAGGCATCCCTTGCCCATCCGTACAAATTGATAGAGCTCTCCACCGCCGGTTAAATCCCCGATCTTCACTGGCTCTAGATGCTCGCTCCACGCCTTCATACCGCCTTCTAAATAATGGACCGTTCTGCCCGCCTCTGACAGCATCTCCGCGACCATGATAGAGGAGCCTTCCTTGGCACAAACCACCAATACTTCACGATCAAGAGGAATGTCATGCAGAATGCCCTCTACTCCTTCAAGGAGATCAAAATAAGGCACATTCATATGAACGATTGCTTCCCCTTCGATCTTCCAGTCCTGTACATCCGCTTGATTTCGCACATCTAGTAAAAAGAGCGGTTCCTTGTTCACAATCTTTTTTGTTAACTGCTCTGCGTTCATCACTTTTACCGTCATGTTCCATTCAGCTCCTATTTTTCAATCGCTCCTGTCCAGCTATTCATGCCTGGCACAATATTCGTCAATTGATGAAATCCTTTTTCTTTTAACTTTTGCGCAGCTAATTCACTTCTTCTGCCGGAATGACAGATAAGGTAAATGTCCGTCTCCCGGCTCAATTCCTCCGCACGTTGTTCAACCTCACCAAGAGGAATGTGAACAGCTCCTGGAATATGACCCGCCTCGTATTCATCCAGCTCTCGTACATCTAAAATAAACAAAAATGGATCTTCTTTTACCTTCTGTTGAAAAGTCTCCAAAGACATTTCCGAAATCATGGACTCTCCTTCTTTCCCTTGTGCTCCGCCCTTACGTATCAAATGATGGAGCACCTGGCCTTCTACTTTTGTTCCTAAAAATTCGTGGCCGGCACTTTTTGACCAAGCCGCTAGATCCGCTGCTGACCCTTTATCGGTGGCTTGCACTTCAAGCACATCACCTGGCAAAAGCTCATTCATTTGTTTTTTCGTTTTTACAATTGGCATTGGGCATGCCAATCCTTTTGCATCTAAAATGACAGTTGGTTGCTGCATGTCTTGCCCTCCTTTATATAGGGGTGGGGGTATATTTTTATGCGCACTTAACACTTAATGCCAAGCATTCATGCCACCCTTGATGTTCGTAATTTGAGTAAATCCTTGCTTCTTCAATATTTTCGCCGCCTGCATACTTCTCATCCCGCTTTGACATATCACATAGATTTCTTTATTTTTCTCAAGCTGAGAAGCTCGATTCTTCAAATGAGACAACGGGATGTTTTGAAAGCCTTTGATATGATTTGTTTGAAATTCACTGGGAGAGCGCACATCAATGAGCTGTTGACCTTTGCTTTTCAGTTTCTTTTTCATATGAGCTGCATCCATTTGCTCTACACCTCGAACCGGCAGAAAGCGGCTCACGATTAATCCAATTACGATGATGAGTAAAATCGTCTGCACCATCCTGCTTCACCTCCCTAGATAAATAAGTTCACATTCCCGATTTCAGCCTCTGCTAAATATGCCGCTACACCAGCATATTGAATATCATCTAATAATTCTTTCTCCTGTAATCCTAAAAGGTCCATTGTCATTGTACATGCCACAAGATTGATATCCTGTTCCTTCGCCATATCAATGAGCTGCGGCAAGGTCATGGCGTTATGCTTTTTAATCACGTGCTTGATCATTTTCGGCCCCATTCCTGCAAAATTCATCTTTGACAGCCCCATTCGATCAGCCCCGCGCGGCATCATTTTGCCAAACATTTTTTCTAAAAATCCCTTATTCATTGGCACCATCTCATCCTTACGCAAGGCATTCAGCCCCCAAAACGTATGAAAAATCGTCACCTCATGATCATAGGCTGCTGCACCATTGGCAATAATGTAAGCTGCCATCGCTTTATCATAATCTCCACTAAATAACACAATCGTCGTGCGTTTTTTCTGTTCTTCCATTCTGCTCCTCCTTCAACAATTACCTATGGGGGTATATAGAAAATAAAAATATATACATATACCGGTAAGGGTATATTACATCAAGTAAAAAAATCCGTCAACCTCCAAAGGCTGAGGAATTTCTTACCGGCTTTTCACCAATAGCTCAACTGCCTCTTTCACAAGACCTTCCGTATCCTTGCCTTGTTCAAGACTTTCACGAACACATTGCTCAAGGTTTGTACTCACAATCACACCCATTGCCCGATCAATGGCATTACGTGATGCAGACAGCTGTGTGACCACCTCGCGGCAATCCTTGCCCTGCTCCATCATCGCAAGAACCCCTTTAATCTGCCCTTCAATCCGGCGAAGACGGTTCTTCATCTGTTGATTATATTCCATGTATAAGCACTCCTTTCTATTCTTTCTATGACAGATAGTATACCCTAAGAGGTATTTAGTCAAACGACTTGCCCTTCTTTTTATAGGGAAAGAATTGCACATTGCACCATTTATTGATAAAAAGAAAATAATCAAAGAACGAGAAATGATTTGAAAGAAAAGGAGACAGCATATGACCTTACATCACTATATAGGAGCCAATAAAGAACTGCCTCTTGGTATCTTTGGTCAAAAGCCTACTTATAAACCGTTCTCTGAACTCAATATCAGAACATTTGATAGAAAACAAAAAAAGCCCAAAACCTATCAAAAAGAAGAGCCCTTGATAGAAGTATTCGAAACAGAAGAGGACTTCGCTGGCATTCACATTACTTATGTAGATCCGGTCTATGAAGCAATAAGAGATAAATTCACCCATCCTTTTGTTTATGAATTAGACATCATTCATTCTCTTCGTCCTCTTTTCCTTTTCATTGAAACAGAGCTGTCAAAAGGAGAAACCATTGAAATCTACTCTTGTGTAGACGGCCTGGAAACGAAAGAAAAAGACGATCAATTAGATGTAGAAATTGACCTAAGCAAAAAACGATTTGGGAAACATATCGATTTTAAAGAGATCGATGAACTGATTGATATGTTTGAATTAGAACACTTACAATATGTGCTGGTGAAGAAGTAAAGATGATAAATTCCTTCCAAATGAGGGATCTTATAAAAAATAAAAACAAAAAAGCAGGTGACCCATGCCAAACAACCAAACACCCAACCAACTCATCAACGAAAAATCACCATACCTCCTTCAGCACGCCCACAACCCAGTTCACTGGTTCCCGTGGGGGCAAGAAGCCTTCGACAAAGCCAAGCGTGAAAATAAACCGGTGCTTGTCAGCATTGGTTATGCCACTTGTCACTGGTGCCATGTCATGGCACACGAAAGCTTCGAAGATCAGCAAGTCGCTGACATCTTAAATGAGCATTTCATTTCTATTAAAGTCGATCGTGAGGAGCGCCCAGACATTGACTCTATGTATATGTCTGTTTGTCAGATGATGACGGGGCAAGGCGGCTGGCCGTTGAACGTATTTGTCACGCCTGATCAAAAGCCTTTTTATGCGGGGACTTATTTTCCAAAGAGAAGTGCTTACGGACGTCCTGGTTTCATTGAAGCACTGACACAATTGCTGGATGCGTACCACAACGACCGAGATCATATCGAATCATTAGCAGAGAAGGCGACGAATAATCTGCGGATCAAAGCAGCAGGGCAGACAGAAAATACGTTGTCTCAAGAGGCGATCCACAAAGCCTATTACCAGCTCATGAACAACTTTGATACGCTGTATGGCGGATTTGGTTCTGCACCGAAATTTCCTGCACCTCATATGCTCTCATTCCTAATGCGCTATTACGAATGGACTGGGCAGGAAAATGCGCTATATGCAGTCACGAAAACGTTAGATGGAATGGCAAATGGCGGTATATACGACCATGTGGGCTCAGGCTTTTCTCGTTATTCAACGGATGAAAAATGGCTTGTGCCGCATTTTGAAAAAATGCTGTATGATAACGCCTTGCTGATGGAAGCTTACACAGAAGCGTATCAGCTCACTCAACAGCCTGAGTATGAAAAGCTTGTCCACTGCCTGATCCACTTTATTAAACGAGATATGATGAATCCGGACGGCTCCTTTTATTCAGCGATAGATGCAGATTCTGAAGGAAAAGAAGGACAATATTACGTCTGGTCAAAAGATGAGATCATGACTCATTTAGGCGAGGACCTCGGCGCATTATTCTGCGCTGTCTATCACATCACAGAAGAGGGGAACTTTGAAGGGGCGAACATCCCTCATACTATTTCCACCTCTTTTGATGACATCAAAGCCTCTTTCTCGATCGACGACCATACGCTTCAGTCGAAGCTTCAATCTGCCCAGCACATTTTACAATCTGTCAGACAGCAGCGACCCGCACCACTTGTCGATGACAAGGTGCTCACATCCTGGAATGCGCTGATGATATCTGCGCTTGCCAAAGCAGGAAGGGTATTCGGTGCAGAGGAAGCCATCCGTATGGCGAAACAGGCGATGTCTTTTCTAGAAACACACCTCGTCCAACATGAGCGGCTCATGGTCCGCTATAGAGAAGGTGACGTGAAGCATCTAGGATTTATCGAGGATTATGCGCATATGCTTTCTGCCTATATGTCTTTATACGAAGCGACCTTTGAACGAGAATGGCTGGTAAAAGCAACAACAGTAGCTGAGAGCATGTTTGAGCTGTTTTGGGACAAGGAAAAAGGGGGCTTTTTCTTCTCAGGATCAGATGCAGAAGCGCTCATCGTTCGAGAAAAAGAAGTGTACGACGGCGCCATGCCTTCTGGAAACAGCACCGCACTCAAGCAGCTTCTCATGCTAAGCAGACTGACCGGACGTCAGGACTGGCTGGACACATTAGAGCAGATGTTCAAAGCCTTTTATGTCGATGTCTCTTCCTATCCAAGCGGGCACACAGCGTTTCTGCAAGGACTCTTGAGTCAATATGCAACGAAAAGAGAGATCATCATTCTCGGGAAAAACGGCGACCCTCAAAAAGAACGGCTTTTACAGGCGCTTCGGAAACGCTTCATGCCATTTGATATCATATTGACTGCCGAAACAGGGCAGGAATTAGCGCAGCTCGCGCCCTTTACAAAAGATTACAAAACAATCGATGGCAGAACCACCGTTTATATTTGTGAAAACTACAGCTGCCGCCAGCCAATCACCGATATCGACGAAGCGATGGAACAATTATTCCACGATTGAGTTTGTCATGAGATGACTATGAGAAGACAAAATGAGGACAAACAGATAAAAAACATGTCAATCCGCTAACAAATTGTCTGTACGGTTTTATTTTTCCTAAAAAACGGTTAGAATGCGCACTAGATGTTCTCATACCGAAGGGAGAGAAAATGATGAAAAAGGTATCATACACACTCATCGCTTGTTTGTTATCTGTTGGGCTTGCAGCCTGCTCGTCAAACGATGCCAAACAAGATAAGCAAAACGATTCAGCCAAAAACAAGGAAACAACACAGGCTGACCAAAAAGAACAGCAAAAGCAAATGGAAGAGATGCAAAAGAAATTAGACGCACAAAAAATCGATGATCAAAAGGTCGTTGCGACCGTCAACCAAGACAAAATCACAGGTAATGAATATAATAGTGCTTTATCTACCATTCAAGGGCAGCTTCAGCAATCAGGGCAAGACCCAACCTCTAAAGAAGGCGCAAAAGCAGTCAAGAAACAAACCATTGATGCGCTCGTAGGTCAAGAGCTCATCCTGCAAGATGCTGAGAAAAAGGGCATCAAAGCCTCTGACAAGCAGGTAGATAAACAGCTAAAAGAAGAAAAGAAACAATTCAAAGACAACGCTCAATTTGAAGAAGCTCTTAAGAAAAGTGGACTCACAATGGATCAGCTGAAAAGTGACATTGCTGACAGCATCAAATACAGCCAATATGTCGACAAAGAAATCAAATCAGCCACCGTCTCTGAAAAGGACGTCAAAGCGTACTATGATCAATACGCAGATGAAATGAAAAAACAAAAGCAAAAAGCACCAGAATACAAAGAGGTTAAATCACAAATTAAAAAACAGCTAGAATCTCAAGAAAAGCAGAAAGAAGTACAAAAAGAAATTGAAAAACTAAAGAAATCTGCGAAAATTAATATGTCTATGTAACAGCTAAGAAAAAATCCGCCATTGTGCGGATTTTTTTCGTTACTTGACGAACTGTTTTTCCAAAATAATGACAAAAGCCTCATCATAAACATCTCTTCTATCCGATATGATGGGAGTACAAAAGAAAGCGCTATCAATTCTTTTGTCTCTTAAAAAGTACAAGATCAAACGCCGATCTCGTACTTTTGCTTCAATCATTCGGATAACTACAAGAGGAGGATCTTTATGTTCAAATGGTTTAAACCCGCTCCGCATATCGACAGGCTTGATGATGCCAAAACAGACGAGACCTATAAGCGGCTGCGGCTGCAAGTCTTTTTAGGCATCTTTATCGGGTATGCGGGCTACTATTTGCTGCGCAAAAATTTCGCTTTTGCCATTCCTTATCTACAGGAAGAAGGGTTCACGAAAAGTGAATTAGGCTTTGTACTCGCGGCTGTCTCTATCGCCTATGGTTTTAGTAAATTCATCATGGGGATGATCTCAGACCGCTGTAACCCAAGATATTTTTTAGCCACCGGACTCTTTCTATCAGCCATTATCAATATCCTATTTGTCTCATTTCCATGGGTGACGTCAAGTGTATGGATCATGTTCTTATTCATGTTTTTAAACGGCTGGTTCCAAGGAATGGGGTGGCCGCCATGCGGACGTACGATGGCGCATTGGTTTTCGGTTAGTGAACGTGGAACGAAAATGTCCATTTGGAACGTCGCTCACAATATCGGCGGGGGGATCCTTGCACCACTCATCACATTAGGGATTGTGCTGTTTGCGACGTGGAAAAGTATCTTTTTCTTCCCTGCCATCATTGCCATTATCGTCTCCTTCGTGATCATTCTTCTCGTCCGGGATACCCCGCAATCCACTGGTCTTCCGCCAATCGAGGAATATCGCAATGACTATCCTGCACAACAATATGAAGATCAAGAAAAAGAATTAACAGTGAAAGAGATTTTATTTAAGTATGTACTCAACAATAAATTCCTTTGGTATATCGCCATTGCCAATGTCTTTGTGTACTTCGTCCGTTACGGTGTCGTTGACTGGGCACCGACCTACTTAACAGAAGCAAAGGGCTTTTCACCAGAGCATTCACGCTGGTCCTATTTTCTTTATGAATATGCAGGCATTCCCGGTACATTATTGTGCGGCTGGATCAGTGACCGCTTCTTTAGAAGCCGCCGCGCACCAGCGGGCGTCCTCTTTATGGCTGGGGTGTTAATTGCGGTGCTCGTTTACTGGTTAAACCCTGCTGGCAATCCAATGGTCGATAACATCGCCCTCATCAGCATCGGCTTTTTGATTTACGGACCTGTCATGCTCATTGGACTTCAAGCCATTGACCTCGCTCCTAAAAAAGCGGCTGGCACTGCGGCCGGACTTACAGGCTTCTTCGGCTATATTGGCGGCTCTGCCTTTGCCAATGCAATGATGGGCGTCGTCGTGGATCATTATGACTGGACAGGAGGCTTCATTTTACTGGTTGGTTCTTGTGTGCTTGCGATTGTCTTCCTGGCGATGACATGGAATACAGGGAAGCGTGTAGAGCAGGCTTCATAAAAATCACATAAAAGATTCATATCCACCCAACATGCCCTTTACATCTATTTCTTATGATGAAGGCAGTTACCGTAAAAGGAGGATAAAATATGAAGAAAAGTAGATTACTTGCTTTCGTGTTACTCTCTTTTGCTTTACTGTCTTTTGCGTGGGTGCCGACCACCATATCGGCACATGAACATCTTTTATCTCCAGATCGTATTCTAACCGTTGCACACCGTGGAGCATCAGGGTATGCACCAGAGCATACCTTGGCTTCCTACAAACTCGCCACAAAGATGAATGCGGATTACCTCGAACTCGACCTTCAAATGACAAAGGATGGACATCTCATCGTGATGCACGATGAAACCGTTGACCGGACCACAAACGGAACAGGCTGGGTCAAAGACCTCACACTTGCCGAAATCAAACAGCTTGATGCCGGCACATGGTTTAACGAAGCCAATCCCGACAGACAAAATGCCAACTATATCGGACAGCGAGTCCTCACATTAGATGAAGTGCTGCGCTATTTTGGCAAACGAGAGAATTATTATATTGAAACAAAAAAACCAGACATCTATCCGCAAATGGAAGAAAAGCTATTGGCTACCCTTAAAAAACATCATCTTCTCGGGAAACACACAAGAAAAGGGCAGGTCATTATCCAATCCTTTAGCCAAGACAGCCTGCTAAAACTACAGAAATTAGATCCACGCCTTCCCAAAGTACAGCTATTAGACAGAACCCAAATGACGTCCATCACAGACGATCAGCTCGACTTCATCAAAACTTATGCAATGGGTGTCGGGCCAAACTTTAGAGCATTGACACCTGAAAACGTACAGCAGGTCAGAAGCCACGGACTCCTCCTCCACCCATATACGGTAAACAACGAAGCAGACATGGCCCGTTTACTGCAATACGGCGTCACCGGTCTTTTCACCAACTTTCCAGATGTCTTTCAGCGTGTGAAAGCATCGATATAACAACAAAAGCCTTGCGGTCCGTTCACTCCGCAAGGCTTTCTATTAGTTCACCGTTTGATCAGAAGAAGCGGCTTGGATTGGTTTTCTTTTTCCAATTCCAAACGCATAAAAGCTAAGCGTCACTACAATCAAGAACACAATTCCCACAATAAGAGAAATGCGCGTATCCTGATTAAAGAACATAAACACAAGAACCATCAGTAGGAAACCGATTGTTAGATAGTTAGATAGTGGCGCAAGTGGCATCTTGAATGGATGTTGATCAAGCGCAGATCCCTTCGCCTTTCTAAAACCGATATGACTAATCAAAATCACAAACCAAGGCACCATACCAGGGAGTACACTCGCACTATACACATAGACGAAAATGTTTGGTGGAGCAACATAATTGAGGACAACTCCTATCGCTAGACCAATCAGCACAGCGAATGTCCCAAAATACGGTACACCATTCTTCGAAATTTTGGTGAAGAAAGCAGGCGCCTGCCCATTCACACCTAATGTATAAAGCATACGTCCCGCACTGAAAATCCCACTATTACAGCCGGACATCGCCGCTGTAATGACAACAAAGTTAATAATACCAGCCGCTGCTGTAATCCCAATTTTCGCAAACGTCGCCACAAATGGACTGCCAAGGGTATTCAGCTGATCCCAAGGATACACAGTCACAATGACAAAGATCGCACCGATATAGAAAATCAAAATACGCCAGATGATACTTTTGATGGCATTTGTCAGCGTCTTTTGTGGATTTTGCGCTTCACCTGCTGTAATCCCAATCAGCTCTACACCTTGGTAGGCAGCAATGACTAGCGACAACGCAAACAAGAATCCGCTAAATCCACCTGTAAAGAACCCGCCATGCGCCCAAAGATTAGACAAACCAATAGGTGTTCCGCCATTTCCAAATCCAAAGAAAATAATGCCTAGACCTGCAATGATCATCAAAATAATCGTCACAATCTTGATCATCGCAAACCAAAATTCAAACTCACCGAACGATTTAACCGAAATCAAATTAGCAGCGCCCAAAATAATCATCGCAATTAATCCTGGAATCCACGCTGGCAGCTCTGGGAACCAATATTTCATATAAGCGCCTACGGCAATAATTTCCGACATCCCGACAATGACCCACTGGAACCAGTTACTCCAAGCCGTCATATACCCTGCAAGCGGATGAATATATTGATGTCCAAATGTTGCAAATGAACCTGTACTCGGTTCAACGTATAACATTTCTCCCATCGCACGCATAATAAAAAAGATAAAGATACCACATACTGCGTACGCTAGAAGAACCGATGGACCTGTCCATTGAATGGCCTTGGCTGATCCCATAAATAAGCCAACACCAATCGTGCCGCCGAGTGCAATCATTTGAATATGGCGGGCACTTAACCCTCTCTTTAATTCCTTTTGAGCCACTTTTCTTCCCCCTCATCAACAAACAACATAAAAAACAAAAATCAGAATTTTCATTCTGATTGAGAAACATCAATCTTTCGATGTATATTATCATAATAAATCTACCCTTAAAAAACAATTGTTTTTTTGAGGAAAACACTTTTAACAAAATATTCTGACATAAAAAGATGTTCAAATTATTTTATATTGATATATTGAATCAAAGGGTGGAAGTCCTTCAATGCTTATGACTTATTAGAAACTGACCGCCTCTTATATCAACCTCAAAGGATCTTAGTCCATTTTTATGCACCATTTTGCCCTTCTCTCGATGACAAGAAAAGTCATTCCGAAAAGAACCAGATCTTTTCTTTACATAACAAGTAAACCCATCATTTTCCGGAATCGTCACTTTGACATATGCTCCAGTTGAAATAGACTTAAGTGAATTCAGCATGCTTGTAGAATGAATCTGTATCCTTCTACCTGCTATATGCAGATCAACATCTGAGAAAGCTCCCGTCAACTCACCTTTTGACGAAGTGGCGTGAAATGACAATGTCTGCGCGGCCAGCTGCCGGCTAGAAATAAGTCCACCTACTGCCTTTAAATGAAGATGCTTGATTTCACCTGATAGCATCGTCTTCCCGGAAGTTAAATGACAAGAGACCTTTTCCGCCATCAGTCTCTCTACCTGAAGATTTGCTCCTTTACAACGAAGAGATATGGACTGTAATTGTTGTTTAGGAAGATAAATATCTACATCAGTTTTATAAAGGTGAAACCCTAAGCTGAGTATTTTTTTTCGTCTATCTTGAATGACCAGCCGTCCATCTCTTACCTGATGATGCAGCAAATAGCGTTTGGGAAAAGCTTGATTGGTCGTTTGACGAATGAATAGATAAGGATGATCATGGTGATGAATACGCACCTCTCCCAACAGCCAATCCAGCGATAATTCTACGACCGATTCTTCAATTTGAATCGTATGCTCCACATGCCTGCCTCCTTTTTTTCATCGTGGCTTATCTTGCTTGAAGCCGGGTGATGCTGCCCCACAATTCCAAGATCACAATGAGAACAGCTGCGATCATGACGCCTGACAAAATGAAATTCATTTGATCATTTCCATAAAAAGCGATTAATACGTTTCCTAAAACAGCACATAGAACAATCGCAGTCAGGATGGTCATGAAAGTAGACCTCTTCATTACCCCCACTCTCATCGCAATCATGCCAATCCCATTGATACAACAAGTAAACACTAGGTACGTTTTGATCACAGTGAACATCACATCAGCTGTCAGCGCATCCTGAACAATGGGGAAGAACGTTTCAGTGACACTAAACACAACAAATGAAGGAATGATACTACACAGCATGACAATTGTAGAAAAGCACACCATCCAAACCATTCTCGAAAGGAGGAATGACTTCATACTTAATGAATGAGATCCATGTTCTTTCAATGCAGTCACTATTACTCGACAATACATCATGGCTGTGACGATCGAAAAAAAGATCATCCATACTATACTGGTCAATAAATAGATATTCTGATATTGCTGAAAACCCATTTCCTGTTCAACCTGTGCAACAAACGCGACAAAATAAATAAACACCAGCAGTACAATACTTACAATCATACTAGCTTGAATATAATGTTTCATATGGCTTTTTCTTAGCTCAAGTTTTATGAAGTGAAGCATAACGCATCCTCCTATGACATGTATTTTTCCTTTTGTCTCATATCTGTCTATTTATGTTCCGAGCTGATCATACCCTCCGATTTCAGCATAATGCGCTGTCACTTTTTGAATAAATAGATCACTCACCACATCCACTCCAAGCCCTTTCATCATCTGTTGTAAAAACAGCAAACGCTGACTTGTCTCCTGTTGATCACGAGCAAATAGCGTTGGGTTCAGCCATATATTCACAAGAAGCATAAACACTTCTGCCACTTCACCAGGAAAAGCAGTTGTCATCGATCCATCATCAATTCCTTCAAGAATCAGCTGTTTGATTTTAAGCGCATCCTGATTGACTCCTGCCTTCATCCCTTCCACCACAAACTGCGGGTTTTTGATCTGATCAACTAAGATTCCATCAATTGAGTGAGACTGTGGATCTGCCACAAGCTTCTCTAAAATAAGCTGTAGCTTCTCTTTTGCATGAACAGCCTCTGTATGCTCAATCAGATCTTCAAGCTTCTCTGTCGCATGACGAAATTGCCTCTCCATCACGGCACGTAATATTTCTTCCTTCGATTTAAAATGATGATAAATAGCACCCTTAGACATGTTCAATTCATGGATGATATCCTGCAAGCTTGTCTTTTCGAATCCTTTTTCCTGAAACAGCTTCGTCGACACATCTAAAATTTGCTTGATTGTCTTTTCTGGATATTTATTTCTGGCCAATTAAAACGCCTCCTTTTACATACCGACCGTTGGTATGTATATTAATCTATTTCATAATAAACTGTCAATATAGGTTCTTTATATAAAATAAAAAAGACCGCTCACACAGTCTCTTCAAGTTCAAATTGTAAATTTTTTAACACCAGAAAATGAAAATATTGTTCAATAAACTTGGGTAACTAGATGATGCGGGGAAGGTATATTACTAACGGTGACTCTCGATGTTAGATAAAAATTCTCTAAAATCAGCTGCGATTTCCTTTGATTTCGTATGATGCAAATAATGGCCACCTTTAAAAGTCACTATTTTTCCATAGTCTGAGTATTTCAGCAAATCCTCATGCATTGGCTTCCAGCTTGGTGTTTCTGCCTCCGTTTGATCAGATAGGTAGAAAATAACAGGAAGTTTCTTAGGATAATGTAAACGCTCAGCGCTTTTAAAATTATTCGTGAAATTTTCTGCCTCACTAGCTTGGCTTTCATTCTGAAAGTTTTTAAATGTAAGCATTTTGATCTGATCTTTCATTTTGTCATCTACTTTAGGCATAATCAGTTGATCTGGATTTAATTTCACTAACAACCTGTAAAAACCTGATTGATGAAACAGCTGTAAACCGGAGACTGGCAATTCATCCGTATCCTGCTTAGGAACACTGCTGTCAATTCCAACAAATGCTGTGACTTCTTTTTCATACTTATTCACATATTCCAATCCATATATCCCAGAAATTGAATGACCCATCATCGTGTATTTTTTAATATTGAGCTTTTGCAAACATTCATGAATCTCATCTACAATGCTTTGACTTGTCCGTACTTTATCTGTATCGTCACTTAAACCATATCCAAATGGTTCAATCACTACGACTCTATAATAAAGTGATAATTCATCTACTAGAGGCTTAAAATCTAGCACTGGTGAAGCAGTTCCATAGCCTGGGAGAAGTACAATCGTTTCTTTCCCATCGCCTTGAATGAGCACATTCATATGCTTCCCATCCACCGAAACCTTTTGCCCGTAAGCTTCTATTTTCCCCTTCTCCCTTTCATTACTAAATAGGTTTACAAAGTAAACACTTGCTAGAAAAACAACCATGACCGTGATAATGGTGCATATGGAGATCAGCATGATTCTCAATATTTTTTTCATTGGTTTTCTCTTCCCTTCATGATGAAGAACTCTAGCTTACATCCATCGATGAAAATTAATATTTTCTTTCACAATAGATGATACCGATTGTATTTGCGCAAACACTTGATACATACATAAATGTAATGGCTATATAAAACCATTCTGTTGGAGATGAAAATTGATGGACTAAAGATTGAATGATAACAACTAATAGATAAGCTAAAGCAACACCTACAATAGAAAAACTTCCTGCTTTCGCTAAAATAAATTGACCCCGTTCATCCTGCTTATATTCACGGCTTTTCTTATATTGAAAGGCCGTACTTAAGATAGAAAGGATAATTAGAGAATAAAGTATGATCGTCGTCATCATCGTTGTTCCTCCTTGTCGACCTCTTGAAATACGTCATACAAATCAACTTCAAATGTTCTAGCAATTTGAAATGCTAGTTTTAAAGACAAAGAATATTTACCATTTTCAATCGCTGCCACAGTTTGACGAGTCACACCTAATTTCTCTGCCAAATCCTTTTGTGTCCAGTCTCTTTCTGCCCGTAATACCTTGATTCTATTTTTAATCTCCATTTCAAATTCCTTTCTTAAAGGATGGTTTTTTTAACATTATGTTAATAATAATTAACATTGTGTTAATTAACAATAACCTCTTTTCTTCTGTATGTCAATTTCACATGAATCAAAAAAATAAGAATCATCCATTTTGAAAAGCCCTTCCTCAAAATGAATGATTCTCTAAAAATGATGTGATCAGTTTGCATTCTATCTGAATTAAAACACTTTCCTCTGATAAATAGCATTAGAAAGTCCCCAAGACAGCAGGTAGATGAGCATAATCAACACAGTTGACCCAGTATATAAAATAGGGATCGATAAATTCATGATAAAATCAGTGATTGCACTGAATTGCTCTGCTAAATAGGCAACAACAGGCGGTCCCATAGCGGATAGAAAGATAAAGCCAATGATCACTGCCGTAGTGATATAGCCAGGTTTTAAAATATAAAACAATGGAAACGTACACGCCGCAAACAATAAAAACAGCCCGCTGCCAATCGCAATATCCGTCAGCGAAAACAGTTTCCCAAAAACAAATAAAGCAGCACTTGTCAGCCCGATTGCGATAATCATATAGAAAACGGCACCAAGATAACGTGATGCGATAATTTCTTTACGTGTATAAGGCAAAGAGTTTAATAGAATATTCGTTTCTGCCTTCTCATCGTACGCATATGTGTTAAAAGGTATGAAGAAACTAGCGACTAGAAAAATCAATGCCGGATGCGCATCCATGAGAATAAAAAATAAGATAAACGGAAGAAAAATGATCAGCTGCTTTTTTTGTAAAATCACATCACGCTTCATTAAATGAAACATGCGCCACCCCGCCTTTCAAATAAAACATGATATCCTCAAGCGACGCCCGCTCAATGACAACAGCATCCCCAAAAATAAGTTTCACTTCATCAATCCGATCGGTTAATGCTTCAAACCCTGCTGCTGTACGCTGGATATGGACAAAGGCCTTTTCTGTGTCTCGATCCAACAACTCCAGGCTTCCTTTCACAAGCGCATAATTCTCCGCTACCTCATGAATCGACTGTTGAAACACCAATCTGCCATTTTGTATAAACGCAATATAATCCGCGATCCGGTCTAAATCAGTCGTCACATGCGTCGAGAAAAAGATCGTTCGATTACCATCAATCATCAATTCTTGTAACGTACCGAGCAGCTCTCTTCTAAAGACCGGATCTAAACCAGCAGTTGGTTCATCCATAATAATCAGCTCTGCATGATGCGATAGTGCAATCGCAAGTGATGCCTTCATTTGCATCCCTTTTGAAAATGTTTTGATTGCTTTATGCAGCGGCAGACCAAACCGCTCAATATATTGATCAAAAAGCTGGTCATCCCAGCGTTTATAGGCCGGTGCCACAATTCGTTTAATGTCCTTTAAATTCAATCCTGGAAAAAAAACGTTGGCATCGTAAACAAATCCGATTCGTTCCTTAATCTCTTTTTCATGAGTATGATAATCTAAACCGAAAATCTTTACGTCACCTGAATCTGGTTTTAACAAATTCATGATCATTTTAATGGTGGTCGACTTACCCGCTCCATTTTCCCCAATAAACCCTGTAACAAAGCCTTTTTTGACCTGTAAATCGAGATTCTGAACTGAAAAGTCCTTGAATCGTTTTGACACTCCTTTGAATTCAATCACATGCTCCACTCATCTCACTCCTCATACAAGAACTTTAATAACTGCTGCAATTCATCAAAAGATAAGCCTAATTCCTTGCCGTTTGTGACAACCGCTCCAAGCTGTTCCTCAATCACCTTCAATTTTTTCTCTCTCATCACTTCTAGGTTTTGTTCCGCAACAAATGATCCCTTGCCTACAATTGAATAAATAAATCCTGCCTTCTCTAACTCTTCATACGCTCGCTTTGTTGTAATCACGCTGATTTGTAAATCCTTCGCCAGCTTCCGAATAGACGGCAGTGCTGCACCTTCTGCAAGCTCACCCGTTAAAATCATCGATTTGATTTGATTCGTAATTTGCTCATAGATGGGCTCCTTAGAATGGTTTGAAATCGTAATTTGCATATAAAAACCTCTTTTTTCAGTACTGGTGTTTGGAATACAACAATGTATATATACTATATATACATTATATACACACTAAAAGAATATTCAACTACTTTTTGATTGCAACTCAACTAAAAAAACCGCACAGCTCTTCAGCTATGCGGCCTTCCCCAACACAATTTATCTCCAATACACCCATTTTCCCATAAACCACTCCACTGGGCCTCTTCTCCATTTTTTCAAATAGAGATAGCTGATGAACAGCTGTGCTGTGTACAGTCCGACAGCGAGCAGCAGTCCAAACATTGACCCCATCTGTCCAAATAGACCAAGTCCATAAGAATAAAAAATCGTTGTACAAATAATCGACTGCGCCAAATAGTTTGATAGAGACAAGCGGCCAAGCCCTGCAAGCAGACGTTTGAAACCTTGAGCTGCCTTTGAATAGTAGAAAACAATAAAGGCTTGAATATACCCGATTGTCAGCACATAAGCACCAAGCGTAATCACTAATTCACTCCAAGAAGCATCAATGAACGTCGCACATTTTAGCGCAAGCCCGATTACAATCATCCAGACCCAGCCTTTACGATAAGCCATTCCTCGATCTTCTTCTGTCAGATGCCCTCGTTTCCCAATCACCATACCTAGCAATGCGAACGGACCAACCGAGATCGTACCGAAAAGAAAACCTAATATCGGCATAAGCGTAATGCTCACGATCGCCAGAATAATGGTCACAATCATCATATCGTCTTCAACCGTAATCCGGCTGAGCAAAATATCCCCATAAGCACCTTTGGCATACACATCGGTTAATAATTCATCAGTCCCATAAACGAGCTTCATCATATATGGCACAACGACTAATGACAATGCACCTAACACACCCGACCAAATAAGCATTGTTTTGATCCGGCTGCTCAAAAACATCATCAAGAAAAACGTACAAGCTCCATAATAAAGAAGAATGTCGCCATTCCAAATAAAGATGTAATGCAGCATCCCAAGCACAATCAGACCAAAGCCTCGGCGAACGACAATGGCATTCGTATTTAGTCCCTTAGCTTTCGTCGATTCAATCAGCTTAATAAAAGAGTACCCAAACAAAAAGGAGAAAATCGGATAAAACGATCCCTGGAACAAAATTTCCGTTACATACACGCCAAATTCCTGCCCCCATATGCTCGGATCAAACATTTTCTCAAAATCATAATCATATTGAAAATTAAGCATATTCACGATCAAAATACCTAATAAACTAAAACCACGCAAACTATCAATTAACTCAACCCTAGATCCCTTCAACACGACAGCTCCTTCGAAAAATATAAAAATAAAGCATATTTATCCTACCACACTTTTAAAAAATTGGTCTCTACACCCATGTGAAAAGATGCGTTTTAAGGTAAATTTAATAAAAAAACCTAGAATATACATTCTAGGTATCATACTGAATGAATTGATGAATGATGACTTTCTTCTTTCCTCATCACACACTTCAAATAAAACAAAATCCCCAATCCGAATAAAATCAACGACAGCTCCCAGTCTGCAGGAATCGGTAACCATTTCAGCATCATCAAAATCAGCAAAACCGCTCCAACCCCCGCGAAAAAAATGACGCTTCTTTTTAATTCTTTGTTTGATTGAAACAACACTCTCTCCTCCCTGACACTTACTAACCAATTGAATGTTTTTCTAACTTTTTCTTTGATCTGAAGGATGAATCCACGGAAGGTGCTCAGGCCAATTGAGTTTTTGCTTTTCCACTATTCATCCCCCTTTTCCTTTAGCTGAAAAGCAATAATCTTCCCTAATGCTTCCTCTGCAGCAAAAGGAGTGACGCTGCCTGTTGGATTTTCTTGTTCTTGTTTTAAGCACTCGTACATGTTTTTTTCAATTTTTGATGGATCAATCCAAGAGATACACCATGATGCCCAGAAACAAATAGGTCCCACATAACGTTTAGCCAGTGGCAGAAGGAATGGCAAGCTGGGCTGACCAATTCTCATGAGTGACATGGCAGCGGCCATTCTTGTATCCTCTTCGTCACTTTCTAATAGCTTTGCTAGTGGCTCAGCTGCTTCTCCCGCATCTGCTCCAAATTCACCAAGTACAGCTGCTGCAATGTTCCGCAGAGATCCTTTTTCTTTTAAAGCCTCAACAAGGACGGGCACTGCATCTTTTCCGAACTTTCTCAATTCGCCTATTGCTTGAACGATCGTAACTTCATTTGTATTTGCCAATTGTTGAACTGATTGAGACAGCTTATTTTCTGGTTTCATTTACAATCACTCCTCTTTTTAATGAACCGCACGGTATCGATAACAAAGCACATAAAATCCAGCTCCAGCCACTAGGGATACAATTGTTGTCAACAAGCCATCAGTGATTAGATGAATGCTAATCATGACCATAGCACTGATCACAGACGCAAATAGCAATGATCGATAATAGGCGGCCAAAGCAAAACTCCTTTCTCGTCTCAGAGGCTGCATAAAAGCAAAGAGCCGTATGGCCAAAAACCATATATAAACTCCTCCACCAAATAAGGTCCAATACAATCCATCCTGAATCTCAACCAATAAAAGAGAAATCAAGTAGAACGCATACAGCCAAAAGGTTTGAAACACTTCTAACAGAATGATTTTTTGATATAAAGCGCCTGGGAAAAGAAAGAGCACTCCTGTTTGTGCGTGTCTTACAATCCCTGCGTAATATGAACTAAAAAGAACGGATGCAGCGATGACAATCAAAAATAGATTCAACCAATCTAAAAAATAAGTAAAGACGACATAGTAAGTACCAATTAACAAAATGGTAGATAACAAATGGAACATCACATATTTTTTTATCAGCAATAATTCAATCCAAAGAAAAGCCCAACTGCCCGTTAATGCTGGAAGCCCCCACCACGTCTTGCCCTTTTTTTGAACAATTGGACTTGATTGAATATGTTTCCCTTCAAATTCCTCCCAAAAGACTGCCTCTTTGACTAAAGACTCCTTCATCTCTATACGATGACTAGCCTTGTACATCATCATGAAAGATAGGAACATCACTCCCACAAAGATGAAGAAAGAAAGAATGGAGAACTCTTCGATCATACGTCCAGCTTGAAACATCAAAGAATCAGCAATGTTCATCAAGAAGGGCTGTTTCATCATCAATTGATTCAAAACAAGCAGTTCAAAGAAGCAAAACATCAATACAAAACCGAGTAAGAGCAGGCGCTTGTATACTCGAATGGTTCTAGCACAAGACACCGCAATCATCCAAGTTTCGATCAAACATAACAGCCCTGTCAGGATGAGTGATTTCCCGAGCAGAAACGGGTACTGCTGCGTCATAAAAAACAGAAGAAGATCTGCAGCCACAGCAGAGATAATGAGAAGAGCCCCTCGCCAAAAAATGTGATATAACCATACACTGATGACAACTGTCCATAAAGAAGCGCCATTTCCATATAACCAAATGATATCGTTCATTTGACTAGGGAGCCGATTTGTAAACAAGCCAAACCCCGTATAGAGAACAAATAAACAGATAATGATCCATCCAGCTGCAATCGTATTCAAATCACCCATACTTGAAACTGCGCTTAGCTGAAAACCAATTGCCGCAATGAACAGAAGTAAGATCAGAAAAGGCATTTTCTTTTCTTGATTTTTACTGATCAAGCGCCTTTGAGATTTCATCCATAAAAGGGAGAGTGTGTTATTCACTTGACCACTCCCCTAGAAGTTGAATAACTTCTGCCCTCCACTCACTCTGCTCTTCCTTTGATTGAGGAACATCAATACTCTTCATGATGGCACCGTCTCGAATCAATACCACCCTGCTGGCCGTATCAAGAACGAACTCCAGACTATGAGTCGACACAAAGACCGACCCACCTTGACTGCTTTTTTGTCTCAGCCAATCCGACAGCCACTGTTTTGACGGAATATCTAACCCAACAGTCGGTTCATCTAATATAAAAAGGGAGGCATCTTGAACAATGGCTCCAGCTAAGACGACACGCTGTTTTTGACCTCTTGAAAGCCTTCCACACAGTTCGTTCATCTTCTTATCCATATGTACTTCTTTCAACGCTTCATATACCTTTTCCTTGATCTGTTTTAAGCCTTTATGATATCCACGTGCACGGAATTGAACATGTTCAGCAACCGTTAAGTCTGGATACAAATACGGCTGATCAGGAATAAGAGCTACTTGTTTTTGGACATGGGCATGACCAGGCGGGAAACCCTCTATGAGAATTTCCCCTCCATCTGGTTTATACAGACCCGTTAAACACCGAATCGTTGTCGTCTTCCCGGCGCCATTAGGCCCAAGCAGTGCCACAACCTCTCCTGCTTCGATGGAAAATGACAGACCCTCTATCCCATCACCATTGCTATATCGTTTGCTTACATTCTGAACCTCCATGAATGGCATCAAATCTCTCCTTTTTATTAGAGTGATGTATGCTTATCAATGGTGTTTTTTACGATGACATGTAAATGTAATGAGACCCACTCAATATTTACCCTGATATTACCATACAGACAATAACAAGATAAGGGTATAGAGGTAATTTCTTAAAATGTCACAAAACAAAAAAGATTGAGTATCAATCACCCAATCTTTTACCTATTAAATCTCCTGACACGCCCAAGCATCCACCTCTACCTTAAAAGCAGGAGAAGCCAAGGCAACCACATAAATCATCGTCATACAAGGCAGATGATCCCCTAAAAACTCACCCACGATTCGTTTTCTGCTCGCAGCATCGAACTCTCCTACGAGATAAAATACTAGTTTCGTTATATCTTCAACGGCCATATCTGCCGCTTCTACGTTTCGCTTCACATTCTCTAACGCTAGCTCTAGCTGCTCCAATGGGCTCTCTGGAATTGTTCCATCCACCTCCATCCCTACTTGACCTGATAGGGTTAACCACCGCTGTGGTCCTGTTGTTTCTATTTGATGAGTATATGGTGCAACTGGCGGGTGTATCGTCTCAGGATTACGTGATGTTCGCATTAACAAAACCTCTTTTCTGAAAATACAATCAATTTATATACCTATCATATCAAACTTTCTTTCTCACTCAGATTGATATGCTTCTGATGGCTCAAATAAAAAAGACCTATCAAAAGAATAGTTTTCTTTAAAATGATGCCCTGCTCAGATGCTCAATCTGGCGGCATGTCTTTTTCTTGATGAAAACCGATTTTCCGCAGAATGATATGGAAGAGCTAAATAGACCCTTTAGACCTTCATATCCAAAGGGTCCAGCAAGCTATAATTCTTGTTTTCTAAAAAGAAACCATCCGATGAGAAAAAAGAAAATAATTAATGCCGTGACACCTAGAAAACTCGTAAGCGCATGATCCGAATAAGTCCCTCTATGAATCATCTCCTCGGCCGCACTTGTCACGCCTTTAGGCGCAAACTTCCCTAATGTATCCTCGTAAAATGAAGGAACGGTAAATAGAATAAGGTTGACCACAAGCGACACACCGCCAGCTGTGACGGAACGGGTAAAGAACGCCGAAGCACAAATGGTCGACACCACAATCAGCAATAAATTGGGGTAATAAAGAAGCGTTCCTTTTAACACATTGACCCAATCCAGATGCCCAAATTGAATGTCCACATAATAAACGGAGGCAAGCACCGCCACCACCAAACTAAACAAGGTCAAACAGGCATAGGCACATATTTTTGATACATAATAACTCGTTCGACTGACTGGTTTCACCATAATCATCGAAGCCACCCCAGAGGCACGCTCTCCCGCAATCGTCCCCATCACGATCATAATGAGAATAAAAACGCCAAGTGAATCGAATTTACTTATTGCACTCGCTAAAGCCTCTCCAGCACTTGGCTCTGGTATATAAAATGTTGATCCTTCAGGTAAATTAGCTGATTTCGATAAAAGATCTGGCAGCATTTTGAGCGTAATAGGCTGTGTGATCATTAAAATCGTAAAAATGATCGGCACAAATAAAATTTTATAGCTAGTGAATAACTCCCTAAATTCCTTTTTCAGCATCATCATGCATTCACAACCTTCATGAAAATATCTTCAAGCGTCAGCTTAGATAGTCGATAATGGAGAAGGACACCGCCAGCTTCAGTGATCAGACGAGGCAGCTCCTTCAATGCCATTTGTTGATCGTTCACTCGCACCTGATAAGCGCCCCCTGTTTCAATGCATTCCTCCACCCAATGCCGCTCCTTTAACAAAGCCACTAATTTCGTATTTTGTTGTTCTAATTGAAATTCAATCACAGGCTGGATATAGTCTTCTTTGATCTGTTTCATGGAAGAGGACATCTCAATTTTGCCGCTGTTGATCATGATAATATGATCCGCCACCCGTTCAATGTCATCTAAAATATGGGTCGACATAAAGATCAGCATCTCATGCTTTAGACGCTCAATCAAAGTCAGGACGTCTTTTCTTCCCATTGGATCAAGTGCAGACACAGGCTCATCCAAAATAAGAACCTTCGGGCTATTGATAAGCGCCTGTGCAATGGCGAGCCTCTGCTTCATGCCTCCGCTGTAGCTGCCAATGGTACGATCCTTCGCCTCATACACACGGCAAAGCTTCAGCAGTTCCTCTGTTTTGGAACGAATGATTTTTTTCTCTAAATGAAATAACCCGCCAACCCAATGCATCCACTCCTGCCCCGTCATGTCCTGATAAAATGCAGGCTGCTGCGGACAATATCCAATCACATGACTGATGTCATCCATGTCCTTTGTCACATCCATACCCGCCACCTTCACGACGCCAGACGTAGGACGAGCAAGCCCCGTCAAAATCCGAATCGTCGTTGTCTTCCCCGCTCCATTGGCTCCTAAAAAACCGACACAACCAACTTCCCCAACAGAAAACGAAACGTTTTTTAAAATTTCATGCCGACCATACGATTTCGTCAGCCCTTGACACTCCAGCATATTCAAGCAAATCCCCCCTACTAAGATTGTTTACGACCAAAAATGAAATACGCAATAGGACCGGCACTCGCCACAAACACAATCACCAAAGCCCAAACCCACTTCACTTCTCCTCTGATCCTCGATGGATCTCTTTTAAGCAAATCAAACAAACCAATCACCATTAAAATGGCTTGCAGCAAAACGAGAGGTAAAATCATCTTCATATCCATCCACGCCACTCCTTTTTCAAACACCAATTTGTTTTGATATCACTTCTTTTGACGACATGAAGAGTGAATTCGTTCAAATGGATTTTATTTTTATCGATCGAGTGGTCTATAAGATATAAAAAAAGCCCAGTGAAGGTGCCTTCACTGGGCTTACGTGTTATAGATGTTTATGATGAACCTCGCAAAATCTTTTCCATCGCCTTTCCCTTCGCTAACTCATCAATTAGCTTATCTAGATAACGAATGTTTTTCATGGTTTCTTCCTCAATATCCTCCACTCGAACACCACAGATGACTCCTTTGATTAAGCTGCGGGAAGGATGAAGCTCAGGAGCCTCAGCAAAGAAGGTTTCAACGTCTATCTGTTTGTTCAACTGTTTCTGTAACTCTTCTGCACTGTACCCTGTTAACCAGCAAATAATCGTATCGACTTCAGACTTCGTTCGTCCTTTTCTCTCCGCCTTTGCGAAGTAGAGAGGATAGACCTTTGCAAAGCTCATTGTATAGATTTTAGGTTTAGTCATGTGTTTTTCTCTCTTTCTTTTTAAAATATTCAAGCTGTATTGACTTCTCTAGATGCCGCTCTCTTAGTATGCATATTCCCTTTTTATTACCTGCATCTTTTTTGAAAGATCTATATTTAAGAAATTGAACGAAACAGAATCCTAGAAATACACAAATCGGTCCTTCGACGGTAGCAGGACCACCAATCAACAAATAAGAGCTTAGCAATAATGTGATATAAACAATTAAGAAAAAAATAATTGCCCATTTTTCCTTTTTAAAATATTTGCTCATAACTCCGCTCCCTTGAAAATGTACAATCTTATCGAATCTATCTTTCATTTTGATTAGCTCTTTAGACACAAAAATACCCCTTTAGAAAATGATATCTAAAGGGGTATCAAAAATCCAATTTAATTTAACCCTACTCCACCGTCACACTCTTCGCAAGGTTACGTGGTTTATCCACATCGCACCCGCGGTGAAGGGCTGCGTAGTAAGCGATCAGCTGTAATGGGACAACAGATGCAAGTGGTGCAAGTGCTGGGTGTACAGCTGGAAGGACGAATCGGTCGCCTTCGTCTTCTAAGCCTTTTAGTGAGATGACACATGGATTTGCTCCGCGTGCAACGACTTCTTTGACGTTACCGCGAATGCTGAGGTTCACGTGCTCTTGCGTTGCAAGGGCAATGACCGGTGTGCCTTCTTCAATTAAAGCAATTGTGCCGTGTTTGAGTTCTCCGCCAGCAAATCCTTCTGCTTGGATGTAAGAGATCTCTTTTAGTTTTAGTGAACCTTCAAGGCACACATAGTAGTCAAGTCCTCTTCCGATAAAGAATGCGTTACGTGTCACTGTGAAGAAGTCACGAGCGATTTGTTCCATTTCATCCTTTTGATCGACAAGGGCTTCCATTGCGTTTGCCACAATACCAAGCTCTTTCACAAGATCAAAGTCAAGAGATTGACCATTTAATTCAGCTGCAACGGATGCAAGGATCGCAAGCACAGCGATTTGTGCTGTGTAGGCTTTTGTTGAAGCCACTGCGATTTCTGGTCCTGCATGAAGAAGCAATGTGAAGTCCGCTTCACGAGAAAGCGTTGACCCTGGTACGTTTGTGATCGTTAATGCTTTATGACCAAGCTCTTTGACTTGAACAAGTACAGCACGGCTGTCCGCAGTCTCCCCAGATTGAGAAAGGAAGATGAACAACGGTTTTTTCGATAGAAGCGGCATGTTGTAAGAGAATTCACTTGCTACATGGACTTCTACAGGTACTTTCGCCCAGTCTTCAATATATTGTTTACCAACAAGCCCTGCATGGTAGCTCGTTCCACAAGCCACGATGTAAATGCGGTCTGCTTCTGCTACTGCGCTTGCGATATCGCCAGCGACTGACAGCTTGCCGTTTTCGTCTTGATATTCTTGAATGATTTTGCGCATGACAAGCGGCTGCTCATCCGTTTCTTTTAACATGTAGTGAGGATATGTGCCTTTCTCGATGTCGCTTGCATCTAGCTCAGCGATATAAGAAGGACGTGTCATGATATCACCGTCAAGGTTTTTGATGATCACCTCGTCTTTTGTGACAATGACCATTTCTTTATCCATTAATTCCGCATATTCGTTTGTTACTTGAAGCATCGCCATTGCGTCAGAAGCGACAACGTTGAAATCTTCTCCGAAACCAACCAATAATGGGCTTTTGTTTTTCGCCACATAGATTGTTTCTTTGTTTTCGTTATCGAAAAGGGCAATTGCGTAAGAGCCTTTTAGTTGAAGAAGCGTTTGACGGAAAGCTTCCTCTGTATCAAGACCTCTGTTCACAAATTGTTCGATGACTTGAACAACAACCTCTGTATCTGTGTCGCTTTTTAGTGTGACGTCTTGTAAATATTCGCGTGTCAATTGTACATAGTTCTCGATGACACCGTTATGAACAAGCGTAAAACGGCCAGAAGCACTTTGATGCGGATGTGCATTTAGATGGCTTGGTACACCGTGTGTTGCCCAGCGTGTATGTCCGATTCCTGCTGAAGATGCTACGTTTGCATCAACGACTTCACGAAGCTCAGCGATACGTCCTTTTTCTTTGAACACATGCACGCCTTCTTCGTTTGCCACAGCGATACCTGCTGAGTCATACCCGCGGTACTCAAGCTTCTCTAAACCCTTTAATAAGATTTCCTTCGCATCATTCTGACCAATATAACCTACGATTCCACACATAAATATTCTTCCTCCCGATCATGTGAAAGGGACAAAGAAAGCCTACTAAAATAGAAGGGACATTTCTTCGTCCCTCTCTACATGTTTAATTTGGGAGATCATGTGTATTCCCTTTGTACAAAGAGTCGCCTCTTTGCTTTAAAGAAACACTTACGGCTGTGATCTCTTTTTTGATCAGCCGGGAGGCATCCGCCGAAAATTCGATAACCTCCATCCTCGTCAACTAAGCATCTTTCGTCCGATCGCTTAGTTCGGGCGCTATAATTATAAGAGAGTTGCTGAACATCTACCCTGCCTTTCCTGATAGAATAAAAATCCAGTAACACAAGGATGATTGTACTATAAGGTCTGACCTCCGTCAATCACAATTAGCGGGTGATCCCTTTCAAGAAAGTGAGACCTCCATACACTATATGCGATGAGGCTTGTCATGTTCTACCTTTGATGTGCTCTCCTATGTATGAAGGCAGCAGCAAATGACCCTCGCTTATAAGATTCGTACAAATCCATCCATTTATGACGTTTATTCGAAAAAAAGCAAACCGCCGCCTAGCGATTTGCTTTCAACTATTACTCGATACCCATTTCCTCTTTCACAACAGCGGTAATTCGAGTCACATATTCATCACATAGCTCTTTTGTTTTCGCCTCTGCCATGACACGTACAAGCGGCTCTGTTCCAGATGGACGAACAAGAATACGACCGTCACCGTTCATCTCTTTTTCAACCTCTTGAATCACTGCTTTTACTTTTTCATTTTCTTCCACTTTATATTTATCAGATACTTTCACATTCACGAGAAGCTGCGGGAATTTTTCCATTTCAGCCGCAAGCTCTGACAATGTTTTTCCTGTTGCTTTGAGTGTATTGACAAGCATGATTGCAGAAAGCATGCCATCACCTGTCGTATTGTAATCAAGGAAAATCAAGTGGCCTGATTGCTCACCACCGACATTATAGCCATCCTTTTTCATCGCTTCAACCACATAGCGGTCACCAACAGCGGTTTGGATGCTCTTAATGCCTTGTTTCTCCAGCGCTTTATAGAAGCCTAGGTTACTCATGACCGTGGACACGACAGTATCATCCTTTAATCGGCCTTCGCCCTTCAAATAACGTGCACATATGTACATAATTTGATCGCCGTCTACAATATCACCTTTTTCATCGACAGCAATCAAACGGTCACCGTCACCATCAAACGCAAGACCAATATCTGCACCCTTCTCCTTCACAAAAGCAGAAAGTGCCTCTGGATGAGTTGAGCCTACACCATCATTGATATTCAATCCGTTTGGTGATGTTCCCATTGTGGACACATCAGCATCTAAATCCGCAAATAAATGTGTCGCTAGAGAAGAGGTTGCACCGTGTGCACAGTCAAGCGCCACGTGAATACCTGTGAAATCCTCGTCTGCTGTCTGCTTCAAGAATTGCAAGTATTTCTGACCGCCTTCAAAGTAGTCATTTACCGTTCCAAGATCCGCTCCAACTGGGCGTGGCAATTGATCGACCGGCTGATCCATCAGCTGCTCAATTTCATTCTCCTGTTCATCAGACAGCTTAAAGCCGTCACCGCCGAAGAATTTAATTCCGTTATCTTGAACTGGGTTGTGAGAAGCAGAGATCATGACACCCGCTTCTGCATCCATTGCCTTCGTTAAATAAGACACTCCAGGTGTTGAGATCACACCTAGACGCATCACTTCAGCCCCAATTGAAAGTAAGCCTGCAACGAGTGCTCCTTCTAGCATATGACCGGATACACGTGTGTCTCGTCCAACGAGTACCTTTGGACGTTCTTTATCCTTCGTGAGCACATAGCCGCCAAATCTCCCAATTTTAAATGCGAGCTCTGGCGTTAATTCGCTATTCGCCACACCCCTTACACCATCAGTTCCAAAGTACTTGCCCATGTTTCAATCGCTCCTTTTTTACCATTCAAGAGGACGCTTCGTCCTCTTTTTTATCTTCTTTGATCCGCTGTCTTTGACTTGATTCTTTCTTTGCTTTATCTTGCGTGGAATCTTCTTTACTCTTCTCATCCTGATCATCGTCATCAGAAGATGGATTCTTCCGATCATTCGTAGACGCTGGCTGATCTTCCGTCTCAGTAGAAGTCAGTTTCACTTTGACCTTTGATCTCGATAATGTCCACGTCACATTTTGAGGACCGTTCACTTGAATTTTGACCTCATGTGTTCCTTCGTTCAAGTCCCCGACATTGATATAGGCCTCAACATCTGAAGCCTTTAGTTTATCAATCGCACTCTTTGATCCCTTTGCTGTTAACGTGAGCCGTCCAGAAGATGGGCTCACAAAATCAGAGGTGAGATCCTTGCTCAGACCCACGACAGAAATCGGTACATTATCGATCTTTTTTTCTTGCGCTGTTGCAACCTTCACCTTGATTTTAACCGTTTCGGGCGATACCTTTTTCACTCCATCTGGCAGGGGAATGTCGGCATCAATCTCGGTATCATCTTTGATCTTGCTTAGGTCCAGCTTAACGCCATCAATAAAATCAAGCGAATCCAGCACTTTTTGAGAGCCGTACACTGTGACCTCACTCGGGCTTGTCTCAATGCTTGAGATACTGATCCCGTCTGGTAAGCTGCCCGTCCGCTCTATTTTAAACGGAACCTTTTTGCTTGGACTCGAGATGGGAACTGTAATATTCACCACAGACGGACTCAATTCGACTGGCAGCTCGTTCCCGCTGCTATCATACACAGTGAGCTTCGCTTCCTTTTCAATTTGCTGATCGACATCCTCTAGGTTCACAAATGCTTTAATGACAGAAATTTTGTCGATCACGTCCTTTGAACCAGTGACTGTGACCTTTTTCGGATTCACAATAGGCTGTTCAGGTGAATAGCCGTCTTTGATTTTATTTTGATTATAAAATTCGGTTTCAACAGGAAATTCAGCTGTTGTTTTTTCTTGTATCGTCACAGTCGTCACAGACGGATTAATCGATAGTGTGAGTCCCTTTGATACATCTCTTGCCTTCAGCTCAACTTTATGGGTACCTGTCGATAAATTCTGCATATCTGCATATATTTCAAAGTTCTTTGTTTGTCTTGCTGTTTTCACAGCACTCGTTGACCCTTTAATCGTCACATTGACTGTCTGCGGCACACCAGTGACGACATACTTCTCGTCATCATAATACGCTTTAACAGGAATGTCGGTTAAGGTTGCTTCATCTGTCGTCGATGTTGGGAAAAAGGATTCACCGATTTTTTTCGGCGTGGGCGCTTGCGCTGAATTGACTGCACCATACAGCAATAAAGCGAAGACCAATGCAAGAAGCTTTACGGCCCAGCGATTATTCAAAATCTTATCCATTTTTCTTGCCCCTCCAATACCATTTGGTCGAGGAAGCATCTTTGCTGTTCTTACTAAATTCAGCAATCAGCATTTCTTCAAGCGCTTCTTCTGTCAATTCTCGGTGGAGATCACCATTTCTTGCGACAGAAATGCCGCCTGTCTCCTCAGAAACGATGACGGTCAAGCTGTCTGTCACTTCGCTAATTCCGACTGCCGCCCGGTGACGCGTCCCAAGTTCCTTAGAGATAAAAGGACTTTCTGACAGCGGTAAATAACATGCCGCAGCTGCAATCTCATCACGCTTCATAATGACAGCACCGTCATGAAGCGGTGTATTTGGAATGAAAATATTAATGAGCAGCTCTGAACTCACCTTTGCATTCAAAGGAATTCCAGTCTCTATGTAATCATTCATCCCAGTATCGCGTTCAATTGTCAGCAGTGCACCGATTCTGCGTTTTGCCATATAGTTAATTGCTTTTGTAATTGCCTCGATCGTTTTCTGCTGCTGTTCTTCTACAGGTGTACCGCTTCTTGAGAAGAAACGGCCGCGCCCAAGCTGCTCAAGCGCTCTCCTTAGCTCTGGCTGAAAAATAATAATGATCGCAAGGAATCCCCACGTAATCGCTTGATCCATCAGCCATTGAAGTGTGTTAAGACCGAGATACGCACTTCCCATCCTGACGAGAACAATGACCACAATTCCCTTTAAAAGCTGAACCGCTTTTGTTCCGCGGATGACCATCATTAATTTATATATCACATACCAAACAACGAGAATATCAACAGCATTACCGAGGTACTGCAAAAAAGGAATATCCCCTAAAGCCATTTCCTCGTCCTCCAGAATTTTCAGTTATTCTTCGTTTGATGCATTTTTGATAAAAAAAGAGCCTATGTGTAAATACATAGCGTGGCTATTATACCACATTTTGTTTCAGCAAGGAAAACAGTTGCCATATATGGCTGGCATGCTAGTTCGCATAAATCTGACCAATATAATAGAAAAAGAGCAGCCCCTAAAAAGACTGCTCTCGACCCGTTTGATTTACTTTTGTTCCTCTGGTCCAATGACCCGCATCACATTTTGTGCTGTGGATTTCATTTTGTACCAGATCCAATCAAACACTTCATTAATTTCATTAATTTGACCAGTGACTTGTCCGGCAGAAGCAGTCAGCTGTTCCCCATTGACGACGGTGACATTTCCATCAACCTTGCCTTCTACAATCAGCTTGCCATTTTTGACAGTGACATCACCTTTTACGGTTTCCCCTTTAGGTACGGTCACTGTATCATTTACAACGACGAGATTCGGCTGCTTTGACACACTGAAATTATGATCGGTATTCCAGCTTGTAAACAGACTGCCTCCCATCAAAATGAGAAAGAGGGCAGCGGCCACCATCAGCGGATGAGCTTTGATCCATCTTTGAACCGACACACGCTTTTTTTCCTTTGGAAGACCTGCCATCACCTTTGCAGTGAAATCAGATGGTGCTTCTATATGAGATGTACTCTGCACAAGCGCGATGGATTTCTCAATTTCTTGAAAATGAGTACGGCACTCCTCACACGATTGCAGATGGCTTTTTAATTCTTTTTCGTCTTGGGGCTCAATGTCCCCGTCTAAATACTGATGCATAAGCAGGACGATTTTTTCCTGACAGCTCATCAAAATCACCTCACTCAAAGGTCTCTCAACTGTTTTCGGAGAGCCTCTCTACCCCTGTGTATTCTCGTTTTCACCGTACCAACTGGTATATTCAAAATCTCACTAATTTCTTTTAACGAGAGTTCATCAATATACTTTAATACGATGACCGAACGATATTTATCGGGTAATCTTAGAATTTTTTGCTGAATGGTACTCGATAATTCAAGAGACACCACCTCTTCCTCTGGCAAAATGCCATTAGCAGCAATTTGAGAATACATATTCAGTCCTTCTGTTCCTGCCACCTCTGCATCTAAATAATAATCCGGCTTTTTTTTGCGAATACGATCGATGGTCAGGTTGGTTGCAATGCGGTACAGCCACGTAGAAAACTTACGATTCACATCAAAGCTTTCAATATTCACATAGGCACGAATAAACGCCTCCTGTGCAATATCCTCTGCTTCGTGTGCATTCCCAAGCATACGGTAGCACAGCTGATAAATTTTGTCTTTATACAGGTCTACGATGTCTGCAAATGCGTTCTGGTCGCCTTTTTTCACTTGCTTAATTCTCTTTTTAATCATTGTGTCCATAGTATATTCAACCTCTGCCTTCACCGGTCTTTATGTATACGAACCTCTTTCCAAAAGGTTTCATTCTCCTCTAAAAAATAGTTTAACAAATTTTTGACAGCGTGTTACGCATATCCACCGGTAAAAACCTTAATATATCCTTAAATTTTCCCAAAACAAAAAAGAACGGGAACAAGTCCCGCTCTACAATAGCTTTTCGCCCATTAACGAACCAATCAACGCAACAGCTGCCTCGGCTGTTTTATTTTTTTCATCCAAAACCGGATTCACCTCAACAAATTCAGCTGAAGTCAAAATACCCGCTTCCTCTAAAAGCTCCATGGCAAGATGACTCTCTCGGTAACTAATGCCACCCGCCACAGGAGTTCCTACACCAGGGCACTCCGCTGGATCTAATCCATCTAAATCAAGCGACAGGTGGACACCATCTGTTCTTTCTTTTAAATATGAAATAGCTTCTTCCATCACCCTCGTCATCCCTAAACGATCTATTTCATGCATCGTATACACTTTAATGCCTTTCTCTCTAATCAATGCCCGCTCTCCTTCATCTAAGGAACGAGCACCAATTAAAACAACATTCTCAGGCTTCAATTTAGGGGAATAACCACCAATGTTCGTTAAATCAGCATGCCCAAGACCGAGACTGACTGCAAGCGGCATACCATGTATATTTCCAGAAGGAGAGGTTTCCTCTGTATTTAAATCACCGTGTGCATCATACCAAATGACACCTAAGTTTTCATAATGCTTGGCTACCCCCGCAAGTGTTCCTATCGCAATGCTGTGATCACCGCCTAAAATGAGCGGGAATGAGCCTGATTGCACAATACTGTCAACCTTCTCAGCCAGCAGCTGATTCGCACCAGCATTCTCCGTTAAATTTTTTAGCTTTTCACTTGTATATAAACCTTTCTCATCATCTCTTTGTTCAACCGGAATATCGCCGAGATCCTCCACATCAAATGAAAACGATTCCAATTTTTCTTTTACGCCAGCACACCGAATCGCACTCGGTCCCATATCGACGCCCCTTCTCATTTGACCCAAATCCATCGGAACTCCGACAAGCGTGACCTTCTTTTGATCTCCCATATGTACATCCCCTTTCTGTTCATGCTTTTATTTTACTTTCTCGATGCCTTCTGACTCAACTCAACAATATTTTGAATAGTTATACACTCCATCTGCCAACATAAAAAAAGACACCTTTTTCAAAAAGGTGTCTTAACTGGGCTAGCTGGATTCGAACCAACGCATGACGGAGTCAAAGTCCGTTGCCTTACCGCTTGGCTATAGCCCAAAAATGGTGGAGGGGGGCGGATTCGAACCGCCGAACCCGGAGGGAGCGGATTTACAGTCCGCCGCGTTTAGCCACTTCGCTACCCCTCCACATATGGAATTGATAAAGAAAAAACAGTGCCGGCAAGAGGACTTGAACCCCCAACCTACTGATTACAAGTCAGTTGCTCTACCAGTTGAGCTACACCGGCATATGGTGGAGGATGACGGGCTCGAACCGCCGACCCTCTGCTTGTAAGGCAGATGCTCTCCCAGCTGAGCTAATCCTCCACATTATGGTGACCCGTACGGGATTCGAACCCGTGTTACCGCCGTGAAAGGGCGGTGTCTTAACCGCTTGACCAACGGGCCAGTTTGTCAAGTTTGCTGTTTCCGTGAAGCTGACAAAAATTATTATATACAGGTTGTCCCCCTTTTGTAAAGGGGATTTTTATTTTTTTTATTTTCTAACTATTCACCTCTAAGTAGCACAACGTTTAGAATGAAATATAATTTCAATATTTAAATATAATGTTGAAATTTCATATCACACTGAATATACTGAAAATGAAGAAATAAGGAGGAATGTCGCATGCACCCATCTCAATTGCGTTCTTTGACAACAGAATCAAGAAATCCTAACACAATGGGAATATCACAAGCAGATCCACTCGAAATGCTCCAAATGATTAATGAAGAAGATATGAAGGTCGCTCAAGCAGTCAACCGTGTACTACCACATGTCAAAACAGCAAGTGACTTCGCCTATCAATCCATCTCAAATGGAGGCAGACTCATTTATTTAGGGGCCGGGACAAGCGGCAGACTTGGCGTGATGGATGCTGTTGAATGTCCCCCTACCTATAGCGTCTCACCTGATGTGATTGTCGGCATCATGGCAGGCGGAGACTCTGCTTTTTCACATGCTGCCGAAGATGTGGAAGACAGTGAAGAAGCCGGCAAGCAGGATTTAGTACACATTCACCTGACATCAAAAGATACGGTCGTCGGTATCGCCGCCAGCGGCAGGACACCCTACATCATCGGCGCTTTAAACTACGCTAAATCCATCGGCGCAAAAACAGTAGCCCTCAGCTGTAATGAACAAGCAGAAATTAGCGAGCTGGCAGACTGCGCCATTGAAGTCATTGTAGGACCAGAAGCCATCACTGGGTCAACACGAATGAAAGCCGCATCCGCTCATAAAATGATTTTAAATATGCTTTCCACCTCTGTCATGATCAGACAAGGTAAAGTATATGAAAACCTGATGGTTGATGTAAAAGTCAGCAATCATAAATTAAAAGAACGCGCCATCACCATCATTCAACATGTGACAAACGCTTCCTACAAACAAGCCGTGAAAACTCTTGAAGCAGCAGACTTAGAAGTCAAAACCGCCATCGTCATGCTTCAAACAAACACAGACAAAAAAACAGCCAAGGATTTACTCAACAAAACGAATGGCCATATCGACAAAGCCATCTCTCATCATCAATCCTAAAGGAGGCAGTGCTCATGTCAGCAGGTGGACTCACCCTACTACACACAATGAAAGCAAAGCTCCCCCAATCTGAAAAAATCATTGCAGACTATATCCTTGCCCATCCTGATAAAGTCATTAAGAGCACAGTACACGAGATCAGTCAGGCAGCCGGTGCAAGCAGCTCTGCAGTCATCCGCCTTTGTAAATCTCTCGGGCTAGATGGCTATCACGATTTAAAAATGCGAATCGCTGGAGACTTGATGCACGACGATAAACATGGCTACCGTGATATCGAACAAGATGAACCGCTTCAATCCATTATTCAAAAAACAGCAGGAAACTCGATTCAATCGATTAAGGACACCGCTTCTATTTTAAATGCAGAAGCATTAGAAAAAGCTGTTCAATTACTGCTGCATGCAAATCAAATCCATTTTATCGGCGTCGGCGCATCTGGCATCGTCGCAGCAGATGCCCAGCAGAAATTTCTCAGAATTAATTATGCAGCGACAGCATTCACTGACATGCACATCGCATCCACGGTCATCGCAAATGCAGGAAAGAATGACATCGTGTTCGGTATATCCTTTTCAGGAGAAACGTTAGACATCATTCAAGCCCTTCAGCTCGCAAAAGACAACCAAGTGAAAACGATTGCCTTAACGCATCCAGGTCAAACAAGCGTTTCTGCCTTATGTGACGTTCACCTATCGACGTCCGGTTCCAATGAAGCACCTTTTCGCAGTGCAGCCACTTCCTCTAGAATGGCACAGCTCTACTTAATTGATGTCTTGTTCCTCAGCTTAGCTTCCCGTCAATATGAAGAGACAGCGCAATATATTGATAAGACAAGGCAAGCCATCCGCTCCATGAGACGAAAATCAAAGGGGGATTCAACATGAGTCATCAAAAGAAATATCAGCAGTTGGCGAAAGACATTCTTTCTCTCTGTGGTGGTTCTGAAAACATCTCTTCCCATACACATTGTATGACGCGTCTCCGAATTACGCTGATTGACAATGAACAAGTTCACATCCAAGCAATCAAAGAACTCGATGGCGTCATTGGTGTCGTCGAGGCAGAAACGCTCCAAATCATATTAGGTACCGGTGTTGTCAACCAAGTATCAAGTGCGTTTGAACAGCTGCTAAATGCCTCTGGCTCTTATGATTTAAACAACGAAGCACAAAAAAACAAGCAAGCCATTTCACAAAAGAACCGCACACCGTTCAAGCTGTTCTTACGACGGATTGCCAGCATCTTTATTCCTATCATTCCGGCACTCGTTGCATCAGGTCTTATTACAGGGATTACGAAAGCAATCGTGCAAGCAGGCTGGCTCGATGAAAAGTCTCAAGCAGCGATCATTTTAACCGTTATTGGTTCAGGCTTGTTCGCATATCTCGGTATATTAGTCGGAACAAATGCCGCAAAGGAGTTTGGAGGCTCTCCTGCATTAGGCGCTTTAGCTGGTATCCTCATTATTAACCCAGCCTCCGCAGATATAATGTTATTTGGCACAAATATTCTACCAGGCAGAGGCGGGCTCATCGGTGTTCTTCTAGCCGCCATCTTTATGGCGCTTGTGGAAACCCGAATTAGACGCTTCGTCCCGCAATCACTTGATATCATCGTCACACCTACCATCACACTACTCATTACAGGCATTTTTACGTACGTTGTCTTCATGCCAGTCGGCGGATTTATATCTGATGCCATTACCTCAGGATTAACTTATCTATTAAATATGGGCGGAATCTTCGCTGGATTTGTTCTTGGTGCGACCTTCCTTCCACTTGTTGTGACAGGACTTCACCAAGGACTGACACCGATTCATATGGAACTCATCAATTCCATTGGAGATGACCCGCTTCTGCCAATTCTCGCTATGGGCGGTGCAGGCCAGGTCGGTGCGGCATTCGCCATTTATATGAAAACAAAAAAGAAAAAACTCAAAAGAGCCATCGCAGGTGGACTTCCTTCAGGGATGCTTGGCATTGGTGAACCACTCATTTTCGGTGTCACACTCCCGCTGGGACGACCATTTCTCACCGCTTGTCTTGGAGCTGGAATCGGCGGTGCATTTCAAGCCTACTTCCAAATTGCAACGAAGGCGATTGGTGTATCAGGTCTCCCATTAACCTTTATCGTTCACACACATCAAATGCTTCTTTACTTAATCGGACTCTTTATTGCATATGTTGCTGGATTTTTCTTCACATACTTATTTGGATTTCATGATGATATGGCTGTTGAATTCGAGGATACCAATCAATAAGGAGGTCTAGACCTTGAAGAAATGTTTTCTTTTGATAACATGTCTGTTCATGCTCCTTGGATTACCCGTACAAACATTTGCAACTAGCTCCCATCCTGTATCGTCTTTGTCTAAAACAGCACCTGAAGAATATCCCGTCTTAAAAAAGGCAAAACAACCGGAACAAGCAGGTTTTTCTTCCAGGCAGCTTAGGAAGGTTGATCACATGATTCAAAACGACATCAAAGCAGGATTTCCAGGAGCCGCACTCATCATTATCAAGGACGGAAAGATCGTCCATCAAAAAGCCTATGGCTACAGACAAAAATACGACGGCACAACTGAACTCAAATCATATAAGAAAATGAAAAAAAATACACTGTTCGACTTAGCATCCAACACCAAAATGTATGCAACCAACTATGCCCTGCAAAAGCTTGTCTACGAGAAAAAACTGGATGTGAACGAAAAAATACAAGCCATCCTGCCAGATTTTAAAGATGAACCAGATGCAAAGGTAACCGGCAAAGATCAGCTCCGTGTAAAAGATCTTCTTACCCATTCTGCCGGACTCCCTTCCAGTGTCTTATTTTATAGCAAAGAAGCAGCCGGCACCTTTTTCTCTCAAGATAGAAAGACAACGATGAAATGGCTGCCGAAGGTGCCACTGCAATACAAACCAGGCACCCAGCATATTTATAGTGACATTGATTACATGCTGTTAGGCATGATCATTGAGAAAAAAACAGGTATGCGTCTTGATCAATATGTAGAGTCGACAATCTATCGGCCGCTAGGTCTCAAACATACAATGTTCAATCCACTGCAAAAAGGATTTAAACCGAAGCATTTTGCAGCAACAGAACGTTTAGGCAATTCGCGAGATGGTGTCATTGATTTTGAAAACATTCGCAGGTATACCCTGCTAGGCGAAGTCCACGATGAGAAAGCATATTACTCAATGGCAGGTATCTCTGGTCATGCTGGACTTTTCTCTAACATTTCAGATATGGCCGTGCTGCTCCAGCTCATGCTTAACAAAGGAGGCTATGGAAAAACAACCATCTTTGATCAAGCTTCTATCGATCTCTTTACAGCCTCCTCTGATACAAACCCAACTTACGGGCTAGGCTGGCGTAAAAACGGTCATACTGACATGGAATGGATGTTTGGAAAATATGCAAGTAACGAAGCCTATGGGCATACCGGCTGGACCGGAACCATGACATTGATTGATCCAAAACATAATCTAGGTATCGTCTTGCTGACAAATAAGAAACATTCGCCTGTCGTTTCACCTGAAACCAACCCAAATCAATTTGAAGGTGACCTTTTCCCAACTGGCACTTATGGAAGCATCATGACCGCAATCTACGAATCTTTTAAGTAAAAGGAGGAATACGATGTTAAAAGCTCTTTTCCCCGCTGCTCTGGTTTTGGCCCTGCTAACCTCTTCCATTCCAACGGAAAAGGTTAGCTCTGCCCCTCTTCCAACTGCCAAACAAATGGTTCAAGACATGTCCCTGGATGAAAAGATAGGTCAAATGCTCATGCCAGACTTTCGTAATTGGCAAACAAAAGATGAATCTGCACCTACAGGCTTAACAAAGATGAATAAAGAAGTATCCCATCTTGTAGAAAAATATCATCTAGGCGGTGTCATCTTGTTTGCCGAGAATGTCGTTGATACGAAACAAACCGTCAAACTCACCCATGAATTTCAAAAGGCATCACCAAACATTCCTTTACTCATTTCAATTGATCAAGAAGGTGGAATCGTCACAAGATTACAAAAGGGAACACATTTCCCAGGAAATATGTCGATTGGTGCCTCTAGAAGTAAGAAAAATGCATACGACACAGGCAAAATCATCGGCAAAGAACTAAATGCACTAGGGATCAATACAAACTTCTCTCCTGTGCTTGATGTGAATAATAACCCAAACAACCCCGTCATTGGTGTCCGTTCCTTTAGCTCTGATCCTGCTCTTGTCACTAGGCTTGGCCTTCAAACCATGAAAGGACTTCAAAAGGAAAAGACCATTTCCACACTAAAGCATTTCCCGGGACATGGTGATACAGCCGTCGATAGTCACTATGGCTTGCCGCTCGTAGAACATGACCTAGATCGTCTTAAAAAAGTGGAGCTGTATCCGTTTCAACAAGCGATCAACGCTGGTGCGGATATGGTCATGACCGCTCATGTTCAATTCCCTGCCATTGATGATACAACGTATAAAAGCAAAAAAGATGGCGAGAACATTATGGTCCCAGCAACCTTATCGAAAAAAGTCATCACACACTTATTAAAAGAAGAGATGGGCTTTCAAGGTGTTGTCGTAACAGACGCACTAAACATGAAAGCGATTGCAGATAACTTTGGACAGGAAGAAGCCGTAGTGATGGCCATTAAGGCAGGTGTCGACATCGCCCTTATGCCAGCACCAGTCATCTCATTAAAAACAGAGAAAAACCTAGAGAATGTATTCAATGCTGTAAAACAAGCGATTTTAAAGAAAGAGATTCCGATGTCGCAGATCAACGAATCTGTCGAAAAAATTCTTCAATTGAAGATCAAACGCGGCATCATTTCTTCCAAGAAACCTATCACCCTTGAGAAAAAAATCAAAAAAGCCACTCAAGTCGTTGGGAAAAAGTCGCACCGGAAAGCAGAACAAAAAATGGCACGTGAGGGAATTACCCTGCTTAAAAACAATGATAAGACCCTACCATTCAAGCCTAAAAAGAATGACAAGATCTTGGTCATGGCACCTTACGAAAATCAGACAAAAGCCATGTCTGTCACAATTGACTCTCTGATCAAACAAAAAAAGATCAAGCCTGTACGTATCCAATCATATGCTTTTGCGGATAAGACCTTCACCAAAGAAACAGCCAAAATGCTTCAAGATGCTAACTATGTGATTACGGGCTCTTACGTTGTCCAAAATGACCCAGCTGTGAATGATGGTATGATTGATGACAATGTACAGGACCCGAAAAAATGGGCTACTACCTTCCCTCGTGCTGTTATGAAAGAAGCAGCATCACAAAACAAAAAATTGGTCATCATGAGTCTAAGAAATCCATACGACGCAGCAAATTTTGAGGAGGCTGATGCCTTACTAGCAGTTTACGGTTTTAAAGGCTACTCAAACGGACAATTCAATCAGCCAAATATTCCAGCTGGATTAGAAGTGATATTTGGCGCTGCATCACCTAAAGGCAAACTGCCTGTTGATATCCCATCTGTCACTCATCCAAATCAAACCCTATATCCATTCGGCTATGGACTCAACTTGAAAGGGAAACAGATCAAATAGGAGGGATTTTCTTGAAAAAAACAGCATGCTTCATACTCGCAAGCATTCTCATCATGAGCACATTGACCGCCGCCTCTCCCGCAGATCATGGACGAACAGACACAAAAGGAAAAAAAGCAGCAGTCAAAACAGGGATCGAAACGCTACTCTCAAGCAATCTTTCATGGCTAAAAGGGAAAAGGGTTGGTCTCATTACCAACCCGACTGGCATTGATGCAAATATGAAAAGCAGTGTCGATCTCCTATTTGAGCATCCAAATATCAAGCTCACTGCTTTATATGGACCTGAACACGGCGTGCGCGGCGATGCACAGGCAGGAGAAGGCGTCGAATCCTATACCGATGAAAAAACAGGTCTTCCTGTTTACTCTCTTTATGGAAAAACAAGAAAACCAACCCCTGAAATGCTCAAAAATGTAGATGTCCTGCTGTTTGATATTCAAGACGTTGGTACTCGTTATTACACCTATATTTACACGATGGCCTATGCAATGGAAGCCGCTAAAGAAAACAACATTCCCTTTGTTGTCCTAGACCGTCCAAACCCCATTGGGGGAGTAAAAGTAGAAGGACCTGTCTTAGAACCTGAACACGCCTCATTTGTGGGGCTCTATCCAATACCATTAAGGCATGGAATGACCACTGGCGAACTCGCAAAATTTTTTAACAAAGAATTTCATATCAATGCTGATATAACAGTCATCAAAATGAAAAATTGGAAGCGTTCTATGACGTTTGATGACACGAAGCTGCCGTTCGTTCTTCCTTCCCCTAACATGCCAACAGTGGATAGTACCTTTGTATATCCCGCCACAGGATTAATTGAAGGCACAAATGTCTCTGAAGGCAGAGGAACGACAAAACCGTTCGAGCTCATTGGTGCACCATATATCAATAGCAGCGAGCTAGCAGATCATTTAAATCAGTTAAAACTAAAGGGTGTACAATTTAGACCCGTATCATTCACCCCCACTTTTTCTAAACATGCAGGTAAGCTATCACACGGTGTGCAGCTATACGTCACAGACCGCTCTTCATTTGAAGCGGTAAAAACAGGGTTATCCATCATCAAAGTAATACATGATTTATATCCTAAAGACTTTCAGTTTCTTCAAACAGGCAGCTTTGATAAACTCATCGGGAATGGTTGGATCAAAGAAGAAATCAATCAAGGTACTTCCGTCAAACACATCATGAAACGTTATCATCATGACCTTAAAACGTTCGAAAAGAAACGAAAGAAATATCTCATCTATTAACTCGCAAAAAGACCTCCATCTCATAAGATGGAGGCTTTTTCATGATAAAGATTTAGACACAGCAGGTGCTTTCAGCTCAAAACGATTGAGTAAGAAACCAAACAAGGCAGCAAGCACTTGCTGAAATAGCATGCCAATCACAACAGGAACCGCAACAGCAGGCGGGAAAAAGCTAATAGCCAGCACAGCCCCCGCACTAATATTTCTCATGCCGCCCGTATACACAATGGCCACAATCTCTCCTTGAGTACATTTCATCACCTTACCAATCAACCATGCAAATATATACCCACTCATCGCAATGAAAAAGACAGTCGCTGCTTTGCTAAAAAATGCAGCATCCAGTTCCCGCAAATATGGCGCAACAACAGAACTGTTAATCGATACGACAACAAACAAGCCTAGTTTTGAAAAAGGGGACAGAGTCTGACTAATTGTTTTCGTCACCGACGGCTTTGCATACTGACGAACGAGCATCCCTAAAATAGACGGCAGCACCACCATACCGAACAGCCCTTTCATGATCGCCACCATGTCCATATGGACCTGTGTACCGACAAAGAGTGACAAGCTGGCTGGCACAATCAATGGCGAAAGCAATGTATCAATTAAAATGATGGATAACGTTAACCCGACATTCCCTTTATACATCGCCGCCCATATTAAACTAGACACACCTGTCGGAATCACCATAGCAAGCGTCAAACCGGTGATCGTCATGGCATCACCCGCAAATATTAGATGTCCCGCTGACCAAGCATAAAGAGGCATCAGCACATGCAAAATCATAAAAGATAAAATCAAAGGCAATGGGTGCATCACCGTATGCTTTAAAGCTGAAAAAGTAGATGACAAGCTCCCTGCAAATGTCATCATAGCAAATACCCAGGGTACCATAAACGTAAAATCCTTTAAATAGGCCGCCAATAATACACCGAGTAACACACTAATGGGAGTAATAAGCGGCATCATCCGGCCGATCACTTGGTTCAAACGCACAAGCATGCCGGCCACCTCCATCCTTCACTTTCTTACCTTTTCTATTGTAACAAACAGAAAGGCCTTTTTAAGAACCATTCACCTGTTTCACAAGCTTTCGACTTGATGTATCCATTCCAACAACGTCTACCTGTACACCAGCTGCTTGATACTTTTCCTTTACACGTTCTATCGCTGCCACGCCTGATTCATCCCATATACGCGCTTCAGACAAATCAATCACAACTGTTTTGAGATCTTTTTCCTGATGGAACGCTTGGATGAATTCAGTGACAGAAGCAAAGAAAATTTGCCCTTTAATTCGATACACCCAAATACCTGCTTGGCTTTCTGTAGAGATAATATGAAGCTTCGATATTTTTGCTACAAAGAATACCGCACTGAGCAGCACACCTGCAAACACACCCTTTGATAAATCATGAGTCAATACCACAGTCACGACCGTGACAATCATGACAATAGAATCTGTTTTCGGATTCTTTTTTAACTGCTGAAAGGAACTCCAATCAAATGTCCCAACGGAGACCATAATCATCACAGCCACGAGAGCAGCCATCGGAATTTGAACCACCACATCACCGAGCACAAAAATTAGCACCATTAGAAATGCTCCCGCTACAAAGGTAGAAAGACGGCCACGCCCGCCTGCCTTCGTATTAATCACTGATTGACCAATCATCGCACAGCCAGCCATACCACCAAAGAATCCTGCAACCACATTGGCAATCCCTTGACCTCTCGCTTCCTTGTTCTTACGACTAGACGTCTCCGTCATATCATCGACAATCTGTGCAGTTAAAAGAGACTCAAGTAAACCAACCATCGCAAGTGCTAAAGAATAAGGAAAAATGATAGCAAGTGTCTCCCAGCTAAACGGAACTTGAGGAATCAGAAAAGCAGGCAAAGTACTAGGAAGCTCTCCCATATCTCCAACTGTCCTAACATCAATATGTCCAAATACAGCAATGATCGTCATGACAATAATCGCAATGAGTGGGGAAGGTATCACCTTTATCACCATCGGCAATAAATAAATGATCAGCAAAGCACCACCTGTCATGATATACATGGCCATTGATTCCCCAATGAAATGCGGAAGCTGAGCCATAAAGATCATAATAGCCAACGCATTCACAAAACCAACCATCACGGACCTCGGAATAAATTTCATTAGACGAGACACTCGGCACAATCCAAACACAATTTGAATGAGACCTGTTAAAATCGTAGCTGCAAGCAAATATTGCAATCCATGATCGGCAACCAAATTAACCATGACCAGAGCCATAGCCCCTGTAGCGGCCGAAATCATACCCGGCCGTCCACCAACAAACGCAATCACAATTGCAATACAAAACGAAGCATACAACCCAATTTTCGGATCAACGCCTGCAATAATCGAAAACGCAATCGCCTCAGGAATTAAAGCCAGAGCCACTAAAATACCCGCCAGCACATCCTGACGCACATGTCCAAACCATTCTTGCTTTACAAATAAATCTTTCAAACCATCTACTCCTTTTTATACACATACCGCACACAGAAAAGAAGATCAATCAAACCTGGAAATGAAGAAAGGAAAATAAACAATGCTTCACTTTCGGGGAAAAAGAGGAACGTACAGAGTCTTTTGTTAGAGAGGATAATCATCACTTTAGTAAGAATATAAGAAAGGAACTAAGGAATCAAGCACAAAAAGAAGGAATGTGTAGAAAATTGATACAAAGCTTCCTTATCAATCGATTTATTCCATTTTCATGATTCTATTTGTCACTGAGCAAGTCCAACATTTTAAAACAAACAAAAAAAGCCCCTATATAAATGGGGCTTTTGGTTTATTAACGTAATAATTGAAGTACGTTTTGTGGCTGTTGATTCGCTTGTGCAAGCATAGCTTGAGACGCTTGAGAAAGAATGTTGTTCTTAGTGAACTCACTCATTTCTTTTGCCATGTCAACGTCACGAATACGAGACTCAGCAGCTGTTAAGTTTTCAGCAGATGCACCCAAGTTGTTAATAGTGTGCTCTAAACGGTTTTGTACTGCACCAAGTTTTCCACGTTGAGCAGATACTTGGTTAACAGCTGCATCAACAATACTTAGTTGAGTATCAAAACCAACATCATCTGCTTTTGCATCATTGTCAGCAAATTTTCTTACATCGATGTTTTTAACGGCTTGATTGGCTACAACATTACCATCATCATCTTTAACTCCTAATGCATCAGTACTCATTTTATCAATACTAACTGAAATTTGTTGAGTTGCGTTAGCACCGATTTGGAACACTAAAGCATTACCACTTGCTGGGACTACAGGTGTACCTGTATCTGGATCATCTGGATCTGTCGGCGGAATTGCTGGTGTTCCTGGGGTTCCTTTAAAAGTACCATCTAATAATTTTTTACCGTTAAACTCTGTACGATTTGAAATTCCATCAACTTCTTCTTGTAAAGCTTCAATCTCATCTTGAATAGATTGAAGATCTGTGTTTTTATCTTGTGTACCAGTGTTTCCAGCTTGAACCACTAATTCACGTACACGTTGAAGGATTGAGTGAGTTTCAGTCAAAGCACCCTCAGCTGTTTGGATAAGAGAGATACCGTCCTGTGCGTTTTTAGATGCCATTTCTAATCCGCGGATTTGTCCACGCATTTTCTCAGAGATTGCAAGACCAGCTGCATCATCTCCTGCACGGTTGATTTTAAGACCAGAAGAAAGCTTCTCCATGTTCTTTTGGCTCGCACCGTTGTTTGCAGACAGACGGTTTAAAGTGTTAAGTGCTGCGATATTGTGGTTAATTCTCATTTCCTATTACCTCCGTGTAATTTTTTTCGAGCTTATCTGTCAAGTCCATTTGGATGAGAAGCTCTTCCTTAGAATTTCCTATTTCTAAGGCATGTGTATAGTAGTAATGCAGAGCACCTTTTGGCTCTCTAACTTTACTACCATATGTAACACCAGTTATGGCAATAATCATGAAATCTCCTTCTTTTAATGCTCACCATAACAATGAGTATTGTGTTACCTACTATAGACAGACCTACCATATATTTTAGTTTGTGGAAATTGTTAATTTCACAAATTCGACACATTTAAAAAGCACATAGGGATGATAAAATTCAATCAACTGCGTTTTGTGGAATATTAAGTAAAATAAAAATGACATTTTACGAAAACAGGGGAGAAACATGATTAGTGTAAAACCGTGTGGAAACAACACTTTTTCACATACCCTAAAAACACTCGATAAAGTAACAGAGAAAGGATTCACTTCAAAAGAAGAACAATGAAAGTTGCAAATGCAAAAGAATTGCAGCTTCACGCATTTTCAAACGATGAAAAATAAACATCAAAAAAGCCCCTGTTCTCTATGGTCAGGGGCTTTACTTTTTTCATTTTTTCAATGCTTTTTGAAGAGCTGCTTTTGTCTTCGATCCGTTCCATCTCTTATATGTGGCACAACGTTGGCCAATGGAATGCCTTGCTCTGTCTTCAGCTGGACGAATTAGCATTGTGAGCTCTCAACTACCTTTTCAAATTTAAATACATGGTGGGAGCGATTCGCAAAAAGGCTCGATATAAGAAAATTCATTTGCATGATATGCGTCTTACTCATGCTACTATGCTAATAAATCAAATCAGCTAAATACCTGGGTTTAATATTAAATCTGTCTCTCAGCGTTTAGGTCATGCGTATGTTAAAACAACTCTTGATACGTATACACATACGGTCTAGTGGCGGATGCTTTAACAAACTTATTGCAAATTCGATAATTGGTCCCCAATTTGTCCCCAAGCAAATAAAAAAGGACATAAAAAAAAGCCTTCTCATCATCGAGAAACCCTGTCAGATCAACATTTAGAGGAAAGCTTCCAAGCGGGCTCGAACCGCTGACCTCTTCCTTACCATGGAAGTGCTCTACCTACTGAGCTATGGAAGCATGGCTCCGCAGGTAGGACTCGAACCTACGACCGATCGGTTAACAGCCGATAGCTCTACCACTGAGCTACTGCGGAATGATAAAGTAACTTCTTCCATTGGAAGGATATAAGCAAAAAGCTTGGCGGCGTCCTACTCTCACAGGGGGAGACCCCCAACTACCATCGGCGCTGAAGAGCTTAACTTCCGTGTTCGGTATGGGAACGGGTGTGACCTCTTCGCTATCGCCACCAAACCTGATGGAGAGAATGTTCTCTCAAAACTAGATAACAATGTTCAAGCTTCACATTAGAATATAGGTTAAGTCCTCGATCTATTAGTATCTGTCAGCTCCACGTGTCACCACGCTTCCACCTCAGACCTATCAACCTGAT